>NZ_FNSD01000001.1:2710146-3387683 GCF_900105625.1 Terriglobus roseus
GTGGGTCTGGGCGTCCTTGGCATCGTCGCGATCAGTGCACCGGTCGCATTCGGTGTCCTGCATGCAGCGGTGTTGAAGTCCGCGATGAAACATCCGTCCGCGGCAGCGGTCTTGCATGCGGCGCTTTCGCCTGAGATGACCGTCACGCCAACGCCAAAGCTGCGACTGCCCCAGGCACCGCCACCGCCTCCTGTACCGCCACCCCCACCACCGCCGCCTGATCCCATCGCCACCAACATGCCGGCCATTCCCGCGATGACCAACGTGCAGGTCCATCCCAGCAACCCGTATATGCCCGGTACTGGATATGGTTTTGAGCAACCAACGGACCTGACCCATGTGCGATTTCGCGCGTCGAATAACACCGTAGCCGACATGATCTCGTTCGCTTATGGTGTGCAGGCAAAGCAGATTATCGATGGGCCGCGATGGATCGATACGGAACGCTATGACGTGACGGCGAACGTAGTGTCACCGCAGGTTCCACCGGAGCAGATCCAGGCGATGATGCGACGGATGCTGGCCGACCACTTCGGTATCCGCGTCCATCCTGCCCGCCGCGATCTACAGGTGTATGTCCTTACCGTCAGCAAGGATGGCCACCATCTGCGCCCGGACGAGACGAATCCCCATGGCCTGCCGCGCCTCAATCTCATGGGTGCGGGCACACTGGTCGTGAGCAATGCCAGTATCCGTGACTTTTGCAGCTCGCTGCAGGGTTATGCCGTCGATCGGCCGCTGGTGGATCGCACCGGTCTCAACGGTCGCTGGTACTTCGATCTGCAGTGGCATCCGGATGCAGCCTTCTTTGCCGCGCTCAATATGGCGGAGCCACGCAATCTTGCCGACGATAAGTCTCCGCCGCTGCTGATTGCCATCCGCCAGCAACTGGGTTTGAATGTGGAACCTACGACCCTCCCCATGAATGTTCTCGTGCTTGACCGCGCCTCTCGTCCCAGGGCTGACTGAATCTTTCGCTTGACTCCTAAATCTTTAGGAGATACTTCTGATCCATAACGGAACAAAAAACGGCTGTATCCGTATCTTTTCGGATGACGCTTTCACCGCTCCAGCGTCCGATGGTTACACGGCACCTGCACATACACTGTTCGAGCACCCCTTGGAGGCGCGCATGGCTTTGGTTTGGAAGCAACGGCTTAGCCGTTCTGTAGTCCTCGCTGTCCTTACCGCGGGTCTTCCCGGCACGTGCGCGTTGCTGCCGCAGGTTGCCGTGGCACAGGCCGCACCTGCGGCCAACACAGACATTGCGGGCACCTGGCAAGGGACGTTGCACCTGGGCAAGGATCTCCGTGCGGTCATCAAGATTGATAAGACGACCGATGGCGCTCTGAAGTCGACCATGTGGAGCATCGACCAGAATGGCGGCCCCATCCCGGTGAAGACGACAACCTTTGTGGGTGGTGCGCTGAAGCTGGACATCGACGCGATAGGTGGAACTTACGAAGGGAAGATGTCGCCCGACAACGCCACCCTGACGGGCACGTTCACGCAGGGGGACCGGCCTACGCCGTTGATTCTGCTGCGTGCCACGCCGGAAACGGCATGGGCCATCCCTGCGCCTCCGCCGAAGATCCCGCCCATGGACCCGAAGGCGGATCCGGGCATTGAGATTGCCACCATCAAGCCCTCGCCGCCGGACGCGAAGGGAAAGAACTTCGGCGGTGCGCCACGGAAATTTCAGACGCGCAACACCACGCTGAGCGATCTGATGATGTTTGCCTTCGATGTGCAGCAGAAGCAGATCCTGAACGGGCCGGCGTGGATGGAGAGTGACCACTTCGACCTGATGCTGCAGCCGGACCTGCCGGGTGCGCCGAGTGAGGCGCAGGTGCGATCCATGATGCGCAAGCTGCTGGCGGACCGCTTCGGACTGAAGTTCCATAAGGAGCAGAAGGAAATGGCGGCCTATGTCCTGACAGTCGCCAAGTCCGGACCGAAGCTGACGAAGAGCGAGGGCGATCCGGATTCGCCGCACTCCTTCTTCTTTACGCAGTTGGGCAACTTGACCTTCCGCAATGCCACCATGGATGATTTTGCGCATGGCATGCAGTCTGCGGTCTTCGACCGTCCTGTTGTGAACAAGACAGGCGTGGAGGGCCACTTCGATGGCCGCCTCAAGTGGAATCCCGATGAGACGCAGTTCGCGGTATTCGGTGTGAAGGTTGTGCCCAGCGATGCCCCGGACGCACCACCACCCGTCTACCAGGCAATTCAGGATCAGATCGGTCTGAAACTGGACGCAACAAGAACGCAGGTCGACGTACTGGTTTTGGATCACGTTGAAAAGCCAAGCGATAACTAGGGTGAAGCAGCAACGTTGGTCGGCGATAGCATGGCGCGCATTGGGCGCCCTCGTTCTGCTGCCTGCCGCACTGGCTGGCGCGGCGGAGTATCACGGTCGCGTCTTCTTCGGCACGGTTCCGGTACCGGGTGCGACGGTCACCGCGACGCGCGATGGCAAGACGCTTTCCACCATCACGGATGAGCAGGGAATCTACCAGTTCCCCGACATCGCCGATGGCGGCTGGCATCTGCACGTGGAGATGCCGGGCTTCGGGGCGGCCGATCAGGATGTCGCCATTGCAGCCGTCACGCCCGCCGGCCGGTGGGATCTGAAACTGTTGCCACTGGCTGAGATCCTCGCCTCCGCCAGCCGTCAGCGCACCATCGTGGCGCCCGCTCTTGTGCCACGCGCTGTGGCAAAGCCAGCCGCAACCGATGCAAAAAAAGACACCCCAGGCGAGGCCCCTCCCCCTCCTCCCGATGACAACAGTGCGAAGAGCGCCGATGCCCTGCTGATCAGTGGCAGCGAGAGCAATGCGGCCACCTCGAAGTACAACCTGGCGCCGGCCTTCGGCAACCGCCGGTCGAACTCCAAGAGCCTGTACAACGGCAGCATCGGCGCAATCGTCGGGCGGTCCTTGTTCGATGCGCGGCCTTACTCGTTGACCGGCCTGCCGACACCGAAGGGCGACTACAGCCGCGTGACGGTGGCTGCAACGCTCGGCGGCCCGCTGAATATTCCGCCGTTGCTGCGCCACGGTCCGAACTTCTTCCTGGGCTATCAGTGGACACGCAACCGCGAGGCCTCCACCATTTCGGGCCTGGTGCCAACAGCAGCGCAGCGCGGTGGCGACTTGAGCGGCACGCTGGATTCAGCGGGGAATCCTGTTGCGGTTCGCGACCCCATTACGGGGAATCCCCTGACCGGTGTGCTGCCTGTCAGCGCGCAGGCGCGGGCGCTGCTGGCGCTGTATCCGCTGCCGAATCTGGCGGGAAACACGAGCTACAACTACCAGACACAGGTGCTGAACGGCACGCACGCCGACGCGCTCCAACTGCGCATGGATAAGGGCATCGGCAAGCGTGACCAGATCTATGGTGGCTTTGCCTTCCGCAGCCTGCGCGGCGACACGGAGAACCTCTTCGCCTTTCGCGATGGTACGAAGACGCTGGGTATCGATGCCAACGTGCACTGGTCGCATCGGTTTCCACACCACATCCTGCTGGATACGGGGTATCGCTTCTCCCGCCTGAGAACGGATGTGCAGCCCTACTTTGAGAATCGGCAGAATGTGTCAGGCGCCGCAGGCATCACCGGCAACGCGCAGGACCCTATGAACTATGGGCCGCCGGATCTTGTGTTCTCCAGCATCTATCCGCTCACGGATGGTGTCAGCGCCTTCAATCGCAACCGGACGGATGCACTCTCGATGCTCGCCACATGGACGCACGGCCGGCACGTGACCTCCTTCGGCGGCGACCTGCGGCGGCAGGAGTACAACCAGCTGCAGCAGTCGAATCCGCGTGGTGCCTTCACCTTCACGGGCGCCGCTACAAAGGGCGCGGCGACGACTGGCGGCTCGGACATTGCAGACTTCCTGCTGGGTGTGCCGGACACCAGCCGCGTCGCGTTTGGCAATGCGGACAAGTATTTTCGCCAGACCGTGCTCGACGGCTTTGTCTCCGACGACTGGCGTCTGAAGCCGGAGCTGACGATCAACGCAGGCATGCGTTGGGACTACGGGTCGCCGATGACGGAACTCTTCGGACGGCTGGTCAATCTCGATATCGCGCCGGGCTTCACCTCGGCGCAGCCGGTGATCGGCAGCAGCCCAACCGGGGCACTGACCGGCACGTCGTATCCGTCCTCGCTTGTGCGGCCCGACCGTCGCAAGTTCGAGCCACGAGTCTCCATCGCGCTGCGTCCCGATCCGACATCGACCATGGTGATCCGCGCAGGCTATGGCATCTACGTGGACACGTCGGTCTACCTCGCCGCCGTGCAGCAGATGGCGCAGCAGTCTCCGCTGTCCAAGAGCGTGAGTGTCAGCAACAGCAGCACCTGCCCGTTGACGCTGGCCGATGGCTTCCGTAACTGTGCCGGCACCACGGCGAGCACGTTTGCCATCGACCCAAACTTCCGCGTGGGCTATGCGCAAAGCTGGAACCTTTCCGTGCAGCGCGACCTGCCGGGATCGATGGTGGTCACCGGCACCTACAGCGGCGTGAAGGGCACGCGCGGGCCGCAGCAGTTTCTGCCGAACACGTATCCCATCGGCGGTGTGAACCCGTGCCCGCAGTGCCTGGCTGGTTATGTCTATCGCACATCGAACGGCGACTCCATCCGCCACGCAGCGCAGGTGCAGTTGCGGCGGCGTCTGCGCAGCGGCCTGGCCGCGCAGCTTGATTACACCTATGCGCGTTCCATCGATAACGATTCGGAGCTCGGCGGTGCGGGGCATCTTGTCGGCGCATCCAGCAATGACAGCAGCAGCACCAGCACCGGCACAACATCAGCGACCGCGCAGAACTGGCGCGACCTGCGTGCGGAACGCAGCAACTCCAGCTTTGACCAGCGGCACCTGCTTTCCGCGCAGGTGCAGTACACCTCCGGCATGGGCATGCATGCGGGTACGTTGATGACCGGCTGGAGCGGCCGTCTGTTGAAGGAGTGGACTGCGACGGCAACCATCTCTGCAGGCGCGGGCCTGCCGGAGACGCCGGTCTATCTTGCCGCGGTCCCGGGCACGGGCGTCACCGGAACACTGCGCGCGAATCGTAACGTTGGTGTGCCTGTGAGCCAGAACGTGAACGGCTATCACCTGAATGCCGCGGCCTACGCCACACCCGCAGCAGGGCAGTGGGGGAACGCTGGTCGCAACTCCATCACGGGGCCCAACCAGTTCTCGTTGGATGGTTCGCTCGGCCGGACCTTCCGTCTGCGCGACAAGCTGAACCTGGATGTGCGGATGGATGCGAACAACCTGTTGAATCATCCGGTCTACACCACGTGGAACAACATCACCAATAGCACCACCTTCGGCCTGCCAGCGGCTACCAATGCCATGCGCACCATGCAGCTCACGGGGAGGCTCCGCTTCTGATGCGTAAACGCCTGCTTCTATTCGCTGCTCTCCTCACTGCGCCGCTCCATGCGCAGACCATTGGCACCAATCAGCCCACGGGCAAGGACGGAACGTACACGCTCAGCGTGAAGTCGCAACTGGTGGTGGAGACGGTTGTCATCAAGGACAAGTCGGGCAAGTTCATTCCGGGACTCTCCGCGAAGGACTTCACGATCACGGAAGACGGCACGCCGCAGACGATCCGCCTCTTTGAGCACCAGTCGCTGCCGGAGGATGCGGCGCCGCTGCCGCCTCAGAGCCCTGATGACGAGAAGCTGACGCTCTACAAGACGCTGGCCCGCACGGCGATCGCATCGGAGAGCGCAAAGGGAAACAAGTACAAAGATCATCGGCTGATGGCGATGTATTTCGACATGACGGCAATGCGTCCTGAGGACCAGGAGCGCGCGCTGCTGGCTGCACAGAAGTTCATTCGTACGCAGATGACGCCCGCGGACCTGATCGCGATTCTGCGCTACAGCGGTGGGTCGGTCGATGTGTTGCAGGACTTCAGTGATGATCGCAACCGGCTGCTCAGCATTCTTGAGACGATGATCGTTGGCGAGGGGCAGGGCGACGTCGAATCCTCTGATGATGCCGGCAGCGCCGACACCGGTGCGGCCTTTGGGCAGGACTCCGGTGAGTTCAACATCTTCAACACCGATCGCCAACTCAGTGCGTTGCAGACCGCGGCGCGCATGCTTGGCGGCATGAATGAGAAGAAGTCTCTGCTGTACTTTGCCAGTGGTCTGCGATTGAACGGTAACGACAACCAGGCGCAGTTGCATGCCACGGTCGATGCCGCGGTACGAGCGGGTGTTTCGTTCTGGCCCATCGATGCGCGCGGCCTGGTCGCGATGGCGCCCATGGGAGATGCAACGCAGGGTTCGCCCGGCAATGCCGGTATGTACAGCGGCACGGCAGCGCTGGCCACCACGGATCGTTTTCAGAAGTCACAGGACACGCTCTACTCGCTGGCGGCCGATACGGGTGGCAAGGCGCTGATCGATAACAACGACCTGACACGCGGCATCGTCAATGCGCAGCATGCGGTTTCGGACTATTACATCCTCGGCTACTACACGACCAACACGGCGATGAACGGCCGCTTCCGCAAGGTGAAGATTACGGCTGACGGCGTCGCCAATGCCACGCTGGACTATCGCCAGGGCTACTACGCGGGTAAGGAGTTCGGTAAGTTCAACGGCACGGAAAAAGAGCGGCAACTGGAAGATGCGCTTGCCCTGGAAGATCCTGTCACCGACCTGACCATTGCGATGGAGGTCAACTACTTTCAGTTGAATCGCGCGGAGTATTACGTGCCCATCACCGTCAAGATTCCTGGCCGCGAACTGGCCCTCGCGAAACGGCTTGGTGGCGAACACACTCTCATCGATTTCGTCTGTGAGGTGAAGGACCTTGCGGGTGGCATGACCGTCTCCAACGTCCGTGACAATGTCAACATCAAGCTGAGCGACGCAACAGCGGCCGACCTGGCCAAGCGGCCCGTCGAGTACGACGCAGGCTTCACGCTCTCGCCCGGCCGCTACAGCATCAAGTTCCTCGCACGCGATGATGAGACGGGGCGCATCGGCACCTACCAGACCACCTTTATCATTCCGAATCTCAACAAGGTGGTCGAGCGTATTCCCATCAGCTCCGTTGTCCTGAGCAGCCAGCGCTCCGACGTGAACAGTGCCCTGTTCAATGCAGCGCACGGCAAGGAGCAGGCACGCAACGACGCAGCCAATCCGCTGGTGGAGAATGGCGCGAAGCTGATCCCGAGTGTCACGCGCGTCTTCCGCACGGACCGCGAAATGTACGTCTTTCTACAGGCGTACACGACGCCCCCTGCAACCGCCGCAGCACCAGCCCCTGCCAGCGACGCGAAGAAGGATCTTGTCGCCTACGTCACGCTCTACCGAGACGGCAAAAAGGTCTACCAGAGCCAGGGAATCGCGAGCACACCCATCCCCACCTCGCGCCTTGGCATCACGCCGCTGTCGCTCACGGTACCGTTGGGAGGCCTGACGGCCGGCGAGTACCAATGCCAGGTGACCGTGCTGGACGCCGCGGGGAATCGTGCGGCCTTCTGGCAGGGGCAGATGGCCTTGGTGAACTGATTCGACTTGTTGCTGGGCCCCTTTAATGATTTGTCATCCTGAGCGCAGCGCAGTGGCTTTCTCACCCTTCCCCAATATTTTGTCATCCTGAGCGGAGCGCAGCGCAGTCGAAGGACCTGCATTCTGCTCGCGGTAGTTAAGATGTGCGGGGAAGTCAGTCCTCACCCTCCGCGTCTTTCTTCTGATCCGCAGCGAGCGACCGCTCCATGTTCACCTGATAGCGCCTCCGAAGCTCCGCAAGCCGGCGCTCCTCCGGTGTCCACTTGTACAGTGCAACGGGTTTCCACCAACGCTCACTCAAGTCGATCCATGCGGGATTCATCCGCTCGATCAGCCAGAGCTTCTTGTCGCGTCGCCAGCCCTTCAGCTGCTTCTCGCGCGCGATGGCGGAATTCACATATTGGTAGCGTTCGTAGTACACGAGGCGATTGCAGCGGTACTTTGCTGAGTAGCCCTCGTAGGAACCCGACCTATGCTCGTGTATGCGTGGAATCAGGCGACCGGTAATGCCAACGTAGAGATTTCGGCTTCGGCTGGCAACGATATACACGAAGTAGGAGTGCTCTTTCACCCGCACATTTTAGCTGCCGTAGGCGGAATGCAGGTCCTTCGACTTCGCTGCGCTCCGCTCAGGATGACAAATTCTTGTGAGGGATGAGAGAAAGCAACTGCGCTGCGCTCAGGATGACAAGTCCCGTGAGGATGAGAGACAAGGCGGCTGCGCTCCGCTCAGGATGACAAGTCTCTTGCGGGATGACAACCTCCTAGGAGCCGTAGCGGACCGAGCTGAGATGTACATTTGCGGCCGTTTCAGCGCGAAGGAGACCTTGTCCTTCCGCAATCCACTCCGCCTGCATCCCATGGATCATGAGCAGCAGAGCCACAGATGGTTTCGTGAAGGTACGCGGGGCGCGCGAGCACAACCTGAAGAACATTGACGTCGACATCCCGCGTGATGCGCTGGTGGTCTTCACTGGTGTATCGGGATCGGGTAAGTCTTCGCTTGCCTTCGGCACACTCTATGCGGAGGCGCAGCGGCGGTACCTCGAATCTGTTTCGCCCTATGCTCGACGGCTCTTTCATCAACTCAGTGTGCCCGCGGTGGACTCCATTGACGGCTTGCCGCCCGCCGTGGCGCTGCAACAGCAGCGAGGCACACCGACGACGCGCTCTTCCGTCGGCAGCGTCACCACGCTGTCCAACCTCTTCCGCATGCTCTACTCGCGCGCCGGGCACTACCTGCAGCATCGTCCCATGCTGTACGCGGAGTCGTTCTCCTACAACCGCGTGGAAGGCGCCTGCCCCGTGTGTCATGGCCTGGGCCGCATCTACGACGTGACGGAAGAGTCGATGGTGCACGATCCGTCTCTCTCCATCCGCGAGCGTGCCGTGACCGCATGGCCCACGGCATGGCAGGGGCAGAACCTTCGCGACATCCTGGTAACGATGGGCTACGACGTGGATCGCCCATGGAAGGATCTGCCGAAGAAGGACCGGCAGTGGATCCTGTTCACGGAAGATCAGCCGTCGGTACCGGTATACGCGGGCCTGACACCGGCAGAGACGAAGCGTGCGCTGAAGGCGAAGATGGAGCCAAGCTACCAGGGCACCTTCACCAGCGCCCGTCGGTACGTCATGGAGACGTTTACCAAGTCGCAGTCCGCGATGATGAAGAAGCGCGTGTCGGCATACATGCTGAGCACGGAGTGCAGCATGTGTCATGGCAAACGGCTGCGGTCGGACGCGCTCGATGTGACCTTCGCCGGCCTCGATATCTCCGACATGGGCAACCAGCCCATGAAGAGCATTCGCGCGTTGCTGACACCCTTTGCGACCGGTAAGACGAAGGACGAGACACACACACCGGAAAAGGTTCTGGCAGCGAAGACCATCACGAAAGACATCGTCTCGCGGCTGGATGTTTTGATTGATCTCGGCCTGGGCTATCTCGCGCCGGAGCGCAGTACGCCGACCCTCTCGCCGGGCGAGTTGCAACGCCTGCGACTTGCAACGCAGTTGCACTCGAACCTTTTCGGTGTGGTCTATGTGCTTGATGAGCCATCAGCGGGACTGCATCCGTCCGACACGCGAACGCTGCTGCAGGCATTGGATTCGCTGAAGCAGGCGGGCAATTCCTTATTCGTTGTGGAGCATGAGGTCGATGTCATCGAGCACGCCGACTGGATCGTGGATGTGGGGCCGCGCGCCGGAACGAACGGCGGTGAGATCCTCTACAGCGGCAAGCCCGAAGGTCTGACGCATGTGAAGAACTCCGAGACGGCGAAGTATGTCTTTGGCCGTTTCCATGCAACGCCGCGTACAACGCGCGAGCCTGCTGGGTGGCTGCGGCTTGAAGGGGTGACGCGCAACAATCTTGAAGCGCTGGATGTGGCGTTGCCGCTGGGGATCTTCACCTCTGTCACCGGCGTCTCGGGCTCCGGGAAGTCCACGCTGATCAGCCAGGCTCTGGTTGAGTTCATGAGTGAGCATCTTGGCCAGTCGATCGATACGCCTGAGCCTGACGATGATCCCTCGGCAGAGCCCGTGCCGATCACAACGGGAGGTCGACTCGCGGGCGGCCAGGAGAGGATTCGCCGGCTGGTGCAGGTCGATCAGAAGCCCATCGGCCGCACGCCGCGCTCGAACATGGCGACGTATACGGGCCTGTTCGATCACGTGCGTAAGCTCTTCGCAGCAACGCCGATGGCGCGCACGCGCCGCTACGATGCTGGACGTTTTTCCTTCAATGTCGCGAAGGGCCGCTGCGAGACTTGCCAGGGCGAAGGCTTCGTCTGTGTTGAGCTGCTGTTCCTGCCAAGCGTCTACTCACCGTGTCCCACATGCAATGGTGCCCGCTTCAACGCGAAGACGCTCGAAGTCATCCTGCGCGGCAAGACGATCGCCGATGTCCTTGGTATGACCGTCGAATCGGCGCATGCCTTCTTCAAGGAAGACACGACCATTGAGCGCGCGTTGCGGATCCTGCTTGAAGTTGGCCTTGGCTACCTGCGACTGGGACAGCCCGCGACGGAACTCTCCGGCGGCGAGGCGCAACGCATCAAGCTGGCGACGGAACTGCAGCGACCACAGCGTGGCGATACGCTGTACGTACTGGACGAGCCGACAACGGGACTTCATCCATCGGACGTGGAACGGCTGATGAAGCAGCTTGACGGCCTGGTGGATGCAGGCAACACGGTCGTTGTCGTCGAGCATGACATGCACGTGGTGGCCAGCAGTGATTGGGTCATCGATATCGGTCCGGGCGCAGGGGATGAGGGTGGCAAAGTTGTCGTTGCCGGAACGCCCGCGCATGTGGCCGCACACAAGGGTGGCAGGACAGCGCCGTTTCTGGCGAAGTTCAGGGACGGATAGAACGGCAAGCGCAACCTGTGACTCTTAGCCTCAACATGACGCGACACGGTGCAGGGCAATGACTTGTAAGCGATGCCGTGTGCGGATGCGTGAAATCACAGGCCACATCTTCCACGGCAGGCGGAAGTTCCGGTGCCCGAAGTGCAATCGCGCCAAGATGAAGAAGCCCCAAAACTCCAGGAAGCGCGAGAAGAGGGCGCGTCCTCTGGATACTTGACGCTTACGCCACAACCTCAAACGGCCGCATCATGTCATTGGCCTCGTGTTCCAGAATGTGGCAGTGGTACAGGTACTTTCCGATATAGCCTTCGAACTTCATGATGACGCGGGTCACGGTGCGCGGCGGGCATTGCACCGTGTCTTTCCAGCCCATCTCATGCGCTGCGGGCTTCTCGGCATCGGCGATGTAGACGCGCTTTTTGTTCATCAGCAGTTCCGTCAGGTCGAAGGGCTGACGGTCCAGCACCTGGAAGCGCACCAGGTGAATGTGCATGGGATGGGTGTCTTCGGTAAGGTTCACAAACTCCCAGATCTCCGTGCTGTTGAGCTTCGGCTTCTCCGTGGTCGGCTCATGCCAATGCTTGCGATTGAGCAGCATCACCATCGTCTGTTCGTACTGATCTTTGTAGTCATGCAGGGTGATGGTGCGGGTCTGCACCGCTTCCTGCTCGCGGATTCGTACGACCGGTGGAAGCGCTGGGGGCGCGACGTTGTTTGCCGTGGAGGTCGCGTGCGCGGCAACGCGAAACTGCAGCATGTCCTGTGCGCCGGTACGCATCTGCACGTTCTGTCCGGCCATCCTGCTGAAGTCGATCAGGATGTCGGCACGTTCGGCACAGCCCAGGATCAGCCGTTGCTGTTTCACCGGTGAGGGCAGCAGGCCCTGGTCGCTGCCAATCTGCGTGAAGGTCGCATTGCCTGAGAGCGACAGCACGTAAAAACGGCTGTTGGCCGTATTGACGATGCGGAAGCGATAGAGCCGTGGCTCCACCTCGAGGTACGGCTTGATCCTGCCATTCACCATCAGGCCGTCCGCGTAGAACTCTGAGACCCAAGGGCTGTTGGCATCACCGCTGGTGCCGTAGAAGAGCTGACCATCCTGGCTGAAGTTGCGGTCATAAAGGACGAGCGGCACCTCGTACTTTCCCTTCGGCAGGTTCAGCGCGTCTTCTTTTTCGTCGCGCAGCAGCAGCATGCCAACCAGGCCAGCATAGGTGTTGAGACGGTTCAATCCCATGGCGTGATCGTGATACCAAAGCGTTGCTGCCTCCTGCTGCATGGGGTAGATGCAGGTGCGGCTGCCGCCCACAGGAAACCAGTCCTCCGGATAACCGTCGTACTTCGACGGCACCTTCGCGCCATGAAGATGAGCCACGGTGCGGACCTGCGGCACATCGTGTCCGCTGCCATGAAGCGAGTAGTCAATGGGAAGAAAGTGTTGCTGTGGGAGCTGGTTCACCCAGGTGATCTCGATCGGCTGGTGTGCGCGCGCTTCAATCACGGGCGCCATCGCGTCCGGGCCGTAGCTCCACATGCGCGTGGTCGGTACATCGCGATGGACCTTCGCGTGGATCTCGCGCATGGTGACGGTCAGCCGATGATGCGGGCCGCCGGGTCGAATGATCTCGGGCAGTGGCAGGGGGTCGACAAATGGTGCGAGCTGCAGTGTATGCAGCATGGGTACGTTCGCTGCCTGGTTGACGGGTGCGGCTGTCCTGGAGATGCCGCCCATCTTCATGCCGGGCATCGCCTGCGCGATTGCGCGTTCCGTTCCGTAAAGCAGACCGAGGGCTGCGGCCTGTTCCAGAAAAGCGCGACGCGACTGTGGCAAGAAGAACTCCGATGCTTGGGGGCAAGAAAAGACCACGCACAGTCTCCTATGCGTGGTCCGATCGTATGACGGTTTGGTGAAAGCCCAGTGAAATGGCGTTAGTTGCCGCTGGTAACCTTGCCCGTTGCTGGATCCAGCGTGACGACCGCGGCGTTGGGTGCTGCGGCGCCGTTGCTGAAGTCGAACATGCCCAGCAGCGAGCCAGCCATGCTGTCGAACGAACCGTTGCCGATGCGAGTGCCACCAAGGAAGGTGTCTTCGATGAAGCGTGTGATGGAGCTCTGATCGGTCAACGTGTCGTCCACATAGTTCTTCTTTGCCCAGGGAGAGATGACCAGCAGCGGCTGACGAGTACCGTAACCGCAGCGGCCCTGTGCCGCCGGCTTGCCATCGGCACCAGCGAGAGCAGCCTTGGCAGCGGTTGCGCTGATGCAGGTGCTTGCGCCGTTGATCTTGTCTGCGATGGTTGCCGAACCATTGATCAGGGCGTTCGCATGGTCATACCAACCATCCGAGTCGTCGTACGCGATGATGATCGCGGTTGAAGACCAGAAGCTCGACTTCTGGATTGCGTTGATCATGTTCACCGTGAAGGTTTGCTCGTCCAGCGGATTGCTGTTGCCGGCGTGTGCGTCCTGAAACTTTGGCGCTTTCAGGAAGCTGACAGCGGGCAGATTGCCTGCAGCGAGCGCATCGGTGAAGTCATGTGTGTCGTACTGGTGGTTCGCTGCGTCCGTGGTGCCGATGGCGGCAACGCTGGTGGGACGCAAGTGCTGCAGATTCGCCGTGCTGGCGTAGTACTGGAACGGCTGGTGATGAGGCACGTAGTCAGGCTGGGCCGCGGTGACGCCCGACTTCGTCAGCGTGGTGGAGGTGCTCGAACGGCCGCAACCCGTAGTGCTGTTGCTGTTGGTGACGCTTAGGTCAAAGCCGCCTTCAAAGAAACCCCACGTGAGGCCCTTGGCATTCAGCAGGTCACCAATGTTCTTACCGGACATGCTGCCCTGCGCCGAGGAGGTGCTGCACACATCGCCGAAGGGATCGATATCGGCGATCAGGGTCGTTCCACCATTGCCGTCCGGGACGACGTTAGAGCCTGTGACCAGGCCCACACCGTTGATGACGCCGTTCGTCTGACCGCTGACCAGGTTGATGGCGCCGGGCGTCGATGGTCCGAAGTTTGTTGAGAACGAGTTGTCGTTCATCGCATAGTGCTGCGCGTAGTTCCACATGCCGGTGACGGTGTTGCCATCGAAGTAGGCCATGGTGAGCGCCTTGGTCGCAGCGACAGCCGATGCTCCCGTTGCGGTCGCGATCGTCGAACTGTCGGCCGTGCCCACGCTCAAGGGGAACTGGTCCATCTTGCCGCCGTTGTAGGCTGCCTGTTCGTCCGGATAATTGTGGTCCTGCGATGCGGTCACAGCCTGGCCGGGCGCGAGCCGAAAAGGATTGCTCGCAGCGGCGCCGTTAGCGACGCTCATGTTCGGGTTCGACGTCAGCAGGCCGGGATACTTCACGTAGTTGTTCGTGGTCGTCGGCGTGCCGGTCGCTGCCGTGAAGTTTGTCTCGCCGGGCAGATTCAGTGCATTGGGGTAGGTGCCAAAGTAGTGATCGAACGAGATGTTCTCACCGAAGATGACCACCACATGCTTGATCGCTGCAGAGCTGGTGGTCGCGACGATGGGGGCGTTCAAGGACGGCAGAGGAGTCGTGGCGCATCCAGTCACGAAAATCGAGGACAGCAACAACGACGCGCAGGCTTTACGAACCATGGGGAGTTCCTTCCCGGCTGGGATTAGGGTGTGTTCTTGTCCCTCCATAGTGGTGGCAGTGCTGCTGAGAATGATGAAACGCAGGTCAACGCGCGATGAATCCCTTGAGTCGATCGAACTACTTTCCGATGCAGAAGCTGGAGAAGATCAGGTTCAACACATCGTCCGCGGTAGTCTGTCCGGTCAGTTCATCCAGTGCCCGCAGGGCTTCATACACGTCCAGCAGAATCATCTCGTGCGGCAGCTCTCGGATCGCTGCAGACCGCGCCATTGCTAGCGATGACGCAGCGTTGGCGACGGCATTTCGCTGCCGCAGGTTGGTGAGCGTGGCGCCACCATCGCCCGTCTGAGCACTGCCGCGCGCAAGCGAAAGAATACCCGCGCGCAAGGCCTCAACACCCTCGCCGCTGACTGCCGAGACCCAAATGGTCTGGCGCGTAAAGTCGCTCCGCTGGTTTGTCCAGGAAACCTCGTCAGGCAGCCTCTCGCGCAGCAGGTCGATCTTGTTGCGCACCTCGATCACAGGCCGCCCGAGCAGGGACTCCTTCAGCGATACCTCTTCATCCGTCTCCGCCGCGGTAGCGTCGACCACCAGCAGAACAGCGTCGGCGTCCGCAATGGTCTGGCGCGAGCGCGCGACACCCATGCTCTCTGCCTCGTCGACCGTCTCCCGGAGGCCGGCCGTGTCCAGCAACTCCACCGGCACGCCTTCCATGCTGATGTGCTCGGAGATGACATCGCGCGTGGTGCCCGGGGTCGCCGTCACGATCGCACGATCCCGCTCGACCAGCCGATTAAAGAGGGAACTCTTACCGGCATTGGGACGACCAACGATCGCCAGTCGCAGACCCTCACGCATGAGCCGCCCGTGCGCGAAGCTTGTAAGCAGGGTGTTCAGAGAAGTCTCGATGGCTGCGATGGGCGCATCGATCTCTGCCGCAGACAGGGTGTCGAGGTCGTCTTCGGCGAAGTCGATGCCTGCTTCAAGCGCCGCGATGAGGGAGATGAGCGCATCTTTCGCAGGCCGTATTGCCGTGGCAATGCTGCCACCCATCTGCTGTGCTGCCAGCTTCGCCTGACCCAGTGTCTGCGCATCGATGAGGTCGCGTACGGCCTCTGCTTCGGTCAGGTCGAGGCGACCGCGAAGAAAGGCTCTCTCGGTGAATTCTCCGGGCCTTGCAGGCTGTGCGCCGCGATCGACGCAGGCGCGCACCAGCCAGTCCAGGACCACTGGCGCACCGTGCGTCGCGATCTCCACGAGATCCTCACCGGTGTAACTGTGCGGTGCTTTGAAGAAAGTGATGAGCGCATCGTCGACGCGGGCTCCGCTCTCGTCGCGGAGGATGGCGTACTGGGCCAGGCGGGGGGTGTTTGTGTTGATGGATGGTACGAGGTTTTGGGCGATCGTGATTGCTGCCGGGCCGGAGAGACGCACGATGCCGATGCCGCCGCGTCCTGCGGGAGTGGCGATGGCGACGATGGAGGTGTCGTCCAGCAGGGTGGCGGCTGTCATGGGTTGATTCTATGGATTTGTGGGAGGGGTCGCGCTTTCGCGCTGGTCCCATGTTTCAGAAGCGAGACATGGGGCACCCGGGGTTAGTGGCTGGAAGGTGCTGGGGGCGGCGGGACGGGATCCCGGCACATTTTGTCACAGCCAGCGGAATGCAGGTCCTTCGACTTCGCTGCGCTTCGCTCAGGATGACAGCGCTGTGAGAGGGAGCAGTGTTCCGAGCGAGGAGCAGTGGCCAGAAAAGGGGATGTAAGCGATGCCCGGCCCGAAGCCGGGCTATCATTGCATCTCCCAGCAGCACGGACACGCGCGAAGCGTGTTGAGAACGGTGCGAAGCACTTAGCGCCGGCGGAAGCGTTCGCGGATTTTGTTGGCTCGCTCGTCGCTCTCGCGGCTGCGCCAGTTTTCCGGGTACAGGACCACGAAGCGGGTCGGGCCTTCACCGCTGGACTCGGTCCGCATGCCCTCTGCACCCTTCAAGGCCAGGTGCAGCATACGGCGTTCCCGGCTGCTCATGGGGTCGAAGGAATAGGGGCGGCCACTGGTCTTGACGGCAGCGATGCCTTCCTTTGCGGTGTTCAACAACTCGCGATTGCGTGCGGCCTTGAAACCGTTCGCGTCGAACGAGATGCGGTCATGCTCTTCCGGCTCAAGGCGCAGGATCTTTGCGCAAATGTGTTCCAGTGCACGCAGCACCTCGCCATCGCGAGCGGTCAGCAGATCGGCATCGGGGCCGCTCAGCTCCACGTAGATCACGCGGTCTTCCAGGCCATCCGGATCGGCCGCGCCGGCCCCGGCAGTGATGCGGAAGCGAAGCTTCATGCCACCCGTGGTGGTCAGCATTTTCAGGAAGTCTTGGGTCTGCTGTGCTGCCGTCTTCAGGTCTTGCATACTGCTCTCCCGGGATCGCCTCCGCCCCTGCGGTTGTCGTCCGTTACGCGGTGGCTTCGTTGCAATACACACCGGCTGCAACGTGGGTTGCAGCCGGTGGCGTTCTGTTGATTATCGCTTGCCCTGGATGGTCTTGGCCTGCGGTGCGCCCACCTTGCGACGAGCGCGCTTGGCGGCAAGTTCCCGCATCTCACGGCCTTCCTTCGTTTGGTTCATGCCAAACTGCGCTGCCACCATCATCAGGTTGCCAACGCACCAGTACAGAGCCAGACCGGAGGAGTAGTTCCAGGTGATGAAGCCGGAGAAGACCGGCATCATGAAGGCCATCATCTTCTGCTGCTGCGGATCCATACCCGGTGCCGGCATATAGAACTGCGTCAGGAACTGCGACAGCACCATGATGACGGGCAGCACGTGATATGGGTCGGCGGCCGTCAGATCATGCAGCCAGAACCAATGCGCCTCGCGCAGTTCGACCACCTTGGGCAGCATGCCCAGCATGGCAAACAGCAGCGGGAAGGTCAGCAGCGTGGGAACGCATCCGCCCAGCATGTTGACGCCATTGTCCTTCTGCAGCGCCTGGATCTCGACGTTCATGTCGGCGCGCTTCGGGTCGGTCAGCTTGTACTTTGCATACTTCGCCTTGATGGCGTCCATCTGCGGCTGGATGCGCTGCATCTTCAGGCCGCTCTTCAGGCTCTGATAGCGGAAGGGCAGCAGCACCAGGTTGACCACAACGGTCAACGTAACGATGGCCCAGCCCCAGTTGCTGGCGAAGTGGTCGTGAATCCAGTTCAGGAACCAGAAGAGGAACTTCGCGATGGGGCCCCAGAAGCCAAAGTCCACGACCGGTTCCAGCGTGGCAGACGAACCGCTGACGGCAATGCCCTTCAGCACTTCGACCGACTTGGGACCGGCATAGATGCGCGTCGAGGTGGCGCCATTGGTATCGCCTACGGCAATACCGACAACCGGCACGTCAACCGGCTTGCCACTGCTCTTGCCGTCTTTCTGAAGCTTGGCGACGTCGATGGTGTTGTGCAGCGTTACCGCGGTGGCGGAGCCTGCCATGTCCGGCAGGAACATCGCGGCGAAGTAGCCATCGGAGGTGCCGGCATAGTCCAGCGGACTGTTGAGGGTCTCGCCGCCGCTGACCTTCTTGAAGTCGGTGTGCTCGGCCTTGCCATCACGCATGGTCTCAATGCGCGATCCGTTGTAGTCCAGCACCTGGTCCTGATCGCCAAAGCCAGCGGGCCACGCCAGCAGCGCGCGTACGGGCGCGCCGTTGATCTTGACGCTGGTCTGGGCCTTCAACACATAGGTGCTGTCAAAGGTGAAGGTCTTGGTCGCTTCCACATTGCCCTGTACGAAATGGAAAGTCAGCGTCTGCGGCGCGGTGAGCGAGCCCGTCGCGCTGGGCACGAACATCGCGGCGCGAAGGCCGTTGGTCACGTTGCTGTCATAGGTGTAGAGCGACAGCGGGAAGCCGTACTGTTTGCTGGCCGCAGCGTTCACCAGGTCCAGCGGCGCGCCGTAGCGGTCGTGGAACTTCTTCAGAATCCAGCTGCGCACCTCGGCGCCGCGATTGCTGAAGGTGATCTTGTAGAGCTCGTTCTCGACGGTCGTCGTCGACTCTGCGGTAGCCGCAACGGCTGGCACGGGAGTAGCACTGGCAGCAGGCTGCTGAACGGCGTTCGCGTTGAACTGTGCGGTCTGGCCCGTTGGTGCGCTCTGCGGAGCCGAGCTCTGCGTCTGCGTCGTGGGCGGCTGCAGCGGCTGTTTCTGCTTGCTGCGGTAAAACTGCAGCCCGGCAAACACGCCAAGCATCACGACCATCATGACAAGGAAGGAGGTATTGCTGGTACCGCCTCCTCCTTGATTGGGGTTCTTAATCTCTGCCACGGTTTCCTTGTCTACAGGCGCAGCCCTGCCACGCCGGATTTATCCATCTCCCATGATAAATGGCACGGGAAACGGGCTCGTGAAAGTAAATGGGCTGAGCCGTGCTTTAGTGTGATGCAGTCTGCGGCGGGTAGATGAGGTCGGAGGGGCGGTAGCCGCTTGCTTCCAGCTGCCGATGGATCGTTCGCAGCGTGTCGGCGGGGAGTGCAGGGGTGCGCGAGAGGATCCAACCGTATTTCCGGCTGGGCTCGCCGACGATTGCCCAGCGATACTGCGGGTCGAGGCCAATGACCCAGTAGTCGCCATAGAACGGCCAGAAGAACGTGACCTTGAGCTTCGCGCCGGTGGTCCTGTCTACTACCTTCGCTTTGCCTTTGGCGATCTTAATCGAGCCATCTGCCTGAGTGCAGGCGTTCCGGACGGAGATCTCCGTGCCACTCATTGCGTACTCGGCCGTCACATCGCGGACGCACTTCTTCTCGAATCGATTGGGAATGCGCGCGATCTCGTACCAGCGGCCCAGGTAGCGCTGCAGGTCGACGCGATCCACTGTCCTCAGCGGCGTCTGGGCACGCCCTGAAGTACTTAGCGCGATGGCGAGCGCAGCAAACGATCGCAACAGCTTCATGGATTCCCTCCGGTACGGGGCGGTTACGGCCCTTTGTCTTCAGAACATCATCTATCGCACGGCCCGGATTGGGAACTGTTCGTGCTATCAAGTGTCATGGGAAACCTCGTAGTCGTTGGCAGCCTGAATATGGATATGGTCAGCACCGTGGACCGGATGCCCGCGCCCGGCGAGACGGTCACTGGCAGCGGCTTCTCCACCGTGCCCGGCGGCAAGGGTGCGAACCAGGCGGTCGCGGCCGCCCGGCTCGGCGCGAGTGTCTCGATGCTGGGGTGCGTCGGCTCCGACAGCTTTGGTGCCACGCTGCAGCAGGGCCTGCATGCCGAGGGCATCGATAACTCCGCGGTACAGGAGTGTCCGGGCTCGAGCGGAGTTGCAGCGATCACCGTAGCCGCGGATGGAAGCAACAGCATTGTCGTCTACCCCGGCGCGAATGCACTGCTCTCAAACGAGATTGTTGAAAGGGCAGCGTCCGCCATCCGTTCCGCAGCCATGGTCCTGGTGCAACTGGAGACGCCGATAGCCACCGTGGAGCGCCTCGCAGAGATCTGCGCTGATGCGGGGACGCCTCTGATGCTCGATCCTGCACCGGCGCAGACATTGTCGGCAGGACTGCTGCGAAGTACTACGTGGCTTACGCCGAACGAATCGGAGACGCGGACACTGCTTGGGATCGCTGAAGACCTGCCGGTGGACGAGGCTGCTCAGAGACTGCTTGCGCTGGGGCCGTGGAACGTTGCGCTGAAGGTTGGTGCGCGTGGGGTCTATCTTGCGGGCGCGGCTGTCGCGGGCACGCTGGTCTCCGCGCCGGTGGTCCAGGCCGTCGACACTACGGCTGCGGGTGACTGCTTCAATGCGGCCTTTGCCGTAGCGCTCAGCGAAGGGAAGGCGCCTGTTGAAGCAGCTCGCTTCGCATGCATGGCGGCATCTTTGTCTGCGACGAAGGCCGGAGCCCAGCCATCCATGCCGCTCCGGGAAGAGGTACTGCGGATCATGCGCGCTTAGTCTGCGACACGCATGCCGTCGGGCGCGGCCAGTGTGGCGTAGCTCAGCGCACCCAGCAGCGTTACGCTGGCGCAGACGACGAAGCCCAGCGTGAACGAGTGGGTGCGGTCGAAGAACCAGCCAGTAAGTACTGGCGCGGCGGATGCGATGACGAAGCTGGCGAAGTTCTGCAGGGCACTCATGGAGGCGACGAGGCGCGCGGGGCTGACCGTCTGCACATAGCCCCAGCCGCTGGTCCCGGCGAAGTGGATGAAGAAGAGCGCGAAGCTGATGCCTGCGATGGCCTCGGCGGTACTGCCTGCGCGTGAGACAAAGAACGTAGCCCCAGCGGAGACGATCATGCCGGTCACGAGCTGGATGCGATGCAGCGTGGTCAGCCGAACACCGCGCTTGGCCCACAGGTCTGCGGAGAAACCACTGCAGAGCATGCCCGCCGCCCCCGCGAGGAAGGGAATCGCGGCGAGCCAGCCGCTCTTCGCGAGGGACAGGTGCCGTTCCTGCTGCAGGTAGCCCGGGAGCCACGCGGTGTAAAGCCAGTTGGTGTAGTTGATGCCGCCAAAGCCCAGCATCATACCCCAGGCGGTGCGCTGCCGGATGAGCTCGGCAAAAGCACCGCGTTTCGCATGCGAGTGCGTTGTTCCCGGCTCATCCAAACGCGCTGAAGGCGCGTGACTTCCCAGCCCAGGGCGAAGCCCTGGGTTCGCATCCCCAACAAGGCCCGCGGGCTGAAGGCTCGCGACAAGATCTTCGCGGTAGGGCGTCGCCGCACGTGGCCGATGCAGCCACACCCACAGCGCGGAGACGACGAGCCCCGCTGCGCCGAGGATCATGAACATCACGCGCCAGCCGGTGCGGATCATCAGCAGGGTGAGCAGTGGCGGCGCGATCGCCAGCCCGAAGGTCTGCGAGCTGCTCATGATCGCGGTGGCGCGGCCTCGCGTGCGGTCGGTGAACCACTCGCGCACGCTGCGCACGCCTGCAGGGTAGAACGGCGCCTCACCCATGCCCAGCAGGATGCGGAAGACGATGAACATGGGAAAGCTGGTGACGAGGCCGGTGAGCAGTTGCGCGCCGCTCCAGATGGCGAGACCCGCGCCGAGAACGCTGCGCGTTCCCAGGCGGTCGAGCAGGCCGATCAGTGGTAGTTGCGAGAGGCCGTAGGCGAATGAAAACGCGCTGAGCAGCCAGCCCATCTCCGTGCCGGAGAGATGCAGCTCCGATCGCACCGTGGTGTTCGCGATGGAGAGCGAGGACCGGTCGAAGAAGTTGACCACGCCCGCGGCAAACAACAGCCCAAGCGTGATGGCCTGGTGCGCACGCAGGCTGCGTTCGTTGGTCGGTGTGGTGTGGTTCAGAGAGCCGCCTCGCCGCAGGTTTGCAGGCAGCCTGAGGCTATCGCACTGCGCGGTTTGCGTACAGCGTGCTCACGTAGCCCGCGCCAAAGCCATTGTCGATGTTGACTACCGTCACGTTGGGCGAGCAGCTGTTCAGCATGCCCAGCATCGCCGTCACACCGCCGAACGACGCTCCGTAGCCAACGCTCGTTGGCACTGCGATGACGGGCACTGCGACCAGGCCGCCGACGACCGAGGGCAACGCACCCTCCATGCCGGCGCAGACGATGACGGCATCTGCCGTGCGAATTGCAGGCAGATGCGCGAGCAGGCGATGCAGACCGGCGACGCCGACATCGGTGAAGCGCGAAACCTCTGCGCCGAAAAAGTCTGCGGTCAATGCTGCTTCTTCTGCGACCGGTAGATCGCTGGTGCCGGCACAGATCACGGCGACTCGGCCACCGGACTTCTTCGCGCCCGCGCCGCAGGTGATGCAGCGAGCGACCGGGTGATAGGTCGCCTCAGGCACCAACTCGCGTGTTGCTTCGAATGCCGCATCGTCTGCGCGAGTGGCCAGCGCGGGCGTGCCGTTCGCATGAATGCGCGCGAGGATCATTGCCGTCTGTTCGGCAGTCTTACCAGAGGCGAAGACCACCTCCGGCATGCCGCTGCGCAGGCTGCGGTGGTGGTCAACCTTGGCGAAGTCCAGGTCTTCGAAGGGGAGCGAGGCCAGCTTGTCGGCGACCTCGTCGGCAGAGCGCGTGCCCGCGCTTAGTTCGCCGAGAAGTTTGAGTAAAGCGTCACGCTGCATAGTTCTCTTTCTATCCAACAACAAAGCGGGTGCCCCATACATGCGCAGCTTCATCGCGCATGTGTGGGATCTCAAATTCGTGCCCGCGGAGAATCTGTATCCCGCACATCGCGTGGTGCGCGAGGTACGGGGCACCCGCTTCGTTATGCTGCATGAGTCTTCGTCCCTGCAACCAGGCTCGATACGGGCAGCAGGGCGTTCATGCTGCCGCTGCGATAGCCCTCGGTATCCAGCGTCACGTAGGTGAAGCCTGCGGCCTTCACGCGCTGGGTGATCTTTGCCATCATGTCCAGCGATAGTGCGGAGGCAAGCTCGCTGCGCTCAATCTCAACGCGTGCCAGGTCACCGTGGTGACGCACACGCAGTTGCCGAAAGCCGAGCGCGAGCAACGACTCTTCCGCTTCCTCGACCTGTCGCAGAGCCTCTGCGGTGACAGGCCGTCCGTATTCGAGACGCGACGATAAGCAGGCGGACGCAGGTCGATCCCAGACGGTCAGATTCGCAGCCTGCGCCAGCGCGCGAATCTCCTGCTTGCCCAAACCTGCATCGTTCAGCGGAGCGACTGCGTTGTGCTGCTCCGCGGCCTTCTGGCCGGGGCGAAAGTCTCCGCTGTCGTCGCGGTTTCGGCCGTAGGCCATGGCGGTAATGCCGGTCTCGCGCAGCACGCCTTCCATGGTCAGGAAGAGTTCATCCTTGCAATGAAAGCAGCGCGCGCCGTCGTTCTTTACGTACTCCGCGCGGTCCATCTCAGCGGTCTGCACCACGCGTAGTGGAATGCCATGGTCCTGCGCGAACTGCATGGCGAACTCAAGATGTGTGCGCGGCAGACTCGGCGAATCGGCAATAACCGCGAGCATGCGATCGCCCAGCACCTGGCAGGCCTCCCATGCGAGATATGCCGAGTCCACGCCGCCGCTGTACGCGACAGCGAGCCGGTCGTAGCGCCGCAGCTCCTGCTGGAGTGCCGTGCGGTGGAGTTCGAGTTGGCTGTTGTCGTGGGATGCCATAAATGTCCGCGTGCGGAAGGGCACAGCTTCAGCTGTGCCGCAAACCCGTCGTTATGTATCTAATTTGTTTCTCTGCCCGCAAAGCGGGCAGAGAAACAAATAAAAGTTAGAGGAATCGTTCTTTGGCACAGCTAAAGCTGTGCCCTTCCAATCAACGAGCAGTTCCGTATAGGACGCTGCTCGCGTCGATCAAACGACAAGCTAGACCACATCCCCTGCGGCAACCTGCTCACGCGACAGGTCCTTGCGTGATGGGTTGTCGAGCTTTTCCTTCGTGGACCACAGGCCGGCGGAGGGCGTGCTGATGTAAAAGACCTCTTCGCCGTCAGGCATGGTGTTCCAGCCTTCCTTCATTACGGCGGGATCGTAGCGCTTCGTCATCTCATGGATGTCCGCGTACTGGTACCCCACCTGCTCGATCTCTTCCTTCGTCAGGTGCCCGGGAGCGTAGGTGATGGTGAAGCGGCCTTCGCTGCTGCCGTGGATCAGGTGCGCCACGCCGTGCGGAATCTCCTGCATGTCGGCTTCTGTTTTGTAGAGAGCCAGCGTGCGCGGTGTTCCCTTGTAGCCGTACTTGCGGATCAGTGCATCCACTTCCGGCTGCTCGCCGAAGCGCTCGACGCCCGGCGCAAGGATCAGCAGTTCGCCTCCATCGGCGATCGCCATACGTGTGCGGTAGACGGCCTTGTTGGCTACCCATGTTGCGCGGAACTCGTCGGCCTGCATGACGGCGACAACCTTCTTCAGCGGCTTGTCGAAGAGTGTGATGTTCTGGTCGCGGCTTCGCTTGGCAGCCTGCAGATACGTGTCCAGATCGTCGCCGACGAAGATGCCGCTGGTGACCAGCTTGTTCTCCGCATCGCGCTGCATGACGATCTGCAGGTACACATCGGGCAGGTGCTTCAGGTGCTCGTCTTCGCTCCAGTTGTAGCAGGCGCGCAGCGGTGTCACCAGGCAGCCGAGATTGTTCTCAATGCCATAGACGGCGGCCGCAATGTGCGACGCGCAGATGGTGTCCTTGCCGCCCAGACCGATGTAGTAGTTCTTGTTGTGGTTCGCGAAGCCAAGCACTTCATGCGGCACCACGTGACCCACGTTGATGATCAGGTCCCACTGCTCATCCATGAGCTTGCTGTTCAGGTCGACGGGGATGTCCCAGTCCGCGGCGCCGTCCGTCGTCTCTTTCACGAGCGAGGCGGGGATGGTTGCGACGTGCGTGCAGCCGTTGCGCCAGTCGTGCGGGAAGATGCGCTCTTCGGGAATCGAGCCGAACATCCACTTGTTCTCGGCTTCGGTGTGCGGCACGTGCTGACCCAGCGTCGGAATCACCTCCACGTGCGCATCCGGCAGAGCGTTGTAGAGATATTCGGTGATCCATCCGCTGCCGCTGTGCGCGCGCGTCAGGTCAGGCGGCAGCAGCAGAACACGCTTCAGGTCCTTGTTGATACGCGTACGCGCTTCGCTCAATAGCTTGTCGCAGGCTTCCTTGATCTGCGCATCCGATACGTGCGGTGCTTCTACCTTGAACCAGGCCACTTGAATTTCCCTCAGCGGCCATGGGCCGCGCGTTCTGCGATTGATCTTGCGCCACGCTTCAGGCCGTGACGCCCCTCTGTAACTCACTTCTTGCATCGAGCTTCGTCGCTGCGAAATTCCCTGCCTGCCTTGATTCGCAAGGGCACGGCTCAAGCCGTGCCCTTACGATTCTTCGCAGCCAAGCACTTCGTGCTCGACTCCGGTGCTTCTACGTCTTGTTAGCCGATGAAGATCGGCTTGATGTGCCGGTCGAAAAGGTTCGTTGTCACGTTGCGCGCGACCACTGCCTCGTTCGCTTCCAGCGCATCGGTATAACGTGCGCCCATCTTTGCTGCAACCTTGAAGCCGACGTGCAGCAACTGGCGCAGGTCCGGATTGTACTGCTCGTCATTCTCGTCATGGCGCAGCGCGCGCACGTACTGCTCGCTCGTCCAGCCGTTGACGGTCTCAGGCGATGGCAGGTTTGCCGTCTTGATGTCGATGACGGTTGCGTACGGTGCGCAGAGTTCTTCGGAGTGCGCGAAGGCTTCGGCATAGACTTCCTTCGCCAGAGCGAGGGCATCACCGCCTGCTTCTGCCAGACCGATGAGCTCTTCCAGCCAGGTGGTGCCGGCAGTCTTTACGTGAACGCCAGCGCCCGTGTCCTTCAGTGCTTCGCGGATCGACTGGTAGATCGAGAACTTATCGGAACCCGAGTGAACGCTGAGCTTCAGGTTCGCGGGCAGGCCGTACTTGTCGATGGCGTAGGCGATCGTGGCCAGGTCCTCGCGGAACTCCTTGTCGAATTGCGGCACATCGCCCACGTAATCCACGCCCTTATTGAAGCGGCCGGTGAACTTGGGTGCAATGGTCTGGATCGGCAGCTTCTCATCGGCGATGGCGGCGAGGATGATGAGAAGCTCGGGCGGCGTCTGCGGTGCATCCGTCTCGTCCATACTGATCTCTGCGACGAAGTCCTCGTTGCCCTTCTTGTCCACGACCGCCTTGTAAATCTCCGCAGCGTGCTGCACGGCTGCCAAGAACTGCTTCGCGGTCTTCTCAACGAAGGCCTTGTCCAGTGAGAAGGGCTTGTCGATTCCGGGGATTGTGATCTCGCCGATCAACTCCGGATGACGCGCGACGAACTTGGCAATCTCCGCGTCATCGCTCTTCTGGCCGATGTTGTCCGCCACGTCGATGGTGAAGAAATCGCACGGCGCAACGAAGCGCTCGTAGGTCTTCAGGTTGATGTGATCGGCATCGAGGAAGTAAGGCTTGGTCCAGCCCAGTTCCTTCACAGCTGCATCCGCCGCGGATCGCGTACCGCTGGGTTCACTGCCAATGATCAGGTGCTCGCGATTGCTCTTGTTCCATACCGGCGCGACATCGGCGCCAGCCTCTGCACCCAGGATGCAGGCTTGTAACTGCGCCTTGGCCTGATGTGCAAAACGGTCGCCCATACCGAGCGAAAACTTGGGTAGCTGCATGTTCTTGGTGACTCCCTTACCTGTCCGCATAAAAACGTTTCGATAATAACCTTCCCAAGGAAGTTTTGTCTCCAGGGATCGCGCCTTTTCGGCAATTGCCAGCGATCCTGGGCCAACTCAGGGAGGTCAGGCGGAACCAGCTACTGGTTCACGCCACTCGCGAGGAATCCGCCATCGACAACGATCGTGTGCCCATTGGTAAACGATGCTGCGTCGCTCGCCAGGTAAATGGCCGCGCCCACAAGTTCTTCTGTTTTGCCAAACCGGTTCATCGGGGTGCGCATGCGCAGTTCCTGCCCGCGGGGCGAACCGTCCAGCAGCGCCGCATTCAACTCGGTACGGAAGACGCCGGGAGCAATGCCGTTCACGTTCACACCATGCTTCGACCACTCCACCGCAAGCGAACGGATCAGCGACAGCACGCCGGCCTTGCTGGCGGCATAGGCAGCAACTTCATTCAACGCCACGTAGCTGTTCAGCGACGCGATATTGATGATGCGGCCGTACTGCTGGTCGATCATGTGCTTGCCAAAGACCTGGCAGCAGCGGAGCATGCCGGTCAGGTTGGTATCGATGATGTCCGTCCACTCTTCTTCGGAGACGGTGAGCGTGGGCGTGCGCTTGATCTTGCCGGCGCAGTTCACGAGGATGTCGACTTTACCGAACTGCTCAACGCAGGCCGTCAGCAGGGCTTCAATCTGGTCGCGGTGCGTCTGGTCGGTGGGCTGGCGCAGGGTCTTGCGGCCGATTGCCTCGATCTCTGCGGCGACTTCGTTGACCTGCTCGACGCGGCGGCCAGTGCTCACAACATCTGCGCCGGCCTTCGCCAGACCAAGGCTCATGGCGCGGCCGATGCCGCTGGTGCCGCCGATCACGACCGCTACGCGGCCTTCCAAACTCAGGGGATGCTTCACTTGCTTATGCCTCCAGATTGACGCGCTGCAGACCACCCGCGAACAGGCGCAGGATGACCCAGGCGATCATGTAAACGCTGCCGGCCAGGACGAACAGCGACGTGTAGCTGCCGGTCAACTGCAGGATGTGTCCTGCTTCCAGCGACAGAAGAACGCCGCCAACCGATCCTGCCATGGCGGTGATGCCGGTGACGCTGCCCACCGCGCGCGGCGGAAAGATGTCAGAGACGGTGGTGTACATATTTGCCGACCAACCCTGGTGGCCCGAGACCGCAAGGCTCAAAACCAGGATGGAGCCGGTGATCGTCGTCATGTGGCTGGCGAAGAGCATGGGCAGCGAAAACAGGGCGCAGATAAACATCGACAACAGGCGCGCATTGCCCTCGCGCATGCCGCTCTTCACGAAGATCTTCGGGATCCATCCACCGGCGATGCCGCCCACGGCCGATGCGCCATAGATGATCATCAGCGGCGCACCCATGTGCGACAGGCCCAGGTGATATTGCGCATCCAGGAAGCCCGGCATCCAGAAGAGATAGAACCACCAGATGGAATCGGTCAGGAAGCGTGCGGCAGAGCACGCCCACGTCTGCTTGAACGCCAGCAGCTGCAACCAGCGGGGTTGTGCTCCGCCTTCGGTCGGCGCTTCTTCGTCGGACTGAATGTAGTGCAGCTCGGCGCGCGAAACTGTTTTGTGTGCAGCCGGTGTGCGGTAACTCGTGTACCACCAGATGATCCACGGCGCGCCCAGCAGGCCGGTCACCAGGAAAGCAGCATGCCAGCCGTAACGCAGCGTGATCCACGGCACGAAGAAGGGTGCCACCATGGCGCCGGTCGTGGTGCCCGCGTTGAAGAGACCCGTTGCGAACGAACGATCTTTTTTCGGGAACCAGTCAGCGACAGTCTTGATGGCAGCGGGGAAGTTGCCGGCCTCACCCAGGCCCAGCGCGAAGCGTGCGGTGGCAAAACCGAACGCCGTGGTCACAAGTGCGTGCGCCATGCCGGCCAGGCTCCAGATGCCCATGATCAGCGCATAGCCGAGGCGCGTACCCAGCTTGTCTACAAGTCTGCCGGCGGCGAGCAGTCCCAACGCATAGGCGACCTGGAAGCAGGCAATGATGTAGCCGTAGTTCTGCTCGGTCAGGCCGATGTCATGCATCAGCGTGGGCTTGAGGATGCCGATGACCTGGCGGTCCATGTAGTTGATGGTGGTGGCGACGAACAGCATCATGCACACCATCCACCGAACGTTGCTGGTGCGCGTCTCTAGATACGTATCGCGTGTCGATTCGAGGGTGCTCACAGCGCTCCGGGAAACTGCATGTTTGGCGTGCCGCACAGGCTTACATCGGAAGCCGTCGGCAGCATATATCAGGCCTGCCAGAAAGTCCCGTGAGCGTGAAGAGGTCCGACCACTGCCTTATAGATGTATTCCTCCGCTCATTCCACTGTCAACGCTGCGGCATGTCTTCCTTCCCTTTTTCGGCGGGTCTGTGCAGAATTGGCTGATATGCCCAGCCTCCAGATTGCAAGTACCGGGGAAGACCGCCAAATGACCATGCGCGTCGTCGAGCGGATTCGAACCCTGCTGGAAGACGGCACGTTACAGCCGGGCGACAAGCTGCCGCCGGAACGTGAATTCGCCAGGACGCTCGGTATCAGCCGCAGCAGCCTGCGCGCGGGGATCGGCTACCTGGCGGCCATGGGCCTCTTGCAGGTGCGGCATGGCGTTGGAGCGTTCCTGTCGGAGTCGCCGACCCAGTTCGGCGCAGCATCCCTGCCGTTTCTGGATGCGCTTCACGGGTACGAGATGGGGCAGCTCTTCGAAGCGCGCCGCGTGCTGGAGGGCCACCTGGCCGCGCTGGCCGCGGACCGCATCAGCGAGCGGCACCTGGCGCAGATGGCAGAAGAGCTTGAGGAGATGGACGCGACTGTCGATACGCCGCAGGACTATCTGATCCACGACGTCCGCTTTCATCGCATCATCGCGCAGGCCGCAGGAAACAGCATCCTCGCGGCCATCATGGAGAGCCTCACCGGCGCGCTGTATGCCGCTCGCCGCGCGAACGCCGAACAGACGGTTGATCTGGCACTCACCACCGCGCTGCACCGCGGGGTCTATCGCGCCATCCGGTCCGGCAACGCCCGCGCCGCGCGTGCTGCCATGGAGCGGCATTTGATGGAAGCGGAGGATGCCCAGAAAAAGGAAGCCACGGCGCCGGTGCGGATCAAGCCGGCAGTTGCTGCAAAAAAGACGGCGAAGACGACGCGGGCTCTGGCAAAGTCCAAAGAGCCTGCGAAGTAAGCCGTTGAGGCGTGAGAGTTGGGATGCGTAGTAGCCGGTAGCGTAAAGCCGGTTGAGCAGAAGCCGATTGCCCCATTCTTTCGCGATGAAGCTGCAAAAGAATGGGGCACCAAAACTCCTCGCGAATGGCGAGTGATCGGATCGCGCGTTACAACTTGTAAGCCGCTCGCACCAGGTTCACCGTCAGATCCTGCGCCAGGGTGAAGGCCTCGTCCTCATCCAGACGATGCTCCGCTACCAGCCGAGCCAGGAACGCGCAGTCCGTACGGCGAGCCACATCGTGCCGTGCCGGAATCGACAGGAAGGCGCGTGTGTCGTCGTTGAAGCCCACCGTGTTGTAGAAGCCGGCGGTTTCGGTCGCTGTCTCGCGGAAGCGCATCATGCCTTCGAAGCTGTCATGGAACCACCACGGCGGTCCCAGTCGCAGCGCGGGATAGTGACCCGCCAGAGGCGCCAGCTCGCGGCTGAACACGGTCTCGTCCAACGTGAACAGGATGATCGTCAGGTCACGCTCATTGCCCACGATGTCGAGCATGGGCTGCAGCGCGTGCACATAGTCCGTTGCCGTCGGGATGTCCGCGCCCATGTCGCGGCCGAACTTCTCGAAGATCTCGAAGTTATGGTTGCGCATGCTGCCCGGGTGGATCTGCATGACGAGGCCGTCTTCGACCGACATCTTCGCCATCTCCGTCAGCATCTGCGCGCGGAAGATCTCGGCGTCATCTTCGTCGGCATCGCCGTTCAAAATGGTGGCGAAGAGTGCCTCGCACTCCTCGTCATCCAGGTCGGCAGTGCGAGCGGTAGGATGGCCGTGATCGGTGGCCGTCGCGCCGAGGGACTTGAAGCGTTCTCGCTGCTTGCGCAGGGCGTTGAGATATCCCTTCCAGGAAGAGGTATCTTCATTGCTGATCTGGCCAAGCTTGTCGATGTTCTCGAGGAACCCTGCAAATTCAGGGTCGACCACGGAGTCCGGACGGAAGGTGGGAATGATGCGGCCCTTCCAGTCGCCTGCGCGCAGGGTCTGAATGTCCGTCAGAGGATCGGTGGCGGCATCGGTCGTCGCCAGCACTTCCATCTTGAAGCTTTCGAACAGCGCGCGTGGCCGGAACTCCGGCGTTGCCAGCTTCTCGCTGATGGTGTCGAAGTACAGGTCGGCGGTCTTTTCGCTCAGGCGCTCGGTCATGCCGAACTGCTCCTGGAAGGCGTAATCCAGCCACAGGCGCGACGGCGTGCCACGAAACAGGTAGTAGTGCTTGGCGAAGATATGCCAGACGGCGCGCGGATTCTCAATCACCGGCTTGCCGATCTCCAGCTCTTCCAGGCGCACGCCCTGGCTGTACAGCATGCGATGGACATAGTGGTCGGGCTGGATGAAGAGCTTCGCAGGATCGGGGAACGCCTCATTCGAGGTGAACCAGCCGGCATTCGTGTGACCATGCGGGCTGATGATCGGTAGGTTGCGCACCGTCGCATACAGCCGGCGTGCGATGTCGCGGGTAGTGGGGTCTGCCGGAAACAGCCGGTCATCGTGCAGCAGGGCCATTGGGTCGTCCTTCAAAACTGAGCATTCACTGCCACCGCAGGTCCGGTGGTCATACCACCATAAACCTCTGTGCCCCAGGTCCGCACAAACGCACTCCTGCGCACCGTTCGGGTGCCTCGGCCGTCCAGCCCCGCTCTCCCCTGTGTGTCGGCAAGCGCAAAGAAGCGATGCGTCGACACGTTGTATTCGCTCAGAGAGGTCGCGTGGACTTCGATCACCGTCTGGAGCACCCGCTGCCGCCAATAGTTAGGTAAACAACCTAAATTGGGAAACCCTTATCAGCAGCAGGGAAGAGTGGATGCGCGACTATCGCCCGGGCGTTTTGCAACCACGCACAATTATCTTTGACACGCCCATGGCGCAATGTTACGTTCGCATTACTCCAACATCTGAATCTCTCCAGCCCAAGGAAATACGGGCCTGGGAAACGATCTCCAGTGCTGGTCTCACCTGCTCCAAACGTGTCACTGCAGTCAGTTCTCTCTGATGTCCATGCCGTCTCGCCGAGGCGGCCCGCAGCGCAACGTCGTACGCCGTAGCAGTTGTTCCGTCTTCATCGTTTTTCGTTCTGACAGTCCAGCGTTCCCGCATGTGGTTCTTCCGCGCGCTTGCACCGTCGTCTCTTCGCAGAGATGGCATTCCGCGAGGCGGTAGCCCATTCGTGTTCCAGATTCGATTGATGTCGCGCGTGCACCCAGTGGCACAGTGTGTTCGCGGTTTTGTGCCTTGTTTCAGTTGTTCTTTTCAGGAGGCAGTAGATGAGATCTTCGTTCTCAGGGCTTCGGCTAGTACCAACGGCCGTCGCCGCTGTAGTGATGCTTGCAAGCGCCCCGGGCGCGCTTGCGCAAACGAATTACGGCTCCGTTCGTGGTCAGATCAAGGACGGAACGGGAGCCCATATCAAGGACGCGCAGGTAACGCTGACCAACCTTGATACGAAGGTCGAGCGTTCCTCGCATACCACCGACGCAGGCGACTACGTCTTCAGTGCGGTCGATCCCGGCAACTATCGCATTACCGTTGTGGACAAGGGCTTCAAGACCTACGAGGATAGCGGCCTTCGCGTGGAACTCGGTGCGACCACTACCATCGATGCTTCGCTGCAGATCGGCGCATCCGGAGAGACCGTCGAAGTGACTGCGGAGTCGCCACTGCTGGATACCGCAAGTGCCTCCGGTGGACAACTGTTCAGCGAACAGCAGATTCAGGACCTGCCGAATCTGGGGCGAAATCCATTCATCTTTGAAAAGTTCGACAGCGGCGTGGTCACCACAGGCGATCCGCGTTATGTTCGCGCGGAAGATCAGACGGGCCTCTCACAAGTTTCACTGGCCGGCGCTCCCATTGGGTCCAATAACTACGTCGTCGACGGCATTCCCATTTCGACATCGTCGGGTGGTGTCACCTTCATTCCCTCACCTGAGGCTGTGTCTGACGCCAAAGTGCAGGTGAATACCTACGATGCTGAGGCGGGCCGGACCGGTGGCGGTATCTTCAACACCTCGCTCAAGTCAGGTTCGACGCAATATCACGGTTCGCTTTACGGCGAGACGCGCCAGACACCCTGGTCTGCCAACCTATGGTTCAATCCGGCCAACGCGACCACCGGTCTTAAGGGCGCCACACTGGACAACACGACCTACCTGTACGCCGGCGCTTTCGGTGGTCCGTTGCCCTTTATGAAGAAGATCAAATGGCTGGATAACACCTTCTTCTGGGTGACAGAAGAAGGTTACCGACAGGCACAGCCGCTGACCGGTGCAACCACGGCATTCTTTCTGCCCACGGCGGCAGAACGCAACGGCGACTTCTCTGGCGACGGCATCACGCTGTATGACCCGACCCGGGGTAATCCCACGGGTTCCAACCGTGTGTGCCAGATTACTAGCGCCGGCGATTGCACCTCCGGCACAAAGAATGTGATCCCGACGTCGTATATCAATCCCATTGGGAAATACATTCTGAATCAGTTTCCGGCACCGCAGAGCAATATCGGATATGCCGCGGCGTTGGCCGGCCCGCAGAATAACTTCACCAACAACGTAACGTTCAAGACTCGTTCCGACATGTACAGCGGAAAGCTGAGCCACACCTTCGCTCCGTGGTGGACGGCATCCAGCTCCTATGTGCACCTGGCGACGCAGGAGCCCACGGGCGATACGATCGGTGTTCTCGTCTCGAGCCGTAATCAGAAGCTCCTGCGTTACAACGACGCGACGGCCCTGAACAACACCTTCACCATCAGCCCCACGCTGTTGCTGACGGTTGGATATGGCTTCAACCGCTATTACAGCGGCACGTTGCAGGGGTCTACCGGCTTCGACGCCACCAGCGGATTCGGCGGCTCGGGTTTCCCGTCTTCCCTGGTAAACCAGTTCCAATCGAAAACCTTTCCGTCCATCGGCATTTCGAACATCGGCATGGGGTCGATCGGCCTCGGCGCATCCAACAGCGGTCCCACAATCAACTTCTCACGCAACCTGGTTGTGGGCTTCACCAAGACGCTGAACAAGCACAATGTGAAGTTTGGTTATGTCTTCCGTGCGATGAGCGCATACAACCCCTCGACGGCCAATGGCGGCGGCACCTTCAACTTCACGGGCGCCTACTCCAACAAGACAGGTGGTACCGTGTCGGGACCGTATGCCTATGCGGACATCCTGATGGGCCTGCCTGCGACGGCAACAGCGCAGGTTACCGCCATCGCCAACAGCTTCGTCGAGAACTATCATGCGGTCTACCTGCAGGACGATGTCCGTCTGACCTCGAAGTTCACACTGAACGTCGGTGTGCGCTATGAGTACGAACTGGGCGAGAAGGAGCGCAATAACAACTTCAATGTCGGATTCGACCAGAACATCAGCTATGCGATCCCGGGCTCTGCCATTGGCACGGCAAAGGGTGGTCTTCGCTATGCCGGTCAAAACGGCGCTCCCACTCACTGCTGCAATCTGAGCCACGTGAAGTTTTCACCGCGCATCGGTATCGCATATCAGGTGCTGCCGAAGACAGTCTTTCACGCGGGGTTTGGTGTCTTCTACGCGCCTGTCGGCATCGTGAACCCAACGATCGGTTATGCGCAGACGACCAGCTACACGCCGGTCGACTTCGTCTCAGGCGCCGCAGCCGGCACGAAGGTAGGCTCGGCGGCGTACCTGTCAACACCGTTCCCGACCGGTCTCATCACGCCATCGGGCAACAGCCTCGGACCGCTCACAAGCCTGGGGAGCTCGCTCGCCACGCTGCAGGACTTCGCTCGCCGCTTTCCATTCGTCCAGCAATACTCGGCGGACATTCAACAGGAATTGCCGGCCGGCTTCGTCTTCAAGTTGAGTTACGTTGGCGCTCACTCCCGCAACATCGCAAACTCCTACAACATTGACCAGGCATCGGCTTCGCAGCTTTCCGCCGCCAAGGTTGCTGGAACGGACCTGACAACGACCGTGACCAATCCTTACTACGTGGCCTCGGTCGCTTCTGGCGGAACCAACTACGCCACATCCCTGACCCCAACCGTCCGGCGCGCCCAGCTTTTGCTGCCCTTCCCACAGTTCACCGGTGTCACCGTCAACGGCTCCAACGGCTACTCGAACTACAATTCGATGGCCGTCAAGGTGCAGAAGCGGATGTCGCACGGCGTCACGCTTCTTAGCACCTACACCTGGGCTGCCAACTGGGACAATCTGTGGAGCGCTTCCTCGCAGATCTATTCGGCTGGCGGACCTCAGGATGTTTTTAACCCGAAGGCGGAATACTCCCGCGCGCTCAGCTCTGTACCCAACCGCTTCACCGCAGCCATCTCGTACGAGTTGCCGTTCGGTCGCGGCAAACTAATTGGTAGCCACGTGAACCGTCTGGTGGACGAGGCCATCAACGGCTGGCAGATCAACGACGAGTGGATCATGCAGAACGGCGTGCCGCTGCCCATCTCGCAGACCAACATGAACAGCGATCGCGGCGTCACGGGCTTCGGTGGTGCGACACAGCGTCCGAACCTGGTGGGCGATGCGCATGATGCCTGCCGCAGCGGAAGTCCTCAGGGTCGCCTGGGCAACACGGCCTATGGCGTGCTGCCCAAGTACCTGAACGCGAATGCCTTCTCAGCCGCGCAACCCTTCACCTTCGGTACGGCGCCACGCTTGTTGCCCTGCCGCGGACCGGGTATCAACACCTCGGACGTATCGATCAACAAGTCATTCTCCATTGGGGAACACGTAAAAGCTCAATTCCGTGCTGAGGCGTTGAACGCCTTCAACACACCACAATTCGACGCGCCGAATACCGTGCTGATCGTGAGTCAGAACGGCATCAATGCAGCACCGACCGTTACAGGCGGTAATACGGGTGCCACCCAATTGGGAAACATCACGAACACGGTAGGTTTCGCACGCATCATCCAGTTGGGCGGAAAGATCACCTTCTAAGCCCTCAGAAGCAACACCTCCACAGGGTCCCGCGATCTGCGGGGCCCCTTTTTTTTGCGCCCAAAGAGTGACTCCATCGAGCGGCCTCTCGCCACGAGAAGGCCGCTCGATGTGCTTCCCGGCAGACACGGGAAAGATCTCATCGGCGGTCTCGAGCGCATGACTGCGGGAACGGATGGGGCGGCGAGCAACATCGCGCCTGACACGTCGGGCACATTTTGCAGAGCAAAACCAGCGCCCGTGAACGGACTTTCACAACTTATTTCGCAGTACGAAATGAATCGTTATTGTGAAGCCGCAAAGTGCGTATCGCATTGCACAACAGCAGGTTACGCGTGGTGCCGACCGGAAAATAACTGTTTCTTTTCAATTTTTCCGTGTGATATAAGGCCCGCCGTCGAGAAGATCCCACGAAATGCGCGTTGAACGTTCCAACCGGAACATCTGCGGGCGCGGGAGGGGACCGGAAGCGACGGGTCTGTACCGGTGCGAAGTGAAACGTCTCAAAACTTTCCCGCCCCGGGTTGCGAAAGCGGGTTCATGAAAGTCCGCGAGCAGCAAAAATTTGGAGGCACAACGATGTTGGAAATCACTCAGCACCAACGCGCGAAACGGACCGGCGGCCATGCCGTGAGTCCTTCGCCATCACACGAGACCGCTTCATCGTGGAGTTCCGCTGTTCGGAGCACGGCGCGCCGCAGCTCTCTGGCTCTCCTCCTGGCTGCATTGCCCCTTGCAGCAGTCGGTGTCCTGTCGCCTGCGGCTTACGGCCAGGCCAGCTCCAGTTCCGACGCTGCCGGCAAGGTCACGGACATCACCGGCGCGGTTGTGCCTGGAGCCACCGTCCACGTCATCAACAACGGTACGAAGGCCGAACGTACGACCCAGACCAACGGTTCCGGCGAATGGTCCGTTCCAAACATCCCACCTGCAAACTACTCGGTACGTGTGGAGAAGCAGGGCTTCAAGACCTCCACGATTCCATCGCTCGATGTGCAGATCGGTCAGACCGCGAATGGCTCCATGACGCTGCAGGTAGGTGGGTCGACGGAGACCGTTGAAGTGAGCACGCTGCCGCCACAGTTGCAGACGCAGGAAGCGACAGTTGGACAGGTCATCGATCAGAAGCAGATCAACGATCTTCCATTGAATGGCCGTAACGTCCTCCAGCTTGCGACCCTCGCCCCGGGCGTTTCACCACCACAGACTGGACAGACAGGCGCACCGGCGCAGACCGGCACCGCCTCCAACTCTCGCAACCTTTACATCACAGTCGACGGTGGCCGCGGTAACTCCACGAACTACGTGCTCGACGGAACGTATGTTCGCTCGGTTCGCTTCAACAACATGTCCCTGTTGCCGAACACCGACACCCTGCAGGAGTTCAACCTGCTTCGCTCGACCTTCTCAACCGAATATGGCCAGGGGCAGGCGGTTGTCTCGATGGTGACGAAGTCCGGTACGAACAGCCTTCACGGGTCTGGTTACTTGTTTGCGCGTAACGGCATCTTTGACGCCCGGAATTACTTCGCACCTCCTTCTACGGGCCCCAAGCCGGACTTCCATCGTTACCAGTTTGGTGGCACCTTTGGCGGTCCCATCATCAAGGACAAGCTCTTTATCTTTGGTGGTTATGAAGGCCAGCGGTCGTCGCGATCCACGGTCAACCAGGCATTGTTCCCGACGCAGAACGAGCTGAACGGCACATGGGATGCGACCAGCAGCCAGGCGCTGCCGTCTACACCGTCGCAGCAGTACCGCACGCCGATTGGTTACAGCAAGACCAACCCTGCCGGCTTAACTGTGACAAACTCGGTGGCACGGGCACTCAACCCGACGTATCCGGTTTTGACCAGCGACGCTGCCACCATCAATGGGGCTAACAACTATGCCCTGATCCTGCCGTTCACGGATAATTATGACTCGTACACCGTTCGCGGCGATGTGACGCTCACCTCCAAGCACTCCATGTTTGGCCGCTACGCCAACTACAATGCAAGCCAGGTAACGCCCACTGCAACGGGCAGCTCCACCTCAAACCCGCTGCTTGGTCGTAATGCTGTGCTGGGCGACACCTATCTCATCACTTCCAAGCTGGTGAACGAGGTCCGTCTTGGTTGGAATGAGTTCTACAACATCACGCTTGGCGTGCTGCAGAACTCCAGCACCAACTGGGCAGCCGTGGAAGGCCTCAGCAATGTGACAGCACTGAGCAGCCCACGGCAGAACGGTCGCGCTGGATACACGATTGCTGGATTTGGTAATGTAGGCGACGGCTCAGGTGACCAGGGCGGCCATGAAAACATCCTGAGTGTTGGTGACACGCTCTCCGACGTACTCGGCAAGCACACACTCAAGGTGGGCTTCCAGGGCCAGAATCGCCGACTGTGGCAGATTGCCGATAACAACTCTCGAGGGATTGCGACCTTCGATAACTGCACCCCGGCGACCTATGCGGCAGGCTACACGCCGACTGGTCCGAATGATCCAACCAACGTGACCTCAGTGGGCAACTGCCCTGTTGGAACGAAGACTTACGTTGTGAACGGAACGACTTACTTCTACAACAAGTTCCAAAACTACGCGCGAGGCATGTGCACCTCGGGCTGCAACGGCAACGCGGGCACAACCCTTGGCCACTATCGCGATAACACCTACGGTGCCTTCATCTCGGACACCTGGAACATCGGCCATGGCCTGACTGCCAACCTTGGTTTGCGTTGGGAGTACAACCAGCCTTTCCACGAGCAGAATCAGCTCGAGGGATCGCTTGATCCAGGTACGGGCCTCATTACCTTTACAAAAATACCGGCGGTCATCCCCGCTTCGTATCGTCCCTATATTGACTTCAGCCGCACTTATCAGCCGGGTATCATCCAGCCCTTCAAGAAGGGTTTCATGCCCCGCGTTGGTCTGGCGTATGAGGTACATCCCGGAACCGTCGTTCGCGCCGGCTATGGCATTTACTTCGACAACCTGAATACAAACGAACTGCAGTTCACCCGCTACGCTGCGCCGCTGTATTACCAGCAGTCGTTCAACAACCAGTTCGTTAACGGCGGCACTTACTTTAACAACGGCGTGCCGGTCAACCAGCCTTCGTTGTATCCGGATCCAACCACGTCCACGACCCTGCCCGCTCCGTTCTCCATCTTCCCGTTCAACAAGCAGCCGTTGACGCAGGAATGGAATGTCAGCCTGCAGCAGGATCTGGGGCATGGCGTCATTATGGAAATGGCTTACACGGGTAGCAACACGCACCACATGTGGAAGCGCTACGACCAGAACATGTACATCCAGTACCCGTTCCAGATCGCTTCGAATCTGACGACACGCCCGTTCGCGCAATTTGGTCCTGGCATCCTTACCAGCTCCACGTTAGGCTCCGCGAACTTCAACGGCGGTTCGATCAAACTCGAACAGCGGACGAAGAACGGTCTGTACTACCTGGGCAGCTACCAGTGGTCGAAGAACCTGGACAACATCTCGGGTGAGGCGGGTGCAAACGATTCGTCTTACGCGACGACGACGTCGTTCGATCACTCCTATTCCAACTTCGATGTCCGCAATCGTGCGGTCATCTCGGGTGGATACGAACTGCCGATGGGCAAGGGACACAAGATGTTCAGTGGCCCGGTTGGTACAGCGCTGGCCGGTGGCTGGAGCCTGCAGCCGGCGGTTCAATTGCGCACGGGGTATCCATTCAACATCGCTGGTTCAGGCTGTGCCTTCGCGAACTTCATCGCCTGCCGCGTCTACCTCGCTCCCGGCCGTACGGTTGCGAGTTCCTACAAGGCCAACCGTGGGATCAGCAACTGGTTCGACCCCACGGCCTATTCGCAGTCACCAACGGTGGCAACCTTCACCGGTACTCCCGGTGCCTATGTCTCCGCAGCCCGTCCCATCCCGAACCTTCAGGGTTGGGTGACGCGTAACACCGGTCGTGGCCCTGGCACTGTTTCGTTCGACCTCTCGGGCATCAAGAACTTCCGGATCCATGAGCGGTTCAACATGCAGTTCCGTGCTGAGGCGTACAACATCATCAACCACGGTATCTTTAACAATCCCTCGGGTGCTCTTGGCACGCCAACAGCGGTGGGCAGAATCACTGGAACCTCGTTGGATAACCGCAGCCTGCAGTTCGCCATCAAGGGGACCTTCTAACCAAAGTTGAACCCGCACCAAAGGTCGAAGAGCACGTTCGACTCTGCCGTGAAGAAGCCTGACGAACCCCGATCATGGGGCCGTCAGGCTTTCTTGTTTCGCATCATGCGACGGCTCCACTTCTGCAGCCTCAGTGTCGTATCGCATGTCGAAACGTTTCAATACTGGGAAAATCTGTTACTTCACTCCGCAGTGACTTCAAGTCTGCGGAACGCCGTCGTGCGTGTGCGGATTGATGCGTCTCAAAAAACGGGACAGTTGCTCATGCCACTTTTTACGCCGGTTTTCAACGATTGCTTGCTTATGGCATAATCCTCCGTCGCTGAGATCTTGCATTGCAATACCGCGAAAGAATGAATCGTCTCAATGATGATTCGGCAGTCGCGCAAGATCGAAATTCGGCGCCTCGCCTGCCTGCACACGAGCCGGAAACTACCGGGTTCGCCCTGCAATACAGGCGGTGTAGGTAAGGCTTCACATGAGGACGATTTTGGAGGCAACACCGATGTTTAAGAAACAAGCTCTCTCTCCCGGGAGTGCATGGCATGCAGCGGTACGCACCGCGCGCCGTTCATCCCTGGCAATCCTGATGGCTGCGGTGCCAGTTCTGGCACTCAACGTCGCAACCCCGTCCGCCTACGGCCAGGCCAGCTCCAGTTCAGACGCAGCCGGCAAGGTTACTGACCAGACCGGCGCCACCGTTCCCGGCGCTACGGTTCACCTGATTAACAACGGCACGAAGGCTGAGCGCACAGCCATCACCAATGATCAGGGTGACTGGTCCATTGCCAACATCCCGCCCTCCAGCTACACCATTCGCGTCGAGAAGGCCGGCTTCAAAACCTCTGTCATTCCCGCGATCGACGTCGAGATCGGCAAGAGCGCCAACGGCTCGGTGGTTCTCGCCGTCGGCGGTACAGACGAGACGGTAGAAGTCTCTACGCTGCCGCCCCAGTTGCAGACGCAGGAAGCTACCGTCGGCCAGGTCATCGATCAGAAGCAGATCAACGATCTGCCGCTGAACGGCCGTAACGTTCTCCAGCTGGCAACGCTGGCGCCGGGTGTTTCGCCCGCACAGCAAAACCAGACCGGAAATCCTTGCGCCGCCTGCGGATCCCGCTCGCTGTACATCACCGTTGATGGTGGTCGCGCCAGCTCGACGAACTACGTTCTTGACGGCACCTACATCCGCTCGGTCCGCTTCAACACGCTCTCGCTGGTTCCCAACACCGACACGCTGCAGGAGTTCAACCTGCTGCGATCGACCTTCTCCACGGAGTACGGTCAGGGCCAGGCTGTCGTTTCGATGGTGACTAAATCGGGTACGAACCAGATCCACGGATCGGGTTACGAGTTTGCCCGTAATGCCATCTTCGACGCGCGCAACTACTTCGCGACCTACGCCAGCAACCCCACGAAGCCTGACTTCAAGCGTCACCAGTTCGGTGGCACCCTCGGCTTCCCCATCATCAAGGACAAGCTGTTCGTCTTCGGTGGTTATGAGGGGCTGCGCTCGTCGCGTGACACCGTGCTGCTCGGTCTCTTCCCCACGAAGAACCAGCTGAATGGCGGCAACACGCCGACCGCAGCACCGACTGTTGCGCTGACCAGCCGCGCAGCCATCGCACTGAACCCCACGTATCCCACGGTGGCCAGCGATACGGGCACCATCGCCGGTGGTAATAACTACACCTTCACCGCGCCGTTCACGGATAACTACAACCAGTACACGGTCCGTGGCGACTGGACGGTCTCGCAGAAGAGCACGATCTTTGGCCGTTACATTAACTACGACTCCAGCCAGATCACACCGCTGGTCAACGGCAGCAGCAATTCAAACCCTCTGCTGGGACGCAACGCCGTGCTCGGCAACACCTACGTCATCGGCAGCAAGATCGTGAATGAAGTTCGTGTCGGTTGGAACGAGTTCTACAACATCACGCTCGGCGTGCTGCAGAGCCAGGGGCCCAATGGCAACTGGGCAGTCGCGGAAGGTCTCAGCAACCTGACCGCAGCGAACAGTCCGCGTCAGAACGGCCGCGCCGCATTCACCATCAATGGCTTCACCAACGTCGGCGACGGTGGTGGTGACCAGGGCGGTCACGAAAACATCCTCAGCGCCGGCGACTCCATCTCGGACGTTCTGGGCAAGCACACGCTCAAGGCCGGCTTCCAGTTTCAGAACCGCCGTCTTTGGCAGATCGCGGACAACAATGCTCGCGGCGCAGCAACCTTCGACAACTGCAGCGCCACCGTTTGCGATGCCGCGAACAAGACCAACCCTGTCACCGGCACCTTTTACACGAAGTTCGAAAACTACGCCCGCGGTTATTGCACCTCTTCGTGCAATGGCAACACGGGCACCACGCTGGGTCACTACCGCGACAACACGTACGGTGCCTTCATCAACGACACATGGCAGGTTGGTCACGGTCTGACCGTCAACGCCGGCATGCGTTGGGAGTACAACTCGCCCTTCGTGGAGCAGAACGGCCAGGAAGGCTCGCTTGATCCGACCACCGGCCTGATCACCTTCAGCAAGATCCCGACGAACATCCCCGCAGCGTACCGTCCGTACATCGACTTCTCGCGGACCTACCAGCCCGGCATCGTCAATCCGCAGAAGAAGGGCTTCATGCCCCGCCTCGGAATTGCCTACCAGCCGAACTCCGGCACGGTTATCCGCGCCGGTTACGGTATCTACCTCGAGAACCTGAACACCAACGAGCTGCAGTTCACGCGTTACGCAGCTCCGTTGTACTTCCAGCAGGCATTCAGCAATGTCTTCACCAACAATCTTTTCCCGGACCCGCTCACCGCAACGCAGATTCCGTCGCCCTTCTCCATCCGTCCGGACAATGGTCGGCCGCTGACGCAGGAGTGGAACCTGAGCCTGCAGCAGGACCTGGGTCACGGCCTGCTTGTGGAATTCGCTTACACCGGCAGCAACACGCACAAGCTCTGGAAGCGTTATGACCAGAACCAGTGCATCCAGTACCCCTTTGTCCTGCCCACGAATCCCACCGTCTGCACACGTCCTTACACACAGTTCGGCCAGGGCATCCTGACCAGCACAACGTTTGGCGCTTCCAATTTCAACGGCGGTTCCGTCAAGGTTGAGAAGCGTGCCAAGAACGGTCTCTTCATCCTTGGCAGCTACCAGTGGTCGAAGAACCTGGATAACAGCTCGGGTGAGGCCGGTTCCAACGACTCGTCCTTCGCTACCAACACGGCCTTCGATCACTCGTACTCGAACTTCGACGTTCGCAATCGCGCAGCTATCTCCGGCGGTTATGAACTGCCCTTCGGTAAGGGCAAGGCGTTCGCGCAGGGCAAGATCGGTACGGCTCTACTCGGCGGTTGGACACTTCAGCCCGCTGTACAGCTCCGCACGGGTTACCCCTTCAGCATCAACGCTTCCGGTTGCAACTTTGCGGGCAATATCTCCTGCCGCGTTTGGCTTGCGCCCGGTCGTACCGTGGCCAGCTCCTTCAAAAAGAACCCCTCGCCCTTCAACTGGTTCGATGCAACGGCATATTCGGGTTCCCCGGTCGCCGCGACCGTCACCCGCAACGCCGACGGTACCTACAACTCCTCAGCACGCGCTTTTCCCATCGTTCAGGGTTGGGTAACGCGTAACACGGGTCGTGGTCCTGGTACGGCACAGGTCGACTTCTCCGCCATCAAGAACTTCCGGATCCACGAGCGCTTCAACACGCAGTTCCGTGCGGAAGCCTACAACATCATCAACCGCGGTATCTTCTCCACACCCGCTAACAACATCAACACGCCTGCCACACTCGGCAAGGTACAGAGCACCTCGGCTGATAACCGCAGCATCCAGCTCGCTGTGAAGGTGTTGTTCTAACGCTACAAACCAAGGATGGCGCGGAGATCAGCCCGCGCCTCCATCGTGTCAAAGCAAAGAGGCAGGGAATACGCGAAGGCGTGGTTCCTGCCTCTTCTGCTTGCCGATTCATTGCTGCCGGGCGCGCCACTATATTGGCGCCTCATTCATGCGCGCTTTTTGCGCATGTGTGGGATTGTTGGTTCACGGATCCCGCACATGGCTTTGCCACGTATGGGGCACCCGATCTTGCGTGGTTCGATAGGTCGGCGCTTATCGCGCGTTTGGAAGCAGGCCGATCTCGACGAGCACCGGTGGCCGGCGCAGCTTTGTGGCCTGCTCGTAGGCGTAGGCCCAGCCGAGCAGATCGCCGTCGCGCCATGGGCGTGCGCTGATCTCCAGGCCGAAGGGCAAACCACTGTCGTAAAACCCGGCTGGCACAACCACCGCAGGCACGCCAATGCGGTTCACCCAACCGGTGTTGCTGTGCGGGCCGCTGCTGAGTTGGCCGTTCTGCGGCATGGTTTCATCGGGTGGCGGCATCTGCGCACTAGGGTAGACCAGCCCGTCCAGGCGCAGACGATCAAGCGCTGCCGTGTATTCGGTAAGTGCGGTGCGTTGCGGCGTGAAGTAGTTCGTGTCAGCATTCGGGTCGCCCTTGAGTGCAACCTGTGGTGTGGGCGGACGCGGTGGTGTAGTGGGTGGTGCGTTGGGATTCGGTACGCCCGTTATGGTCGCAGGCAGTAGTGATCCGATAGCCTTTTCGTAGGCTGAGGCGGAGCGATACTCTGCCGGTCCAAACGTCGAAAGCCAGCCATTGGTACCGTCGAGCCGGTAGGCGGTCGTGGTGATCTTGCGGATGTCCTGCGCGAAGGTGTCGGGCAGCAGCGTGTCATCGATCACGACTTCAGCACCTGCTGCACGCAGTTGGTCGATGGCCTTCATCAGCATGGCGCGCGTCTCCGGCTGCATGCCGTTGTTGGGCCGCGCGGGCTGGCTGACACCGAAGCCCGTGTTGCCGGCAAGGATGAAGGCCGGAACACCGAAGCGCTTGCCTTTGAGCGCGTCCTTCTTCAGATAAGGAAGATAGGGGCCGAGCTGTGCAGAGTCTGCTCCGGTGGTGCGACCTTCACCAACAGTGCGGAAGTCGGGGGGATCGGCGGGCGATTTTCCGCCGCTCATGACATCGAGTGCAATCGCTGCGTCCGTCACGTTGCGTGCGATAGGGCCGGTGTTGTCCAGCAGCCAGTCCAACGGCGCAATCCCGGCGATGCTGGTGAGGCCGCGCGTCGGCAGCACGCCAACGACAGAGCTCGTGCCGGCAGGCATGCGGATGCTGTTGGCGGTATCGGTTCCCGTGCCGAGCATGGCGAAGTTACTGGTTACCGCGGTTACGGTTCCGCCGCTGGATCCACCGGGTGAGAAGCGCACATCGTATGCGTTGCCGGTGCGGCCGAAGGCAGTGGAGCGATTCGTATCGCTGGCGGCAAAGTCCGGCATGTTGGTGATGCCGAGGATCACGGCTCCCGCAGCGCGGAGTCGGGCGACCACAGTCGCGTCCTTATCCGCGACAAACTGATGACCGGGGAGGGCGAAGCCCTGCCAGCCGTCCGTGTCGATCAGGCCCTTCACCGCGCTGTTGGCCTTGATCACAACGGGTACGCCCCACAGTGGCTTCGTCGCATCGGGCTTGCCCGCGTCAAGAGCCTTCGCCGTTGCCAGCGCCCCCGCTGTGTCCACCGTCTGCACCGCCCGGTAGATGCCGTTATAGCGAGCGATGCGGCCCATGTACCAGCGGGTCACCTGCTCCACGGTGTACTTGCGCTTTGCATACAGCGCCTGCAGATGCGGGGTGTCGATCTCCAGCAGATCAGCGTCCATCTTTGCCTGCTGTGTCGCGGGCAGGATGGGAAGATTCGCGGGAACCGGGATGGGTGCCTGCGCGGAAAGCGACGGGACAAGACTCACCGCAACAAGTGCAAGCAGGGTCAGGCGCATGGAGGCTCCGGATCGGAAGGATGCATCCGTTGTAGCACGAGCCTTTCATAAAATGGGGTGCCCCGCGTCTCGCTTCTGAGACGTGGGTTTTCGCCTTCCGTAGAAAGTATCGGGATCACCGAACCACGTCTCAAAGGCGAGACGTGGGGCACCCGCTCTTACGTCAACCGACGTGTTGCGAAAGGGAGAGGATGTTGCCGTCCGGGTCGGTGAACCACGCGACCTTATCGCCGCCCGGTGCGGACCAGATGCCGAGATCGTCCTGTTGCAGGAAGCCGAAGCGGCTGAAGACGACGCCCTTAGCCGTCAGCGACTTTACGTCGTCTTCGATGGAGGTCGTCTGCCACCCCAGGATGGTGAATTGCGCTGGCGTCACCGCAGCCATCTTCACCAGGCGCATCATGTTGTCGCCGCTCTGAAAGACGAGCGCGAAGCCGTCGTCCTTCACGAACTCCAGGCCCACGGTGTCGCGATAGAAAGCGATAGCGCGCTCCATGTCTGTGATGGGAACAAAGCCGATCAAATTGCCGGGTGCTGCCATCGACCGCCTCCTGAAATGGCTCTACTGCACGCTGCCGCTGATCTCGTCGATGGGGCCGTCCAGTTCGGCCTCCATGCCGCCGCGAAGCTGCTCCAGGAAGTCCTCGGCATCCACCTGGTCATCCTGCTGAGCGTGTGCTTCGGCGATATGGCGTGCCAGGTCAGCCAGAAGCACGCCCCAGGCGGAGGGCTCTTCCCACATGCCGAACGCCAGCGCTACGTGCTGCTCGCCGCCAGCGATCCAGACGCGCAAAATCTCCAGCGAGCGAGGGTCGCGCGAGGCGGCGGCGGGAATGGGCAAAGCATCTTTTTGGGACATGAACGAGGGAATCCTCCGTGACCAACACGATACCTCAGAGACGTCCGGTGCCGTGAGAGTGCTGCGCGATGCTCGCACACCGGTCTCCCGCTCGTGCGCCGCGAGAAGATTTCCTCAGATCAAGAAAGATCGCAGGAAAAGTCGTTCATTACTAAGTGTGTGCACCGAATTCGACGCATATTCTACCTCGCGTCGGCGGCTTCAAAACCGCCTATCCTGAGTAGGTACAGGCGCACCTTGGTGCGTCGTCTCGAAGGTTTCTCATATGGCAACATTTCTCCAGATCGTCGAGCGCGACGGACTTCCAGCCTCCGTTCACACGGAGCGCGTCATCCTTGGCTCCATGCTGTCCGACCCCGTGGCGGTTGTTGATGCTACGGCAAAGCTGCAGGCAGACGACTTCTCGCTGGACTCTCATCGCCGCATCTACGGTGCCATGCTGGAGTTGTCGGAGCTGGGCCATGCCATCGACTTCATCACCGTCTCCGAAATCCTGATCCGGCGAAGGGAGCTGGAGGCGGTAGGCGGCCGGCCGTATGTGATGTCGCTTGCCGAGGATCTGCCGCGGCACCTGGCCATTGAGAGCTACGTCCAGGTCGTGAAGGACAAGAGCATCATGCGGAAGCTGATGCAGGTATGCGAGCTGGGCATGAACCGCGCCGCCGACCAGACCGAGATCTCGATGGACGTGCTGGGCGACGTCGAGAACCGCCTGATGGAGATCAGTGAGGGAGCCATCAAGCGTGGCTTCTCTGACGTCGGGCAGATCGTCTCGGAGAGCTTCGGATCGATCGATCAACTCTACGAGCAGGGCCGCGAGATCACCGGCCTGGAGACGCACTACACCGAGTTCGACCGTATGACCAGCGGCCTGCAGAAGGCTGACCTGATGATCATTGCGGCACGCCCTTCTATGGGCAAGACGGCATGGGCTATCAACATTGCGCAGAACTGCGCGGTGCGTGATGCGAAGGTGGTCGCGGTCTTCTCGCTGGAAATGTCGAAGGAATCGCTGCTCCGACGCATGCTCGCCAGCGAAGCACTGGTGAACTCGCGCAAGATTCAGACAGGTTTCCTGCCCAAGGAAGACAAGCAGAAACTGATCAACGCGCTCGACCGCCTGATGAGCAGCAAGATGTTCATCGATGACACACCCGGCATCACGCTGACGGAGATGCGTGCGAAGGTGCGCCGCCTGAAGCAGCAGGAGGGGCAGCTCGATCTCATCATGATCGACTACCTGCAGCTCATGACGATTGCCTCGCAGGGCCCGGGCGGCAAGCGGCCTGAGAATCGAAACCAGGAAGTGTCGCAGATCTCACGCGGCCTGAAGGCGCTTGCGAAGGAAATGAATGTGCCCGTCGTCGCGCTGTCGCAGCTGTCGCGTGGCAGTGAACAGCGGCAGGGCGACAAGAAGCCGCTGCTGAGCGATCTTCGCGAGTCCGGATCGATCGAGCAGGATGCCGACGTCGTCTGCTTCATTCACCGCGAGGAGTATTACGACCGCGAGAACGAAGATATTAAGGGACAGGCAGAGATCATCATCGCGAAGCAGCGTAACGGTCCGACCGGCACCGTGAAGATGGCTTATCTTTCCGACTTCACACGCTTTGAGAATCTTGCAAGCGGCACGCCGGGCGGCGACTACTAAGGAGTCGCCCGCACCAGTTCCATCGCGCTCGCGGCTTTTACGGTGATGCCTGTGGTTCCTGCAGGCACGATCACGGAGGATCCTGCGGGCATCAGGACGCGTGCTTCGTCGCTGACGACTTCCGCATCGCCGTACAGCGCCATCAGGCAGTGTGGCTCGTCAAGTACGTCGTTCAGGTCGATGGTGTCACCGGCCTGCAGTTGGAAGCTGTCGACGGTGAAGTACTGCTCTTCGATCAGGCGTGTTCCAGTGCGGCCACCCACTTCAATCGGCTTGGGCGCGATCTTGCCTGCCCGTGTGTCCGCCTTGCTGACGGCGAGACCCTTTTCCAGATGCAGTTCACGTGGACGGCCATAGTCATACAGGCGATAGGTGGTGTCGCTGGTCTGCTGAACCTCGAGGATCGTGACACCGGGTCCAATGGCGTGGACGGTACCGGCGTCGACGAAGACCATGTCGCCCTTGGCGACAGGCAGATGCTCCAGCAGGTCTTCCGCTGTGCCATCGGCAATCGCGGTGCGCAGGTCGGTGACAGCGACACCTGCTCTCAGACCGCAGGCCACGGTGGCGCCAGGCTCGGCTTCCAGGACGTACCAGCACTCCGTCTTGCCACGGCCAATGCCCATTGCGGCTGCTTCCTCGTCGTTGGGATGCACCTGCACAGAGAGCTTCGCATCTGGGAACAGCAGCTTCACCAGTAATGGGAATTCCGCGTCTGCGGATGCGGGACCCAACAGTTCCGCCGTGTGTTCCGTTGCGATAGCCCCCAGTGTCATGCCGGCATAAGGGCCGTCATTCGCAACGCTGGCGGGACCGGTCAGCCAGGCCTCGCCGATTGGCTCTGCTGCTGCGTCGCCTTGGGGCACTGCAGTGGGGTACCAGGGCGAAAGATCGGGGCGGCCCCAGGTGCGGCTCTCAAACTTTGGGTGCAGACGGAAGGGTGGCAGCGTGCTCATGGACTCTATTGTCTTCCATCAGCGTTTGCTTTTCATCTCGTCGCTTGTTCGTGCAAAAGACTTTCTGTCTGGAGACATCACTGCTAGCCTGTGGCGTATGCGACTTCTTCCCGCTCTCCTTCTCTGCTGCACCGCAGTGCCGGCCCTTGCGCAGCCTGCACCCGTTGCAGACCGCGTTGCACAACAGAACGCGCTCTTTGAGGAGTACTTTCAGGCGAACCTGAAACGGAATCCGACCAGCGCAACTTCGCTTGGAGACTTCCGCTACAACGCGCTGCTGGCCGAGGTGTCGCTGGATGCCATCGCGAAAGAGCACGCAGACAGCGATGCATTTCTCGCACGCCTGAAGGCTATCCCCACCACCGGCATGGACGACACGGACCTCACGTCGCACCAGTTGCTCGTGCGTCGCCTGGAGCAGTCTGATGTCAGCTACAGCCTGAAGAACTACGAGATGCCGGTGAACCAGCAGAGCGGCGTTCACACCGGACTGGCTGACCTGCCACTCTCCGTGCCGTTCGATTCGGTGCAGCACTACGAGGATTACATCGCGCGTCTGCATGCGATTCCGCGTGTGTTGAAGCAGACCGCCGAGGTGATGCGCCAGGGCTTGAAGGATGGCCTGATGCCGCCGAAGCTCATCACGGACAAGCTTGCAGGACAGTGTGACGGCATCGTTGCCGCCGACCCGTTCCTCTTGCCGCTGAAGAAATTTCCGGCGAGCTTCAGCGATGCGGATAAGGCGAAGCTCACGGAGGCGATGACCTCTGCGGTCAACACGGATGTTCTCCCGGCGTACAAGCAGTTTGCGACATTCCTGCGGGAGGAGTACGCGCCCAAGGGCCGCACGGCGCTCTCCATCGAGAGCCTGCCGGATGGCAAGCGCCGCTACGCAGAAGCGGTGAAGCAGATGACCACGCTGGAGGTGACACCGGCGCAGGTGCACGCCATCGGCCTCAGCGAAGTGAAGCGCATTACGGAAGATATGACCGTGCTTGCGAAGAAGGCGGGCTACAAGGATCTGGCAAGCTGGCGCGCTGCCATCAATGCGGACCCTAAGTGGAAGCCGACGAGCGAGGAACAGATCGTCGATGACTTCGCAAAGTACATCCACCAGATGGAGCCAAAGCTGCCACAGCTCTTCAACCTGCTGCCGAAGTCTCCCGTTACGGTCGAGGCTATTCCCGACTTTGCCGCAGCCGAAGCTACGCACTACAACGCAGGCTCGCCCGATGGAAAGCGTCCTGGTCGAGTCGTCGTGGCAGTCGCCAATCCCACCACACGCACGCTGGTGCTGGATGAGGCGGTGGCGTATCACGAGGGCGTGCCCGGACACCACAACCAGATCAGCGTAGCGCAGACCTTGAAGGGTCTCCCGAAGTTCCGGCTGCGCGGCGGATACACCGCATACACCGAAGGCTGGGCGCTCTATGCGGAGGAGCTTGGCAAGGAAGTGGGCTTCTACCAGGATCCGATCTCTGACTATGGCCGCCTGAACTCCGAGCTGTTCCGTGCGGTGCGGCTTGTGGTCGATACGGGTATCCACGATCTTGGGTGGTCACGCGAAAAGGTGATCGCATACATGCACGAGAACGACGTGAACGATGCCCTGGCGCAGACGGAGACGGATCGTTACATCGCATGGCCAGGACAGGCGCTCGCGTACAAGATGGGACAGCTTGAAATTCGCAAGCTGCGCGATAGAGCCAAGGCAAAGCTCGGCGCCAGGTACGACATTAAGGCCTTCCACGATGAAGTGCTCGACGGCGGCGCGATGCCCCTCGATGTACTGGATGCGCGCGTCTCCAAGTGGATTGATCAGCAGGCTGCAGCGAAGTAGGCTGCAGCGGTGCTGCTCGATCGCACCGAGGGATACTGTCGCACACGGCGCGTCGCGCATAACCCAAGACGTTGCCCTGGGCTGGGAAGGCGTGGGCCCTCAGCCTGTTGATTCGAAGCTCCCGAACTTAAACCCAGCGACCTCTGTCACGTGCAGTAGGGCGCTGAAAGACAAACGTCTCAGCGGGACGCGCTTTAGCCAATCGCGGATCGCAGTGTGGCCGCTGCGGATTCCGGCGTGATGTCACGCTGCGGTGAGCCAAGAAGCTCAAAGCCCACCATGAACTTTCGCACCGTCGCAGAGCGCAGCAGCGGTGGATAGAAGTGCGCGTGCAACTGCCACTCGGGATGCGGTTCGTCATCGCATGGAGCACCGTGAAAGCCCATGGAATAGGGGAAGGGCGCTTCGAAGACGCGGTTGTAGCCCGCGGTCACCTGCTTCAGCATCTCCGCGAGACCCTCGCGTTGCGATGTGCTCAGCGCGCTGATGGAGGTCACGTGTTCGCGCGGCAGCAGTAGCGTTTCAAACGGCCACACTGCCCAGAAGGGAACGAGCGCGACCCATGCCTCGTTCTCTGCGACGATGCGCTCGCGTTGCTGCAGCTCGGTGCGCAGGTAGGCCATCAGCAGCGGCTCACCGTGTTGTGTGAAGTGCGCCATCTGTGCGCGGGTCTCGGTGGCTGGCTCGTTGGGCACGTGTTCGGTGGCCCAGATCTGCCCATGCGGATGCGGGTTACTGGCACCCATCATGGCACCACGGTTTTCGAAGACCTGGACGTAGCGAATCTCGGGATGTGCGGCCAGTTCTACTTCCTGCTGGGCCCACACGTCGACGACACGGCGAATCGCAGGCACTTCCATCGTCGCCAGTGTGAGGTCATGCCGCGGGCTGAAGCAGAGGACGCGGCAGATGCCACGCTCTGTCTCGGCGCGCAGCAGGCCGTTGATGTCCTGGTCGATCTGCGGCGCTTCGGGTTTCAGGGCCGCGTAGTCGTTGGTGAAGACGAAGGTGCCATCGTACTGGGGCGTCTGCTCACCGCCGGCGCGTGGGTTGCCGGGACACAGGTAGCAGGCCGGGTCATAGTGCGGCACCGAGGCCGTTGCGATGTCCTCGGTCTGACCCTGCCACGGACGCTGTGTGCGATGCGGCGATACCAGGACCCACTCTGCCTTGAGTGGGTTCCATCGGCGGTGGGGCGATTGCAGCAGGATGTCGTTCACGCGTTGCGCTCCAGGCGTGCCACTGCACCGTCGGACGGGGTGCATCGGTAAATTTCCGCATCTATCTGATAACGCTTACGATACGCCGACGCGAGATCTCTTTGAAACGATTCAGCCGCCGTCGTTAAGACCAGGTTTACGGTGCAGCCGCCGAAGCCGCCGCCTGTGAGACGGGAGCCATAACAACCGTACAGAGTGACTGCGGTTGCGGCCAGAAAATCTATTTCCGCCACACTGTCCTGGAAGTCGTCGCGCTGGCTCGCGTGCGACCGATTCATGGCATCACCCAGTGCTGCGGCATCGCCGCGCTTCATAGATTCGGCTGCTTCGCGGACCCGGGCATTTTCAGTGATGACGTGCTTGCAGCGCAGGTAGGACTCCGCCGGGATTGCGGAGCGGCAGGCCTCGAGCTGTTCCATGGAAGCGTCACCGAGGTCGCGCACCTGCGGGTAGGCCTGACAGATGGCGGCCTGCCCCACCTCAAGCTCGTTGCGGCGCGTGCCGTAGTCGCCATTGGCGATCGAGTGTTTCACCATGGAATTCGCGACGACGACACTGCACTCCGCAAGTGCTCCGGAGTTCATGGGCAAGTGCTCAAACGACAGGTCGCGCGTGTTCAGCAGAAGCGCATGGCCCTCTATAGCGGCGGTCACAACGAACTGATCCATGATGCCGCACGGCGATCCTACATATCGGTTCTCCGCACGCTGGCAGAGCAGCGCCATCTCCTGCGCGGAGAGGCTTGCCTTGCTGTGGTGCAGCAGGGCAACGGTGGTTGCTACCTCGATGGAGGCGGACGAACTGAGCCCCGCTCCGAGCGGTACATCGCCATCCAGATTCAGCGAGAACGGTGGAACCTCAAGGCCCAGCGCCAGCAACTCACGCAGAACGCCCACGGGGTAGTCGCTCCAGTCATTGGCTTTGGGTGTGTCATCACCGGCATACGTATCGCGCGTGTTTTCGAAGGCGGTTGAGGTGAACCGGTAGCCCGCGTCTGCCGCGCTGATGGATGCGGTCGTCGCAAAGGGAATGGCCATGGGCAGTACCAGGCCGCCGGTGTAGTCCGTGTGCTCGCCCAGCAGGTTCACGCGACCCGGGGCTGTGTACTGCATGCTGCAATGTTTGACCGGTACCAGGGGACACCTCTCGCTCAGCAGGATATCGCGGGCTTGCGCTCCTTGGCCCGCCACTTGCAAGTTGTAGCCGCTGGCGTATCCTTCTCCCCGGACATTCATCTGCACTTTTGGAGTAAGCAAAATGCGCCGACTCGCGCTCTCGTTGATCGCCCTCGTCACACTGTTGCCGGTTGCCCGCGCACAGTCCAAACCCATGCTGGCCGCAACACCACCGATGGGATGGAATAGTTGGAACTGGTTCGCCGGCAAGGTCACGCAGGAGGATGTAAAGCAGGCCGCTGACCTGATCGTCTCCAGCGGCATGCGCGATGCAGGCTACGTCTACGTCAACATTGACGACACGTGGGAGGGCAAGCGCGATGCCAGCGGCGTGCTGCACACGAACGAAAAGTTCCCGGACATGAAGGGGCTTGCCGACTACGTCCACAGCAAGGGCCTGAAGCTTGGCATCTACAGCGGACCGGGCGACCAGACATGCGCCCACTACGAGGCGAGCCTAGGCCATGAGCAGCAGGACGCCGATCTGTATGCGTCGTGGGGGATCGACTATCTGAAATACGACCTGTGCGGCTTCCGCACCAAGATGAACGCGGATGCGCCCAACGACAAGCTGAAGCAGAACGCGATGATGCGCGATGCCTACATGAAAATGCACGACGCGCTGGTGAAGACGGGCCGGCCTATCGTGTACAGCCTTTGCCAATACGGCTTTGATTCCGTATGGCAGTGGGGCGCAGAGGTGGGCGGCAACCTGTGGCGCACCACGGATGACGTGAAGGAGAACTTCCCCAGCATCGCGCTCATCGCCAACAGCAACGTCGGTCTGGGCAAGTACGCAGGTCCCGGTCACTGGAACGATCCGGACATGTTGGAGGTCGGCAACGGCAAGCTGACGCTGGATGAGAACCGCACGCACATGGGCATGTGGGCGATGCTCGCCGCGCCGTTGCTGGCAGGCAACAACCTGACCAAGCTGACATCGGAGATCACCGGCGTCCTGACCAATCGTGAGGTCATCGCCATTGACCAGGACTCGCTGGGACGTCAGGCAGAGCGCGTCTACCAGGAGGGACCAGTGCAGATCTGGTCGCGTCCTCTGGCCGATGGTGGACGCGCACTCGCGATCATCAACTTCGGCGAAGACACCACGTTCCTTCGCGGTATCCCATTGCACCTGAAAGAGGCGGGTGTAACTACCGGCATGAAGGCACGCGACGTCTGGGCGGCGAAGGACCTCGGCGCTATCAAGGACGACTACAAGGTCGTGCTACGGCGGCATGAGATGCTGCTGCTCCGCTTCTCAAAGTAACGGAACAAGACAAACCCGGATGCCCCATTTTCTCCGCGCTTCATTGCGGAAGGTGGGGCATTCGAGCGTAGTGCGCGAACTTTACGGTGGTGGTGCGGTCGAGCTCGCGCGAAATTCCACTCATGCGCATGGAGCGCGCATGGGATGGAACACCCCTACGTTGCACCAATTCGGGGAATGACTAGTGCGAGTGACCGGCGTGCGCGTGGGCTTCCATGGTGCAGAAGACGGTGGGTGCGTGGGCCATCTTGCACAGGCCGTTCTCTTCCGGCTGGATGGTGGCGTGCTCGATGCCGAAGTCGTCGTGCAGCATTCTGTCGATCTTTGCCACGACCGCTGTGGTCTCCAGCAGTGTGTATTCGGCAGGCAGAGCGACGTGGCAGCTCAGAAGATTGCGGCCTTCGCCCACGGTCCACACATGAACGTCGTGCACGCCGCAGACGGGATCGATGCCACCAATGCGTGCGGCCATCTCTTCGACATCCAGACCCTTGGGAGCCTTTTCCATCAGGACGTCGCTGGCATCGCGGACGATCCCAATCGCCGACCAGAAGATGAAGACAGCGATCATCAGCGAGACAATCGGATCGGCGTAGAGCCATCCGGTGTAATGCACAATAACGCCGGCGAGGACGACAGCGACGGCAGAGAGTGCATCGCCTGCCATGTGGATGAACGCGGCGCGGCTGTTCAGGCTGTGCTTTGCATCGCCCGCGAGAGCAAGTGCGATGACCGTATTCATGAGCACGGAGATACAGGCGACGCCGATCATCAGGTTGCCCGTGATGGCTTCCGGATGGCGGAAGCGCCCGACGGCCTCAATGGCGATCCAGATCGCGATGACGACGAGGGTGCTGGAGTTGAAGAGGGCGGTCAGTGTGGAGATGCGGATGTAGCCGTAAGTGTGTCGCCCCGCAGCAGGCTTCTTGATGGCCGCGACGGCATACGCAGCAAGGCCGAGCGCGACGGCATCGCTCACGTTGTGGCCCGCGTCCGAGAGCAGCGCAAGCGAGTGAGAAATCAGACCGGCGATCGCCTCACCCGCACAGAACAGAAGCGTGACGACGAGCGAGATCCACATGCGTTTACCGCTGGTGGGCCCATGCACATGTCCATGCCCGCTGTGATCGTGATCGTGCGCCATGACCCTCCTGCGTTCCAAGCTCTTTCAGGGTAGCCCCTGGGCAGCAGTCACGGTAGGTTCACCGCGACGTTTCCCATTTATGGCACAATCTGCTCTGTCCCACCATCAAGGCTCGCAGAGGATTGGATGACTTATCGCGGCACCTGGACTGTGGTTCATGGCATGCTGTTTGGCGGCTTCTTCCTTTTGGCGGCCTATGCCATGGTGATGGAACTTTTTCGCGCCTGGCACGGTCCGGTCGCAGCACCCATGTCAGCACGCGGCCGACGGCTTGAGTCGACGTATCTCGCGGTAACGGCGTTGCTCGGCTGGCTGGCCGTGTTCTCAGGAACCTACATTGTCTATCCCTGGTACCGTGCCGTTCAGCCCGCGGGGGCCGATCTTCATGCGTATCCACGGTCGCTGCTGCTGGCTTCCGCGCAGACGGCGGGGCTGCACTCCCTTGGTATGGAGTGGAAGGAGCATGTAGCGTTCCTGGCGCCCATTGCGTTCACCATGCTGGCGTGGGTATTTGCGCGATATCCGGGTGAGATTCGCAGGCATCCCGAGGTGCGGCGGACGCTGCTTGGTTTCGGACTCGCAGCTCTGCTGGCCACAGCCGTGCCCGCAGTTGTGGGCGCCTTCCTGAACAAGGCAGCTCCGACCGAGGGTACGAGAGCAGTGCCGGAACCACATGCGGTGGCTCGCCTGGAGGTGCGTTGATGCGACCTGCATCTGAACCAGGACTGGGGGGTGTGGCCGCGGCGATGGTGGCGGCAGGCGCCGGCTCATTCGCCATGGGTGTCTTCTACATCCTGGGCGCGCTGAAGCCGGCTTACTTCAACCTGTACAAGCCTTCGGGCGCGCTCTCAGGCGTCAGCACGGCTGCCATTGTGGTCTGGCTGGCAGTTTGGGCAGTGCTGGGGAAGCGCTGGCAGACACGGCCAATCCGCATGGGAGCAGCAGGAGCGCTGGCTCTGAGTCTGCTGGCGCTGGGTCTGCTGCTGACATATCCGCCCGTGGAACGGATGTTCTAAGCGTTGTTCCTCCCGCCCGGGATCATCATGGGCAGGAGGACCGGATTCGGTGGCTCAGTCGCCGCGACGGAGGCGGTTCAGGCCGTTGAAGGCGGCTACTTTGTAGCACTCGGCGAGTGTCGGGTAGTTGAAGACGGTCTCGACGAAGTAGTCGATATTGCCGCCGAGCGCCATGACAGCCTGGCCGATGTGCAGCAGCTCGCTGGCCCCTTCGCCGATGATGTGCACGCCGAGGATCGACTTGTTCTCACGATGGAAGATGAGCTTCAGACGACCCGTCGTGTCGCCACGGATCTGGCCGCGGGCGATCTCGCGGTAGTAGGCCACGCCCACTTCGTAGGGCACGTCTTCCTCTGTGAGCTGCTCTTCGGTCTTGCCGAGGAAGCTGATCTCCGGAATCGTCCAGATACCGTACGGGTAGAAGCTCGGGTTCGACAGGATGCTCTCGTCACCGAAAGCGCGAGCGGCTGAGATGCGGCCCTGCTCCATCGATACCGAGGCAAGCGACGGGAAGCCGATGACGTCGCCGACGGCGAAGACCGAGGGACACTTCGTCCGGTAATCCTTGTCGACGGGGATGCGACCGCGGCTGTCGGATTCCACGCCAATGTTGCCGAGCTGCAGCTCATCCACGTTGCCCTGGCGACCGACGGCGTACAGCAGCGCGTCGCCCTGGACCTTCTTTTTGCTCTCAAGCAGCGCGGTCACAGTGCCGTCTTCGTTCTCGACGACGGACTCCACCTCTTCGTTGAGGCGCATGGTGACGCGGCTGTCGCGCAGGTGATAGCTGAGCGCTTCGACGATCTCCTGATCCGCAAACTCCAGCAGGCGCGGACGGCGCTCAATGAGCGTGCAGCGAACGCCGAGTGCCGCAAACATACAGGTGTACTCGACGCCGATGACGCCGCCACCGACGATGATCATCGTCTTGGGCAGCTGCTTCAGATCCAGCACAAGATCGCTGTTGATGATGGTGGTGCCATTGATGGGCACCTTGTCGCTGGCTGCCGGCTTGGTGCCGGTGGCAATGATGATGTTCTTCGACTCGTAGACGTTGTCGCCGCGCGAGTTCGTCACCTTCAGGTGTGTCGGGTCGACGAACGATGCGGTGCCCGTGAACATGTCGATATTGTTGCGGGACAGTTGCGCTTCGGTGACGTCAATCTCGGTCTTGATGACATGCTGCACACGGAAGGCGAGATCCGCCATCGTGATGCGCTCTTTCACGCGATAGTTCATGCCGTAGATCGAGCGGTAGTTGTAGCCGCTCAGGTGAAGAACGGCTTCACGCATGGTCTTGGAAGGGATCGTGCCGGTGTTGATACAGGCACCGCCGACGACTTCGCGCATCTCGATCAGCGCTACTCGTTTGCCCAACTTCGCACCATAGATAGCGGCGCGTTGTCCCGCGGGTCCGGAACCGATGACGATCAGGTCGTACACATTGCCCGTTGGTGCACTGCTCATGGCGATGGCGGCTTTCCTCTGGTTGGCAGGACGCGGCGCGCTTTTCTCTGCGGTTCGTGGTGCATAAAAGGCCGGTTCAGAAGAGCCGCTGTTGTGCGATTTTTCTGCCGGGTTTCGGACTTCAGGCTACCACAGCAACCCCGGCCATTCTGTGAAGCGCAACGCTTGCGCAGGCAGAATGGGTCACTTGATTAACGACGACTTGCGACAATTCCTCACAACACACGTGCTGCGGCTACACTTGGTTGCGAGTTTGTCGCGGCCGCGAACTATACCCGCTGCCAGACCCTTATCGACCACATTCGCAAGGGAGATCAGCCGCGTGAAGGAGTTTCGTCGCGAGTTTCTACGCAGAGCCGGACTCACCGCAGCCGGGGGCGCGGTCACACTGGCGCAGCCAGCGCTGGCACAGTCACCGGCGCGCAAGGCTGCAGTCGCAACCGCAGCGCACGAGGCGTACTTCAACGTCCGCACATACGGCGCAACGGGCGATGGTGTCACCATCGACTCGCCTGCGGTCAACCGAGCGATCCAGGCGGCAGCGAACGCTGGCGGCGGAACCGTCGTCTTCCCGGCTGGCGTCTACGCGTGCTTCTCCATTCGCCTCAAGAGCAACGTGGCGCTCTTTCTGCAGCAGGGCGCGACGATCCTCGCCGCTCCCATCGCTCGAGACGGCGTCGCGACGGGCGGTTACGACGCTGCCGAGCCGCAGAATCCCGCGATCGAGCCTTATCAGGACTACGGTCACAATCATTGGCACAACTCGCTGCTGTGGGGCGAGAACCTGCATGACATCGGCATCTTCGGCCCCGGATTGATCTGGGGCAAGAACCTCAGCCGTGGCCACGACGACGACGCTGAACTTCCGCTCAGCGGCAAGCCCGGCGTCGCCAACAAGGCGATCGCGCTCAAGAACTGTCGCAATGTCATCCTCAGCGACTTCTCCATGCTGCAGGCCGGGTGGTTCGGCATCCTGGCGACCGGCGTCGACAACCTGACCATCGACAACGTCAAGATCGACACCAATCGCGACGGCATCGATGTGGACTGCTGCCGCAACGTGCGCATCAGCAACTGCACGGTGAACTCGCCGTGGGACGACGGCATCTGCCCGAAGAGCAGCTTCGCGCTGGGCTACGCGCGGCCCACCGAGAACGTCACCGTCACAGGCTGCTTCGTTACCGGCGGCTACCAGCTTGGCTCCGTGCTGGACGGCACGTGGAAGCGGCACGTCAATCCGGTGCGGTTCTTCGGGCACGGCCGCATCAAGTGCGGTACCGAGTCGAACGGCGGCTTCCTCAACATCACCATCAGCAACTGCATCTTCGAGCACTGTCGCGGCTTCGCGCTGGAGACGGCCGATGGCGCTCGGCTGGAAGACGTTACCTTCAGCAACATCACCATGCGTGGCGTGCGCGGCGCGCCGCTCTTCCTGCGGCTGCAGTCGCGCATGCGCGGGCCGAAGGAGATTCCTGTCGGAACGCTCAAGCGCGTGCTGATGAGCAACATTACGAGCCACGATGCGGACCCGATGCCGAGCATCTTCGCCGGCATTCCTGGGCACGCGCTGGAAGACATCCAGCTCAGCGACAGCTACTTCCACGCGGCTGCGCTCAGCAGCGTGGGCTCGTCCGCCGTGGTGAAGATGGACGCGGCCGACAAGGGCTTCGCATCCAGCGGCTTCGGACAGGCCGGCCCGGCGGCACTCGGTCCGGACGGCCTGCCGCAGGAGCTGCCGCAGGGCTATCCGGAGCCCAACATGTTCGGCGACGTGCCAGCGAGCGGGCTCTACGCTCGCCACGTTCGCGGACTGCAAGTCAGCAACGTGGAGTTCGCAACCGCCGCGCCGGACCCAATCACCGACGCAGCACCGAAGCCTCGACCGGCCTTGCTGGTGGTCGATTGCGACACCGTCGATCTCTTCCGGCTGCGGCTGCCACACCGAGTCCGCACCAACCAGTTCCGTCTGCACAACGTCCGCGACTTCCGTCTCTTCGGCTGCCAGTTCTACGGCGACCAGCAGATCGAGAGCGTTGACGACCACCTCGTCTAGCCGGCGCACTCGGCACTCGGAAGTCGACAGGCAAAACCGCTGCCAGCACCTGGCAGCGGTTTGTCGTCTGAGTCCAGACAGGCGGGGGGGCCCCCTCCCCCGGTTTCCCCTAAATATTAGATTCGAAACAGGTTGACGATTCCCGAATCGGCAAAAATCTGATTCGACACGGGTTACACGCAAAAAATCAGATTCGAAAGGACTTAGCCGCCACAGGGCATGGCGCACCGAATGCCCCGGCGACGGGGCGTGAGATGCGCCTATCTCAATTGTAGCGATCCCAAAGAAGTCACCGGCCAACTTTATCTCCTTGTGTTTTGTTGGAGATGGCTGGTTTGGGGGCTTGACAGCTTTTCCGTCCGCGTCCGGGCGCGAGCTACTGCTTCACGGCAATGGCCGAGATCTCAATCTTCGCGTCGCCGATGAGGCCCGCAACCTTCACGGTAGCCCGCGCAGGCTTGGGGTTGGGCATCAGCTTCTTGTAGACCTCATTCATGCGGGGGACGTCGTTCAGGTCCGTGATGTAGACGGTGACGTTGACCAGGTCGCTCATCTTGAAGCCGGCCTTCTCAACAAGCCGCTGGATGGCAGCAATAGTGTTGGCAGTCTGCTCCTCAATGGCAAGACCGTCCAGCTTGCCCTTCGTGGGGCCGCTGGTAGCCGGGCCCTGCTGGCCGGCGACGTAAAGCGTCTTGCCGGCGACAACAGCGTCCGAGAAGGGCATCTGCGGGTTGAAGTCGATGGCCTTGTTCGCCTGGGCGTGTACAGCAAAAGGGGCAGCGAGCAGAAGGGCGAGAGCGGCGCGGGTGACGTGTTTGGTCATGGGAAATGTTACATCTTGGAGTTGCAGGGGTAAGGCTGCGTAGCGAGGTTTGAGCGCAAGTGAGGTGCGAGAACGCCCCGAAGCGAGCGTGGATGTGCCGACTTCTTAGTGAGCTCTTTGCGAAATAGCATGCCAACGGACTCTCTTCTTTAGAGATGAATGGATCTGGAGTCGATAGCTTTCGCTGCGAGACTCCTGAGAACGATGGCTTTGAGCCCAAGCGCATCTATAGTGAGCCAACGAGATGGACAACGGAATGGAGCCAGTCATGCAGAGAGTTTCGTGGACCCGCGAACAACTCCTGATAGCTTTCAAACTTTACTGCGAGTTACCGTTTGGTCAGATGCATTCAAAGAATCCCGATATCGTCCGCATTTCGAAAGCACTCGGTAGAACTCCATCCTCGCTAGCGATGAAGCTGACAAACATCGCCAGTTTGGACCCAGCCATCTACCTTACTGGCCGTAAAGGGCTAACCGGCGCTTCCAAGGCTGATTCAGACATGTGGTTTGAGATGACAGACGACTGGGAGCGGTTCTGGTTGGTAGCAAAGCAGGCCTCAGATAGGGTTTCGGAGAATTCTCCTGATGTTCAAACCATAGTCGAACCGTCAGAGGGCGAAATCAGCTACGAAGGACAAACGAGGGAGGCGATGGCTCGCATACGAGTTGGACAGCCGCTGTTTCGGGAAAGCGTTCTGTCTGCCTATGACTACAAATGCTGTATCAGTGGAACGCATCTACGTGGACTGCTGGTAGCTAGTCACATCATTCCTTGGAAAGCTGACACTAAGAATAGGCTTAACCCTCGTAACGGACTTTGTCTTTCGGCGATTCATGATCGGGCTTTCGACGCTGGCCTTATCACTTTGGCGAAAGACTTCACTCTCTTGCTTTCAAGAGCGCTCGTTCGTAATGACAATGCATTCTTGAGATCTGCCTTTACGCAGTATGAAGGACAGGCGATTTCGCTCCCCGATAAGTTTCCACCCGACGCAGAATTCTTGAGCTACCACCGGAAGGAGATCTTTCTGCAATGAGCGCAGCTTGTAATGTCGAGTTCTCTTATCTCTATCGGGATGCGGGCAACTTCAAACAATATGGCCACGTCGTTTTCTCTAATCACTCAAATGCCACGTTAAAGGCGGTCACAGACCAGCTTTCGGCGGCTTTGATCGACGGCTTTTTCTTCGAGGCATCTGCTGCCAGAGTACCGGATCTCTTTTTTGATAAATTCCCGTTTAATCCAGACCTAGACCACAGCTGGCATGAATTTCACGCTATTTTCTTCACGGACAAAGACGTCGACGACGCTCACAGACGTGATGTATCAACGTTCTTGGAGCAAATGAAGCTCAACGGATAGTCAGTTAGAAGCCAATAAGTCTTGCGCTTTTTCCGCGAAGAGACTTGTCCTTGATACGGCACTACCGGAAATCAAATAACGCTACAGCTCAGGCATAGCGCCACTGTGGAAGGTCGCGGCCACAGGCAGCCACTCATCGTTAGGTATCACGAGGTTTGCCATGGGGTTCGATTGGAAGCTGCAGTTGCAGCGCTATGTGATCGAGGATGGGAGTGCGGAGCACTACGTGGGTGAGGTGTTCACCTGGGTGGCTGAATTTCATTGCGCGGCCGTGCTCGAACTCTCAACGGTGAGAGAAAGATTAGCGTTTCCAGTCGAGAGAAACCGTTATCGCGTGAATGCAGAGGTTATCTATATCTCACAAGACCCTCGACACGATTGCTGCGTTCTTGATTTCGGGATCACGGCAATATCGGAGACGGGATCGCTTCTCGGGGTGCCGCTTCCACCCGGGTGTCGAGAGGGAGATTACGTCGCCGGAGATGTTTGGTTGGAGTCTCCCCTTTGTACCTGCATTTAGCCTTACGACATCCGCCACAGATGGCGCGTGAAACGGATCACCGTGAGATCCCTGACACCGGGTCGCTGAAAGCTGAGTCGTACACCTTGCACTGCAGTCATGTTTCCGGCCCCGCTGCGGTGTTGGGTAAGCCACCCATCGATGAGAAGGCGCTGGTGTATCTGAAGCCACTTCGGGCGGGCGGAAGGTTCTGATGTGTGTTGAAGTTCGCGGCGAAATGCAATCTGTGATTGGGGTGTGGCTCTCAAGCAAGCAGGCGAGCTACGCGGATGTATGTGGGGTAATCCCTGAGATCGGTATCCAACCTTTCTGGCGAGCACTTAGGGTGCGGCGCGAAGGAGCGGAGGGTAGGTTACATAGGCAGCTGTCTGAAGAAGGCATTGGTTTGTACGCGCCAGCATTTCCGATCTTGTCGGGACTTGAGGAAATGCACGTCGACATTTCGTGGGTGGATGCGGAGAAGATTCCCGCTCTGCTTTACGAGATCGACATCGGTCGCGCTGCCTGCGAGGATCCGTGGGGGCAGGCCGTGTTCGATGCCCTTAAAGGATGCGCGACTAGGGCTCTGGCGGTGGCTGATGGGATTAGTCTTTCACCCTGCTGGTGAGTTGAAGGTGGACAAGGCCAGCCGCGAGATTCTGTGATCGCGCGGGAAAAACTGCATCGTCCTCCAAAGGGCATTGGCCGCGCGTTTGTTTTGGGTGGGGTTTTATCGGCACGGCTGAAGCCGTGCCCTTCCGAATGGGGTCGCGCGCTGCGCGAATGGCCCGTGTCTAAGTGGCGAGACATGGGGCACCCGGATTGGTGGCCTACGGGCTGTTTGGAGTGGGGTGCCGGGGCTGAAGCCCGGCTTCTGGAGGATTGGGTGTTTCCGTGGCCTGAAGGCCACTGCTTTCTCCGGATCGTGCTCGCGCGATATTCCCATGTCTCAGGTGCGAGACATGGGGCACCCGATTCGTGATGCTTTGGGTAGTCGGAGAGGATTTTAGACTCGCGCTTTCGCGCGAATGCCCCGGCAGCCTGACCAACGGTGCAGTGGATTTGTGATTCCCTAAGCTCTTTGCAACCTGCACAATGACAGTGATTTCGTCGCTGGAGGTTGCTATCCATGATCCGTCTCGTTCTTCTCTGGAATGCTGTCCTTACCGTACTTGTTGTGGTCTTGCTGGTGGGCAATCGTCACGATCGCTCAGCCAAGCCGCCACTACAGGCGAGCGTACCGCAAGCCGACGTGTTGCGGGCGAGGCGTGTCGAGGTTGTGGATCACGAGGGGCATGTGACCGCAGAGTTTGGCGAGACTTTGGACGGTTCTGCGGCAGGGTTGTCGCTGTTCGATCCAAACGGACGAAGAGCAGTGACTCTCGCACTGAACGATCGTGGTTATGGGACGCTCTTCTTCCATGCGAAGAAGAGAAGTGGCAACGTCGCGGTCGGATACTTCACGGGAAGTGATCAGGTGGCCCCGCTTTCTGAGGAAGATCCCCTGGGAGGCTGGGGAATTCTCGTTCAAAGACCTGCTTTTGAGGCACCGCAAGTATTCGGCGTTCAGATCGACGGGAGACCAATTCCCACGTCGCCGTAGACGTCGAACCAGAGCCCTAGAGATTGCAATCCATGATCCGTCTCGTTCTCCTCTGGAATGCGGTACTTACTGTACTTGTTGCGGTGCTCCTCGTGAGCAGTCGCCACGGTCGCTTAGACAAGACATTATTGGAATGGATGTGAACGGGAATGAACTGCATTCAAATCACCTTGTCCTGAGTGCAGATCGTTGCTCGGTCGCCACGTCCTATCCTGTAGTTCCATAGGGACACCGGCCTGAACAGAAGGAAGGGCACTAGATGGGGGTTGAAGTTCGCGGAAACATGCAATCAGTAGTTCGTGTTTGGCTTTCGGGCAAGCGCACGAGTTACGCAGATGCATGCGGTCTGATCCCACATATAGGCATCTTGTCTTTTTGGAGAGCACTCGGAGTCCATGACTTCGAAGAGCGACTCCAGAAGGAGCTATTGGAAGGAGGCGTAGGTATCTTTGCGCCAGGTTTTCCGATCTTGTCAGAACTCAGCCAGATGCAGATCGACATTTCGTGGGTGGATGCGGAGAAGATTCCCGCTCTGCTTTGCGAGATCGACATCGGTCGCGCTGCCTGCGAGGATCCGTGGGGGCAGGCCGTGTTCGATGCCCTTAAAGGATGCGCGACTAGAGCTCTGGCGGTGGCTGATGGGATTCGTCTTTCACCCTGCTGGTGAGTTGAAGGTGGACAGGGCCAGCCGCGAGATTCTCTGATCGCGCGGCAAAAACTGCATCGTCCTCCAAAGGCATTGGCCGCGCGTTTGTTTTGGGTGGGGTTTTATCGGCACGGCTGAAGCCGTGCCCTTCCGAATGGGGTCGCGCGCTGCGCGAATGGCCCGTGTCTAAGTGGCGAGACATGGGGCACCCGGATTGGTGGCCTGCGGGATGTTTGGAGTGGGGTGCCGGGGCTGAAGCCCGGCTTCTTGAGCATTGGGGTGTTTCCGTGGCTTGAAGGCCACTGCTTTCCGGTTCGCGCTTTGCGCGAAGGCCCACTCATGACTATGGAGCTGTCATGAATGGGGCACCCGACTGGTGGGTGGCTCGGAGCGGGAACCCGTCGGGTTACTCGCCGATTTTTAGGACTGCCAGGAAGGCTTCCTGGGGGATGTCTACCTGGCCTATGCGCTTCATGCGCTTTTTGCCTTCTTTTTGCTTGTTGAGGAGCTTCTTCTTTCGGCTGATGTCGCCGCCGTAGCATTTTGCGATGACGTCTTTGCGGATGGCGCTGACGGTTTCGCGGGCTACGATTTTGGCTCCGATGGCGGCCTGGATGGCGACCTCGAACATCTGGCGCGGGATGAGTTCCTTCATCTTGTGGACGAGAGCCTTGCCGCGTTCGTAGGCGAAGTCGCGGTGGACGATGACGGAGAGCGCGTCGACGGGTTCGCCGCCGACGAGGATGTCCATCTTGACCATGGGGCTGGTCCACATGCCGCTGAGGTGGTAGTCGAGTGAGGCGTAGCCGCGGGATACGGACTTGAGCCGGTCGTAGAAGTCGAGGACGATTTCGTTGAGCGGGAGTTCGTAGGTGATCATGACGCGGTTGGCGCTGACGTACTCCATGTTCTGCTGCTTGCCGCGCTTTTCCTCGACGAGCTTGAGGATGTTGCCGACGTACTCCTCGTTGGTGAGGATTTTAGCGATGATGACGGGCTCTTCGATGCTCTCGATGGTGGTGGGATCGGGCCAGCGGCTGGGGTTCTCGACCTCGACCATGGCGCCGCCGGTGAGGTGGATCTTGTAGCGCACGCCGGGCGCGGTGGTGATGAGGTCAAGGCCGAACTCGCGCTCGAGGCGCTCCTGGATGATCTCCATGTGGAGCAGGCCGAGGAAGCCGCAGCGGAAGCCGAAACCAAGGGCTACGGACGACTCCGGTTCGAAGGAGAAGCTGGCGTCGTTGAGCTTGAGTTTTCCTAGCGCCTCGCGTAACGCCCCGTGCTCGTGCGATTCGATGGTGTAGAGGCCGGCGAAGACCATGGACTTGATGTCTTCAAAGCCGGGGAGCATTTCGGTGGCGGGCTCGGCGGGGTCGGTGATGGTGTCGCCGACCTTGGTGTCTGCGACGTCTTTGATGGTCGCGACGAAGAAGCCGACTTCGCCTGCGGAGAGCTCTTTGATCTCGACGGCCTTGGGCGTGAGGACGCCCATGGATTCGACGTCGAAGACCTTGCCGTTGCTCATGAGCTTGATGCGCTGGCCGGTGCGGAGAACGCCGTTGATGACGCGGGCGAGCACGATGACGCCCTTGTAGGGGTCGAACCAGCTGTCGAAGATGAGTGCCTGGAGCGGCTTGGTGGCGTCGCCCTGCGGTGGTGGCAGGAGGGTGACGACGGCCTCGAGGATGTCGGCGACGTTGAGGCCGGTCTTTGCGCTGACGCAGATGGCATCGTCTGCAGGCAGGCCCACGGTGGTTTCGATCATCTCCTTGGTGCGCTGGATGTCGGCGCTGGGGAGGTCGATCTTGTTGATGATGGGCAGTATCTCAAGGCCGTTGGAGATGGCGAGATAGGCGTTGGCCAGTGTCTGCGCTTCAACGCCCTGGGTGGCGTCAACCACCAGCAGTGCACCCTCGCACGAGGCGAGCGAGCGCGAGACTTCGTAGGAGAAGTCGACGTGGCCGGGCGTGTCGATGAGGTTGAGCTGGTAGGTGATGCCGTCGGAGGCCTGGTACATCATGCGGACGGAGTGGGCCTTGATGGTGATGCCACGCTCGCGTTCGAGGTCCATGGCGTCGAGGACCTGGGCCTGCATCTCACGCTGGGTCAGCGAGCCGGTGAGCTCGAGCAGGCGGTCGCTGAGGGTGCTTTTGCCGTGGTCAATGTGCGCGATGATCGCGAAATTACGGATGTATTTGGGGTCCATGCGGTCTGTGGTTAGTTTACAGGGCTGGGGGTGGCGTGCCGGATCTGTCGTGGATCCCGGTGCTCATCGTTCCGGGTGCAGCCCTTGATGCTTGCGTGCGACCATAAGGGATGGCTGAGATTCCTCCCCGCAATATCAATGGACCGCGTATTCCCGATTTACGCCGCAAGTCGGCTGGTCCGGCTCGGCCGAGTAGTTCTCGCAACGGCGATGGTCCTGCTCGCCGTAGCGATGGTTTTGTTCGCAAGCCCGGTGGCGCGCAGCGTGGGTCCGATCCTCGCAAGCCGGTTGGGCGGACGCCGTGGGTGGATCGTGAGCCGAAGCTGCTGGAGGCCGATGAGGTTGGACCTGCTGCCGTCGTCAATCACAAGGCTGCGGACAAGCTGCGGGCCGGGCACCTTTGGGTGTATCGGACGGATGTTGAGGAGCTGATCCCCGCTCTGGGTGCGGTCGCGATGCCTGCGGGCGGGTTGATCACGCTGATGGATGCGCGGCGGATTCCGTTTGGGTCGGCGATCTATAGCGAGGCTTCGCTGATCGCGGCGCGCAAGGTTTCGGCCGAGCCGAAGATCCATCGTGGCGAGTACCTCGAAGATGTTGTGACACGGGTGCGTGCGGCGCTGGCGCTGCGTACGCCGATGCTGGCCGACGGATCGACTGACGCTGTGCGGCTGATCTTCTCTGAGGCGGATGACCTGCCGGGCATTGTGGCCGATCGCTATCGGAACCTGGTGATTCTGCAGTTGCTGACACAGGGCACGGCGCAGGACGACATGCGCGAGGTGCTGGCGCGTGAGCTTGCCGTGGACGGTGTCGATGTCATCATCGAGCGGCCCGATCCGCGGATTCGTGAGTTGGAGAAGCTGCCGGCGCCGTCGACGGAGCCTCTATTTGTTCGGGAAGGACACGCCGGACCGCCGAAGACGGAGTTCACACTGAACGGTCTGAAGCTGGGCTTCGATGCGAATGCCGGTCAGAAGACGGGCGCGTTTCTGGATCAGCGGATGAACTACGCGGCGGCTGCGTCGTATGCGCATGGCGAGGCGCTGGATATTTGTACGTACCAGGGTGGATTTGCGCTGCATATGGCGCGTGTCTGCACGCATGTGACGGGTGTGGATGCGAGCCGCAGCGCGCTGGAGACGGCGGAGGCGAATCTGGAGCGCAATCGCGCGCAGATCAATGCCCAGGTCGAGTGGATCGAGGCCGATGCCTTCGAATTGCTGCGCGCGTATGACACGGAGAAGCGGCAGTTCGACACCATCGTGCTGGATCCGCCGGCGTTTGCGAAGACAAAGCGTGCGGCCGAGGGCGCGATGCGCGGCTATAAGGAGATGAATCTGCGCGCGCTGCGGATGCTGCGTCCCGGCGGCACGTTGATCACCTGCTCCTGCAGCCACCACGTGTCACGCGAGGAGTTTACGGCGACGGTTGCCGAGGCCGCTGCGGATGCCGGCCAGCATGTGCGGATGTTGGAGACACGTGGCGCTGCACTGGATCATCCTGAGGTGCTGACGCTGCCGGAGACGGCCTATCTGAAGTGCCTGATTCTGCGCGTGGACTAGGCTAAATCCGCAAACATGATCGAAGAAGCCCGGCATCGTTGCCGGGCTTTTCCCGTCTGCGCCTCCAATCGGTCAGCCTTCCGGGCGATTCACAAAGGAAGCGCTGAACGCAGGAGACCGATTCGTTTACGACAGTGCTATGAATTGTCGGCATGTGGCGCAATCTGACTATGTTTTCAGCTTGCCTTCATCTTCGCTGACAGCTAAAAAGAACACTCCACCGCGCTTCCCCTGCTGCTCCGCTGCGGTTCAACGCCAGCGTCAAACTTCGCACTTTTGCACGAGGCCTCTGCTTGAAAATCCTATCTGCAACGAAGCGTCTGATGACGCCGCTGTTCCTGTCCCTGCTTGCGCTTGCGCCGACCGCGTTCGCCCAGAGCCATGTCGTGATGTCGCAGGTATACGGCGGCGGCGGCAATGCCAGCGCAACCTATCGCTATGATTTCGTCGAGCTCTATAACCCGACCGCAGCGGCAGTCGACCTGAGCAGCTACACGATTCAATATGCTTCGGCGACGTCGACCAGCGCCACTGCCTGGTCGAAGGTTCAGTTGAGCGGCAGCATTCAGCCGGGCAAGTACTTCCTGGCACAGCTCTGCATCGGAAATACCGGCACGTCCAACGGCATTCTGCCGCCGACGGCGGACTTCACGGCACCCAATACGGACAACGCCACCTCCTGCGTTCCGGCGCTGGCTGCGGGTGCTGGCAAGGTTGCCCTGGTCAGCAACACCACGTTGCTGAGCGGTACCGGCGGCACGGTGACCGGCCTGTCCGGCACGGGCTGCCCCACCACGAACACGGCAGCCATCGTGGACTTCGTTGGATACGGCAGCACGGCGAACTGCACGGAATCGTTGACGAGCGCTGTCAGCAGGACGGCGGATCTGTCTTCCACCAAGTCCGCCATTCGCGACGCATCCAATGATGACACCGGCGATACCGCCACCGACTTCACCGTGGGCACGCCGAATCCGCGCAACAGCAGTTACGGCACCACGCCGGCTGCCACGCTTGCGATTGCAAGCAGCACTGCGACGCCCGCCAGCATTGCTCCGGGTGACAGCACCGTACTCAGTGTCACGGTGACTCCGGGTAGCGCGACGACTGCAGTTACGGCAACGGTCGACCTCACCTCTGTCGGTGGCAGCGCCACCCAGGTACTGGTTGCGGGCACCACTGCCAACACGTACACCTACACGCTGTCCAGCACAGGCAGCCTTGCGGCCAATACGTACACCCTTCCGGTCACGGTGACGGATAACACCAGTGCGACTGCGACGCAGAACATCTCCCTGCGCGTGGCCGTGGCGGGTGCCACGACGCCCATCGCCACCATCCAGGCGAACCGTTCCACCTACATTGGCACGCAGATCACTTTCTCGGGAGTGATCACGGTTGTGACGAACGCCGGTTACTACATGCAGACGGCCTCGGCGACGCCCGGTTCCACCGGAGACGAAGGCATTTACGTCTATAGCGGCTCCGGCAAGAACCCGGTAGGCGCGGTCGTAGGAAACAATGTGACCGTCACTGGAACGTTGACCCAGTACCCGCTTCCCACGGTCAGCCACACGCCTTCGCTCGAAGTCACGACGGCGACGCTCACAGTGAACAGCACCGGCCAGGCGGTTCCGGCGGCAATCGTTCTGCCGGCAGGCTTTCCCACCGCTGCGGGTGACATCAATCAGCTGCGCAAGTACGAGAGCATGCTTGTCTCGTTCCCGTCGTTGACGGCAACGGGCGGTACCGATGCCACGCTGACGGAGGCCACGGAGACCACCGTCTCCAGCGGCCAGTTCTACGCGGTTGCGACCGGCACGCCGCGCCCCTTCCGCGAACCCGGCATGGACTTCCGTGACTTCCCCACGGCTACCTGCCCCACCTTTGCCAGCTGCCCCGCTGCGAGCAATCCTGCGACGGTTGCGGGCGACGTTCGCCCGGCAAACCTGACCCTGTATGACGACAACCCCGAGCGACTGGTGATCGAAAGCTCTCTGGGTGGTGGAGCTGCCATTGATGTTGTGGCCGGCGCCGTCCTTACCAATCCTGTGGGCGTGGTCGACTATACGTACTCCACGGACTATCCGTATGGCGACCCTGCGCGGATCATCCTCACCACGGCAAACCGTCCCACGGTTACCGCCAGTCCGCTGACGGTTGCGGCCTTGCCGTTGCCCTCTGCAAACCAGTTCACCGTGGCTGCGTACAACGTCGAACGCTTTTTCGATACCAACGCGGCGAATGACGTGTACTTCAACCCGGTAACGGGCAACACCGGCGGTACCTCCGCAGTGGATGTCACGTCGGATGCTTACGCACGCCGTCTGAAGAAGTTCTCGCTGGCGGTTCGCACTGTCCTCAACAATCCGGACATCATCTCGGTCGAAGAGGCGGAAAACATCCAGGTACTGAAGGACATGGCTACCCAGATCGACGCGGACACCACGACCGGTCCCAAGCCCGGTTACGTTGCATACGGCACCGACTCGACCACGACGTTTACCAATGACGTAGGCGGCATCTCCATTGGCTTCCTGGTCAAGCCCAGCACGACCAATGTCACCAAGTGGGAGCAGGTGGGGACCACCACGCTGGTTGCAGCGGGTACTTCTGCTCTGAATGACCGGCCGTCGCAGGTACTCCATGCCACTATCAACCGCGGTACGGGCGCAACGCCCTATCCCATCACTGTCATCTCCAATCACCTGCGTTCGCTGAATGCCGTCAACACTGCAACCGTGCAGAGCAAGAAGGAGCTGCAGGCAGAGATGCTTGCCAACCTGATCCAGGGCTACCAGACTGCGGGTGAGCATGTCATTGCCGTCGGCGACATGAACGCCTTCCAGTTCTCGGATGGTTATACGGACACGCTCGGAACCATCACCGGCAACGTATCACCGGCTGGCACCGCGGTCATGCCGGGCAAGGCCATTGTGAATCCTGCAGCGGTCGACATCATCACGAAGCTGCCGGCAGCACAGCAGCAGAGCTATACCGAGTGGGGCAGCGCGCAGGTGCTGGACCATGCCATCGTCACCGCGGATATTGCGGGTTCCACGACGCTGGCCGTTGGCCACATCAACGCGGATTTCCCGGTCGCTCTGTACAACGATGCAACGACGCCAGCAGCCTCGTCGGATCACGACCCGCTGCTGGCTTACCTCGCCCTTCCGACGCCAGTTACCTCGGCAACGCTGACCGGCACCGCGGTCTTCCCCTCCGTCCTGGTGGGTAACACTTCGGCTGGTCAGGTGTTCACGCTGACCAACACGGGCGAGACGGCCGTCACCTTCACCAGCGCTGTTGCAAGCGGCGATTTCGCTGCCAGCAATAATTGCCCGGCCAGCATTGCGGTGGCTGCAACCTGCGCCATCAACGTGGTCTTCAAGCCCACGGTGACGGGCGCACGCACGGGCGCGCTGACGGTCACAACGTCTGCTGCGGTCGCGCCGGTTGCACTGACCGGCACGGGCATTGGACCGGTGGCGACGCTGTCCGCGCCGGCTGCTTTCCCCGCCACGGTGGTCGGTGTCCAGAGTGCCGCACAGGCACTCACCTTAACGAACACGGGTACAACGCCTCTTACATTCACGAGTGCAGTTGCAACCGGTGACTTCGCCGCAACCAACAACTGCCCCGCCAGCCTGGCGGTCGGCGCAACCTGCTCCATCAGCGTGACGTTCAAACCCACGGCGACCGGTGCACGCGCGGGAACGCTGACGGTAACGACCTCGGGCACGCTTCTGCCGGTTGCGCTTACGGGCACGGGCACGGCAGCGGACTTCAGCCTGGGGGACAGCACCACGGCCGGAACCACCACCAACATCACGGTGCCGGCTGGCCTCAGCTCGACGGCCACGCTGAAGTTCACATCTCTGAACGGCTTCTCGGGCAGCATCACGCTGGCCTGCGCGGCTCCGACGAGCGGTGCGGTTACGGGCGCAACATGCACGGTAACGTCGCCGGTCACACTGGCTGCGGCTGGGACAGCAACAGCAACCGTCACCATTGCCACTACGGCTCGCACAACGGCTTCGGGGCTCGGCGTACTGCCGGCTTCGGGCATGGGACGAGGGATGCTGGCAATGTTGACGGTGCTGGTGGCAGGCGGCCTGTTCGCCGTTCGCCGCGCCGGACGCAACGTTCGGCTGGGTGGCTTGCTGGCTCTGCTGTTCGCCCTGACACTGGGCCTGGGCGGCTGCTCCAGCACGCACCTGACGACGAGCGCAAACGCTAACGGCACACCCGCCGGAATCTATGTGTACACCGTCACGGCAACCTCCGGTTCGGTGTCGCATACGGAACTGGTGAACGTGACCGTTCAGTAAGCCAACGTTTCATCACGCAACAGAAGAGGCCGCGCGAAAGCGTGGCCTCTTTGCATTTCACATCAAGCGCATCCGGCCATGGGGCTTGCGACATAGTGTCCTCGACCGTTGTGGTGTTCCTGGACTCCCGGCCCCAGCAAGGGAATGTTGTGAAGAGGCATCATTCTGCGCCGCGATGATCCTCAGTGTCGGGAACTAAGGCGATTCGTAGGGCGTCTGCATCCTACAATGAATTGCTTGCCAAGCCCGACCACCAGAGCGCCAAAGCCGGGACTCACCCGCCAGCAATGCCAGACCTTCACGCAGAATCTGCGTGCGTGGTATCGCGTGCATGCGCGTGTGTTGCCGTGGCGTGGCGTCCGCGATCCGTACCGCACATGGATCTCAGAGATCATGCTGCAGCAGACCCGCGTGAATGCCGTGATCGATCATTACGCGCGCTTCCTGGAGCGCTTTCCAACCGTGGTGGCGCTGGCGCTTGCACCGGAAGAAGAGGTGCTGGCACTGTGGAGCGGCCTGGGCTACTACCGGCGTGCGCGCATGCTGCACCGTACGGCGAAGCTGGTGGTGGAGGAACACGGCGGTACGCTGCCATCCAATGCGGTGGAGCTGCGAAGGCTGCCGGGCATCGGCGCCTATACCTCTGCGGCGATTGCGAGTATTGCGTTTGGTGAGCCGGTGGCCGTGGTCGATGGCAACGTGGAGCGCGTTCTGCTGCGCGTAACCGGCCGGCCGGAAACACCGGGTGCGGCCGCTGCTGCCTTCATCAACATCACGGCACAGGCTCTCGTGCCGCAGACGAATGCGGGCGATCACAACCAGGCCATGATGGAGCTGGGTGCGACCGTTTGCCTGCCACGCGGACCGCTGTGCGATCGATGCCCGGTCTATGACGAGTGCATCACACGCGGGGAACATGTCACCGCGCCACGCGCTGCCATGCGGTCCAAACGCGTGCGCTACGCCCTGACCACACGCAAGGCCGCCGGAGGCGTCGCCGTCCAGGTGCTGCTGCAGCGAAGGCCGGCAAAGGCATCGCTTATGGCTGGCATGCTGGAATTGCCGGAGCTGCAAACCACCGAGGAGGCCCCAGGCTCCTTTGTGCTGACGGATGAGCCGGTGCTGCGCGTGCGGCACGCCATCGTGGGCACGAACTATTACGTGGAAGTGATCGGCATTCCGCAGCGTCGTGCAACCACGAAGATGGCCCAGCGCAAGGACAGCATGGACTGGGTGCTGACGAACGACCTGCCGAACCAGCCCATCACGGGCCTGACGCGTAAGGTGTTGCAGCGGCTGCGGCTTATGAAGTCGTCCGCAGGTGTGGGCAGCCAGGATGTACCGCTGCTGATCGGCCGCGGGGGCAAGGTTCTTGTCGGCGACGACGCCTGATGTTCTCCGGATGTCGCAACCCCTTCACGCCACGGACATCCCATAGGGGTACGATCTTTGCGGATCGAATTTCGCGGAGTGACGGCCAGGGGCCGGCTCCGTTTTCAAGAGCTTCCACGAACCGACAGGAGAACACGAAATGGCAACGGAACGCAGCAGCAGTGCAGTCTGGAACGGCGGCTTGAAAGATGGCAAGGGCACCATCACCACCGGCAGCGGTGTGATGAAGGAGCAGAGCTACAGCTTTGTGTCGCGCTTTGAAAACGGCACGGGCACCAACCCGGAAGAGCTGATCGCAGCGGCGCACGCCGGCTGCTTCTCCATGGCACTGTCAGCAGAGCTTGAGAAGGCCGGTCACAAGGGTGACCAGGTCGCGACCACCGCCACTGTCGTTCTTGAGTTTGTGGACGGCGCACCGACCGTGACGAAGATCCATCTGAAGACCGAGGCGAAGGTGCCCGGCATCGATGACAAGGCATTCCAGGAGATCGCGGCGGGCGCAAAGGCAAACTGCCCCATCTCGCGCCTGCTGGCCGCGGCAAAGATCGATCTGGTCGCTTCGCTGGTGTAGATCGCACATGGGTGAAGGGAGCACCCACGTCTCGGAACTGAGACGTGGGTGCTCCCGCTACACGGCCTTCGTGAAGTCTGCCTGATACCAGTCCACGGTGCGCTGCAGTCCCTCTTCAAAGCCGACGGTGGGCGCGTAACCGAAGGCCTCGCGAGCCGCTTCAATGCTGGCCTCAGAGTTCTTCACATCGCCCGCGCGCTCTGGTCCGTATTCTGGCTTGATCTCCGTCTTCAAGAGAGACGCGATGACATCGTAGGTCTCGTTCAGCGTGTGCCGCACGCCGGTGGCGACGTTGAAGACACGGCCTGCAACGTTCGCCGCAGGCGCATCGCTGGCCAGCAGATTCGCATGGACCGCGTTTGCGATGTAAGTGAAGTCGCGTCCCTGTTCGCCGTCCCCGAAGATCACGGGCCGCTCACCCTTTTGCAGTTGCAGGATGAAGCGCGCCATCACACCGGAGTAGGGTGAGTCCGGCACCTGCCGCGGTCCGAAGATGTTGAAGTAGCGCAGGCAGACCGTCTCCATGCCATAAACCTGCCAGTAGCTCTTCATGTAGAGTTCACCCGCCATCTTTTGTACGGGGTATGGCGCGATAGGCATGGGCACCATGGTCTCCACGCGCGGGAAGCCCGGCTGATTGCCATAAGCGGAACTCGATGCGGCGAAGACCACGCGCTTCACACCCGCCGCACGCGCCGCTTCCAGCAGCTCAAACGTACCCTCGAGATTCGCGACGTGCGATGTGCGTGGATCCATGACGCTGCGCGGCACCGAAGGCAGCGCGGCCTGGTGGAAGATCACCTCCACACCCTCGCACGCACGTGCCAGCGCATCGCGATCAAGCAGGGAAGCCTCGAAGAACTCGATCTGCTCGCGCACATGCGCGAGGTTGCTCGCACGGCCTGTCGCGAAGTTATCCAATCCACGCACGCGTTCGCCGCGCGCCAGCAATGCATCGACCAGGTGCGATCCAATGAAGCCCGCCGCACCCGTTACCAGAACAGTTTTCACATCGACCAGTATCGCAGGGCTGCCCGCCCATGGCGCTAACCGCTTTATCGGCGGTGCGGGTACATCGTTGCCCTCGTGAGAACAATCCAAGAACCCGGTCCAGGTTATGGCCGCGGTCGTGCTCCATGCGCGTGTGCGTCTCGCCCGCTTGAGCGGCGATGCGCCGGAGCGAGCCTCATGCGTGCACCCTCGAGCTTGGAACTGCAGGTGACATCCACCGCCGACCTCGCAATGTTGGAAGAGCTCTTTCACCGTGGAGCGCATGCGCAGTCAGAGGCGCTGGCACGTGAGCTCCTCTCGATCGACCCGCAGTTGCCCTTCGCGGCGAAGGTGCTCGCTGCCAGCGTCGCGGCGCGTGGTGCTCTTGCGGAGGCGATCACGCTCTATCGCAATGCGCCGGTCACCCTGCAGGAGGACTGGCAGTTCCACAACAACTTCGGCAACACGTTGAAAGCGGCGGGGCAGCGAGACGAGGCGGCTGTCCACTACCGGCGCGCCATCGCACTGCATGGCTCGTCCATCGAGCCCTTCTACAATCTGGGCGTCACGATGATTGAGACAGGCAATCTGCACGAGGCAGAGCGCTGGCTGCGCCACGTGCTTCGCGTGGATCCAGCGCATGGCCTAACCCACACGAATCTCGGCAACATCCTGAACGCGCATGGCCATCTGCGGCAGGCTGAGATGCACTACCAATGCGCCATGCTCACGATGTCGGCAGATGCTCGCCTGCTGAATAACTATGGCCAGTTGCTGAACAAGCTCCATCGCTTCGCCCAGGCAGAGGCGTTCTATCGCGAGTCCATCACACGTGACGAATGCTTTCCACATCCGTACGTCAACCTTGCGGAACTTGTGGCGGGCCACGGCCTGGTCGAGGAAGCGGAGACGCTGCTGCGCCACGCGCTTTCGCTGGATGCGAATCTCGCAAAAGCGCATAGCAATCTGCTGTTTGTGATGGCACTGCGCGATACCTGCCAGCCCACGGCGTTGCTGGCGGAGCACATGGCCTTCGCGGCACGCTTCGAAGCGCCGCTGAAAGTCCACTGGCCGCAGCACACGAATACGCGCGAGCCCGAACGGACGCTGCGCGTCGGTTTTGTATCGGGCGATCTGTCCGATCATCCCATTGCCCGTTACCTGTTGCCCGCCTTGCGGCAACTCGCGCGCCATGCGGACCTGGATCTGTATGCGTACAGCAGCGGTATGAAGAATGATGCCTACACCGTGCAGTACCGAGCGCTGATGTGTCATTGGCACGACACTGCCCTGATGCCGGATGACGAGCTTGCACGGCTCATCATGGCCGACCGTATCGATGTCCTGATCGATCTGTCGGGTCATAGCGGTGACAACCGTCTGCTGACCTTTGCACGGAGACCTGCGCCGGTGCAGGTCAGTTGGATGGGCTACGTCGGGACCACGGGCCTTGAAGCGATGGACTACTTCGCTGGTGATGAACACCTGACGCCGTCGAGCATGCGGGCGCAATTTCGCGAGAAGATTCTGTACCTGCCCGCGACCACGACCTTTCAGCCGCACGAACCGGCCATCGCGCCGAACGTGTTGCCCGTGCTGGCGAGCGGTGTCTTCACCTTCTGCTGCCTGGCGCGCATCAACAAGCTGAACCGTTCCACGGTCGTGTGGTGGTCCCGCATCCTGCACGGCGCACCCACATCGCGCATGATGCTGGCCGCACTGCCCGGCGGCACGGAGCCGGAGCGCGTCAGAGCGTGGTTCGCAGAGCAGGGCATCGGTGCAGATCGCCTGGTCTTCACGCATGCTCGCACGGTGGAGGAACAGCTGCGACTGCATCACCAGGCTGATCTCTGTCTCGATACCTTTCCCTACAACGGAGCCACCACCATCAGCCACGCGCTGTGCATGGGCGTGCCCACGTTGACGCAGCGCGGCACACTGCCGGGCAGCATGCTGGGCGCATCCATCAACGCACACGTTGGCATCCCTGACCTCATCGCCGCAGATGCAGAGGATTACGTACGAAAGGCGATTGCATTCACCCATGACTTACCCGCGCTGGCGTCGCTACGCAGGGAACTACCCGGTCAGTTTGCGTCGAGCGCACTGCAGCAGCATGAGTTCGTCACAGACACGCTTGTGTCCCGGCTGCGGGCGGCGTGGCGGCGCTGGTGCCATGGTCTGCCTCCCGACCATCTCCGATAAACATGCAACGAAATGGTTGCGTAAGCGCCGGCGTGTCTGGCAGAATATGCAACCGGAGGGTTGCATGACAGATAACTGCATTGAAAAAGAGATCGACATTGCGGCGCCGGTCTCGCGGGTGTGGCGGGCGCTGGTGGATCATCGTGAATTTGGCGCATGGTTCCTGGTCAATATGGCGGGGCCGTTCGTGGCCGGTGAGCTCGTCATCGGCCAGATCACGCATCCCGGCTACGAGCATGTCCAGATGTCGATCCGCATTGTGCAGATGGAGCCCGAGCAGCTGTTCTCGTTCTCGTGGCTGCCTTATGCGATCGATCCGGCGGTCGACTACTCCGGCGAGACGCCCACGCTGTGCGAGTTCCACCTGACCCCAACGGCTACCGGCACGCACCTGCGCGTGACCGAGTGCGGCTTCGACAAGGTTCCGGAGTGGCGGCGCGAACTGGCCTTCCGCATGAACAGCAATGGATGGGCGCAGCAGATGGGTAACATCAGGAAATATGTCGAAGCCAACCTCTAGGCCCAACAGCGCGAGCAGTCCTTCCTCGAAGTCCTCTGCAGCGCGCAGGACCTCCAATGCACGGGTGAAGGTGCCCGCCGACCACCGGCCGGCTGCGCTCTTCGCTGCGCTTGGGGACGAGACGCGACTCGGCCTGCTGACGCGGCTCAGTTCCGGCAGGCCATCGTCCATCCAGTCCCTGACGGAGGGAACGGACATGACCCGGCAGGCGGTCACGAAGCATCTGCGCGTGCTGGAAAGCGCAGGTCTGGTGCGTTGCCGCAGGGCGGGCCGTGCCAGCGACGTGACGCTGCTGCCGCAACCGCTGGACAAGGCACGGCGGTACTTGGAGAGCATCTCCGCCCAGTGGGACGCAGCCCTGCTCCGCCTGAAAGCCCTCGCCGAGCGGCCGGAATAGCCCGGATGCAAGGAAGGGCCAATCTCAAGCTATAATCAAGCCTGCTTCGACGTTCCGCGCTCACCAGCGCGTGAGCACGGGCGCCGCGGAGAGTTGGCCGAGTGGCTGAAGGCGGCGGTTTGCTAAACCGTTATAGGGCCAAAAGCTCTATCGGGGGTTCGAATCCCCCACTCTCCGCCACTTCTTTTCCGTATTAATCCGCAAAGGTCCTGTTCCGCGCTTTTTACATGCATAGATCCCCCCTTGTGTGCAAATATTTAGTCCAGATGTGTCCGCTCCTGCTCTGGGGAATCCACCCCCAGAAGGGGGTACATCTGGGGTAAGCGGATTTTGAAACGGGGGTACATCCCGTTTTGGGGATGCTTTGAAGCTGACTGATACGCGTATCAAGAAAGCAAAGTTTGGGGAGAAGAACGTTCGTCTACCCGATGGCGGTGGTCTTTTTCTCCTTCTAACCCCTGCAAAGGGACGGCTTTGGCGTTGGAAATACCGCTTCCAGGGCAAGGAGAAGCTGATGACCTTCGGGACATATCCTGAGGTGACGCTTGCCGCGGTACGCGTGAAGCATAGTGCAGCAAGGAAGCTCTTGAAAGAGGGTCATGACCCGATGGCTGAGCGGAAAGCGACACGCGCAGCCGCAGAGGGTATCAACCGAGACTCCTTCAAAAAGATCGCAGAGCAGTGGCATGAACACTGGGCGGTTGGAAAAAGCGAGCGACATGCGGATGCTGTTCTCCGGCGGCTAAAGGCCGATGTATTTCCTGCTTTTGGGGCGCGTTCGATCCGCGAGATCGAAGCGCCAACACTGGTCGCTATGGTCAAAACGATCGAGGAGCGCGGCGCGAACGACATCGCCAAACGTGCACTGGAAACGACCGGGCAGGTCTTCCGCTATGCGATCGCTCACGGATTCGCAAGCCGGAATCCTGCAGCAGATTTCAAGCCTGCCGACGTCCTGAAATCCGCTAAGAAGACAAACTATGCCCGGGTCGATGCAAAGCAGCTACCCGCACTCTTGCGCAGCATTGAGATCTACCAGGGGACCCCAGTGACTCGGCTTGCAATCAAGCTCCTTGCGCATACCTTCGTGCGCACAGGCGAACTCATTGGTGGACTCTGGAGCGAGATCGATTTTGAAGAGAAGCGTTGGACTATCCCAGCAGAGCGGATGAAGATGCGAACGCAACACATCATCCCGCTCTCGACGCAGTCGATCGAGATTTTAGAGCTGCTTCGGCAGCTCACCGGTGACGCTAAGCTCCTTCTCCCAGGCGACAGGCTGAAGGAGAAGCCGATGTCGAACAACACGGTCCTCGTAGCTCTTGCGCGGATGGGTTACCGCGGCATCATGACCGGCCACGGGTTCCGAGGGCTGGCTTCGACGGTCTTACACGAGCAGGCATTCCCACACGAACACATCGAGCTGCAGCTCGCGCATGCGCCGCGGAATGCAGTCAGCGCGGCCTATAACCACGCTCTTTATATCGCGCCTCGCGTCAAAATGATGCAGTGGTGGAGCGACTATCTCGAAGCGCAGCAGCGTGGCAAAACACCACAGCCGAACTCGTAGATAGCCATCAGTGTTTGGGCAAAGCGGCTCCGTACTGGAATGCAATCTTCTGCACGACGGCAAACGTGGAACTGATGCGCTGCGATGCATTCGATTCCATTTGGGCCAAGCCTGCATCGGAACGAAGAAGGTCCTCCACGGGTGTTTCGCTTGAGCCGTTTGCCGATGCGAACAGAGACCTTATAAGGGTGCTCTCGATGGATCCATCACTTGCCAACTCAGAACGGGCTTGCCTAGCGCGCGCAAGCTCCAGCCAGGCGTCGGTGTGGTCCAAGTAGGCGGAGCGAAACTCAGGCGGACACTCTGAGGTGTCGATGTTTTTCATCGCGCTTACGCGCTGCGGCAAGTCCCTGATCGCACTAGTCCGATCGTCCAGCTGAAGGACGCGTTCGACGGCCGCTTTGTACTGCAGGCGCTGAGCTTCGACTCGACTCTGCTCCAAGCGCTGCTGTGCTGCCACCACTTCGTCAGCAGTGGGCCCGCATCCTGATGTAAAACACAAGCCGATGACGAGAATCGCTCCAAAAATACGCATATATCCTCCAGAGGAGCGAAGGCGATGTCTCGTCCAGCGGTGCTAGTATGCGGACATTCCACGCTCATCTGTTCTTTGCGAAATAAGTCGGTGAGAACCGTCAGAGCTATCGGTGCCCATCCTTAGGAGAAGGTGCAGTCATGGACTCTCTATCGAAACAGCAGCATTTGAACGACCTCTTCAGCCTGATCTACGAAGAACTGAAGCGACTAGCACGCAGCGTGCTGCGACGTGAGTACACGCCAGTAGAGCTATCGCCAACGACACTGGTACATGAAGCGTGGATTAAACTCTCAGCCTCGCCGCGGCTTGCTACGACGTCACCACTCCACTTCCGCAACATCGCTGCACGCGCGATGCGTCAGATCCTGGTGGACGCCGCACGCCGCCGCAAGGCTCGCATTCATGGCGGTGGCCTAGTCCGCGTCGACATCGATTTGTGTCTTGAAATGGGCAAGCCAATGGAAGACCGCGAAATCATCGCTTTGGACGATGCCCTGGACCTATTGAATAAGCAGGAGCCTCGGTTGGCCCAAGTAGTCGAGGCGCGGTATTTCGGCGGACTGACCTGCGCAGAATGCGCTGAGTTATTCGGCTTTGCCGAGGAAACTATCCAGCGAGACTGGCGTATAGCCCGCGCTTGGCTCGTTACCGAGATCCGCGGGACACTGCAGCGCAAATCCAACCAGCAGGAAGGCGGAGCCACTCATGCAAATAACGAGCTGGAACGAGGTTCAGCGGGCCTTTGAGGCCATCTGCGTACTGCCTGCAGGTCAGCAAAAGGCCGCGATCGTGGCGATGCGAGACCGTGACCCTAAGCTAGCCGCCATCGTAGCGGAATTGCTCGACGCCGACTCGCAGCATTCCTTGCTCGACGCCTCGCTTTCAGAGCTAGCTGCAGCGGCGCTAAGTCACGATCATGTGGGTGACTTGATCGCCACGCAAATAGGACCTTATCGCCTCCTGCGCCTGTTGGGCGAAGGAGGCATGGGCGTGGTCTACCTCGCGGAGCGTTTGGATATAGGCGGCTATGTAGCCATAAAGCTGCTACGGGACGCCTGGATGTCGCCAATGCGGCGCGAGCGCTTCCAGCTAGAGCAACAGAGCCTCGCGCGGTTGCACCACCCCAACATCGCCCGTATCTATGACGCTGGAACTCTGCAGGGCGACACGCCCTGGTTTGTCATGGAGTACGTTGACGGCGTGCCGCTCACTCTTTGGGCAGAAACACACAAAGCCTCGCTGCCGGCTCTGGTCGATGTCATGGTGCAGGTCGTAGACGCTGTGGCCTATGCTCATCGTCACGCGCTTGTGCATCGTGACCTTAAACCTTCCAACATCCTTGTAAATGAGGCAGGAGAGGTTCGCCTCCTAGACTTCGGGATAGTGAAAGATCTTGCCGACAGTGAAGTCGCAGGACGATCTATAGATGGTCTCCGCCCACTTTCTCTCGGCTATGCGGCGCCAGAGCAAATACGTGGCGGTGGCATCGGACTCTTCACAGACGTGTACGCAGTTGGCGTTCTGCTGCATGAACTGCTCACCGGCACTCTTCCGGAGTTAGATGGCGAGGGCAATGCCCGCAAACCTTCACGTGTCGCACGCGCGGAAATTGTTAAAGCGCGCCTCCCACTCACCCGCGCCGAGTGGAACGACATGGACGCCATATGCGAAAAAGCTTTGGAATCAGACGCCGAGAGCCGATATGCTTCCGCCGACGCTCTCCTCCAAGACTTGATCGCTTTCCGGGAAGGACGAGTTCTGCAGGCGCGTCCGCATACGTTTCTTCACAGCGCAGTAAAGTTCATCCGCCGAAACCGGATCGAGTTCGCCGTGCTTAGCATCGCTTTGCTGTTGTTGATGACTATGGCCGTGGTTGCCGGGGTGCGCGTCACGCGTTCAAGAGATCTTGCCTTGCAGCAGATAGCGCGCATGGCCCGTCTTCGCCACTTCACCGAGAGCCTATTCGACGGTGGGAATCGCACGGAAGGTCCTTCGGCCGAGCTTACTATTCCGATGCTTCTGAGGCGCGGTGAGGTAGAGGCCGATGGCCTTCATGACGATCCGCAGCTGCAGGCAAGCATGTTCAGCACGTTGGGCAATGCCTACCAAAGGCTTGGAGACCTGGGCCGAGCTGATGTTCTGTTGCGCCGTGCACTTGATGAACGACGAGCCAACAGTGGAAGTGATCGCTCGCAGTTTGCCGAGAGCCTCATCGACATGGGAATGCTGCGACGAGATCAGCGACGCATGGACGAGGCCGAATCCTTCGTACGGCAAGCGATAGCAGTGCAGAACAAGCAAGGAATACGCGGCACGGAGGCCGGCCGGGCCCTTCTAGCCCTAGGCAGTGTGCTGGCCTTGCGTGGCGACTATGTTCAGAGCGAGAGCGTGCTGGGACGGATGATCGCGCAGGAAAAAGGAGAAACTCAGCAGCTTGCCGACGGCCTGTCGGAACTTGCCGATGTGCGCTTTTACTTAGGTGACTTCCCTCGTTCGGGTGAGCTGAACAGGAAAGCTTTGGCGATCTATCGCCGCACTGCAGGTGACGGTCATCCTGCAGTCGCACACGTAACCAACAGCCTGGGCATACTTGCCAGTGAACAGGGGCATTATGCAGAGGCGGAGAAGGATTTCAACGCTAGCCTGGCGCTCGATCAACGCTGGTACGGTTCCGCCAATCCGGTGGTGGCCGAGGACCTTGCAGCGCTCGCAAAGGTCTACTCTCACACGGGACGGGAGCCGCAAGCGCGCGCCTCGCTACTGCATGCTCTTGCAATTCAGGAAGCCACTTTCGGTCACAAGCATGCTCAAGTGGCTTCCACCTTAAACGACCTAGGCACGATGGCCTACAACCGCGACATGGACGACGAGGCTGAAAAAGACTTTCGTGACGCTCTTGGCATTTGGACGGAACTCTACGGGGAAAATCATCAGTTCATCGGTTTGGCCTATGCAAATCTAGCCGGCGTCTTCATGGATCGAAAAAACTACCCTGTCGCAGAAGACATGGCACGCCGGGCTCTAGCAATCTATGAGCAAAAGCTCACTCCTGACAATGGGAAGCTCGGAGTCATCCATGTCAAGCTCGGACGCATCCTGCTGCGCGAGGGCAAGTATGCCGAAGCTGAAGGGGAAACAAGGGCGGGCCTGCGATTCTTTATGACCCACGAAACGAATGAACCCAGCTATCTTGCGGGCGCGCGCAAGGACATGGCTTTGATCGCTGCTGCCGAACATAAGCCGGAGCTACTCAAGGAGCTTGCCACTACCACACAGCATCACTAGGGCGCGTCGGTTAGGCGACAACTTGCGTTATTCAGCACCTGCATCGTGCGGGGAATAGTGATAGCTATTCGCTCCGCCTCAATGCGTGCAGACTCTTCACTCACGCGAATCCGGAGCGCAGCAATCTCCTTCGAGCGTTCTTCCTCGTCCGCTATTTCCGCGCGGCACATTTGCTGCACCTGCTGCTGCGCTCTTGCATCTCGTTCAGGTGCGGTACGCTGCATCTCGTTCCAGCTTTCAAGCTTGGTACGGAGCTGGGTCTGGCCGTCGACTACGCAGCGCGAATAGGACTCGAGGGACCCCCCGATGAAGGATGCTATGTCCTCCGCATCTGGCTGCGGTGCGTTCGGCAGATGTAGCAGGAAGGCAAAGACCCGCTCTGCTGAAAGTTGCGTTATTGACTGCACATGTAGTTGGTCGCGAGCAGTTCCGATAGGGGGATCGGTGTAGCCGTCCGCTGTAGCGGCCCATCGCTTCCAGTCCGAGTTGAAAGCATGCAACTGTGCACGCCGTTCCTGCAGAGAGGTGTCATGCGGGCGCTTCCTTTGCAAAATATCGAGCAACGCCTCGAGCAGCGCAGGCTTTTGCACCTCAAGAGCAATTTCCTTGAATGTATCTGCATCAAGTTGAGAGGGGTCGCTCAGCAGCCTGTCGACCGCTTCAGCAACGCGTACAACGCGGCTCACGCACACGCGACGCGCGACGCCCTCATGCTCCGACGAGGGCATGACGTCCGGCGGCTTCTGCTTAATCGCGAAGGATGTAGCATGAGCGGTGCCACACGCGTCAGCAGACGTCCACCCACGCTTCTGCGCGGTCTGCCGCTGATCATCGTAGGCGCCTTGCTTTGCGCGCAGCGAATCCTGCAAAACGTGCAAAGTAGTGTCGTTCCGGGCCGATCGGGTTTGCTGCACCGCGGCCTCTTCCCACGCGAGATCACGGAACCGGACCGGATCTTGCAAATGCCCGCTCAGGCGGCGCACCGGGAGCAGATGTTGAGTCGCTGTCACAATGGACAGACACACAGGTCCGGTAGGTTGCTGCGTCAATCGTTGCGGAAGTGTGAACGTGATGACTCGGCTTTGCGCGCCGGTGGCACGACTGGTGCCTAGACGCTCAGCCACCACACCGCGGTCCTTCGTCGAGTACTCTGCCATCAAGGTCGCGCCACGACCCAGAAGTTCCGTATCCCAAGGGTGCTTGTCGTCCCATAACAATGTGAGCGACTCACCAACGGCTGTCACGCGAGTTTCCAATGTGTCGCGTGATTGGCCAGGGAGGCGCAATGCGAATAGGAGGGGCATCAAGCACGCTACGGCCACAAAACATTTGCATTGGAACATGCTCTTGCTCCTAGGGTTTGTCGAAATCCGCGGTTATGTAACCCTGCTTCAGCATCGTTACGCGGTTCATCAGCGATGTTTCCTTGATGGATGTCTGATACATGCTGCGGATCATCTGGAAGGCTGCCTCTCTGTAAGGGAGGTCGCTAGGGAGCGTAGCTCGGATCGCTGGAATTGCTTCCAGCGTCTGCTCTCGTTCCAGACGCATAAGAATGTCCTGCAGGCCGCCGACACCCTCGCTCTTGACACGCGCGATGTCGGTTTGCAACTCACGGCTACCCTTTTGCGCGTATGCCAGGGGAGGGAGATTGCCCTCGGCCCAACTCCGAAACACTGCGTCGTCTTCTTTGAATTGCTCATGCTTCGTCATAAGCAACAGGGTGTTTTCGAAGAGATAGAAGAAGCGAATCGCTTGGTATCGGGCACTGATGCGGATGTTTTCCGCGAGCGCCGGCAGACCCTCTTCCGGATCCTTCGCGACAGCCTGCAACAAACGATGCCGATCCGAGCCCTCAGGCTGCAGCCAGCTCGATGCAGAGTGGACTTCGTATTTGCCGCCGTCGTCCACGTAGCGAAATAGACCGCCCATGAACGCCAGCGTGCATGAGCTTACGCAACGATAGTTAGCGGGCACTCGCACCGTTGCGCGATGATTTCTCAGACTACGAGCTATGCCGACGCCGGCGTCAACATCACCACCGCCTGAGAATAACCAAACCTCTTGATATGGCTTATTCGCGCGTTCGGCTTGGGCGAGCAACCGATCGAGCAGCACCTCGTCGCCCTCGTAGAAAGTACCGTCTTCTTGCTTCCCACGCGCAGTGAAGCTTGACTCGCTTGCGTTGCAAGCTTTGCTTTTGTCCTCAGCCTTGAACGTTGGATTTTGGTCGGTCATGCCGCCGCAGTCGCGGACGACGAGAACGCGAGCGCCCGACGGTGCCACATGGGTGTCGAAGCGAAGCGCCAGCACGCTGCTTGGGAGCAGGGTGATTAGAAGAACCGCCATTGCCACGGGGTACCGCCGGCAATTACGCGGTGGCCAGTTCATAGCGGCCCTCCGGCGGCTTGCGGCAAAATTTCACTAGAGCATCATCACTGCTGGCGCCTTCTGAGACGTAGTCCTTGACGATCTTGCACTCGTTGCTGCCCTCCATTACCGGTTCGCTCGCGGTGAGCGTCTCTGTCATGCCGGGATTATCCGGTAGTGCAATGTTCTTCGTAACGGGCTGCGAGCTTGCCACCGCCTCGTCCATATCCTTCTGTCTTGCGTCTCGATCCTTCTGCGTCATCTTTCCGAAGAGAGTGCCTTGCACCATCTTGCCGCCGTTGCACAGCGCCATGGCCAAGCCAATCTGAAATTGCCTGCGCTGCTGCGCTACCATTGCTGGCGGTAATTTCAGCCGTTTCGATTCAAACTCTGCGAGTTTGTCCCATGGGCTAATGCCCAGCATTGGGGCGCCTTTGCACAACATCCAGCTCACTGCGCCGTTCCGCACGAACTGCGAACGCGCTTTGGCGGGAATGGTCATCTGCATCAACAGCAGCATGAAGCAGAGGTAACTTGCGGTTGTTTTTCGCATCACGCTCTCCAAGGAGCGGCCCTCTCAGAGGCCCGCAGGCGCGAGTGAACAGCGCTTGTATAGATTTGCGTAATGCTTGCGCGTAAACCGCAAATCTGTCTCGCACTTTCTGGTGCTCCGAACGTGCAAATCTCGTCGCGACAGAAAACGCGACCGTGCCTATCCTTTCAGTACGAGCTGTCTTCTTGCCGGCATGTAACCGTTTTGGAGACATTGCAAATAGTGCTGTGAAGCCAGAGGTAGTTCGGTATAGCGTAGTGTTGTACCTGTCTTCACCGGGCAATTCCATCCCGATTACGTCGGGCGTTCTTCCGGTGGTGCCCCAGCGATATGGGTGATCTAAGCAACAACGCTTTGGGACACCTGCGTCTTCTTTCCCTGAAGAAGGAAAATCTATGCCCCGTATGATCCAACTCCAAAATCCTGACAAGTCTCTCAGCCGGTTTATCGGCCCCAGCGAATTGGCAGACATGGAGCGACGGGACGAAATCCACGTCTTCAGCAAGGGTAAAAAAGGGCAGATCGTCGCCCGCCTCAAGCCGCGCGTCGAGCCGCTGCGCTCCATGTACGAAGCCTCGAACACCTCGATCAGTCACGCAGACATTCTGGCGAACGTGGGCTTGACCAGTCGTGCGAACAGCACAGCCGAAATAACTCGCTCAAGGGCAGCTGCGACGCGATTGAAAATCGCCGCACACGATCCGCGCGGTGGGCGCGAAAGCGCGACCGCGCCCTAACCGATTTGCTGTGATTTCAGACAGTTCCCAACCCATACAGGGCCGCATAAGCGGCCTTTTCTCGTTGAAAAGAGGCAAACATGGCTCAAAAAATCGTGTTTTCGGCAGATACCGCTCAGTTCTCCCAGCCCGTCCAGAAGTCAGCCGGCGAAGTGCGCGCACTTGGCGCGGAGCTCAAGAAGGTTGAGCAGAATGCCAAAACAGCGTTTCGCGAGGCACAGGTGGCGGCGAAGGCTGCCGGCGCAAGCTCGGAGGATCTACGGAAGATTGAACAGGCGTACTACCGCGAGATCCTGGCAATCCGTCAGGCACGTAAGCAGGTCGACGCCGAGCACGTGGCCGGCAGCAAGGACGTTGTCGGCGCTGAGGAAGCGAAGCGCCGTGCCACCGATACAGTCACAGAGGCCCTGAAGCGCCAGCGGGCCGAGGTGGAGCGTCGCCTACCGTCCGGACCTCGCGAACAGCACTACACGCCCAGCCGTCAGCAGCAGGCATCTGCAATTCTCCGCGGCGGAGGCCTGCGCGCGGGTGAGTCCTTCGCGTCGATGATCCCCGGGTTCTCGCAGTTCGCTGAGATCGCCTTTCCCGTCGCTGGCGCCGCTGCGCTGACTGCGGAGGTACTGCGCGGTGAAGAGGCGCTGCGTAAGGAGTACACAACGGCCATCAAAGCATCCGAAGCCATCCGTGGCGCCTATGCCGAGCAGCACGCTTCCGCCCAGGTGACGGTTGATGAGTTGGCGGTTGAGGCGGATAAGCTCCAAGACAACATCGACAAGCTCAACGGTCATCCCGGTAACGGCCTGAAGACGGCGCTCGATGAGGCGCGAGTCTATGCTGACAAGCTGCAGCAGTCCTTGTTTGCAGATCGCAAAGAGCTTGAGTCGCTGCTCAAGGAACATCAAGTCAGTGGGTTCGCATCATTGCTGAGTGGAGTCGCCGGCACTAAGGGGCAAAGCGATCAAATCCTCGAAGACCACAAGAAGGTCGAGGCGCAGATTGATGCTGCAAACTCCACGTTTAATTCTGATTCTGCCAATGCGAAATCGCTGGAGGATATCAAGAAGGCAGGCGAGAGGCGCGACAAAGCAATCCGCGACGCTCTGCAGGCCACAATTTCCACGTACAAGACGGAGTCGAAGCGCCTCGCAGCTGAGCAAGCCCAAAGTGAAAAGGACGCCTACGACGCCACCATCGGCGGTGGGGCGGCCGGTAGCGTTGTCGACAACTCCGCCAAGATTGCCAATATCGATGTAGCGACAGGGAAATATAAGGACTGGCTCAATAAGTACAACGGCCAGACTGCGGTCTCTTCGCTGACCGAGAAGGACAATGCGGGGAAGGGAGCCAAAGAGCGGGACACGCTCGCACGAGAGGGAGCGCGCAGGGCTCTTGAAGCACAAAAGAAGGCAGAGGAGGAGCAGCGTAAGCAGTGGGATGAAGACCTCAAGTCTGCTGAGCAGAACGGCAAACTGACTGCAGCGCAGGAGAAACAACTCTGGATCGACAAGGAGAACACGGTCAAGCGCGGCTCCGCGAACTACCTCTACGCTCAAGGGAAAGAGCTGGATGCCTCAAAGAAAGATGCGGACGAGCAAAAGAAGCGGGCTGAAGAGAGTCTGAAATGGCAGATCGACCTGGACAAGCAGCAGCGCGCAGCTCTGACAAACGGACCTATCGTCCGTGTCAATGACGAGTATGCGAAGGGGCAGGCGGCGGCCGCAGCATCTGGTCGTCTCCTCCAGGAGCAATCCGAAGACGCCGCGCGATCTATTGCGCTCTCTACGGTGCAGTGGCAGTTGCAGGCCCATTACATCTCCAAAGCAGATGCGGCGGTGATGACGCAGACACTGCACACGATGCAGTACGAAGCGGCAGTGAAGCGCCTCGCGGACCAATACGAGGCCATTCAGAACGGGCCTAATGCAGACGAACAGCGTAATGCCGTTCGGTCGAAGGTTGTTGACCTGGAGACGCGTCGATCGGCGGAGGTTATGCAGGACCAAGCTGCTGTCGCTGGTCAGACTTGGAGCGGAGCCTTGAAGCAGGCAAACGCCGAATGGGTTCAGAACTCGCTGGACACAGCAAAGCAGGTCTCCTCGATCTACAGCGGCGTTATGGACGGGTTGAATGCCGACCTGGAGACCTACTTTCAGAATGTCGGGCGTCGCGGTGTTCATCACGCCGGACGTGACCTCGGCAACGCTGTGGGCGGAACACTGCGGAACGTGGGTGGGCAGATTGCCGAGACAGGCTTGAAGCGTGCGGAAGCAGGAGTACTTAGCGCGTTCGGTCTGGGTGGTGGTACCAAGCCAGACGGTACAAAAGACAACAAGTTCTGGGTGCAGTTCGACTCGCCGATGGCTGGAATGAGCACGAACCCGGGGAACGTGTTCAGTGGCGATTTAGCGAAGGAACTAGGCTTCGGAAGTGATGACAGCAGTGATGGGACGTCGAGTCAAAGCAGCTTTGGGGCCAAGCTGCTTGGGTCCGTCATCGGCACTTTGGTCGGTGGCTTATTCGGCGGCGGCAAAGCAATCGGCGGAAATGTCTCGCTCGGGAAAACCTATCTCGTCGGGGAAAATGGGCCCGAGTACTTCTCGCCGGGTGCCACCGGCTACATTACGCCAAATGATCGAATCGGCGCCGGAGGAGGTCCGACAAACCATATGGCCTTTACTGTCGACGCTCGCGGAGCGCACGATCCTGCAGCGGTGCAAGCAGCAGTACAGCGGGGCATCACTGATGCTGCGCCGCACATCGTGGCAGCAACACTCGCTGCTGCAACAGACCGCCGTGCGCGCCTGCCATCCTCGAAGGCAGGCAGCCTTTAGGCCCCTGTGGGCTGATCACTAAACGTCGAATTAGAAAGTAAAAAATTCCATTTCGCGGTCGCGAATGGCGGCCCAACAGGCGGTCCGCAAAACTGAATGGCTGAACTAAATGACCCCCTTACCCCTCGGGCCGTCCATGGCATGTCGCGGTGTCGTCGAGATGTGTCGCGACCTGTTGAAACGCGATGCTCGGCCAATGCTCCAGCACTCGGGCGAAGCTTGGTACCGTATGCCGTTGCATCACGACCGACCCGTCAACATCCCTTGACACCTCAAGGGACCCACGAAACCACATAGTGTGGAGGTGCTAGTGATGCCGTCTGAGATGTTGTCTATTTCCAAGCTCTGTGAACGAGTTGGGATCTCTGAGTCCTTCTATTACAAGCTCAAGCGCAGTGGAGCTGGGCCAGCGGAGACGTCGGTTGGTAGGCGAAAGCTGATCTCTCAGAGCGCCGCTGAAGCGTGGCTAAAGAACAGGGAAGAGCAGCCAACCACGACCGGCTGTCGCTAGTCCTAGACCTCGCCAGTCCACAGGAAGAGTTCCAGTCTGGCCCGGGGTATGCGCCACACGCTTCCCACCTTCACGCCTGGTAGCTTTCCTTCTGTCAGGTGTCTCACCACCGTACGTTCGTTGAGCTTCAGTTCAGAAGCCACTTCCTTTGGTGTCAGTACCTCGCCGGCAAGGCGAGACCGCATTCGTTCTGATACTAGCGGCACTCGTTCTTCGCTGTTTGGCATAGGGCTCTCCATGGTCACGCTACCACCGTAGCGCCGGACTCTGTCCAGCACCAACCGCAATATGCGGCATTCCCCAATCCCTCCCGCGACAGCCTCCCTCTGGCCATCGCAATTCCTGCTTAGTCTCTCCACGAAGGAACCCATGGCACAATCTGCGTCGACTCGGCCGCGTTCGCGCGGTCACCGCGTACCCGCGTCTGTACTCGAACAGACGCTTCACGCTCTCTTAACGACCTGCGACAAGTCACCGCGTCAGCCGGGGCGTGGACTGCAGGACATTTCCGACATCATCACGGACGTTGCTCTTGGCCGGCTATCCGAACTAGAGCGTTCCCCGAAGCAGACCGGGCCATCGCGTTCCAGCGTGCTTGGACCGGTGGATCTTCGCCGCGTGTCGCCGCACTGCGCGACCTGGACATGCCAATGCACAAACACGTCAGAGGTGGCATTTGCGAATGAACTGAAGATCGGCACGGTGTTTCCCTATGTGCTGACATGTAGGTGCGGCCGCCGCTACCGCGGGCAGTTCATTACTGACTTTCAAGGACGGATGCGATAGCAGCGTGAACTCCAGCGCCGAAGAGACCGTTTGGGACCTGTTTTCAACAGGCGGCTGAGCGTATGCCGATAAAGTCCGATGGTTTCCGATTGATTCCATGAACGTGCGTGAGTAACAATCGAGTGGCGCATGATTCTCGTGCGTTGTGTTTACCCCGCTCCTTTGGGACGGGTTCTCAGTGCCCCGGGCAGATAAACTGCCGTTCGCCTCCAGCGGTCCAACCGGCTGAAATGCGGAAGAAGGGCCGCCGACAGTGTTGGACGGTTAGCGGGCTTCGGCCTCGACTGCGTGCACTGCATGTCCTGCATCAATGGGGGCTGTAAGTCGGTGCATAGAGAACCCTGTTCTGCATAGGAGTTCCAGTGACAACGACTGCCCCCGATCGTCTTTTGCGTCTCAAAGCTGTGCAAGCGATTGTGCCTCTTGGCCGGAGTGCAATCTACGACCGCATTCAGGCGCAAACGTTTCCGCGGCCAGTGAGCCTTGGAGGCAACGCCGTCGCCTGGCGCCAATCCGACATCGATGCATGGGTTGCGAAGCTTGAAAGAGCGAAGCGAGGTGCGTAGCGATGCGCACCATCGCCCAACCTCCGCGCCCGCCTCATGCCCCCTGGCTGTCCTTAACGACACCCGGAACTGATTTCCTTCCGAGGAACAACTCGGTACAGCGCCTTGCAGTACAGAGGCTGCACCGCAGCCCGTTTACGGGGTGCGGGATGCATGTACAACAAAATCTTCAGTAAGATCCTCGACTCATCCGTCTGGTTCGAATCGAATGCGACACGCTTGGTTTGGATCACGTTCTTGGCCGCGATGGATCAAGACGGGATGTGTGAGTTGGCCTCACCCTTGGTGGTGGCACATAGGGCCCGCGTATCGGTTGACGAGGCAGAGGCTGCCCTTGCGATCCTGGAAGCACCCGATAGGTATTCATCGGACACCGATCACGAAGGCCGCAGGATCGAGCGGACGGCGGGAGGATGGCTGATTTTGAATGCACACAAGTACCGCGAGATATCCACGGCGGCCAACAAGCGAGAGAAGACGCGCGCGAGAGTGAGAGCCTACCGAGTGCGCAGAAATGCGGTCGCAAACTCGGGTAGCGGTAACGCAGCAGAGGCAGTATGTAACGCAGAAAGCGTTACAGCTAACGATGTTGTAACTACATCAGAGGCAGAGGCAGAGACAGAGACAGAGGAAAAGCTTCCTCGCGGCAAGCGCGAGCGAAAAGAAGTTCATCCTCTGTTTGGACACGTTAGGGATCTCATCTCGCGCTACTACCGGAACCGAAATCAGGTCGAGGCGCCATGGGGAGCCGGCGAAGCGAGACAACTCTCAACGCTCCTGGCGGAGCAGCCCCAAGCCCCTCGGGAGTACTGGAACAAATGCATCCTTGGCCGTAGTGAGTCCGACGTCAATCACGCCGAAAGACCGCGACTCTGGATCGCCAATCTGCCGAGCTACCGAAACGCGGTGAACGCGTATAGCTGCGCAACCATCGGCGAGGTCAGCATGTCAGTAGCGATAGGATCGTCGCCCCACTCGAAAGTGAAATCGTGATTGCTTTCACAGTCTGCGGCGATCGCAAGATCTGTGTTGATGTCAGAGCCGGTGTAGGCAAAGCTCATTTCAAGGCTAGCGTCGGTTTCATCAAGATACTTGGGCAGATCCCATTTACTGGTTGCCGGCGGATCGTACGGCTTTTGTGGGAGCGTGATTTTGCGGGGTGGGGATACGATGGTCTTAGCCACTGGAGTCTCCTTTGAAGACTTCTTGGGTTAGCCCTCGCTCAGTGCTGGTAACACTGTGTGGGGGCGTTACTGTTTGCCCGCTGCTACTTGTCCTGCTTCTTTTCTGCCTGATAGAGCCGGCGGAGTGCTAGGCGCAAAACGGGTGACGACTTCATGCCTAACCGCTCTCGCAGATAAGCGAGCATTTCCTGGTCTTCGTCGCTTAGACGGAACGAGTGTGGATGCGGAGTAGTATTGTCGTCGCCCATGAGCGAACTGTAGTGAAAAACGACTACAAATGTCAATGCCGAAGGCAGCAGGACAAACTCGATACGTGCGGAGATCCAGAAACTGGACTTGTCACTCTCGCGACCGCCGAACTTGCAGTCTGGAGAGTCACCTGGCAAGCGACGTAACGACCGGAACGTCGGCAACGACTTGGGGTCCTTTGCCGCTAGCTCCAAGACACACGCAAACCGTCACCTTGTGAAGAGCTGGCAAATGACTCCGCCGCAAAACGATGCAATACCTAAACACGCAAAAATACCAAGACACGCTGTATAGGCAGCGAAGCTTCCAAGGTTTGCTCGCCAAAGGTATGTTTCGCGGAGCTCGACGTGCTGACCCTTGCCGATATGCTCATGCGCATTTGGGATGCTTGACAGTATGAAACCCGCGGTGATGACCGACAGCGCGAAGAAAATGAGTGCTGCCCCAGAACACTGACGAAAGGTCCGATTTAGGTGATCACCTTTTGCCGCGATGCCCCCGATGACAGCGATCGCTCCGCTCTGCACAGTTGCTACCCACTTGCACCAATCTGCGGTTGCGTTTAGTGCCGCCGCTTGACCCGGTGATGCCATGGTGTCTCCCGATGCGGCAATCATAAAGCAGGCGGGAGCAAATCGAGTCCAATCCGATGGCCACTCGAGCGGGCTATCCACCGCCTCCAGCGGTTCCGGTTCAGGCCAGACGCACTATCCGTTCGACCTAGGTCGTATCGGCGGAGGGCGGGAAGATCCCTAAGCAAACACGGTCGCAGACCAGCCCTTCACCAGTCAAGCGCAACGCTGAAGAATGGATGACACCCACTTTGGGACGGTCCGAAATCAAGGTAAGAGAAGCGTGCTGAAGATCAAGCTTACGAATGCACTTGCGATCGCGCTCATCTACGCAATCTTGAAGCACTTCGCGTGACCCAGCCGAATGCGAGTGCAAGTCGAACCATGATGTAAAGCAGCCATCTGATGGTTCAATGTCAGTCGCTATGAGGACTACACCGTGCTAAGGCCTCTATCCGTTAAGCGACTGGCGCGGCATGGAAACACACAAGCGTTCCGCTTACACATATTGACATCCATGAAGCAGGCACGTTGGCAGTCCGGACCTGTGCGGCGATGATCTGGCAGAGGCGATATCTCCAATACGCTCTAGCGAAACGCGGGATCACTCAGGCCGCGCGTTTCGCGCGCTGACAGCAGACGCACGAGTCGCCGAAGTGTACTGCCTCGGCGAATTAGCGCTCCGTGGGTTATTTCAATGCGGACGGCAGTCCTCACTTTCAGACAAGCCTTCAGGCAAACGAAGCGTTGCGTGCACACTCAGCGGGAAGGAAGCATTTCGCAATAAGGCTTTTGTTCCAGCCTGTCCTTGACCGGCGTAGCTTCTGAAAGCTCAAGCTCACGGACTCTGAGTTCTCCAGCTCTGTCCACAATGATTGGTGAAGTGCAGCTTTTGGACCTTAGAGCGCTGTAGTCCTTCTCTGATAGATTGACGGCGCCGTTCTCCCTAGCGAACCTCACGAAATCCGCAGACATTGCGGCGTCACGGATATTCGCGTATTTGATTGAAGCAAGTTCGCGCCAGTCCGCAACGCGAGACAGATCAGCGCCTGAAAGATCAGCGCAGGTGAGGTCAACGCATCGCAAGCTCGCCTCAGACAAGTTGGCTTGGCTCAGATCTATGAAATAAAGATTCAGGTAAGAGAGATCAGCTGTTGAAAGATGCGCCCTACTAGCGCTGTAGATGGAGAGAATGTTCTGGATTCTCATAGCGAGCTGCAGACGCGCTGGCCCTAAATCAATAAAGGTTTCTGGCCGTCTATCGGCGCCTCCGACTTGAGCGTACTTTGACGGTATTGTATCTCTCGAAAATTGCTGAGAACTCGGTGGCTGAGGTATCTCGTCGTTCTGCAGCCTGCGAGGTGGCGGCCCGGTCATACTTCCCTGCCTCTGCATAAGTTGCGATTCCTCCCCCTCCAAGACTTCAAGCACGTATGACAGCGATCCGCGTTTGCTGTTGCCAGCCTCGCCGAAGAAGAGGGCAGTCGCTTTTTTCTCCTGTGTTGTTTGCTTGCGATCACCTGGTCCCCCGGTGGCTTCGGTGATCAATGTGACAGCAGCTCTGCTGGCCAAAACGTCGCGTTCTAGAGACGCGGCATCCCGGGCGTCGGAGCCGCTGAGAAATGTTCCAGCGGCGACATCCGCAATAGCTTCGTCCCGCCCCTTACCCCAGAAGGTCGACAAACTAAGAAGCCCAGCGACGTTTTGAATGCCGTCTTTTGGTCGTTGACTAGCGCTGGCGATCGCGGAGTTGAACAGTTCCGTGTCCTTTGCCTCTGACTGAGTTCTCTGAATCTGGACGGTTGAAAACCCAATCATCAGCGTTAGAGCTGTGGAGACAATCGGCCAAAAGAGACGTGTAAACTTTCCTACCCGCGAAACTTCCGACTGAAGCTTCGCTATCTCCAAATCCTGTCGAACTTCAGCGCACCTCTGCGATGCTAGTTCACCCAGCAGCTTCGAAACTTCCAGCATGGCTTTCTGTTGGTCCAACTCGGGATTGGTCATGCGCCACAGCGTAAATCAAGGCGCGGGGATTCGAGAAAGAAAGTGTGAGGCTACGTTTACCTTCACCGTCTACGCGCTTCTGGCGAGAGGAGGTGATTTGTCTGGTTGCCCTCAGCGACACGCGCGGGGATTCCCGTATGCGTCACCTCAACGGAACATCAAAGATCCCATTGAGAGGCAGAAGAAGACCAGACCGGCGAAAAGCAGCACAATTGAGATTCTCAACAGGGTTCCAGACCACAGAAATCGCCTATCGCGCTTGATCTCTTGCCGCTTCGCAAGCTCTTCGTCAGAAGGAGATTTGCTAGAGCTCGGGCGGTTTCGGGAACGCCGCCGTAAAGCGGTCAGGTGATATGCCAGGCTGTCCGCTGCGGCGTAGCGATGGAGCAGCGAAGCCCCGGCCGAAAGTGCCGTACTTGTGAACGCTAGCGCAAATAAGGCGCTAGTGCGCTGCGCAGGGGTAACTTCTGCAGCAGGAACATAGAGCTTGAGCCAGACAGCGCCGAGCCCCGCAATCATTAGGAGGGAGAGACGCAGGAGCTCTGCCGAGTATCCCTGATACCCCTCATTGATTTTGAGATCAAGCTCGAAAGCCTCTTTGTTGATCGCAACTTCCCCAAGGCGCTTGCTTGACTGCCGAGAGGGATCTGGCGCAGCCGTAGTCACAGGATTATCCATTCACAATAACTCCCAGGGTCCGCAGCATCAATCTATGCCGTCGGAACCCAAACTATCAATCGAGGACGTTGCTAGACGAAGACCATCGATCATCTCGGCCTGTCTCGCAATTCTTGGCCTCGGCATCCTCCAGCTTCAGCGGATCAGCCTTCCGTGGGCGCTGTCTCAGTTGTCATCGTCGACGATGACAGTCATGCTCTGGCCACTCGCTAGTTGCAATATTTGTGCTTGATTCTCGCCGCCTATATGGAGATCAGTGAAGATCGCATCGATTCCGTGTCTCGTGATCGTTCTAGCCGCACCATGCGCATATATCACTCGAAACCCGGCCTTAGTGCGAAGGAACGTCGTGGCTGCCATGCCCGCAGCCTACCACTTCGCTCCCAGCGACACCTTAGCGAACTGGTTGTTGTCCAGGATCATCTTGAAGCCGCCGGCGCCGTTGCGGATGCCAACTGCGATTCCCTGCTTTGCGGCCAGATCCTTCATCGCGCCGCCGCGCTGGGCCAGGGCTTCGATCTTCTCCGGACTCGCGAAGGTCAGGTCACGCATGCGGTGCTCTCCTGTCAAGTCGCTGAGGGCGACACGCCAGACCAGGCCCTCACGCCAGAAGCGAGCATAGACGTTGCGGGTCACCGCGGCCTCACATTTCGCGCAACGGCGCTCACGCCACGGATACGGCGGCGGAATGCTGCTCCGGCACCTGCAACAGATCTTCCCCCGCTCGCGCTGACGAGTTGTAGATGCACGCTCGCCCCCCATGACCAGAGCTTAGGCGAAAGGGAGGCGAATATATAGCCACAAGATGTGGGGGCTGTGGAAGCCGCTTTACCAACTCGGACGCGTGGACCAAGGGCGCTTAAAGGCGTCGACGAACCTTATTGCAGCGCCTTCTTCTATGTCGATGGACAGTCGATACGAGCCCTTTAGGTGATTGATTGCCTCTATCATCCCTGGCTCGAGTGCTTCCGTCATCTGCAGCGTTCTGACGATTTGACCGATCGCGGTAGGAGTCGGGTGGCGCAGAACCATTCGCTGGCCGTCGCTGAGTACTCCTTCCACGGAGTACGTGACCAAGCTCAGTTCTCCGTCGGATTCGATGGACAGAACAAAGCAGGATTCCATCCCGCCAATGTAGCACGGAGTCCGGCGCGAAGAACCTTGCAGCCCTCTGAAGCGAATCGAAGAGGTGTGCAGCTTCGTGGTCACTGAGCTCTGCTTCGGCATTCTTCCCGGAGATGAGGTTCATGAGGAATCTGTCGGCCAGATCCATCCTGCCAACTAGCTTCCGGATCTTCACCAGTTCGCCGCTGCTGATATTCCGCGGCGGATCGTACGACTTCAGAGCATCAGGTTCTGCGGGGGAAAAAGGTGAGCTTGCAGCGCACACCTCGCCGATCAAACCAATCCTAGCTCCGCGCGTACAAGCTGTTCATCAAAAGCATTCTCCGTAAGGGGCAGAAACTGCGCATAGGTGATCTTAGAATCTAGCGAAGGGTCCGCTTGGTCCAAATTAAAACGCCTAACTAGCTTGCGTAGGATTCTGCTGTACTGCGTTCGCGCCAGCTCTAGACTTATCGAACACATCACCGGGAAGGCACGCGCTGGGAGATCCATATGGCCAGCCAAACCCGAGTGCACACTCCAACTCAATTGACGGTAGTGCTCAACGTAGTCGCTCTGCATCTCCTCACCTAAAAGGGCTACCCGGGCGTGAAGATTTAGCTCAGACCAATGATTTACCCGATCTAGCTTCTTTTGCCATATCCTCGCGGCCACACTCTCTATGTCTTTTTCGCGGCGAGTGATGAAGCCCAGATGGAGCGAAACGTCTTTCCCTCGATGTGGGTGATCTTTTGCAAAGCGGACGTGTGCTCTGGCGGCACGAAGCTTTTCTACTTCCATGTAATGGAACATCTGATGCTCAGCACCTTGTTTCAGATCCATAAGTTCAAGATCGACCGCTAGTTCGAATAAGGAGCGCGCGGAAGAAGCGATAGTTTGGAAATGAACGATATTCCGAAGCGCAAGAAGCGACTGCACATATGAATTTGCCCTTACGTGGATGAGATGCCTGCATTCCTCGCCAACCGTCTTTTTTAGGATTCCACCGAGAACGGGACTTATCTCCTGCTGATCTAAAGTGTGCAGGCTACTGAGCATCGACAGATAAAGACCGACCTGCTCAAGTGGCTGTAATTCCCCCGGATCGAGCATGCGACGAGGATACGCTACGTGCTCTTCAGCGTATACAGCATGAGCCTATGCTCCGCTGCTCTCCAGCAAGAGCTCCATGTCCAGAAAGCAAGACATGGCCGCTTGAACATGGGACATGGATATTCGGGTCAAAGTGGGGAGGCGCATTCTTCAGATGCGCCGGAATAGAGAGTGGCGCCAGACGGATCTTCGCGAACGCTGCGAGATCGGTCGCGGTCACCTTAGCGAACTGGAAAACGGTCGACGTGAGATATGCCTACTCATGATTGAGAAGCTGGCTAAAGCCTTCAATGTCACATCGGCCGAGCTGCTTAAGTGACCGATAATTCTCAAAGCCAGATGGTAGTATCCCGTGCCGTAAAGAGTTGGGGTTGGTTCGATCCTTGATCGAACCAGCCCCTTTTTTCTGCTGCTCGGATCGCGGCGTCGCCTAAAGACTACAAAGCCGTTCGTGCCGAAATCCTAAAATATTGCCAAGTCGTTGTGTACTGCAGAACAAGAGTCGTTCGTATTAACGGCTTCAGAGTGTCTGCAGTGCTTAGAAAACGATTGGTAGAGCCTTGGGTCGCTCTGGGGAGGGCGACCCGATTCTTAGCTCTACGTTTCGGCTGCTCGTGGATGTGCACTGTGGACGGCGGCCTGCGATCGAGCTAAGACATCGAATACAAATCCAGTCTTGTGGTCCATTGTTTTACAGTGCCTCAGGAGAAGCGAAAAGAGCAGGGGGATAGGCAGCTTCGCCCGCCCATTAGCATTACTTCCCAATCTCCTGCCGGATCTTGCTCGCCATAACGCCATGCTCCTTGACGAGTTCCCGCAGCTTCGCTGCACTGACGCCCAATTCCTTGGTCCAGTATTCAAGTTCGTATGACTCGTTTACGTTGATGCGGGCCCGATCTGCCGGTCCCCGATTCGACTTGTCATCTGACATGCTGTCTCCCTCAATGCTTGGCCCTATTGGGTCACAAACTGCGATGGAGTCTGGTGGCGGCCCAGTTGTATGTGCAGGAAACCCGTTGGGCATAAAACTTGTTCTAGTCGGAGCACTGCTCGAGCCATTTGTTCTCTCCCTTCATGCGAACAATAGTGGAGAGGGCGAAGCGAAGCTAGACGACATCCAGGCGAACGCCTTCGCGGACTTCTTGAGGCGATCGGCGGATTCCATGAGGGCATTTTTCCCGCCGGTACCGCGACGAAGATCGAGGTCGGCATCAGCTCGTTCATACCCATTACCTGGGAGCTCGCCCTGGAGCCGCCGAGTATGTTCAAGCAGAGCTCCCGCTTCTTCTTCCCGGTGCCCGCGTCGCCGTGCGCGACACGGCCCGTGGCCAAGCTGAAAACGGACGCTGCTTAAGCCGTTGAGTACCCGCAGCTTTCGGTCGGTCCACCCTGATCTGGTTCGTCGAGACTGCTCTGCAGGCCGAGGTAGCAAAGGGGCTCAGTTTGGCCGCCGCCGCCCACGTCTAAAGATCGACCGCACAAAAGACATGAAGCCTGAGCCTGATAGGTCGGGCTTCTTGTCTGTTTTCAGGAGCTTTGGGCTGTCCGAACATACATGGCAGGATTTCATATGAAGTACGAGGGCAGCCCATTCGGGGGACGGCTCAACGGAACTGCTGTAAGCAGACGACCTGAGAAGCCACTGCTTCCGGAGCACATCGCCAATCTGGCAGAATTTCGTCTCGCTATCGATCATCATGCGACGTCGGATGCCTGAGTTCGCTGATTCGCCACTTGAGCGCGCGTAAGGCTCTCCTGCCGCTTCCAGGTATTTAGCCGGAGCTGGCGAAGCTTCCGGTTGAACTGAAGCTTTACGGGCCTCTGCGATCGCCGTCCACGTCTCACTCGACCCTGAGATAAGCAGAAAAGCTCGATCAAACTGGATCGGGTTTTTTTGTGCAGCAACGACCTCGCTAGGAGGGTTGGTGCAGGAGAGCAAACCAGATCGAGAGGAAGAAACTTCCGGCCGCAAAGGCAGATTTGTCGCCCTTTTCGTACCGCCGTTTCCGCATCTCTAGAGACATGTATATCGTATGTTTGACCGGAAGTGAGCTCTTCCGAAGTTGGCTAAACAAGGGCATTACACCTCCCGGATCCGCACAGAAACCCTCACACCAATGGATTGCTCTCAGGGCTCACGTGAGTCAATGTTCCTCCTGCATCACAAACCCAAAGGTCGCTAGTGCGCTGCAGACCTTGGTTCGCGAGGAGATTTGACATCGCAGCATCATACTGGCCGGACCACAGAAAAGGGATTTGGCTGCAGGAGGATCCTGCAGCCTTTTTTTACCGCAGGAGTCGCGCCGGTCATTGCGAAGATGGCATCGGGCGCCGCAAAACTCCGTGGGATCGCTGCGAGACTCAACATAAGGGAAGAAAAGACCAGCCGAGGTGGGCGGTGGTCAGCAGTTTCAAGTACAGCGCGTGCTAGTTTCCAGCAGCGGCGGACGTCCAGCCCTTCTCGCCGCCTGCTAGTCGTCTTAGTACGGCAACTTCAGGCGCCCATTCTGAAAGCTAATCCAGCCGGATACAAAAACTTCCTTGTTTTACATCAGAAAGTGTAAAGTGAAGTGTAAAGTTGGATCGACTGGTATGAGCCCAAAACTATTGTTCCCTCCCATCTTCTATGCGGTCGCCGTGATCAAGTTCAATCCTGTGTTGAACATGGGCGATTACATCGTCCCTATTCAGACGGACATGCGCAAGAAGTACCCCGACTTTCAGAAGGGCGTCTCCTCTGAGATACAGATTCAAGTGAACGGCCAAAACGCCCCGACAGTGAAGAGCAATCCGGCCGAGTTGTGGGAGTTCAGAAATACCAGTCTTACGTCGGGATTCTCGTTAACGCAGAACCACCTGCGCTTCCAGACGACAGCCTACGAAGACTCTGACACCTTTGTGAAGGCGATCTTGGAGGGATTCGAGACGATACACAAACACGTGGGCTTGGCCTATACCGAGATCGCTGCTGTCCGTCTCCTAGATGCCGTCATTCCAAAGGATGGAGAGGATCTGACGACCTATCTCACACCTGGTCCTTTGGGACTTCGTAATATTCTCGATGGAGAGATCACGCAAGGTGTCTGTCAGGCAGTTTTCAAAACGCCTGCCGGCTTGGCGACGTCCCGCACTATATTGGTTCGCGGCGCTCTTGGGTTCCCACAAGACTTGCTTCCTCTGAACCTGAAGCTGAACACGCGGTTGAAGTCAAACACGCTGCACGCCGTCATTGATAATGACTGTCAGTATCAGAGTCGAATCAGCCCGATTGATACTGTAGAAATTGAGAAGAGAATCCGAGCCGCTAAGGCGCAAGCAACAAAAGCCTTTAAGAACGCTTTGACACCAGCAGCACTTGATATCTGGAACGGCATTGGAGCTAAGCATGGATCTACAACAAGACATTAGCCCAATCAGCACTGATTTTACCGCCCTCTTGCCTTCGAAGCGCACCTCTCGAGCAGTCACGAGTGTGATTCTCGTGGGCGCGATGGGCGCTACAGTCCTAGGCGTCGGCAATTCCATCACCCTAGCCACCATAGGCGGCGTGAGCGATGCAAACATACGAGTTGTAGCTCAAGACCTATCCAGCGAGGCGGAGTCCGATGTTGAAAGCGCGCTTGCGCGCATGGACCTAGAAGAGGTGCGGTCAGCGTTTCAGGTGAGCATGACCGATCTGGCGCTTCTATTTGGCGTATCACGTACAGCTCTCTACGGTTGGTTCCAAGGGAAGAACACCCAACGCAAGCATGCAGAGAGACTTCGGGATCTCCTGAATTATGCGGCCGAGATCCGCAGTAAAGAGATCGCCCGTCTAGATTTGTTGATGAAAGTTCCGTTACTGGGCGGCAGTTCATTCTTCGACCGACTCCGCCAGGACGAGAACGTGCCTGAGGCTCTAGATGCATTGGTGCACCTTTCCTCAGATCGGATGCAATCGGTGCGTGCCCGTGCAATTTCGACGCGACGGCCAACGCATGAGATAGAAGATGTGTCTACGGGATTCTCTGAGCTGGAGTGACGAAAGCAGCCAACGCGAGTGCTTCCTCGATCCCGTGTGCGTGGACGACAGCAGAATGGCGGCAAGGCGCAGCGCTCACCCGTGAAACTGCTTTAAGGCTTTCTCTCATCGATCCGTCCCGGACGGATGAGGTCCCTGTCGTAGTTACACATGACTGTGACTGTTTCGCTGATGCCGAGCGCGAGCCGGAGGTCGAGATTATTGTCTGCACAGTCTTGCAAAAGGCGGACAGCGGTTTACGGCATACCAGGAGTGCACGAAGACTCCATTTGAGAATAGCCTCTCAGGATGCATATCTTGCACTTGACGCGCAGCGGAAGCTCTCGCTGGCCAAGCGTGAGCTAGCTAGCGAGGAACCAGACAAGAAATGGAAGCTCGCTGACGGCGAACGGAAAGAGTTGGCTCGATGGCTCGCTTCGCGATACAACCGTGCCTCCTTCCCAAATGATCTTGTAGGCCAGCTGAACCGCATCTATAAGGAATTCAAAAAGTCCGCCGAGCAACACGGTCAAGATGTCTTAGGAATTTACATGGCCTTTGATCCACCAGGCGAACTGGAATCCCCAGGGGAAGAATGCTACGAACTGTCGATCACCGTGGTCTATGACGCGTACATCCTATCGGCGGTTGACGATGCCGAGAATCTGCGAACCAAGATCGAAGAGATGTTTCGAGGCGAGTTTTTCGATGGAGAAATTTGGGTTGGGATTGAACTCAACCGGTGTATTGCCGTCCCAGACACTGACTTCACGCTGAGGGAAGTGCGCACGAGCTTCTTATACAACTTTGATTATGTGAGTTTCGCTTCCGGTCTATCGTCTGCCCTCCCTCCAACGCACTGAAGGGTTCGAGAGGACTTCGCTGACCTGTGACGCAAACTTCCTCGAAAAAGTTAAGGTTCATCTTGGGGGTAGGTTTAGGGGTAGATGATGGATAGTATACTGTAAACCGCACAAAAACATGCACTTACTACGCTATTCGAATCCCCCACTCTCCGCCAGTTCCTCCTTGAAATTCGCCAGGATACCGAAAACGTGCGTCGATCAGTATCGACGCGGGTTTCTTTGCTGCGGACTTCCCCCGTAACAGTTGCAGCGCCACTCTACGGTCCGATGAATGCAACGGGTAGCCTTCGAGGTAGCCCTTTCCACCGCGGAAGTCGAGCTGCCTGCTGAGTTCGCGCTTCTCTGCACACTGCGAGGATGGAGTGAGCGGAACGAGCGAAGCCCTTGCCGGGAACTGCGGTAAGGGCTTCCTGCTTCTCGGTGATGCTGCGTGTGGTTGTTACTTGATTGTGAGAGCCATGACGGTCTGTTGCGAGACTGCCCCGGCGGTTGCGGTGAACGTTACGTTGGAGGTTCCTGCCGGCGTTACGGGTGCGGGTGTCGTGCTGGTTTGGGTTGTGCTGTAGCCTCCGCATCCGCCGGCGGCTGCGAAAGAGAGCATAAGAACCATCGCAACACAGGCCAGACGTACCGTCATGACGGAGCGCCGCTTCCCGATGGCGAGGAAAGAAGCAAACGGCAGAAGGGCCGCGACTACGATGCCGGACAACATGCCAGGGCCATGCATCGGGCTCATATTTGCTGTCTTGGTATTGGTGGTGATCGTCGCCGTCACAATGGTCGGCGCCGTGGATGAGACGCTGGCTTGTGCTGGTGAAAAGCTGCAGGTGGCATTCGCGGGAAGGCCTGTGCAGGCCAGTGACACGTTGCCCGTGAAGCTGTTCACGGGTACGACGCTCAGTTGAACCTGCGTGCTGCCGCCTGCGGTGATGGTGGCTGACGGATTGGCCGTGCTGAAACCAATCGTGGGAGTCGCTCCTGCGGTGGTTGCATTGGTGATGCCGGCCAGCAATCCATGCTGTTCTTTGTCCAGGCCGGCTGTGAAGTAGACGGTGCTTGCGTCGCCACCGCCGACTGCGGTGGTCCCGGTGACGGGGGCAGCGCCGGGAAGCAGTTCCCACAGGCTGGCATACTGCAGCGGCTTGCCCGTACCGTCCACCAGTTGACCCAGATAGGAGAAAGTCTTTGGATCGAAGACATTGATCATGCCATCACCGAAGTTTCCGATGAGCAGGTCGTTGGAGAAGACGCCGAAGTTAGCAGGGGCGAAGGTAATCCCCCACGGTGAGTTGAGGTTGCCACCTGTTGCCACGCGGCTGACGAAGTTGCCGGCCGTGTCAAACACGCTCACCACGCCGTTGCCGGGAGCGTTCACACTCAGGTACGGAACCGTGGTGGTACGCAGCGCGTAAGCCACGAATACCTGCGTTCCGATCACATGCACTGAGAAGGGCGAGTAGCCTGCGGGCAGCGTGGGGTCCGTGAAGTTACCCGCGAGCGCCGTGGGTGCGAAGTTACTGTCGTAGACCTCAATCTTATTTCCCACGCCGAAGTTCGCTGCAAGGATGTAGCTCTTGCTGGTGACACCGGCCGTGGCGATGTTGAGAATGGCGAGTCCCGGATAGGAAGCGCCTGCTGCCTTGTTGTTGACCGATATGGTGGAGATTGCGCCTTCCGTTCCCAGCTTGCCGTTCCAGCCGGAGATGGTGCCATCGAGCGTGGAGAAGATGAAGCTGGCCTTGGTGGCATTCGCCAGCAGCATTCCAACAGCGCCACCCGTCGTTACGGAACCGGCCGGTAGACCCGGAGCCGTGTTGGGTGCGGTTCCAGTGGGTACGATCACCTTGAACGCAACGGTCCCGCTGGCCGGGACGACGTAGTTGTAGCCGGTGCCGGCGGCACTAATCCAGAAATTACCGCTGGCGCTGATCGCCCAGGGATTCTTGAAGTTTGCGTCGGTATTGGTGGCTGCAACTGAGCCGTCAGACAGTAGATTGGTTACCTTGTACGACTGCGCTGCAGCCGGAATAACGGCGGCGAGCACAGTCACAGTGTGCAGAACAGCCTTACGAAGAAACTGCATGGGAGCACCTTCTCTCTCGCACCTGGCGATGTGAGAAGGCTATTGAGAGGGGAAGGGCGAGATGTCCCAATCTTGTCTCGCCAAGGTCATTTGACCGTCACGTCGCATCGCCTTGTGACTGCATCCGGAGTAGGTCGTCAATAAGTCTTGTGGTCTATTTCATAGCTCTGGCCAAACTTGTTCAGGTGCGTTGCGGGTTGTGACGGCGGGCCAGCGTCAATCCGGCCAAGGTCCGTGGCTTCCTCCGCAGGGACGGTTACCTGCCGCGTTAGATGATTGAGTGCATCGTCCCGTCGGCCTTCCACCCAAACGTGTAACTCGTACGTCCCGCCCGGAACAGCCGTCATGCGGAAGACGCCATCGTCGGCTGCCACGCTGAAATAGGGTGTCGCCAATGACAGGACTACTGCGCTCATGTCGGGATGGATGTTGCAGAAGATGTAGGACACCCCTTCGCGGGAAAACGTGACCGTGCGCATGGAGCCCGCTTCATAGAGCCCCAGGTCAAACCGCTTTCCATCGAAGAGAGAAAACACATTGTGAAAGAAGGGGTCGGCGTTGGGGAAGCTGACGGCGCTGCCGAGGGGAACAACCAGCAGGTGGGGCGAAAACATCTTGTTCTTCTGCAGCAGCGTGAACTTTCCCGGATGCACGGGCACTGCATCCGGAGACAGGGGAGTGAGCCACGCCACGGCAGGAGGCATGCGCTCGTTTTTGCCCTTGGGCGCAAGCGAGAGGCGCGCCGTCACATCCGCAGCATGGGCCACAGCGCCTGACAGCAACATGCCCGCGAGCAGGCCTGACCTGTAGTGACGAGTCCGCATCAGAAGCGATACCCCGCGGCTACGCCGATGGCGTCTGAGGTTCGAGTGGGTCCGACCAGATAGTTCGACCAGAGACGACGATACTCGAGCGATAGCTGAAGGTAACTGCTGGGGCTGACGATGACATTGCCGTACGCCGCGCGGTTCCGGGTCAGGCCCGGATACGACGCTGCCTGGGAAGAGGACGCAGAGCGAACATCGGCCGCAAAAGGTGCATCGATGCCGAAGCCACCATTGAACTGCAACCGGTCGTTCCGGCGGATGGATGCCTGCACCCATCCGCCGGCATTATTCAATGGTCTGGCAGTGTCCGCCGCATTGATTGGGTAGACATAGTCGACATAGCCGCCACCACCCAGACCGCCAAGCCCTGCGCCGCGGTACGCATTGGAGGTGATCTGTACATGCCTGCCGAGCGGCAGGCGCAGATCAGCCGAAGCTGCCCAGGCATTGAAGCGATAGCCTTCCAGCGTGCGATGCGGACTGAAGTACTGTCCTACGCCAACACGAAACCCGGTATCCCGATCGCCCATCGCATAGCCAAGGCGCGATTCCAGTCCGGGCCATCGGCTTCGTTGTGCCAGGCTAAAGGACGCGGTTGCGGTTGAGTTCGGCAGGCGAGGATCCTGCACGTCGATCACGGCGCCTTCCAATTGCAGATGCTGGTTGGTCCGGATTGCGATCTCCTGCTTTACGCCAGCCTGCGGGTTCCACGTCCACAGGTCGCCGCTCCACGCCAGGTTCGGCTGAGCGGTGGATACCAGTGACGTTGGCATGTTTGGTGCAAGCAAGGGGCGATCCAGCGAGAAGAACGCTTCGGTGCTCTTCCAGCGCAGCGATGCGTGCGCTGTGCGAAGACGCACAAGGCCAGAGCCGCCGTAAGTCTGCTGGGAGCCATTGCCAAAGAAGTCGATGTTGAGATCGGCGTGGCTTGTAGCACCGAGCAGATGTGGGCCGGTGGCTTGCAGTCCAAGGATCGTCTGCCGAATGGACATGCCGGTTGTGCCGCTGCCATTCAGCGCATAGGTGGGGTCGATCGGATCGTCGACGCGCCGCGTGTTGATAAATGCGTTGAACAGGATCAGGCCACTCACACGCAACGGATATTTCGACTCAGATTCGACCTTCGCCTGTTCATGCGTTGCAATCTGCGACTCGGCGATTGCCTGGCGCTCCCGCAACTCACCCAGAGACGCGGAGGTGCTGGTGTCGGCGGGTGACGACGAAGGTTTCGCCTCCGGCTTGGCGTCTAGCTGGGACTGGAGTTCTGCCAACTGCTCCTGCAGGAATTGCAGTTGTTTTTGATATGCCGTGACCTGCGACTGGACTTGAACGACTGCATCGCTCAGGCGTTGCAGCTTCTGCTGTGCCGTCTCCGTTGGAGATACTTGCGCCAGCACACACCGGGCAGATCCCACGATCAAGCATGTGACGAGAAGGTTGCGTTTCATGGTGTCACCAGGGAGGCATTCGTCGACGGTTTCGTTGCTTCGCCCGGAGGGCACTTGCGTTCAATCGTCAGCCGAAAGACGGTTGCGCCGGGCTCGCTGCTGACTAACTCCACGCTTCCGTTGTGATCCTGCGCAACGCTGTGGGTCAGTGTAAGCCCAAGGCCGGTCCCCTTCTGCTTTCCATTACTTACAAATGCGTCGAAGAGCGTGTGACGAATGATTTCCGGTACGCCCGGTCCCGTATCTTGCACTGTGATCGCAATGTGTTTTTCGTTTACTGAAACAGAGACGAGGACCTCGCGGCGGCCGTTGCTTTGACCCGCGGACTGGCAGGCGTTCAGCAGCAGGTTATAGACGGCACGTTCCATCTGTCGTGCGTCGATGATGGCGTTGGTGTCATCGTCGGCGTAATCGGCGCGCACGGTGACGCGCTCCGCGTCAGGATGCGCGTGGATCAGTGCGATCGCACGATCGACCACTGTGTTCATCGGGACCGCATGGCGTGGTGGTGTCGACCCGGTGGTGCTGAAGAGCAGCAGGGTATCGAGCATGTCCGTGGTGCCAAGCACGGCGACCCGGATTTCTTCGAAGACTTCGAGCCGTTCGCTTTCAGGCAGTGAGGGTGACGCGAGGAATTCCGCGTTGGCATAGACAGCTGCAAGGTAATGACGCAGATCATGCGATACGGAATGCGCCATGCGGCCAATCGTCGCCAGCCGTTCCGATTCCAGCAGGGCACGGTTCTTCTTCTGGATGTCGGCGCGCATGCCGGCGATGACCTCACTCAGGTAGCGCACTTCACGTGGTCCGTCCGCCGGCAGGGCATAGGCTTCATCCCCGTTCGCAAACGCACTTACGGCAGCGGCCAGGCGCTCCAGCGGCTTCGTCAGCGTACGGGCAAGCACCAGCATCAGCACCGACCCAATGGCGATCGCAAATACGGCAGCCAGCAGGAGCACGCGGCTGATCTCCCGTTCCGCTTGCTCTGCCGTATCGAAGGACTTCAGCACGATGAGGTGCAGCGGTACATTGGCGCTGCGCGTCAGATCGCGCGAGACGGTGAGGAAGCGGCCCGCTCCCAAGCGCAGAGCGCGCGGCGACGCGTCTTCCGCAGACGAAGCGCTTTCAATCACGCCGGCCGATACATCGATGGGCAGGGTCGTAGCCGCAACGCGATTGCCTGCCAGGAAGATGCCTTCCGCCCCGGCGCCGCGACCCACTTCACGCAGCAGCTCATGGTCGACGGAGTATCCGCCCACCACGTATCCCAGCAGGGTCCCGTTGGTTGCCGTTCCGAAGTAGATCGGGGTGTACGTGTACTCATACAAATTGCCGGATGCCAGAAGATAGTGTTTCGCGGACTGAGACATGGCTGCCTGCAGCTGCTGCCTCAAGTCCGCAGCATTCGTGGCGCCTTTGGCATAAGCGGCGATGACCCTGCCTTCGCTGTCGGCAAGTGCAAACAGTTCGTTGCCGCTTAGCTTCCAGAAATCCTGAGCGCTGTCCTGGATGGTGCGTTCATCATGCGTCGTCATTAGCGCCCGCAGCGTGGGCAGCGTTGCCAGCAGTGTGTTCTCGCGCTCAAGCGCGCTGCGCCGGCGTTCCTGCAGGTCCTGAAATGTTTGCAGGGAGTGTTGCAGATCATCATGCAACGAGCGCTGCACGTCTGTGCGCATGCGGTCGCGGACCACCAGCAGGCTCAGTGCCATGGTCACTGCGATGATCAAAGCCACTGAGATCTGCAGCAACAGCCGCGTGCGGATTCCTTTGGTTTGTTTCCCGTGGGCCAAAGTCATTCTCGCTAAGGAATGAATTTGTATCCGGCACCGTGAACGGTCCGGATGTAGCGCGGCTCCGCAGCGTCAGGCTCAAGCTTCTGCCTGAGCTTCAGAATCTGGTTATCAACTGTGCGCGTTGTTGGGTAGGAGTTATAACCCCACACTTCATTCAGCAACTCTTCCCGGCTGAGGACGCGTTCGGGATGATCGGCGAAGTAACGCAACAACTTGAACTCATGCGCCGTCAGGGTGGCAGGCTCGCCGGCGCGCTGTGCCGTCATGCGAGCGAAGTCAATCTCGCATTCGCCGAAGCGAAAGACGGAAGCGGAGGGGGCTTTCTGTGTACGCCGGATGGCAGCCTGGACGCGCGCCAGGAGTTCGCGCGGACTGAAGGGTTTCGTGACGTAATCATCCGCGCCGATGTCAAAGAGCAACACTTTGTCCGCAACTTCGCTGATGGCGCTGAGGATGACGACGGGCGTCCCGGCACGTTCCGCCTTCACCATTCGGCACAGATCGCGGCCATAGATATTTGGCAGCATCAGGTCAAGCACCACGGCGGCAGGCCGTCCGGCGCGGAAAGCATCGAGTCCCGACTGGCCGTCGCCGCAGAGAGTTACGGCATACCCCTGCTCGGAGAAGAGACGGTAAAGAATCTTCTGCATACGAACGTCATCTTCCACGACCAGTATCTGGGCTTTGGTCCCGAGGATGACACCCGCTCCGCTCTTCGCCGCATCGCGTTCCTGCATCTGCATCGTGCCGTTTATTTTCCGCCTTTCGATCGACGATGTGCGGGAAATCTGAATGCAGTGACAAGGTTGTGACAATTGCCGGTGCCTCTTCGCGGAGGATTGGACGCCCTTGCGGTTGCGCGCTGCGGGATAACAGCAAAAGAACAGGACGGTGACATGTCGCTGACATCCCGCCGGTCGGTCCTCTCTAGCGTGATCGCAGCCAGCCACTCCTCCCCTTGGGTGGTCTGAGCCAAAGGAGAGGCCCCCTCTATGCGCATTCCTCTAACGCACCCCCGTTCTTTCCCCTGTAATCGACTCGCCTGTCTTGCAGGCCTGGCAGTGGCAGCGCTTTGCATCGCCCCGATCGCCCAGGCGCAGTACGGTAACGACCATGACGACCACGGCGGTGGCCACAGCCAACATAGCTGGCCATCGTGGGGTGGCAACCTCGAAAACTCGCACGGCAGCGATGCGGAGTCCGCAATCACCACAGAAACAGTCCGCGACCTGAAGGTGAAATGGCAGTTCACGACGGGAGGCGATGTCTCCTCGACACCGACAGTGGAGGATGGCTCGGTATACGTCACCGACTGGGGTGGCTTCATTCATCGCGTCGATGCTGAAACCGGCAAAGCCATCTGGTCACACAAGGTGTCGGAATACACCAATCTCGACACGTCTCTCTCACGCACATCGCCTGCTCTGGCCGGCGACCTTGTCGTAATCGGCGACCAGGGCGCAGCGACTGTGGTCGTCATCAACAAGCGCGACGGCTCGCTCGTCTGGAAGCGGACGCTTGATACGACGCGCACCGCCTACATCACCAGCTCTCCCGTGATTGACGGCGATCGCATCTTTGTAGGGATTGCCTCGGGCCAGGAGGGCCTGGCCGCCAGCGATCCTACCCTTGTCCCCGACTTCCGCGGTTCCGTCGTCGCGCTGGATCGCAAGTCCGGCGATGTGCTCTGGCGCACCTTTACGGTTCCCGATGGCTACAGTGGAGGCGCGGTCTGGGGTGGCAACTTCGTCATCGATCACAAGCGCGGCCAGCTGTATGCGAGCAGCGGCAACAACTACTCGATTCCTTCGAGCGCGAACGCCTGTATCAGTGGCGCCATGACACCCGAGGCGAAGTTCAACTGCCTGGACCGGGCAGACAACATCGATTCCATCCTGGCCATCGACCTTCGCACGGGCAAACCGCGCTGGGCTCGTCGCCTGTTTGGTCCCGATACCTGGACAGTCGCCTGCGTTGCCAAGCCCAACCTGGGTATCCCGTGCCCGGACAATAGTGGCCCGGACTTCGACTTCGGTTCTGCTCCCAACTTCTTCACCGTGCATGCCGGTGGCCGCGAGCGGGACATCGTCGGTGCGGGTCAGAAGAGCGGCATGTACTGGGCGCTCGATCCAGACACTGGTGCAATCCTTTGGGGCACGCAGGTAGGGCCGGGTGGAACCACGGGCGGCATTGAATGGGGCTCCGCGACCGATGGCAAGCGCGTCTATGTTGCGCTCAACAACAGTGGTCGCCTGCCTTACACCTTTCCCAACGGTCAGACCTCCATCGCAGGATCGTGGGCTGCGCTGGACGCGCTGACCGGTAAGGTCGAGTGGCAGGTTCCTGCATCCGGACAGAGTGCAGTGAACCCCACACTTGCGGCGGGAGCTACCGGGCAGATGTCCATTGCGAATGGCGTCGTCTTTGCACCCTCCTTGTCCGGAGACATGGTTGCGCTGGATGCCGCGAACGGAAAGACCCTCTGGAAGTTTGCCAGCGGCGGTTCCGTGGTGGATGGTCCTTCGATCGTCGACGGAACGGTCTATTGGGGAAGTGGCTACGGACACTTCCGCATCGGCACGCCCAACAATAAGTTGTATGCCTTTGAGCTTCCGCATGGGCATCATGAGGAACACGGCGACGACCACGGCGATGGGAGGGATGGGCGCGAACGCGGCAAGTAAAGTCCTGAAGATGCCGTGGAGATGCTGGGAACCGGGCGCGTCAAGCTGCCCGGTTCCAGCACCTGAAGCGATCGCGCTCTAGCCACCGGGGCGTGCAAAAAGCTTCCAGCGGGAGGCCGGGCCGGTGCGTGCTCGTGCCTTAGACTCTTGAGCATGCGAACATCTCACCGCGTGCTCCTCTTGGCCTTCGTTGGCAACGTTGCGGCCGCCTTGTGCGCGGCCCAAACGCCGCTTGTGGAATTGGACAAACCATCGCAGGCCACGTCATTCGCGGTAGCGGCGCAGGGCAGAGCAGCGGCAATCTATGTTGCACCCGGCAATCCGGAAAGCGTACGGACTGCTGCGGAGGCATTTGCCGGCGATGTCGAGCGCGTTACGGGCATACGTCCCGCACTCCTGACCAGCCTGAAGGCGCCTTTGCCTGCACAGTTGATCCTGGTCGGGGTTGTCGGAAAGACGTCCGAGTTCGACCAGCTCCAGAAACAGCATCGTCTTGAGACTGCTGCGATCGATGGCAAGTGGGAAGCGGCGGAGACGCTTGTGATCTCCAATCCGCCCGCCGCTCTTCTTCCGGGAGTAAAGTCGGCCCTGATCGTTGCAGGAAGCGACCGGAGAGGGACTGCCTTCGCACTGTTTGCGATGTCGCGGGCCATGGGCGTCTCTCCCTGGTACTGGTGGGCTGACGTGCCCGTGGCGAAACATCGCGCAATTTATGTCTCGCCGGGGTTGCACACACAGGCTCCGCCTTCGGTGCAATACCGCGGCATCTTCCTGAACGATGAAGACTGGGGTCTTCGTCCGTGGGCTGCGAAGAAGATGGATCCCGCGGTCGACGGCGGCAAGGGGAATTTCGGTCCACACACGTACGAGCACATCTTTGAGCTTCTTCTGCGCTTGCACGCTAACTCGCTTTGGCCGGCGATGCATCCGGGATCGTTGGCGTTCAATGCGATTCCTGAGAATGCAGTATTGGCCGACAAGTGGGGCGTCGTGATGGGTTCCTCGCATTCTGAGGCCCTGCTGCGAAACAACGTTGGCGAGTGGAGCGAGGCAGCGCCGCCCCGGGGCGATGGTCCCTGGAACTACCAGAAGAATGCCGATGCGATGAATGCGTATTGGGACAAGCGTCTGCAGGTGAACGGCAAGTACGAGAACTTCTACACGGTGGGCCTGCGAGGGCTCCACGACTCGGGACTGCAGGCGACCGGATCAGCCGAGGTGAAAGCTCGCCTTGTGGAAGGCGCGATGACGAAACAGCGGCAGTTGTTGGAGGAGCGGGTAAACCGAAACGTCGCAACACTGCCGCAGGTGATCTGGCTCTACAAGGAATCGTTGGATCTGTACCGCGCGGGCATGAAGGTGCCGGAGGATGTAACGCTCGGCTGGACGGACGACAACTATGGCTACATTCGGCAGTTGCCCAACGCCGTGGAGCAGAAGCGGCCGGGCGGTTCAGGCGTGTATTACCACGTCAGCTACTGGGGAGCTCCGCACGATCATCTCTGGTTAAGTTCGACTCCCCCCGCACTGATCCGCGAAGAGATGACCAAAGCGTACGACCACAATGCCAGGAAGTATTGGGTTCTGAATGTAGGCGACATCAAGCCGGCGGAAATGGACATTGACTACTTCATGCAACTGGCCGTGGATGAACCGGGAATGTCGAAGATCAGCCAACGACAGTTCCTGCAGGGCTGGTTGCATGAGCAGATTCCGTCCGCCAATGCTGCAGCGGCTGCAGACCTGATGACCCGCTACTACGCCTTGAACTTTGTCCGCAGGCCAGAGTTCATGGGCTTCAACGGGTACGACGACGGGGTCAAGCGAACCGACTTCAATCCGCTTGCCTGGCCAAGCCATGGCCAGCCGGACCAAAATCATGCACGCACGGCCGAGTGGGCACGGGCCAGTGAAGAGGCGCGCGTCCTCTCGAAGTCACTTCCGGCTGACGAGACTGCGGCGTACTTCGAGCTTGTCGGCTATCCCGTGGAAGCGGCTGCAGCGATGAACGAAAAGTTTCTTGCGACGGACCTGAGCTTTCTGGATGCAGCGAAACAGAAGTCAGCAGAGACACAGCGCGATGCGTCACGAGCGCAGGCGGCCTACCAGACCATTCAGGCGCTCACAGCGAAATACAACAACCTGCTAGGAGGGAAGTGGGACGGCATCATGTCCGCCTCGCCGCGCGAACGACGTGTGTTCGAAATGCCCGCTACTGCCACAGCAGCCGATGCAAAGACCCCTTTGCCCGCAAGTTGGGGTGAGGGCCAGATGCAACCGGAACGCGCCCCGAAGAGTGTCACTGGCTTTACGGAGCAGCACGGGGCCGTGTCGATCAATGCAGCTCACTATGGGACGAAGATCGATGGCGATATCGCGCATTGGCAGACGCTCGATGATCTCGGCATCTCCGGGAGTTCGGTGGTTTATGGCAGCCCCGGCGCGCTCGCGAATACGGCGGCTTCGGGAACGCCCTCATCGAATGCAGCGTCGCTGGACTACGACTTCACAACAGTAACGACTGACCCGGGCAAGCTGTCGATCTATCTGCTGCCAACGTTTCCGCTGGATTCGGAGCATCGTCTTCGCTACGCGGTTGTACTTGACGTCGGAGCGCCGATGGAGCGCGTGATCAACGGTAACGGCATGCAGGCGGCAGAATCCGGAGACGGCCCAAGCGGCGCGGAGTGGCCCCGGAACGTGTTGCGGAATGCTGCGGTCGACAGCATCGAACTGCCCTCGTTGGCACCCGGCAAACATCACATCAAGCTTCTCTATCGCGACCCGGGTGTCGTGTTCCAACATCTCCTGCTGACGTTCAAGGGTGCCGCTCCGGCTTACCCGGTTCCCCCTGAGACGCGCTGAGCAGATGACCTTAAGCGGACACGAGGTGGCTCTGCGTTATTGCTGAGCCATCTACCTCCCGGTTGTCACTCAGCGCGAAATAAGCGCAGGTGTGGTGGCATGAAGCGGGGCGTGTGACTTCCTTTGCCATACCGTGAAGAGCGCGATCGAGATCAGAATGAGCGCGGTCGTGAGACCGATCCAAACACCGAAGATACCCATGCGAGCCACAAAGCACAGCGCCGCTCCCAGGGGCACGCCGATGACCCAGTAGCCAACCAGGTTCGCCCACATGGAGGTGCGCGTCTCCCCCATGCCGCGCAACGCTCCGCTGGCAATGATCTGGACACCATCGAACACCGCGAAGAGCGACGCAAGCGCGAAGAGCGGTACACCAATCGCGGTGACGTCCTGATCATGCGTATAGAGCGCGATCAGGTGCTTTGGCACGGCAAAGAACAACACCGTCGCGCACAGCATGAAGCCCACGCCCAGACCGAATGCCAGCAACGCCCGCAGCCGTGCACCCTTCGGATCGCCCGCGCCTAACGAGTGCCCAACGGCGATGGCCGCTGCCGCGCTGATGCCCAGCGGCACCATGAACGCGAGTGCCGCATAGTTCAGCACGATCTGGTGTGCGGCCAGCGCATCCGGCGAGATCTTTCCAGCCAGGACGGTCGCGACACCAAAGGCACCCACTTCCAGCACAAGCTGTGTTGCGGCGGGCAGGCCCAGCTTTAGCAACTCCCGCATCTCGCGCAGCACGGGCCTCGCCCAGTGCGCGAACAGCGGATGGCCGCGCTGCTTCTCATAGCGCCACGCGAACGCGAACAACGTCAATGCCATCAGGCAGCGTGACAACACGGTCGAGATGGCGGATCCGCCCACACCCAGTGCAGGCAGACCCAGCTTGCCGTTGATCAGGACGTAGTTGCCGCCCCAGTTCAGCAGGTTCGCTGCAACAAACGTAACGGTGATGACCCGCACCTGCCCTACGGCCTGAAGGTAGCGGCGCGATGCTGCGTACAGCAGCAGGGGCAGCGTGCCCAGCAGCAGGATGTCAATGTATGTCCGGGTGGGATGGATGAGTTCGGCTGCGACACCGAAGTGCGGGGTCAACGTACTCAGGCCGAAGGTGATCAGCATCAGTGGCACGGTCGCGATCAACGCCACATAGACACCCTGCGCCAGCCAGCGATGGCACGCTTCATGGTCGCCGCGACCATACGCGTGCGCCACTACGGTATCCAGACCAAGCATCAACCCCAGACCGAAGAGCGACGGAGCGTAGTACAGCGCATTGCCCAGCGCGACGGCGCCAATCGCAACAGGGCCAAGGCGACCCACCATGATCACGTCAACGACACCCTGCAGCATCCAGCCAAGTTCAGCCAGCACCACGGGCCACGCCAGTTTCAGCATGAATCGAAGTTCCATCCGCCACGGGTGTGTCTGAGCCATCCGAAGATTCTATCGAGATTGGCCTGTTGCCTGAGCAACTGGTCCGTGTGGCCGCATTGTCTACTCCCGCGAGACCGAACGGGGTGGGAGTGGAAGATACGTCCGCATACCGTTCGGAGCTACATTGGTAGTGTGATCGGCGTCGGAATCCCACCAAGCTGCCATGGAGCAAGCGTCCACTCCGCGCAACCAGGTCCACCAGCAGCCTACGTCTGCGTCGGCAACGTCTATGTGCCGGCGACAGCAAGTGCTCTCCCCGCGGCGGTGGCAACATTGCGTCCTCCGGAGGCAGCCGCTGCGGCTTATCCGTCGGGACCTGCGGCCGACCATTCCGATGTGGCGATAAGGAACACAGACCTGCCGGTGCAGACGATCGGGGCCCCTCGGTACTTTGTGAACTCGCTCACCGGGAATGAGGCAAACGATGGTCTGACCCCAGCCACCGCTCTGGCGACCGGTGTCAGCAAGATGGGTGTTGCAAATGCCACGCTCCTGCTCTACTCGGCCGGCACCTATCGTGTGCAGTATTTGCCCACAGCTTCGGGCATCACATTTGCGCCATACGGGCCTGCACCCGTGTGCAATGCGCCGCAGGACGGTAGCACGCCGCAGTGCTCCAACATCCCCACCATCAAGGGGTCGGACATCGTCTCTGGCTGGACGGATGACGGAACAGGCAGCCACACCTATAAGGCAAACTTCACTGCCATTGCAGATCCGGCGAAGACCAAGGTCTACCTCGATAACCTGGACAACTTTGAAACGACGCCCTTGGCTCGCACCACCAGCCTGGCCCTTGTGCGCTCAGAACCCGGCAGTTTCTTTATCACCGGAGGCCACTTGTACCTGCATCTCGCGGACAACACCAGTCCCGCCAGCCACGCGGTCGAAGCCTCGACACGCGACTACGGCATCTGGTCGGGCGCGAACAGTAACCTGACGGTGCGGGGCATCCGCTTGATGGCGGCCAATCATGCCGGCTTGATGGATTGGGCGAATGGCGGCACAGCGAATGGACTGGTCCTCGACGGCGGATGGATGGCCTACAACAACGGCCTGAGCGACCAGGTCTCTGACCCCAACACGCACGACACGACAGACGGCAACATCGTTGCGTTCACCGGCACCGGAGCGGACTCCGCCACACAAAGTTTGACTGGGATTGTTATCCAGGACGGCTTCGCAGGAAGGCGCGACACGGAGAGCATGGTGCTCAACGATCACGGTGCCGGGATCGCCGTGATGTCGGCCACGGGCGCGCGGATCCAGCATGTAAAAATCCGGTCGACCAATGGTCACGGCTTTGTTCTGCGCCGTTACTACGCGGGTCTGATGGCGAATGACGTGATTGACGATGTTGAGGTGACGAAGTCGCAGGGCAATGGCTACGTAGTGAATTGCACCAATTGCCAGATGACCAACGTTCGGGCGCATGACAGCGCAGGCAACATCCAGACAGGCAGCAACACAAACTTCATCAACGCCCACAACTGGGTCTACAACCTGACGTCCGCATTCCAGCACGGCCTGTACAACGGCTTCGACGACCAGAGCAGCTCGAACACCTCTGAATTCGACAACCATTGCTGGCATGTTGCGAACAACTGTTCGACCCATGAGTCCGATAGTGGTGTCGGCAGCACCGGCACCATCACCTCGAATCACTATGACGCCAGCGGCAACACCACCAATCAGGATGTGGCGCCCACCCCCAGGGATGTCGTCGTGCCCATCTACGCAACATTGGCCTCTGTTGCCGGTGGACTCAGGGGATCCGGCAATACGCTTATCCCCGGCAGTGCGCCAGGAAACCTGGTGGCCTGGTGGGGTGCCAGGGATGCGGGCGATCACGCACCCCGGTACACCGACGAGCAATTCGCCGTTGTGGCTCCGGGATTCTCGCTGACGGGACACGCGCCGACGGCACCAACCGGCCCCTGCTCCGCACCGACCTTCACAAATGCCTGGCGCCAGTGGGTCACCGGTGATGACGGCCGCAAGAGCTACTGTGACGGAAGCCAGTGGCTCCCGAAGTTCTAACTGCCTTCGGTACGAGCACGGGTGCTCCGAAGTGAAGACAATCCAAAGAGGAGTTACCCAACCAAGAGTGTCCATCCTGAGGAAAAAGTAACGGTGAGGGTATTCAACCGCGTCATTCGGTCAATCAAACAGAAATCTATTTGGCTCGTATGTACAAGCAAGGAATAGGGTTAATGCACTCGCGTCCAAGCAAGTCAACATTCCTGAAAGAAAATGCGATCCGAAGTGTTGACGAAGCTCGATCTGCTTGTTACATTAGAAAAGTCGTCGCGAGCGGTTCTGAAACATCTCGCGACCCAAGCGCTTAGAGTACTGGATGCGTCGAGCTCAGCTCCTCCCGGTCCTTAAGCCCAAGTCACCGACAACATATAAGACTCACACCCTTAAAGGGGTGAGTTAAGTTCGAGGACACAACCGTTGAGTCAATGACTTGCGGCGTCCTTGATCCAAAGCGGACGGCTTAGGCCTGATCTGACTAGGATCTTTGACAACATGGTTGAACGTGCCAGTCGTGAGATGCATTGGACCTTACGGTTTAGTCATTCTCACTTGTTTTAAACCGGCTAGTTTTCGAGACTAGACCGGGCACCTATGCTAACCACCTCCGTGAGTTAGTAAGTGCAACCAGCATTCAAACGAGAGTTTGATCCTGGCTCAGAATCAACGCTGGCGGCGTGCCTAACACATGCAAGTCGCACGAGAAAGGGTCTTCGGATCTGAGTAAAGTGGCGCACGGGTGAGTAACACGTGACTAATCTACCCTCGAGTGGGGAATAACCTAGGGAAACCTGGGCTAATACCGCATAACACTTACGAGTCAAAGCAGCAATGCGCTTGGGGAGGAGGTCGCGGCAGATTAGCTAGTTGGCGGGGTAATGGCCCACCAAGGCAATGATCTGTATCCGGCCTGAGAGGGCGCACGGACACACTGGAACTGAAACACGGTCCAGACTCCTACGGGAGGCAGCAGTGGGGAATTTTGCGCAATGGGGGAAACCCTGACGCAGCAACGCCGCGTGGAGGATGAAGTCTCTTGGGACGTAAACTCCTTTCGACAGGGAAGATAATGACGGTACCTGTAGAAGAAGCCCCGGCTAACTTCGTGCCAGCAGCCGCGGTAATACGAGGGGGGCAAGCGTTGTTCGGAATTATTGGGCGTAAAGGGCGCGTAGGCGGTTTGGCAAGTTTCGTGTGAAATCTTCGGGCTCAACTCGAAGTCTGCACGGAAAACTGCCGGGCTTGAGTATGGGAGAGGTGAGTGGAATTTCCGGTGTAGCGGTGAAATGCGTAGATATCGGAAGGAACACCTGTGGCGAAAGCGGCTCACTGGACCATTACTGACGCTGAGGCGCGAAAGCTAGGGGAGCAAACAGGATTAGATACCCTGGTAGTCCTAGCCCTAAACGATGATTGTTTGATGTGGCAGGTACCCAATCCTGCCGTGTCGAAGCTAACGCGATAAACAATCCGCCTGGGGAGTACGGTCGCAAGGCTGAAACTCAAAGGAATTGACGGGGGCCCGCACAAGCGGTGGAGCATGTGGTTTAATTCGACGCAACGCGAAGAACCTTACCTGGGCTCGAAATGTACCGGAATCCGGCAGAAACGTCGGCGTCCAGCAATGGACCGGTATATAGGTGCTGCATGGCTGTCGTCAGCTCGTGTCGTGAGATGTTGGGTTAAGTCCCGCAACGAGCGCAACCCTTATCTCTAGTTGCTACCATTTAGTTGAGCACTCTAGCGAAACCGCCTCGGATAACGGGGAGGAAGGTGGGGATGACGTCAAGTCCTCATGGCCTTTATGTCCAGGGCTACACACGTGCTACAATGGCCGGTACAAACCGCTGCGAACCCGCGAGGGGGAGCCAATCGGAAAAAGCCGGCCTCAGTTCGGATTGGAGTCTGCAACTCGACTCCATGAAGCTGGAATCGCTAGTAATCGCAGATCAGAACGCTGCGGTGAATACGTTCCCGGGCCTTGTACACACCGCCCGTCACATCACGAAAGTGGGTCGTACTAGAAGTCGGTGCGCTAACTCGCAAGAGGAGCAGCCGCCCAAGGTATAATTCATGATTGGGGTGAAGTCGTAACAAGGTAGCCGTAGGAGAACCTGCGGCTGGATCACCTCCTTTCTAAAGAGAACCAGTCTGACAAAGTCAAAACGCCTCGCGTATCGCGAGCAGCTTACGAGCTGAGTTCGACTGAGGTCAGACAACCTCCAGGATTTATCCTGGAGAGCTTGAACTAAGCCTCTCTTTGGTCTAATTCCCATCTATGCGATGGTCATCACTGGCGTAGCCGGTGAGCACGTTCAACTGTGTCCTCGAAATCTTTCGAGAGCCAACTGCTTTGCAGTGAGCTCAAGGTAAATCAGAGGGTTGCCGGCAGGGTTCCGCGAGGGGCTCTGCCGGTATCGCCCTGATCTGGGCCTGTAGCTCAGTTGGTTAGAGCGCACCCCTGATAAGGGTGAGGTCGGTAGTTCGAATCTACCCAGGCCCACCACCAACCACTTGATTGGAAGCCGTGCGAGCGGTACTCTGGTGAAGTTGTTCTGAATGGGGCTGTAGCTCAGTTGGGAGAGCGCCTGCTTTGCAAGCAGGATGTCATCGGTTCGATCCCGGTCAGCTCCACCATTCTCTCGAAAGAATGAGTCTGTATGAGGTTGAGGAAGCTACTTCGGTAGTGCTCCTGAGCCTTGGACAGAACGCGTGTGCGGCTAAGTGATTAGTCTGCCGCGAGGAAAAGTCCCGCACCCCAGGGTGTGATGGTAAGCGAGATAGCTTGCCTGTGATGTTTGACAACTGAATAGATTGGGTAAATATAACTACAAGGCTGAGCCTTCAGTTTCCCGGGTTTTCTCTGGGAGTAAATCTGAAGATTTAGTGTTGAGTGTCTTTAGGATAATAAACGGCGAAGTAAAGGACTTGCAGCATTAGCAGAGTATGTTTCTGCGTGCGAGTAAATTCTATGAACAAGCTACTAAGGGCGCACGGTGGATGCCTTGGCAGAATCAGGCGATGAAGGACGTGGCAAGCTGCGATAAGCTTCGGGGAGCCGCACACAGGCGTTGATCCGGAGATTTCCGAATGGGGAAACCCACATGAGCAAAACTCATGTATGACCCGCTGAATACATAGGCGGGCTCAAGCGAACGGGGGGAAGTGAACCATCTCAGTACCCCCAGGAGAAGAAAGAAACCTCGATTCCGAGAGTAGTGGCGAGCGAAATCGGATGAGCCCAAACCCGTTCCATTTCGGTGGCACGGGGGTTGTAGGGCCTGCAACAAGTAGAGTTACCAATCCAGTAGATAGTCAAAGCCCTTGGAAAGGGGCCCCATAGAGCGTGACAGGCGCGTAGACGAAATTTATCTGGACTCGAAGCAGGTACCTGAGTAAGGCGGGGCACGAGAAACCCTGCTTGAATCCACGGGGACCATCCCGTAAGGCTAAATACTCGATTCTGACCGATAGTGAACCAGTACCGTGAGGGAAAGGCGAAAAGCACCCCATTGAGGGGAGTGAAAAGTACCTGAAACCGTGTGCCTACAAGCAGTGGGAGGACTATGCCCGTAAGGGAATGTCTGACCGCGTGCCTATTGCATAATGAGCCGGCTAGTTATTCTTGTCAGCAAGGTTAAGCGTGAGCGAGCCGCAGCGAAAGCGAGTCTGAATAGGGCGATAAGTTGGCAGGAATAGACGCGAAGCGGGATGATCTACCCTTGGCCAGGTTGAAGATGGGGTAACACCCATTGGAGGACCGAACCGGTGTTTGTTGAAAAAAGCTCGGATGAGCTGAGGGTAGGGGTGAAAGGCTAATCAAATTCCGTGATAGCTCGTTCTCTCCGAAATAGCTTTAGGGCTAGCCTCGGGTGATTTGGATTGGTGGTAGAGACATGATTGGACTAGGGGGCTTTCCGGCTTACTGAATCCAGCCAAACTTCGAATGCCAATCACAACCAGCCCGGGAGTCAGACTGTGGGGGCTAAGCTTCACAGTCGAGAGGAAAACAGTCCAGACCGCCTGCTAAGGTCCCCAAATTATCGTTAAGTGGGAAAGGAAGTCGGAACGCTCAGACAGCCAGGAGGTTGGCTTAGAAGCAGCCATCCTTTAAAGAAAGCGTAATAGCTCACTGGTCAAGCGGTCCGGTGCCGACAATACAACGGGGCTAAAACGATATACCGAAGCAGCGGATGCACACCTATGGTGTGCGTGGTAGGAGAGCATTCTCGCGACAATGAAGGCAGACTGAGAAGACTGCTGGAGTTTCGAGAAGAGACCCTGCCGGCATAAGTAGCGATAATCAGTGTGAGAACCACTGACGCCGAAAGTCTAAGGTTTCCTGAGGAAGGTTAATCCGCTCAGGGTTAGGCGGTCCCTAAGCTGAGGCCGAAAGGCGTAAGCGATGGATATCCGGTTAATATTCCGGACCTCCCAATACCTCGTTATTACGATGGGGTGACACAGAAGGATAATCAGGCCCTCCTATGGCTATGGGGGTTGATACACGTAAGCTGGATCTGATAGGCAAATCCGTCGGGTCTTAACAGTGAGGTGTAAAACAGTAAGGCGTATGCCTGAAAGCTGATGAGTTCACGCTGTCAAGAAAAACCTCTAAGGAGAGGGATTGGGAACCGTACCACAAACCGACACAGGTAGACGAGGAGAATATCCAAAGGCGCTCGAGTGAAGGCTTGTTAAGGAACTCGGCAAATTAGACCCGTAACTTCGGGAGAAGGGTCGCCACGGTAGGGTTTATAGCCCGAAGTGGCCGCAGTGAAACGCGTACGGCGACTGTTTAACAAAAACACAGGTCTCTGCAAAGTCTAAAACGACGTATAGGGGCTGACTCCTGCCCGGTGCTGGAAGGTTAAAAGGAGGGGTTAGCGCAAGCGAAGCTCTGAATTGAAGCCCCAGTGAACGGCGGCCGTAACTATAACGGTCCTAAGGTAGCGAAATTCCTTGTCGGGTAAGTTCCGACCTGCACGAATGGAGTAACGATCGTACGACTGTCTTAACGAGTTGCTCGGCGAACTTGTAGTACCGGTGAAGATGCCGGTTACCCGCAGCTAGACGAAAAGACCCCGTGCACCTTTACTATACTTTTACTATGGGTTACGGCATTTGCTGCGCAGGATAGGTGGGAGGCTTTGATCTCGGGATTTCGGTTTCGAAGGAGCCAACGGTGAGATACCACCCTGCGAATGTTGTGACTCTAACCTCCTTCCCTTATCGGGAAGAGGGACATAGTAAGACGGGTAGTTTGACTGGGGCGGTCGCCTCCTAAATTGTAACGGAGGCGCGCGAAGCTACACTCAGGCTGTTTGGAAATCAGCCGTCGAGTGCAAAGGCATAAGTGTGGTTAACTGCGAGACCTACAAGTCGAGCAGATGCGAAAGCAGGCCTTAGTGATCCGGTGGTTCTGTATGGAAGGGCCATCGCTCAACGGATAAAAGGTACGCCGGGGATAACAGGCTGATCATTGCCAAGAGTTCATATCGACGCAATGGTTTGGCACCTCGATGTCGGCTCATCGCATCCTGGAGCTGTAGAAGGTTCCAAGGGTTAGGCTGTTCGCCTATTAAAGCGGTACGTGAGCTGGGTTCAGAACGTCGCGAGACAGTTCGGTCTCTATCTGCTGTGGGCGTAGGAGATTTGAAGGGGGCTGTCCTTAGTACGAGAGGACCGGGATGGACGAACCTCTTGTGTTCCAGTTGTCTTGCCAAAGGCACGGCTGGGTAGCGAAGTTCGGTTATGATAACCGCTGAATGCATATAAGCGGGAAGCATGCCCTAAGATGAGATCTCCCAACCCAAAAGGGAAATGAAGGGCCCTGGAAGACCACCAGGTTGATAGGCTGGATGTGGAAGCGCAGTAATGCGTGTAGCTTACCAGTACTAATCGCCCGTTCGGCTTGATCATAGAATTTACTCTGCGCAGAAACATCGTTTCTGTCCTGAGACAATTCAACACAAGCTAAGTAGTTATGTTCGGAGCGCAAGCTCTGCGACGAAACTAAGTACGAAAATTACGAAGTATATGTCTACTCAATCTATTCAGTCGTGAAACTTCGCAGCAGGTATTGCGCGAGTTTTGACAATTTGCCGGTGAGAATATCACGAGGGCTACACCCGTTCCCATCCCGAACACGGAAGTTAAGTCTCGTTGAGCCGATGGTACTGCACGGGTGACTGTGTGGGAGATTAGGTTATCGCCGGCATAAACAACAAAGGCCCACTCTTCGGAGTGGGCCTTTTGTCTTGAGCGGCAAAAACTGGATTGTTTGCTTGCCTGTGAGATCTTCTACGGACATCGAAAGCATTTAGTTCTTCTTCCAGTCAGCGGTCAGGTGTGCCGTGTACGGCGGCAGGCAGAGGCGGTCGTTGCAGGCCTGGAAACGTACGTCCACCGGGATAACATCGACTGCCGCTGAGCCCTGCTTCTTGACATCGACGACCAGGTTCACCTCGTTCAGGTAGTAGACGGCCTCCATCTTGAAGGTGGGGTCGTCATGACGCGTCACCTTCGTCTCCGCTACCGGTGCCTGCAGGACAAACGGAGCGCCTGTTGGAATGGTGATCCTGAGCGGTGTCGGCCCTCCGGAAGGCTGCGAGAGTGCGTAGACATGCCACCCATCCTGGATCGTTGCAGCCAGTCCGACCGACGCTGAAGCCGCGGTGGACTTCGTCACCTTCGCGCTCCACTTCACGACTTCGTAAGGCCGCTGACCGGCGCTCACAGCTGTCGACGAAAGCAGACCGAGTGACGCGATCAGGATGCATTGATTGGTGGTCATGGAGTCAGTCCTTAAAAAGCTCGGAATACCTGGATGTTTTGCGAAACTCACTTTGTCCGCGAAGCCCAGTACTCCGCTTGACCGGGATAGTGAGGGTTATCTGTGAAGCTTCCTAGAATTGCGTGCCGCACCTCAAGAATATCCACCGGACCCTTATGCGCGTAGACGAGTTTGCCACCCGGCGCAATCACTGCGGTGAACTCTTCATTCGGTTGCCATGTGCTGCCAAAGGCGCTCTGCACAGCCTTCAGATCTGCCGGGGCAAGCTGCAGATTCTTGCTGGAAGCGTATTGGGCATGCAGGAAGTCCGTTGCTTTGGCCGTGTTCGCCGGGGCATCAGTATCCACCGTCACAAAGTTGTAAGAGCGTCCGCGATACATGCGCCAGGTGGTCTGCAGGTCGGCGAAATCTTTGTCAGCATTCTGACCTGCTGTGCTCCAGAAATGGACCACCGTGACCTTGTCACCACTGTTCGCACGGAGGGCTGTAAGGTCGGCCGTCGATGCAGGCGTGAGTTCCACCGGCTCCGCGTGAATCCTTGTCATCTCGCGCTCAACGTCGCCGGATTTCGAAAGCCACTTCGTCGAGCATCCAAACGCAGGCCGATGTGGCACCGCAACGGCACCACCTGACAGCAGCGCCTCGATTGCATCATGCGCATCGTGCACCTTCACCAGCGCCTCGTTCTGGTTGTCATCGATGCGTCCCTCGTAGCGCAGCTTGCGATCAGAATCAAAGATGAAGATGTGAGGCGTGGCGACTGCTCCGAACTTTTGCGCAGTGCTCTGCGTCTCGCCGTCGGAGACATAGGGCCACGGGATCTGCCGATCGCGCACACGGATCTTCATGTCCTCGGGTGAGTCGGTCAAGTCCGTGTAGCCGAGTTCGTCCAGGCGAACAGCCTTCGGGTTGTTTGGATTGATGGCGACGAACTCCACTCCCTTGCCGTGGTAGGTGTCGTACAGGGCGCGCATGCGACCCTCGTAGTTTTCCGAGACCGGGCAATGGACCGACTCGAACATCACAACAAGCACCTTCCCTTTGCTGAACTCCGACAGCGTGTGCGTTTTGTCATCTGTCCCTTTCAGCGCGAAGTCGGGTGCGGCCGTGCCGATGGGCATGAGCGGATGTTCGAGATTCGCTGTCATAGGGATCGTGCCGGCGGGCGGCGGCGGTGTCTGCGAGTGTGCCTGGAAGGTGCCGACGACTGCTGCGAGTAGAAGGAAGGAAAGGCGGCGCATGAGTCTGCTCCTATACGGAAATAAGTCTGTTTGGGCGGAGATCATTTCGCCGCCCAGTATGCCTGCGCTCCCACGTGTTCGGGATCGTCCGGCAGATTGGCCAGAATGGCGCGACGGATCTGCATGAGGTCAATCTCACCTTGTTCGTGAAAGAGGACGTCGCCACGCGGCGAAAGCAGTACCGTCACTGGAACTGCTGACCCCGCGTTGGGGTCAAAGGCGTCCTGCATGGCGTACGTGTCATCGGAGCCATAGAGCAAATTCGCAGTGGTAGCGTTCATCCTCTTGAGAAAGGCGAGCACCTCGGGCTGCTCTGCCGGCACGTTGGACGAGACCGTGGTGAAGGCGAACGCGCGATCGCGATACATGCGATTGGTCGCCATAAGATCTGGAAATTCGGTGACACAAGGTCCGCACCAAGTGGCGTAGAAGTTGACCAGCAGCAGCTTACCCGTGGGATTTTGCCGAAGCTTCGAAAGCATTTGTGCGCTGGCGAGTGTAACGCTAATGGGGCCGTTGTCGATGGTGGCTTTGACCTCTGCATGCGGTCCCAGATGAAGCGTGCAACCTGCCGCCTTGGTCGACGCCACAGAGACTGGCTTCTCCGCGAGAAGCTCTTCCACTGCGGTTGTCGCGCTATGCACGGTGGCCGGGCCATTTGCTGGATCGCTGTCGAAGCTGCCGGTGTAGCGGAGCTTGCGATTCTTGTCGAAGATGAAGACGGACGGAGCGACCGTTGCGCCGAAGGCCTCAGCGGTACTGCCGGTATTGCCGTCATACAGATAAGGGAAGTGGAAGTTGCGGAAGGTGGCCCGCTCCTTCATCTCCTCAAGGCTGTCGCCCACGTCGGACCATGCGAGGTCCTTCTCTGTAACAGCCTTTGGATTACTCGACTGGATTGCGACGACGGAGACACCGTTGCCGGTGAATCTCTTGGTCATGTCGTTCAGGCGGGACTCGTAGAGCTGCGATTCCGTGCAGTGGTTGCATAGAAAGGCGACGACCAGCACCTGGCTCTGCTGCCAGTCAGCGGGTTTGTGAACGACACCGTCCGTTCCCGGAAGGCTGAAGGCCGGCAACGCATCCCCGAGCGCGAGCGGCCTCGCCGTCGCCTGGCCCCAACCGGCCGACACGGAGACTGCTACCAACATAAGAAGGATGGCGGGAAAATTTCTGCGCACGCGCTCTGCCCCTAACTTCGGTGGCCATCATCTATATGCCTTCGAACTACGGGAATGCAAGTACAACGCGCCGAGCAACCGCCCGGCGCGTGTGTCCTTCGGGAACCATGCGCTAGCGCAGCGGTCTACCGGCGATGGTTGCTGCCGTCGTGTCGCGTGACAGGTTCGGATTGGCCGCAAAGCCTCCGCCCTGTCCCTGCGGACGCGGTGGCGCATTCGGATTCACCGGGCTGCGCGCGATGTATAAAAACCACTCCGTCTTGTCCTTGCTCAGGTTCAGATTAGAGTGATCGGTCTTGCCGGTCGGCGGCACCAGGTAGGACGAGTTCTGTTGCATCTCTCGCAGTTCGCTCCCGATGAGTACGGGGATCGTCCCGGGCGACAGCTTCGTCCAGACCTCTTCCATACCCTGCGGATGGCTATGTGGTTGCGATACAGACCACGGTGGCAGCATGACGGTGTAGATTCGCTCGCCCTGAACCAGACCATCGGCTGTGCCGAAGATGCAGTGGGAGGCATTATTCCAGTGCGCGTTCTCCTCGCACCACGGCAACGCGTAGCTGTTGCGGACGATCAGGGCCTTCTTCGCATCGGGCCCCGCTGTCCATTGCAGCATAATCATCTCGAGCGGCTTGTCCGACGTGTTGACTAAGCGATGCGGCACGGATGGAGGCACCATGATGGCGATACCATCTTTCAAGTCCCACATCTGCTTGCCATCATCCAGTCGACCTTCGCCGCTCTTCACATAGAAGAAGTAGCTGTCCGGGTAGGTTTCGAGCGGCGTCTGCGCGCCCGGCAGCAGCTTGGCAGTCGCAAGATTCTTCCGGTACTGCAGCACCTGGCCGTAAGCGCCGGGATGGTCCGGGTCGCCGGGACCCAGGATCTGCTGGATAAGCAGCGTGCCGTGCGACAGGTGGACCGGCTGATCTTCCGGCCTGCGAAGGAAGCGATCGATGGAGACGCCCTCATCCTCATTGCTGCGAACTGCCGGTGCCCGTCCAGCAGCAGCCGGTGCCGCCGACGCGGGAGGTGTGGCCGCGGGTGTCTGCGCGTAGCTGCAGCCGAGGCCGCCAAGAAACAGGGCAATGCAGGCGAGCTTCATGGATTTCCTTTCGTACCTGACTGTTCGTGAAAGGTCGGAACGGGCGGGTGTGCCCTGTCTTTCGCGCCCAAAGCATAGCGGCAACCTGTAGCACAGGTCAACCGGTGATTGAAAATTTCGCGCAGGTCGTTTGAGCCTCTGTCGCACGGCAGGAAGTCGTTGACCTATCCAACAGGCTGTTGCTACTATTCGCACGTTCCGACACAAACACCCAAAGGAATCCCGAATGACGATGAGGGCTGTACTGAGCGTTTCGATGGCCGCATGTCTTTGCGCCGGCATGCAGGCCCAGGCGCCGCAGGCCGAGATCAGCAATGGCGCGATTCGCGCGAAGGTGTACACGCCGGATGCCAGGACCGGATTCTATCGGGGGACACGCTTCGACTGGTCCGGCGTGATCAGCGATCTGGAGTTTGCCGGACATCATCTTTACAAGCCGTGGTTCGCTTCCACAGATGAGACGGTGCGCGATTTTTCGTATGTGGGAGACGGAATCGTCGCGGCTCCGAACAGTGCCATGACGGGGCCTGTCGAAGAGTTCCAGAGGCCTATCGGCTATGACACCGCAAAACCAGGAGAGACGTTCCTCAAGGTTGGTGTTGGCCTGCTTCGAAAGGCGGATAACGATCCGTACCAGTTCGGAAAACATTTCGAGCTGGTAGATGGCGGCAAGTGGATCACGCGTAAGACCGCCACGTCCATCACCTTTGAGCAGGTGCTGGGAGGTGCGGATTCGACCTACGGCTACGTGTATACCAAAACGCTTCGACTCGTGGGGAAGGAGTCGAAGCTGGTGATCGAGCACCATCTCAAAAACACGGGCAAAACTTCCATCGCCACCGCTGTTTATGATCACAACTTCCTCACGATCGATAGCGCCGGTGTGGGTTCGGCATACACGGTGACGGTGCCGTACACGATCAAGCCGACTCGATCACCCGACCCGAAGTTTGTCACCATTGAGGGCAGCAAGGCCACTTACATTGCGGATCTCCATGACAAAGATCGCGTTGCATTTGGTCTGCAGGGATTTGGTGGAGCTGCGAGCGATTATGACTTTCGCATCGCAAACTCTGCCGCGCAGGTCGAGGTACGAATGCAGGGAGACCGGCCATTATCCAATGCGAGTGTCTGGTCGATTCGCGATGTGCTGGCCGTGGAACCGTTTGTGGACATCAGTGCTGAACCGGGGAAAGAGATGTCCTGGTCTTACACCTACACGTATACCGACCTGGCAAAACATCGCTGATTCAACGGCGATACCGGCCTTTCGAGGTTTTTCTACCTGTAGAACACGACGGATGTTGAACGGGCCCTGCAATTTGCAGGGCCCGACTTCGTTATGCCCCAGCAGGCCGCTTTTTAACGTACCCGCGCTGCTTCAGGTCGAACAAAAAAAGTTTTTGAGATGCTTGACCTGTTGTACAGGTAGTTGCTATTGTTCGTCCGTCTCCGAGGAAGGACCAATACCTGGAGCGAACGAAATCCGGAAGCGGATCGCTGGCGGGATTTTCGGGAGGAGTTGAAATGAGCAACCGCAATACTTTTCTGAGGCTGGTTCCAGTGGTCCCTCTCGCGTTCCTCGCCTGCACTGCAGCGTATGGACAGGCGAGTGGGTCGCTGGTGGGTACGGTGACCGATGCTGGTGGCGCCTCCGTCCCGAACGCGAACGTAACCTACACCAACGTGGGCACCAATGAGACGAAGACGGCCAAGACGGATGACAGCGGCAACTACCAGTTCCTGCAACTGCTGCCCGGCAACTACCGTATTACGGTCGAGGGCAATGGCTTCAAGCAGTTCGTCCGCACAAACGTTGAGGTGACGCTGAACAACGCGACACGCATCGACGCCGCAATGCAGTTGGGTGGCGTCACGGAGACCGTCGAGGTCTCTACGGAAAGCCCGCTTGTCAGCACGCAGTCGTCTTCGTTGAACTACGAAGTGGGCGCCAAGCAGGTGGATGCACTGCCGCTGAACGGACGCAACGTGCTGAACCTGACAGCGCTGGTTCCCGGCGTTGTACCGCAAGGAAATACGTCGGGTAACGCATCCACGCTGAATGTCAATGGCTGGGGAAATTATCAGATTGGCGGAGGCGCAGCGAACCAGAGCCAGACATTCATCGATGGCGCGCCCGTCAACATCAGCTATACCAACAGCACCTCGCTGGTGCCAACGCAGGATGTCATCCAGGAGTTCCAGGTTGCGACCAATAACGTGTCGCCGGAGTTTGGACGGTTCGCCGGCGGCGTGATCAACATGGCGACCAAGGCCGGCACCAATGACCTGCATGGCACCGCTTATGAGTACTACCGCAACGCAGCGTTGAACGCGAACCTGTACTTCAACAAGCACAATCCGGCGAACCTGATCGATAGACCTCTGTTCACGCAGCACCAGTTCGGTGCGGCCATTGGTGGACCCGTCATCAAGAACAAGACGTTCTTCTTCTTGAGCTGGGAGGAGTTCAGCCTGAGGCAGGCAGCTACCACGACGACAACGGTACCGAGCGCGGCCTTTCTTGCAGGAGACTTCAGTTCCATCTGCACGAGCAGCTTTAATTCGGCAGGCGTCTGCAACACGGCGAGCCAGCAGATCTATGACCCGATTAACAAGGACGTGAACGGCAATCGTTTGCCTTTTGCAAACAACAGAATTCCAGGCACGCGGCTGAACGCTTCCGCGATCGCAATTGCAAAACTGATTTTTCCTGCACCGACCAATAACGGCCTGACGAATAACTTCGTCGTCAGCGTGCCGCGTCAGACGGTCTACAACCAGTACAGCGCGCGCTTCGATCACCAGTTGAATGCCAAGAACCAATTGTTCGCGCGCTTTACGAACTGGCACAAGAATCGTTCGGGTTCGTCCGCACTTCTGAACCAGATCGGCAACAACGCAAACTTCGGCACCATCCAGACCGTTGTTGGTGATTCCTTCACGTTGACACCGAACCTTGTAGGACAGGCGCGGGCATCCTATCTGCGGTTCCGGAACCAGTCGATCCCGTTCCTCTGCTGCAGCTTCAACGAAGGCTCGCTGGGCGGTAACTGGGGAAGCTATCAGAGCCAAATTGCCTTTGCGCAGGCACCGCAGCCAAATATTACGGGCTTCAATAACTTCAGCACCGGTGCCACCATTCTCGATACAGACAATGCGTATGTGTTGTCGGGAAGCCTGAATTGGACGCGCGGACGTCACTCGATCCAGTTCGGTGGTGAGTCTCGCCGCATTGAATGGGGTTATGTGCAGTCCAACAGCCCAGGCGGCACCTTCACGGCGGATAACCAGTTCACCGCAACCAGGACTGGCGGCACGGGTGGTTACAGCTTCGCAAGCTGGGCCCTAGGGTTTCCATCATCCGGAAGCGCGCAGGAGCCGTCGCAGTCTCTTGGCACCATGTACTACTCGGGTCTGTTTGTCGGTGACTCGTTTCGCTTGAACAAGCGACTTACAATCAACGCCGGCTTGCGTTGGGAGCAGCCTGGTTCCTTCCATGAGCGCAACGGCAGCCTGACGACGCTGGACCTGACGCGCCCGACGAATTTGCCCGCGGTGAATGGCAAGGTACCTGTTGGCGGCCTGTCGCTGGTCGACACGGACCGTCAGTCGAGCCGCAACTGGCAGAACCTGCATTGGACACTCTTCTCGCCACGCGTTGGATTTGCCTTCAGCCCGAATGAGAAGTCGGTACTGCGCGGAGGCTTCGGTATCTCGTACCTGCCGAACACGGTTGCGTTCAGCCTTGGACCGTACAACAACCCACCGAACAGTGCGACGACGACGATGAATGTGTCGAACAACGGCAACGTGGATCCGAACACAGCCACGACGCTCAGCAACCCATTTCCGAGCGGCATTCTGCAGCCGCCGGGTCGTAACCAGGCTGCGCTGGCCCTCGTCGGTCAGGGCATCCAATCGCCACTGCCAAGCACGAGCTATCCCTATGCCGAACAGTGGAACCTCGGACTGCAGCACCAGTTTGGTCAGGGTCTTGTGGTGGATGCCGGCTATGTCGGATCGCACGGTGTCGACCTGCCGCTGTACTCCATCAACCATAATCAGTTGCCCTACCAGTACATCGCGCAGGGCGCCGCAGCAATGGCGACGAAGGTTGCGAATCCGTTCTTCGGCATCGCTCCTTCCACGTCGGTGCTGGGTGGCCAGACCATCAGCCAGGGCTACCTGTTGAGACCGTTCCCGCAGTACCTCTATGTCACGGAAGACGCGCCGGCTATCGCAGGCTCTTCTTACCAGGCGTTGCAGGTGCGAGTGGAAGAGCGATTCAAGTCAGCCGGCGTACTGCTCGTCTCGTACACGCATGCGCATCTCGAAGGCACGGCCGATACGCTGACCGGGTACCTGGAAGGCAGCCGCTTTGGCGTCGGCGGTGCCTCCGGCGTGCAGGACAACAACAACATCGCGGGCGAGTACTCGAAGTCAAGCTTCGACATCCCGGATCGCGCGGTCATCAGCTATACCCTCGGTCTGCCCTTTGGTCGCGGAAAGGCACTGCTCAGCAACGCGAATGGCTTCGTGGATCGTGTCGTGGGTGGATGGACGTTGAACGGCATCTTCACCTTCCAGTCGGGTCTGCCGATTGCGTTCCAGTACTCAAGCCCCAACACGCTTGAGACGCTCTACGCCGCAGGCAATGCGGGCCCCGGTCTTCCAGCCGGTGTCTCGCGTCCCGACTATGTCGCGGGCTGCAAGAAGACCATTGATGGAGCACCGAAGGACAAGTTGACCAAGTACTTCAACACGGCCTGCTTTGTGAAATCAAACGATTTCGCTTTTGGAAACGAACCACGTGTCGATGACACACTTCGCGCGCAGGGGCAGAACAACTTCGATCTCTCCCTCGCAAAGAAGATCCCGGTAACAGATCGGTTCAACTTCGATCTTCGCGCGGAGTCGTTCAACCTGTTTAACCGGACGCAGTTTGCACCGCCGAACGCACAGGTGGATGTGTCCACGTACGGCACGGTCACGACGCAGGTTAACCAGCCACGTTTAATCCAGCTTTCGGCGCGCGTCAGCTTTTAAGGATGCGCTGGTAAGTGGTCCTCCCAACAAGGGCCGGCACACTCCCTGTGCCGGCCCTGCTTTATCCGGATGACATAATGGGGATGGGGAATTGAACTTAATGCCGACGGATTCGCTGACAACCCGTGTGATCGATCACGTATTCGATCACATACGGCTGAATGGACTTACTTCCGGCGAAACACTGCCTTCCGAGATGCGCACCAGCACTGATCTGAAGATCAGTCGCGGCATCGTGCGTGAGGCCTTCCGTTCGCTGGAAGTGGCAGGCATTATCGAGAAGGGAAATGGTCGCTCGCCTAAAGTCGGTGAACTGAACAATTCCTTCCTGACACACCTGATGCTGCACGCTCTTTCGACCAGCCAGGTATCCATGAAACAGGTACTTGAGATCCGAACACTGCTGGAAGTTCATGCAGCGCAGATGGCTGCGAAGCGCCGCACGAAGTCCGATATTGCACGTCTTCGAGCAGCAGTCAGCGGCATGAAAAAAGCAGCGGGCACGCCCGACGTGTTCGTTGCGCATGACCTCGAATTTCACGCCGTCATCGATGGTGCCACGGGTAATCCGCTCGTCGATATGATGTGTGGCGCAATGCATGAATGCATGCAGCAAACGATGCGTGTGGGCATTGTGAATCGCAGGGCAAAGGCCGACATACTCAAGGTGGTGGAAACTCACCATCAGATTGTCGATGCAGTCGAAGAAGGTAACTCGCAACGTGCCGGTGTCCTGATGCGGAAGCACTTTGAAGAAGCGAAAAAGTCCATCGCGCGTTCCGGCGTGGAGTAACTTCGTGCTTCGCCAAAGACCTCATTTGCGATGTGTCATGGGCTCTGCACGCACCTCGAAATATCGCCTCGGAACTCGTTGACCTGTCCTACAGGTGCATGCTAGATTTCTGCAGTTACCTGCCCGTTCCCAGGAGCTGTCATGAAACTTCGTCTCCGGCGGTTTGCCATTTGCCTGCCACTTTCCATCGCCCTTAGCTGCGCAGCACAGTCGGTTGGCGATTGGCCCATGTATGGGCATGACGACGGCAGCAGCCGCTACTCCCCTCTGACAGATCTCAACCTGAAGAACGTTGCAGGGTTGAAGCGTGCGTGGACGTACCACATGGCGCCCGCCACAACCGTAGCGGCGCCGGCTCCACCGGCGGGCTCGCTGGCCGCCCGTCTGCGCCAACGCCGGACGGAAACCACGCCGCTGATGGTGAATGGCATGCTCTTCCTTCCTACGCCCTACAACTCTGTCCTCGCGCTGGATCCGGTCACGGGCAAGCAGATCTGGGAGCATAAGCTGGCCGCGGGTGCGAACGCGTCGACCCGTGGCGTTGCCTACTGGGGCGGTAGCGGCACGACGCCCGCACGGATCGTCTTTGGCACGAGCGACGGCCTGCTGATCGCGCTCGACGCGAAGACAGGCGAGCCCGCTGCAGGTTTTGGTACTGACGGCATCGTGGACATGAAGCCGGGCGTGCAGAACGGCATTGCAAACGCGCGTGTCAGCATGACGTCTCCTCCCAGCATCTATAAGAACGTCATCATCACCGGCTCTGTCGTGCAGGAGTCGCCAAGCATCGGCGCCTCGGGTGATGCACGCGGATGGGATGCCGTGACCGGCAAACTGTTATGGCAGTTCCACTCCGTGCCACGGCCCGGCGAGCCTGGTAATGAAACGTGGGAGACACCGGATTCGTGGAAGGATCGCTCCGGCACCAACGCGTGGGGCTTCCTCAGCGTCGATGCGCAGACTGGCCAGGTGTTTCTGCCGTTTGGCTCACCGACGACCGATGCCTACGGCGGGGACCGCAAGGGCAATAACCTGTACGGTGATTCGCTGGTGGCACTGGACGCGAGCACCGGCAAGCTGAAGTGGTTCTACCAACTGATTCACCACGACACGTGGGATTACGATCCCGAATCTGCGCCGATTCTCGTCACGGTGCACCGCGGCTCGAAGAAGATTCCTGCGGTGGTGGTGACCTCGAAGACGGGACTGATCTTCGTTCTGGATCGCAACACCGGCAAGCCTGTCTACGACGTGAAGGAGACAGCCGTACCAGCGAGCGATGTTCCGGGTGAGTTCTCCGTCAACACCCAGCCGGTGCCGGCGAAGCCTGCTCCGCTGGCAAGGATGAGCTTCGATCCGAAGGACATTGCAACGGTCACGCCAGAGCACCAGAAGTTCTGCGAGAACCTGCTGAAGTCCGACGGTGGTCTGCACAACGATGGTCCGTTCACACGTTACGGGTTGAAAGGTTCCATCGTCTTTCCGGGCACGCTCGGTGCGACGAACTGGCATGGTGGCTCCTACGATCCGAAGTTAAATTACGTCTTCTTCAACACCATTGAGTTGGCAGATGTAGGCAAGGACACTCCGGCTCCTGCGGGATCGCCCTGGCCCTATCAGCGCGCAGGCTATGGACGCTTCTGGGACGGTGACAAGTATTGGCCGTGCCAGCAGCCGCCATGGGGCCAGATGGTTGCATTGAACCTCGACACGGGTGAGTATGCGTGGCGTGTGCCGCTCGGCATCATCCCGGAGCTCGATGCGAAGGGTGTTCATAACACCGGCGCGATGAACATGGGCGGCAGCATTGCAACAGCGGGCGGGCTCGTATTCATCTCTGCCACGAACGATCATCACTTCCGCGCCTTCGACGCGAAGACCGGCAAGATCGCCTGGGATACCGAGATGGAAGCGGGCGCCTACGCCACGCCAATCACCTACAAGGCCAAGGATGGCAAGCAGTACGTTGTCATCGTGGCGACTGGCGGCGGATATTACGACAAGACGGGTGGTGACAGCGTTGCCGCTTACGCTCTACCCTAGGAGGACGGGCGGTCTTCCTGTTTAACAGGGTAAGAGTGTCGTGGCTGCTTCTGCAGCGGTCGCGCTTCCGCATGACAATTTCCAACGTAGCGGCTTGCCGCGTCCGAAAGTGATATGAACGCAAACGGTGGGCTGCAGATTCGCTCTGCTGAGACATGTAAGTGGGATCTATTGAGCCTGGGCGAAGTGATGCTCCGCTTTGATCCCGGCGAGGACCGCATCTCGCGCACACGGCACTTTCGTGTGTGGGAGGGTGGCGGCGAATACAATGTGGCGCGTGGTCTGCGCCGGTGCTTCGGCATGCGCACCTCGCTGGTGACAGCGCTCGCAGACAACGCCGTGGGTCGCCTGCTGGAAGACATGATGCTGCAAGGTGGAGTGGACCTGAGCCATCTGCGCTGGACTGCCTTCGATGGCGTGGGGGAAGCCAGCCGCAATGGCGTGTACTTCCTGGAGCGTGGCTTCGGCAACCGGCCGGCGATGGGCATGATGGATCGTGGTCACACGCCCATCTCCCAGTTGCAGCCGGGCGACGTCGATTGGGACAGCATCTTCGGGGCAGAAGGGGTGCGCTGGTTCCACACCGGCGGCATCATGTGTGCGCTGTCCGCGTCTGCCACTGAGGTAGTGCGTGGGGCGATGACCTCAGCGCGTCGCCATGGCGTCCTGGTTTCTTACGACTGCAACTATCGGCCGTCGCTGTGGAAGCGTCGCGGCGGAAGACAGGGCGCTGCATCGATCAATCGTGAGCTTGCGCCGCTGGTGGATGTGCTGCTGGGCCACGATGGCGATCTTGCACGGGAAATCGGCGCATCGTCGCAGGGACCGCCGTCGCACGATGAAGAGAGCTACGCAGCGATGGCGCGGGGCATCTGCGGTGACTTCCCGAACATCCAGGCGATCGCCACCACGACGCGCAAAGCGACCGTTGCCAATCGGAATGACTGGGGCGCCTTCGCCTGGATGGACGGCGAGGTGTATCGCGGTGCGCAGTACAACGATCTCGAAATCTTCGATCGCGTGGGTGGTGGTGATTCTTTCGCAGCGGGCTTGTTCTACGGCCTGATGAACAATCGTGGCATGCAGTGGTCGCTGGACTGCGGCGTGGCGCACGGCGCCCTCGCCATGACAACCGCGGGAGACAACTCGATGTTCACACTGGCTGAGGTGGAACACGCCATGACCCGCAACGGCGCCGCCGTGCAACGCTAAGGATAAGGAACTGATATGGACAGGACAGCAGTTTTAGAGCGTATTGGACAGGTCGGCGTCTTGCCGGTGCTGCGAGCCAGCACAAGCGACGCGGCCATGGCACTTGCCGATGCAATCGCAGAGGGCGGCATCGCAGCGCTTGAGGTCACCATGACAGTCCCCGGCGCGATCGGCGTGATGCGGCGACTGGTCACGGAACGGCCGGAGTTGTTGATTGGCGCAGGCACCGTGCTGGATCCGGAGACGGCGCGCATGTGCATCCTGGAGGGCGCACAGTTCGTCGTCAGTCCTGCGCTGAATCTTGCGACGGTTTCGCTTTGCCGGCGCTATTCGGTTGCCGTGCTTTCAGGCGCGCTGACACCCACTGAGGTCATCGCTGCCTGGCAGGCCGGCACTGACATCATCAAGGTCTTTCCGGCCAGCGCCATGGGCGGTGCCAAGTATCTCAAGTCACTCAAGGCGCCGCTGCCGCAAGTGGAGCTGATCCCGACCGGTGGGGTGTCGCTGTCGAACGCTCGCGAGTTTCTGGAGGCAGGCGCCTTCGCGCTTGGTGTCGGTGCAGACCTTGCGGATGAGAAAGCAATCCTGGAAGGCCGCGCGCAGGATGTCACGGCCATCGCCAGGAAGTACGAGGCGATTGTGCGCGAGTATCAGTCGACCTTCTAAATCTTCAGCAAGTATCCCAGTAGAGACGAGCGCTACTCGGCTAGCGCCAGGTCGCTCGTCTCTGCCATGGCGTCTACCTGTTGTACGGGTCGCAGCACCAGGATCAGGATTCCTGACACCGTCAGTGCAACGGACATCAAGAGGTAGCCTGCCTTGGAATTTCCCGTAGACGCCTGCAGATAGCCCACGAGATAGCTGCCAAGGAACGAGCCAAGCGCTCCCATGCTATTGATCAGCGCGGTGACCTCGCCGGCGACGTTGCCCGGGAGCATCTCTGGAATGATGGCGAAGAACGGGCCGTAGGGTGCGTACATGGCGCCACCGGCAAGGATCAGGAAGCCGAAGGCGACGAAGAAATTCATGCCGGCCGTCAGATAAGACCCGAAGAATGCTGCGCCTGCGAGTATGAGGAACGGCCACACAAAGCGTGTTCGCTGCGCCGTGCGGTCTGAGTAGAAGCTGACAACGATCATCAGCAGGGCCGCGACCGCGTAAGGGATAGCGCTCAGCAGGCCGGTGGCACCAATGCCTTGTGACGAACCTTTGCGGATCATCACCGGCAGCCACAGCACGAAGCCGTAGACGCCGATGGACCAGAAGAAATACTGCAGGCAAAGCAGGATGACGTTAGGGTTCCGCAGCGCCACGGTAAGGCTCGCCACCTTCGGGATAACGCCTTGCTCGCTCGCCAGTGTGGCCGTCAATTCCTGGGCAGACTCCTTGCTGATCCATGCAGCATCTTCCGGCTTGTCGCGAATGACGAAGTACCAGACAACGCCCCACAGCACCGACGGCAGACCTTCAATGATGAAGGTCATCTGCCATCCGAAGGCCTTGATGATGTAGCCCGTCACCGCGGACATCCAAAGCACCGTGACCGGATTTCCGAGGATGAGCATGGTGTTCGTGCGTGAGCGCTCCGACCGCGTGAACCACTTGGTCAGCAGGATTAACATGCCCGGCAGGATGAAGCTTTCGGCCGCACCCAGTAACAGGCGATCTGCGGCGAGCCACCAGTACGACTTTATGACGCCGGTCAGCGAAGCGAGAATGCCCCAGCTGATGAGCGACAGGAAGATAAGCTTCCGAGCGGAACGCTTGCGGGCGTAGGCTGCGCCGGGAATCTGGAAGATAAAGTAGCCGAAGAAGAACAGGGAACCCAGGAGCGCCGACTGTGCGGCGGTGATGTGCAGTGTTTCCGCCAGGCCAGCCGCTGCGCCAAAGCCATAGTTCGCGCGATCGACGTACGCAAGACTGTACGTAACGAAGACGGCAGGAATAATGTAGAGCCAGCGACGCTTCAGGTCGGGATATTTCGAGAGATCAGTGGTAGCCGCGCCGGAGCTTTGAGAGGGTTCGAAAGCCATCGTTCATCCTTCTTGATTTCAGGAGCACCGCAGTCGAAAGATTGCCGACGCGCATCCCACCAGTCTGTACGGTGTGCGTGAGACTACCAGTATCCTGTTAAACAGGTCAACAGCCGATAACGCCGGAATTACAGGCGCACTCGCTACGATCTTCCATGCGTCCGATTGACCTGTCCAATAGGAGTTTGATACGCTCCTCCCGTTTGACGGAGGTGCCTGCATGCGGTTGGGAAGCTGGATCAGCAGCGCGGCCATGGCGACGGGAGCGTTGTTCCTGCTGCTGCCGGCGCTGGCTGGGAACTACGTGCAGACGCCCCCACCCGCGAAGGATCTGCCGCCCGGGGCGGGACATGATGCCTTTGTGCGAGTGTGCAACGGCTGCCACGTCACGGCTCTTGTTACTTCTCAGCGCAAGTCGGCCGATGACTGGGCCTCGGTCGTGATTGAAATGCGCAATCGTGGCGCAGTGGGATCGGACCAGGATCTTGAAGACATTGTGGGGTATCTCGCTGCCAATTTTGGTCCCGCTGCCGCACCCGTTCGCGTGAACGTCAATAGCGCTTCCGCTGCCGAAATCGCCGGCGCGCTTTCCTTGCCTCTCGCACAGGGAAATGCGATCGTCGAGTTCCGCGAAAAGAGCGGCAAGTTCAAAGACATCACAGCGCTGGAACAGGTGCCGGGCGCAGACACCGCCAAGATGGAAGCTGCGAAAGACCGCATCGATTTCTGAAGCCGTACCGGAGAGAGTCATGAAGCAGTGTCAACTTACCGTCCCTACCCTGCTCGCAGGTGCAGCCGTGTTGCTGTCCGGCGTGGCCCATGCACAAAGCCTGCCACCGCAGAAGCGCCAGGCAACACCGGAGAAAGTAATCGCGGAACATATCGCGGCGCTGAATGCCTGTGACTGGAATCGCATGATGGCACAGTACAGCGACAACGTGGAATTCCTCTCAAAGGACGGCAATGTCGTCAAAGGCCGTGAGGCCATTGGAAAGATGTTCAAGACGGCACTGATGCCGCCGGCAAAGGGTGGCCAGTGCGGCATGAAGCTCATCCCGGAACACACGGTCGTTGTGGATGGCACGGTGAACGTGGTGTGGCGTGCAGAGGCTCCCTTCTTCGCCGAACCGTATAAGGGTTCTGAGGCGTTCGAGACGAAGGATGGCCTGCTGGTGTTACAGGTGACCACGTGGGATCCGGCCGCCATCAAGATGAAGAAGTAGACGCCTCACTCTCAGGGACATCCACACACATGAATCGCCTTATCACCACGCTGGCTTTCGCTGCTCTCTTCGCACTGCCCTGTGCGGCACAGACGCCATCGCAGCCGCGCGAGTCGCTGACGAAGGCGCAGTTCGATGAGATGTTTCACAAGCTTTCGAACTGGGGGCGCTGGGGTAAGGACGAGCAGAAGGGCACGCTGAATCTGATCACGCCGGCGAAGCGTCAGCAGGCGGCAAAGCTGGTGACGGCGGGTATCTCTGTCTCCCTGGCGCGCGACCTCAATACGGCGAAAGAGATCGATAACCCCGATCCATTTCAGGATGCGATGGCGCTTGGCGCTGACGGCAAGTTCAACACCGACACTTACAAGGTGAACTTCCACGGCTTTGGCTTCAGCCACTTTGATGCGCTGTCGCATACCTTCTACGACGGCAAGCTTTACAACGGATTTTCTGACCATGCGATTACACCTCATGGCGGCGAAGTGCTCGATGCCACGCAATATCGTGATGGCATCTTCACGCGTGGTGTTCTCATCGACATCCCCTGGCTGCGCGGCCTGCCTTATCTCGAAAAGACGGGTCACATCTCTGCCGCGGACCTCGATCTCTGGGAGCGTAAGACCGGCGTGCATGTGACCTCGGGTGATGCCGTGCTGATCCGGACGGGGCGTTGGGCTCTGCGCAATGCGAAGGGGCCATGGGACATCTCCAGCGCCGCTGCCGGTCTCGATCCTTCAGCGGTCGCATGGCTTCACAAGCGGGACGTGGCCTTCCTGGTGAGCGACGCCGCGCATGACGCGCTACCGTCTGCGGTCCAGGGCATCGACTATCCCATCCACATCCTGACCATTGTGGCGATGGGAATGTCCCTCGCGGATCAGTGCAACCTGGAGGATGTCGCCGCGACAGCCTTGAAGCTCCACCGCCAGACCTTCCTGCTGACCCTTGCTCCAATCCGGATCAAGGGTGGAACGGGCGCGCTCATCAACCCCATCGCGACCTTCTAAACCTTCACATTCTCTTCAGCCTGTACAGGGAGCAGCGAGTCTGTGATCACACAACAACGAGTGTGACAACATAAGTCCTGCGAAGGGTCATCCAACTCGCATTGAGAGGTTCCATGGCGAGCAGGGTTTACCTCGAGCGGATCGCGACCGCTACATTCGACAGTGATGTCCACGAGGCGTTTGTCCGCTACGCGCATGGAATGCTTCGGGAAGAACGTAGCCGCGCACTGTTCCTGCGCATGGCGGAACGTTCCGGTATCACTGCGCGCTACTCGCCGCTGTTCATCGATGGAACGCACGGCCCCACCGATGTGGATGCGTACGAGTTCTACCAATCCGGCAGCTTCCCCGCGACTGCGCAACGCATGGCGCTCTACAAACAGTTTGCGCCCGTCCTGATGCGCCGTGCGCTGGATCGGCTCGCCTTGAGTCAAGAGGAGCGGCAGAGGGTTCGTCACGTCATCGTGACGTCCTGCACCGGCTTCTATGCGCCCGGGTTGGACTTCGATGCGGTGGACTATCTCGGTCTCGATCCCTCGGTAGAGCGCACCATGATCGGCTTCATGGGCTGCTATGCAGCCATGAATGCGCTGAAGCAGGCTCGACATATCGTGCGATCGGAACCGGATGACAGTGTGTTGGTAATCAACCTCGAAATCTGCACCCTGCATCTGCAGGAGTCGCAGGAACTCGGCGAGGTGTTGTCATTCCTTGTCTTCGGCGATGGCTGCGCGGCGTCGCTTGTAAGTGCGCGACCCACAGGTTTTGAGCTTGAGAGTTTCCGCGCGATACGCCTTGAGAACACGTCCAATCTGATCACATGGGATATCGGCGATCAGGGTTTTGACATGGTGCTCTCAGGGCAGGTACCGACCGCGGTAGGACAAGCGCTTGAGGCGCATCGGAAGGATTTTGTGCACGATGGAAGCGTCGCTCTCTGGGCGGTTCATCCGGGGGGACGATCCGTTCTGGATGCGGTGGAAGACGCACTGGCATTACCCACCGGGGCGCTGCAGGCATCGCGCGATGTTCTTCGGCAATACGGCAACATGTCCTCTGCCACGGTGATGTTTGTGCTGGAGTCGATAATGCGGACGGCTCGTGCGGGGCAGCGAGGCTGCGCCATGGCCTTTGGGCCGGGGCTGACCGCGGAGACGATGAATTTCGTCACGGCACCGCAGTCATGATGGATTTCGCCTCGCGTGCACACCTGTCTGAGTGGATGGATGAGCCATGCACTTATGAAGACTTTCGCGCATGCCTCATGGATCTCGAGCAGGTGAATCGACTGACCTTCGCGTACCGCCCTACGCTCGACTGGCTGGGGAAAGTCATAGGTCAGGAGAAGCGCACCCTGCATATCGTGGATGTGGGCAGTGGCGGTGGTGACATGTTGCGGATGGTCGAGAGTTGGGCAAAGCGAAACAATCTTGCGGTGCGGCTGACTGGGATTGATCTGAATCCTTATGCGGCGCGCGCTGCTGCGGAAAGGACGCCGCGCCGATCGAAGATCGCATGGGTCACGGGCGATGCCTTTTCGTATCGGCCTGACGTTCCTATCGATTTAGTCCTCAGTTCTTTATTCACGCATCATCTGGCCGATGAGGAGATTGTTCGCTTCCTCGCGTGGATGGAGCGCGTGACGGAACGTGGCTGGTTCATCAACGATCTGCACCGCGAGCCGTTTCCCTACTTTGGCTTTCAACTGCTGGCACGCGTTATGCGTTGGCACCGCTTCGTGCAACACGATGGACCAATCTCCATACGCCGCGCGTTTCGCCACGACGATTGGACCAGGTATCTGACTGCCGCAAACGTGTCGGCCAGGGCGGCGCACCTCGTTACCTATCGGCCGGCGAGGTTGTGCGTCTCGCGCGTGAAGGTATGACTCCCATCGATGCGGAAGCGCTGATCGTGGGCGGCGGCCTTGCCGGCAGCATGGTTGCGCTGGAGCTTGCAAAGGCCGGACGCGGGGCTGTTTTGCTGGAACGGAGCAAGGCAGCGCACCACAAAGTTTGCGGCGAGTTCCTGAGCGCTGAGACGATTCATTACCTGGCGCGCCACAATGTCGACCTGCCCGCACTTGGGGCGATTTCGCTGCATTCCGTTCGGTTGGTGCTGCGGCGCGGGATCGTTGAAGACAGGTTACCGTTTGCTGCATACTCGCTGACGCGCTCCGTGCTCGATGAGGCATTGCTGACGCATGCCGCGGCCGCTGGCGTGGTGGTGGAGCGGAACAGCGCTGTGGAGCATCTGCAACCGCAAGGTGCTGCCTGGTGCGCTTCGGTACGTGACGGACGGAGCTTTCGCTCGGCAAACATCTTCCTCGCCACAGGGAAGCATGATCTGCGGGGATTCTCACGCCCGGCAGGAACGCATCGCGGTCTTATCGCCTTCAAGATGTACTACCGGCTCACGCCTCAACAACATGCGCAACTGGGTGCGGCGGTGGAATTGATCCTGTTCCCGGGTGGCTACGCCGGCCTGCAACCGGTTGAAGATGGCCGCGTAAACTTATGCCTGCTGGTCACAGGAAAATGTCTCAAGAGCGTGGGCAGTAACTGGGCTGGACTTGTTCCATATCTCTTCCGCCATGCACCGCACCTTGAGGAGCGGCTGCGTGGTGCCGTGTCGCTGTTGGATGCACCGTTAACCGCGTCACACATCCCCTACGGCCACATGCAAGCGGCTTCGCGGGATGGCTTATGGCATCTTGGCGACCAGGCGGCGGTCATCCCGTCGTTCTGCGGAGATGGCATGGCGATCGCGCTGCATAGTGGGGCGGTCGCAGCGCACCACTTTTTGAAGGGTGATCGAGCAGAGACATACCAGTTACAACTTCGCTCGCAGCTTGGACGTAGACTTGCGCTTGCGACGCGTCTCTCCCAAGCGATGGTGGCATGGCCGGAGGCAGCGCAGATCGCTCGACTGGTCCCGGGACTGCTTTCTCGCATCGCATCCATGACGCGAATACCGGACACGGCGTTGCTGCGATAAGTGATGGACCTGGTCGGCGCGAGCGATAGCGGGAGGGTGCTGTGACGGAACTGGAAGTGGAATGCATCCGACGGATTGCCGAAGAGAAGTTGATTCCGGCAGAGTCCATCACGCTGGACACCTCGCTGGAATCGCTGGCGATCGATTCGCTTGATCGTGTCACGCTTGCCTTCGATCTGGAGGAGAAATACGGTGTGGAGATTCCCGAAGCGAAGCTGCACCAGATCATGACCGTGCGCGATGTTGTCGTCGCTGTGCAGCAGGCGCTTACGAAGAAGCAGCAAGCGATTGCGGGCGGTACGGGCGCGGCATGAGACGTGTTGTTCTTACAGGTGCAGGATGCGTCACGGCAATTGGTCACGACGTTGCCACCTTCCGTTCAAATCTGTTTGCCGGAATCTCAGGCATTCATGATGTGGAGGACGTTCCTCCCGGTGAGCTTCACTTCAGCACGATCGCAAGCGTGCGCGGTTTTGTGGCTTCGGATTGGCTGATGGCATCGCAGACAAAGCTGGCGGAGCGATCGTCACAATTTGCGATTGCTTCCGCTCGGCAGGCACTGTCGGCATCGGGGCTGATGAAAGCTTATGCGGGCAGCGATGTCGCCGCAGTCTTCGGATGTTCTGCTGGCGGGCGCACTGCCGAGGAGCCTGAGACAGCGAAGCTCTACACGCAAGGCGGACGCATCCATCCGCTGACCGTACCACGGGCCATGGCAAGCGCCGGCACAAGTCTCGTGTGTATTGAGCATGGCATCACCGGCCCCGCGTATAACGTCTCGACGGCATGTGCTTCCGGCGCGCATGCGCTGGGGCAAGCCTTCCACATGGTTCGCTCAGGCATGGTGGAAGCTGCTATCGCCGGTGGACATGAGGCGCCCCTGACCTTCGGATTTCTCAAGGGCTGGGACAGCCTGCACGTCGTCTCTCCCACGGTATGCCGACCCTTTGCGGCGGACCGTGATGGTATGACGCTGGGCGAGGGAGCCGCATTGGTGACCATGGAAGCGATGGACGCTGCCGTAGCGCGAGGTGCGCCGGTTCTCGCTGAGATCGTTGGATTTGGTATGTCATCGGATGGCCATCACATGACGCAGGCCAACCCCGCGGGCCCCGCCGCAGCGATGCTGCGCGCGCTGCAGGATGCTCACGCGATGCCATCCGAGGTCGGCTATGTCAACGCGCATGGAACGGGGACAGATGTGAATGATCGTGCGGAGGCGGATGCGTTGCATCGCGTCTTCGGAGACGATGCGCGCACCCTCCCGGTCAGTTCGACAAAGAGACTGCATGGCCATGCCATGGGGGCCTCGGGAGCGATTGAGCTACTGGCAACTGCGCTTGCGCTGCACGAAGGTGTGCTGCCGGGGAACGGTCACATCCATGTCGATGAAGCACTGAACCTGCAAGGTGTTCTTCGCGAGAACCGGAAGACCGATGCCTCAATGGCGCTCACTAATTCATTCGCCTTCGGCGGTTTGAATGCCGTGATCGCTTTACGGAGGTACGTCCCGTGAGAGCTTGTCGAACGGCAGGTTTGCTTTTCTTGTCGGGGGCATGTCTGCAGCTCTTTGCCGGCATCGCAGGCGCGCAGCAGAGTGGAATGCTGGGCTATTGGAAGGAGCCAGGCGGGTCCATTGTTCAAGTCGCGACGTGCGGCAAAGACATTTGCGTCAACATCGTCTCGATCAGCCCAACGGCTCCGGGGCGCGTGGATAACAACAACCCAGATGCCAGCCTTCGTGGGCGATCGCTCTGCGGTCTGCGCATTGGAGAAGGCTTTGAGCCGGTGTCACCGACCAAGGCGGAAGAAGGAAAGCTCTACGATCCAAAGTCCGGCAGAACGTATCGCGGCCGGATGGAAAGTCATGGCGACGAACTGAACCTGAGGGGCTACGTTGGCATTTCTATCCTGGGCAGGACGGAGAAGTGGAGCCGCACCTCAGTGACGAAGGTCTGTGCCCGATGAGGTGCGGCTTCCGATGAGTGCCTACCGCAGCGAGATGCGTGAGCCCCTTGGATTCACCGCGGTCGTGATGCTGACAAACCCGTTGGAGCTCTGGATGGGTGTCGCTTTGCCATCGATGGTGGCCTGCTGCAAGGTCTGCTGTGAGCCCAGCACCTCGATCCGAAGCTGCTTGAACCAGGGCTTGTAGCGACCTTCCACCGCACCCAGACTGACGCTGATGGAGCCGTCGGCTTCCGTGGCGCAGGTTGCGTTCATGCGGAAGTATTCTCCATTGCGATAGTTCAGAGAGTGACCATCGTCGGTGTAGACGCTGCCGTTGCAGGTGCCGCCGGCAGTGGGCAGATACACCCGTAGCGTGAGCGGACCGGAAGGCGTCTCATCGGTGCTTTGCACCAGCGGCTGCATTGGCAGAATTGCGCCGCCACGGACGTAGACAGGCAGCGTCGCGAGTTCGGGCGTCAGCATGATGCGCTTGCTCTCCAGCAGGGCGTCGCGCACTTCCGCGTCGCGCGCCTGGCCGCCGGTTCCGACACCTGCGCGAGCGCCAGTCCAGTAGTCGTACCAGGCACCCGGGGGCAGGTGCAGCTCATACTGCGCGACTTCTTCCGGGGAAGGATTCGGTGCGATCAGCATGTCCGGTCCCAGCATGAACTCTGCGCCGCCCGTAATCAGGTCGACCGGGCTGCCGTCCGCCGTGGCGTGCGGATACTGCATGAAGAGTGGCCGGACCATGGGCATGCCATCGCGAGATGTCTCTTCCGCGACGGTGTAGAGGTAGGGCAGCAGGCGATAGCGCTCTTCGATGTAGTGCTTGCGGATGGCCTCCTGTTCGGGGCCGTCGACCCAGGGTTCGTGCATGCGCGTGCCCTTGGCGGAGTGATCGCGATCGATGGGCTGGAAGGCTGCAATCTCAAGCCACTTGGTCAGCAGGTCCGGCGGCGGTGAACCGGCAAAGCCGCCCACGTCGGCACCGGCGAAGCTGAAGCCGCTCATGCCCAAATTGGCGAGCTGCGGAACGGTCATGCGGAGGTGATTCCAGGTGGAGCTGTTGTCCCCTGTCCAGGTGACAGCGTAGCGGTGACCACCGGCGTAGCTGGCGCGCGTCATGACATAGGGACGCTCGTTCGGTCGCAGGGCGAGGACGCCTTCGTAGCTGGCCTGGCTGTTGAGCAGACCGTAGATGTTGTGCACCTCGTTATGCGAGGTAGTCCGCTTCGCGAAGCCGGGTTCGTCGATGCGATGCTGGGTATCGAGCGGCATTGTCTTCGACGGATAGCGGAAGACCGCCGGCTCGTTCATGTCGTCCCAGAAGCCTGCGACGCCTTGCGCAACGAAGTCTTTATAGAGAGTGCCGAACCACTTGCGGGTTCGCGCCTGCGTGTAGTCGGGGAAGACAGAGTCGCCGGGCCAGACCTTGCCGACGTAGGTGGTGCCGTCAGGATTCTTGAGGAAGTGATCGCCCGCAGTGCCGGAATCGTAGGGCGCATAGCCGATGTTGGGCTTGTCTGCGATGTGGGTGTCGGCGATCACGATCAGGTGGAAATGGTCCTTTGCGAGCTGCTGCACCATCTCCGGGAACTTCGGGAAGCGAACGGAATCGACGGTGAAGGGCATGTTGTCCTTCTGAAAGTCGATGTCGAGCCAAAGGGCGTCGGCCGGGATCTTGTCCTTGCGCAGGTGAGCGGCGACGTCGAGCAATTGCGATTCCGGGTTGTAGGTGTAGCGCGACTGCTGGAAGCCGAACGACCAGAGCGGCGGCAGGGGCGCGGGCCCGGTGAGCCACGCGTAGGCGGCCATCACCTGCTTCGGCTCCGGACCGTAGAGGAAGTAGTAGTCGACAGGGCCGCCCTGCGATCCGAAGTTGTACTCCTGTGCGCTTTCGCGACCGAAGTCGAAGGAGGTCCGCCAGGTGTTGTCGAAAAGGACACCGAAGCTGCGCCCGTCCTTCACGTCCATGAAGAATGGCACGCTCTTATAAATGGGGTCTGCGGACTCCTGCCAGCCGAAGTCGTCGGTGTTCCACATGGTGAACTCCTGGCCGGCACGGTCGAGTGGGCCGGGCTTGTCGCCCAGGCCGAAAAAGTGTTCGTTGTCGCCGCGCTTCTTGTAGATGTGGAAACCGTCCCCACGCCACTGGGCAGGGGTGGAATCCTCCTGCAGGATGTGACCCTCATGGTCGCGGATGACCAGATGTAAATCGGATCCAACTTCCACGGAGAGCTGGCTCGTGTGGAAGCCATTGGAATCGGCCGTGACGGTCGCCCGGCTGGTGCGGCTGGCAGAGAGCACGGCCCAGGATGCGTCTTCGGGTGGGGCGGATCGCCATTCGCGAATGCGGAGCTTGTCGGCCTGCAGCGCCGTGACCTCCAGCGTTACACCATCTGAGGTGGCGGTCAGACCGCTTGCGGTGGGTCGGACGGCTTGCTGAGCGAGTGCGACTGGGACGGAAGAGAGGCCAAGAACAAAGAGGCAGCAGAGATTGGACCGGAGCATACCAGCGACCATCTCGGGTTCGGGTGGGTCAGCGCAATCCGCAGCCAGACCTTTTCACCTCATCTGTATGTCAACAGCTAACTCTCTTGGATTGAGTCTTTAGGGCTTGCTTCGGGATGCGCCGAGGTGAAGCGCATAGAGGTTTGCGGTGGTCAGCCGGCCTCTGACAGCCACCGTTCCGTCGTCGAAGACACCACAAAGAACCAAATCGCTGAACTCGGTGGACCGAAAGTTCGCGATGCCTCCAAGATCTTCCATGTGGCCGTCGGCGACATTAACCCGGTAGACGGGCTGGCCGGGTTCGGTGAAGGCATCGGCATAAAGGCTTCGGCTATCGGGCGACCAGACCGGGTCAGCGGCGGCACGCGTCGCGAGCACGCGCCATTGCCTGGTTGCGACGTCGTACAGGCGAAGCTCTCGTTGATCCAAGGACATGGCCGCAATGTGATGTCCATCCGGGGACCAGCGCGGGCTGAAGAGGCCGCTCGAGCCGTCGAGCGTGGTGAGCTTGTTCGTCCGGAGATCAAAGATCTGGATTGTGCGTGGTGCGGCGTCCTTTCCCATCAAATCCGGCGTCTGTCCAAGCACAATCTGCTGGCCGTCCGGCGACCACGTCGGATCGGCCGCGTTGCTGCGCGTCTGCAGCAGGGGCTGCAGGTCGCTGCCGTCCGCCAGAACCTGGAAGAGGCTCCACGCACCGGTGCGTGTACGCGCCATGAGCGCGATCCGCGACCCGTCCGGCGACCAATGTGCGACGAAGACCTGCAGGTCGGCCGAGGTCAGCTGGAGAATTTCGGAACCGTCAGACCGTGCGCGCCAAAGCCGCCCCTCGGTGTCGACCCAGCCCAGCCATTTACCATCGCGCGTCTGCTCCAGGCGGTGCGCGTCGCTGTAAAAGCTCTGGGCGGGCACGAATTCCTTGCTGTTCGGCCGCAGCAACTGCACTTCGCCTTCGGAAGCGACGCCGGTCAGGTATACCGTGGTCTCGTTCCGCGCGGCGACCGGGCCTTGATAGGCAAGCGGGCCATCCGTCAGCCGTACCGGCCGTTTGAGTACTCCATTCAGCATCCAAAGGTCGGATGCCTGGCCCTGGGTCGCCTGGAAGACGAAGCCCCGACCCTCCGGCATCCAGCTACCGCAACAGACTTCGCGAGTCTCGGACCAGTTCGGCAACAGCGGATGTGCGGAGTGGTCCGATACCTTCAACTCCCAAAGGTTTTGCGTGTGGGTTAGCGGATCGAAAAGCGTGAAACGTAACAGTTTGCCGTCAGGAGACCATCGCAGCCAGAACGCGCGCCCAGGTAAGGAGGCGTACCGCTCCGGTTTCGCACCGGTCATCGGCGTCACGAAGAGGTCATTGCCCGCCGCATAGAGAATGCTTTGATCGTCCGGCATCCACGTCGCGTCATGTGCAAGCACGCGGACGACACGCTGTGCTGAGCCGCCGCCTGCCGGGACGATGAAAAGGGGTTGTTCGGATTGGTTCGAAGCGTGGCTGCGGACGAGCAGTCGGGATCCGTCATGCGAGATGTCCGCGATGGCAGGGCCCGCCACCTCATCCGGCAGCGTGATAGGCGAGCTCTCACCGCCGGCAATCGTGATCCGTTCCAGATGAACGCCGCCGTCCCGGATAACGGATGCGAACAGGTGCAGGCCGTCCGTGACAGTCACCGGGAACGACTCCGTGGCATCTGCTCCTGGAAGAACCCTTTGTGTATGAGTGACTTGGCGAATGACGGGGACCGTCAAGGAAGTGCGGCCTGAGCCTGCAACATAACCCACCAGGCCTGCAAGCAGTATTACGGTTGCGGCAACGGCATACCCAAATCTCCGGTGCTTCGCTGCAGATGCAGATGGGGTTTCTTCAAGCAGAGGCAGCGGCGGGGTCAGTTCTACCGGTCCAGGGGTGAGTACTGCACCGGAAATCTCCGCTTCGATGGGCAGCACGGGCGGCAGGATCTCTCCTGGCTCCGGCGATGCAGGCGTTGGCTCGTCCAGAACTGTTAAAGGGGCGATGAACCGATAGCCGCGTCTGGGAAGGGTTTCGACGAACCGTGGATTGTCCGCAGTGTCTCCCAGTGCTTCCCGGATCTTATTGATCGCAGTGCCGAGGGAGTGGTCGAAGTCGACATTCGTCCCTTTCTCCCACACCGCAGCCTGAAGTTCTTCCCGCGTCACTACGTGCCCGGACCGGCGGATCAGCTCTGCCATCACGCGGAAGGGCTGGCTCTGCAACTTGATGCGGAAGCCACCACGCCAAAGCTCGCCAGTGGAAAGGTCGGCCTCAAAGGTGCCAAATCCTACACGCACGGGATGAATCTGGTTCTGCATAAGCTGCACCGCAAAATCTACCACTTTGCTCTCTCGGGAGACATCCCACTCTTGACTACAGCTCACAACTCAAAGAAACGAAGGCGCTTAGTAGTTGATGTGACTTCCATCCGAAAAGGATCAGCAGACGATGGAATTGCTGACGCCATTTTAGGGAGAGTCACAATGCCCGAGCAGGTTATGCCTGCGCGTGCGTTTTGGAGGCACCACCATGAAGTTGAAGCACAAGAGCTTTCGCTCAAACCTTTGCGTCACCGCTGCGACACTGTCCCTCGGTTTCGCAAGCATCGCCATGCACGCGCAGACCGACACCGGCCGCGTGACAGGCGTCGTCGAAGACACCACCGAGGCGAGCATCCCCGGCGCGACGATCACCATTACGAACACCGGCACAGCAGCGACCCAGACCATCACGTCGGACGCCGCCGGCAACTTCAGCTTCCCCGCGCTGACCCGCGGCACCTACAAGATTACCGCTACGATGAATGGCTTCCAGACCTTCACGCAGACGATTGATCTGCAGGTTTCGCAGACCCAGACCCTCATCTTCAAGCTGACGGTTGGAGCGAGCGACCAGACGGTCGAAGTGAGCACCGCTGCTCCCCTGGTTGACCTGGGATCGTCGACGATCGGCGAAGTCGTCGGCAGCCGCCAGCAGACACAGCTTCCCCTGAACGGACGTAACTTCACCCAGCTCGCCCTGCTGTCGCCCGGCGTGACCCGTGGCAACTATGGCAACGGTGCTTCTGGTGTCAACGGTGATGCGGAGACCTTCCGCAACAGCTCGTCGGGCGGCGGTTCGCTCTCGACCAACGGTCTGCGTCCCCAGGCCAACAACTACATCCTGGACGGCGTCGACAACAACGAAGGCCTGGTCAACACCCTGAACTTCTTCCCGAACGTGGAAGCGACGGAAGAATTCCGTGTGAACACCAGCACGGCGCCGGCTGAGTTCGGCCGCGCCGGCGGTGCGATCGTTCAGACCTCGATCAAGTCAGGTACGAACGGCATTCACGGATCCGCGTATTGGTTCTCCCGCTCGAACCTGTTTGACGCCAGCCCGAACTACCAGTTCCTGGGCGCCAGCAAGACACCCGCTCTGCCGTTCAAGCGCAACACCTTTGGCGGTGCGCTGGGTGGTCCCATCATCAAGGACAAGCTATTCCTCTTCGGTGATTACTCGGGCGTTCGTGAGAACTCGCCCTTGAACCCCGAGATCGTGACTGTCCCCACGGCGCTGATGCGCCAGGGCAACTTCTCCGAACTGTTGGGACAGGGCAGCACACAGGCTCCTTCGGTCTGCGGCATTGCCGGTGTGAAGACGGTTGTGGTCAACGGCGGTATCTATGACCCGACCACCTGCCAGCAATTCGCGGGCAACATGATCCCGACGGGCCGCCTGAACAAGGCTGGTTTGAACTACCTGAATGCCTATCCGCTGCCGAACATCCCAGGCACGTTGGGTGGCACGCAGAACAACTACCGCACCATTCGCACGGATATCCGTCACTCGAACACGATTGACGGTCGTTTGGACTGGAACCTCTCCAATGCGGATCGTCTGTTCGCTCGCTTCAGCTATGACAACAGCAACTTTGCACGGACGTCGCGCTTCTCGGCGCTGCCTGCAGGCTTTGCTTCCGGTACCAACTACGTCCATGCGCGCGGTTATGTGCTGGGTGAGACGCACACCTTCGGACCGAACGTCATCAATGAGTTCCGTGCGGGCTACACGCGTTACACCTTTGCGAACCAGCCCGTATTCAGCAACACGCCCATCTCGGCGAACCTGGGCATCGTGAATGCAAACCGCACCACGAACTTGGGCGGCGGCGCTCTCATCGGCGGCAACGGCAGCCAGTTGGAGTACACCGGCGACTACGGTACCTACCTGGTTCCGGAGAACACCTACCAGTTCAACGACGCGCTCACCTATATCTGGAAGGGCCACACCTTCAAGGTTGGTGGCAATGCCATCCGTCGTGAAGTGGCTTACTTCCGCCCCATCTCGGGCAAGGGCTACTTCCAGCTTGGCAACGGTGATTTCACCGGTTATGACACGTCGGAAGTGCTCGCAGGCTTTGCGGACAACTACAGCATCGGTGCGCAGAGCGGCCTGTTCGGTACGCGCAACTATGAAGTGGGCGCGTTCGCACAGGACGACTGGAAGGTCACCCGCCGGCTTACCTTCAACCTGGGCTTCCGTTGGGATCTGATCACCAATCCGACGGAGCAGCAGAACCGCCAGGCTGCTCTGAATCCGAACAGCACCGGCGCCAACCCGACGGAGTTCATTGCGGGCCAGAACGGTGTCGCTCGTTCCATCATCAACACTCGCTTCACCAACTTCGCACCGCGCTTCGGCTTCTCCTATGACCTGACCGGTCAGGGCAAGACGGTTCTGCGTGGCGGTTATGGCATCTTCTACTTCTTGGATCGTGGTGGTATCGACAACCAGCTCGGCCAGCAGGTGCCGTTTGGTGGCAGCACGTCGTACTATGCGAGCGGCGGTTCGCGTATCGCGTTCACCGGCCAGAATCCGAATGGCAGCTCGCTCAGCAGCACGCTGGCGACTGCTCCTCTCCCGGCACCTTCGACGTCATCGCTCGCCGGTGCGAACGTCTTCGCTGTGAACCAGACGGAGAAGATCCCCACGGTGCAGCAGTATGACGTGCAGATCCAGCATGAGATCACGCCGAAGATGGTGATGACGGTTGGCTACGTTGGAAACCTCTCCACGCACCTTGCAACGGGTTACAACTACAACAGCAAGCCGTTCTCCGCTGGCGCAACGACTCCCACCGCCTTCCCGACGCTGGGCCAGGTTGTCTACAACCTGAATGACGGTGTCAGCCACTACAACAGCCTGCAGGCGCAGTTGAACTACCGCGCGGCGAAGAGCCTTACGCTCACCTCGTCGTACACGTGGGCGCATAACATCGACAACACCAACGGCTACCTGGGCTTCTACGCTGTGAGCGATCTGAACTACTACGATCACAGTCTGAATAAGGGCAACAGCTCGCTGGATCAGCGCAGCGTCTTCGTGGCGAGCGCACTGTACAGCATCCCGTTCGGCCGTGGTCAGCAGTTCGGTGGTGGCATCAACCGTGGCGTCGATTACGTCCTTGGCGGATGGCAGTTGAACACCATCGTGCAGGCACAGACGGGTACGCCCTTCAGCGTGACCTTCCCTGTGTATGGCGGTGGTACCAGCATCCGTGCGGACTATGCGAACAACGGTCAGCCCATCTACACCCACAGCATCCAGGGCAACTACATCAACCCGGCAGCGTTCAGCAAGACGCAGCCAGTTGGTCGCCAGGGCAACACGGGTCGCAACCAGTTCTACGGACCTGGCTTGGCTTCGGGCGATGTGTCGATGTTCAAGACGCTTGGCATCACGGAGCGCCTGAAGACCGAACTGCGTGCTGAGGTCTTCAACGTGACCAACACACCGCAGTTCCAGAACCCGGACGGTACCATCACGGACGGCAACTTCGGGAAGGTCACGGCGACGCGTTCGGCTTCCGAGCGTCAGATGCAGATGGCGATCCGCTTCCTGTTCTAAGTCGTTCTTACTCACTCCCCAGGGCGCCGCGAGCTTGTTTCTGCGGCGCCCTTCTTGTTGAACTGCTTACCTTTGGAGATGCCACCATGCTTCGCTTCCGTTCCGTATTTGTCTCACTCTCGCTGGCAGCATGCAGCTGCCTGCCCATGGCGGCGCAGGCACCCGCCATCAAGAAGATTGATCCACCGAACTGGTGGGTGAACATGCCCGCGCCCATGTTGCTGCTGAATGGCGAACACTTCACCGGCGCACGCTTCACTATCAATGGCATTGCCATCGATCACACCGTCATCTCCGACAACGGCCACTGGGCCGAGTTGTGGCTCGCCAAGGATGCAGCCAGGGCCGGTAGCGTGACCATCACGGTAGAAAGCGCTCAGGGAAAGACGACCGCACCCTTCCGCTTCGAGACGCGCCGCGATGCGAACGATGGCTTTGCGGGCTTCTCGTCGAAGGACGTGATGTATCTCATCATGACGGACCGCTTCGCCGACGGTGACACCACCAACGATGGCCCTGAAGCGAAGGACAGCGCGGACAGTGCTGCCGCACAGGCCCAGCGTAAGGATCCGCATGGCTGGCACGGCGGCGATCTTCGTGGCATTGAGCAGCACCTGGACTATCTGCAGGCGCTGGGTATCAATACCGTGTGGATCACACCGGTCTATCAGAATCACGACCGTAATTCGTATCACGGCTACGGTGCCACGGACATGTATGCGGTGGACGAACACTACGGCTCGCTGGATGACTTGAAGTCACTCAGCAAGGCACTGCATACCCGCGGCATGAAGCTGGTACTGGATACGGTGCCGAATCACGTCGGTCCCGCTCACCCCTGGGTGAATGACGAACCGGAACCCACATGGTTCCACGGTACCAAGGCGAAGCACACTGTGGCGCAGATGGAATTTCAGCCACTTACAAATTCCCATGCACCGTGGAGCACACAGCGCGACATTACTGAAGGCTGGTTTGTCGATACGCTCCCGGATAACAATCAATCGAACCCTGCCAACGCAAAGTACCTGACGCAGAACGCCATCTGGTGGACGGAAGAAGCGGGGCTCGATGGTCTGCGGATCGATACCTTCCCGTATGTCCAGCGTGACTTCTGGACTGAATTCAACGGCACGCTGCATACCCTCTATCCCAACCTGACCAGTGTTGGAGAGGTCTCCGGGACTGATCCCATCATTAACTCTTCCTTTGCTGGTGGTGTGACACGCGATGGTGCAGATACGAAGCTGTGGACTCCGCTGGATTATCCGCTGCACTTTGCCATTCGCAATGCATTCACAGGCTTTTCGCCGATGACGGAACTCACCACCATCCTGCGGCAGGACTCACTCTACCCGCACCCGGAGCGCCTGGTGCCGTTCCTCGATAACCATGACCTCATCCGTTTTGCCAGCGAACCCAATGCAACGCTGCGAGGCGGCGAGCTGGCGATGGCGTTTCTCGCGACTGTGCGTGGCATGCCACAGCTTTACAGCGGCAACGAGCTCTACATGGAAGGCTGGCAGGATCCGGACAATCGCCGCGACTTCCCGGGCGGCTTTGCTGGAGAGAAAGGAGACGTCTTCCAGGCTACGTCGCGCACACCCGTGCAGGCAGAGATGTTCGACTGGACAAGCCGACTCCTTGCCGTGCGTAAAGCGACTCCCGCATTGCAGACTGGCGCCCTGCAGATCCTGTACACATCGACCGACTCCATCGTGTACACACGGACGGAAGGAAAGCAGCACGTTCTCATCGCACTTCATCGCGGCGGCGAAGACGTAACGCTTCACATGCCCACGGCAGAGACATCGCTGGCTGGCTTACAAAACAGCACGTCGCTCTTCGGCACTGGGAGTGTGCAATCGGAGAAGAACGGTCTTGCAATCCAGCTGCCCGCCAACAGCGTTGTTATCTCATCCATGCAGTAAGTCACAATATTCGCGAGAAAAGGGCCCAGCGAAAGCCGGGCCCTTTTTTTATTTCATGCTCAATGTGCGTGTGCCTAAAAGGATCAGGCCCATGCGTGATGCATGGGCCTGAGGGAGAGTGCGTCATACGCTTAGAATATGTACTTCAAAGCGAACTGCATGATGCGTGGATCGGCAGCGGTCGTCGTGACGATGCCGAAGTTGTTGCTGTTGAGCGCTGCCGTCGGGTTGGAGAATACGGCCTCATTCGGCACGTTAAAGACCTCCCAGCGAAACTGAACCTTGGTGGCTTCGTAGATGGGGAATTCACGCGTGAGTGCCATGTCTAACTGGTAGCTGCCCGGTCCGAGCGTGTTCAGTGGACGATTCAACGAGTAGGTTCCAGTCGCCGCAGAGGCGTAAGCGGCCTTGGTGATGAGCCCGCTCGCCCCGAAGCGCGTGGATGCCGTGTAGGGGTTGCTGATGCGCGTTGCGATCTGTGCGCCGATGCCACTGAGTGCATTGTCAACGCCAGAGGTCACGGTGTAATAGCCACCACTGCGAATGGTGAAGATAGTTGAGAGTCCCCATCCTCCGACAACAGCGTTAGTGAACCGCTGCTGGAAGCGGGGCGAATTGAGGATCAGCGAAACGTTACCGACATGCCGGCGATCTGAATCGCAGTTTGAGTAACTGGCGGCGCGATTCCCGGGGATGATGTACGACGGGCCGGTAAGTTCCGTCGTCTCCGCTTCGGACAGACAGTGTGACCACGTGTAATTTGCGACCAGGTTCATCAGCTTGGCGCGGCGATTTACGGACAACAACATGCCGTTGTAGTTCGCATGGCCGCCATCATCCAATTGACCAATCGTGGAGTAGAACACACCCTGCGCCGGGTTCGACAGGTACAGCGCGCGGCGCTGGTTGGTGTTGCCGGTTGTCGAACATGCTGCGCCAACTGCCATCGTTGCCTGCACGGAGGTGGGCATGGCACCGCAGCCATTCTTTGCAGCATTCTGTGTTCCGGGAATGTAGACCGCCGGATCCAGTTCGTAGGACGTTGTGAGATGCGTTGTCGTGTTGCCCAGGTAAGTGGCACCGAAGAGCCAACTCTTGTACTGCTTCTGCACGCTCAAGTTGAACTGCTGAAGATACATGGGCTTCAGGTTCAGCGGCGTATTCACATACACGCCACCTGTCACGAAAGTGGTGCCAGAGTTCAGGTTCAGCAGGCCCGGGAACGGGTTGCCGCCCGGGTAGTTTGCGAACGGGCTGGCCAACGGAACGTTCGTCAGAGAGAGTGTCTGCCCCCACGGTGGGGAGTTGGAGTAGCGCGTGTCGAAGAACATCTGCGGCGTGTCATAGAACAGGCCGTAGCCGCCGCGGACGGACATGGTGCCATCGTGTGACGGATCCCAGACGAAACCTACGCGAGGCTGGAAGCCGCTGCTGATCTTGCCGTTGTTATAGGAGCGACCCGGGAAGCCGGCATCGCCTGGAAAGATCAGCCCGGCAGGCGCCGCGGTGTACACGCTGCTCTTCTGTCCTGCATTGAAGCGGGCAATGTCGAAGTTCTCAGCGTGACTATTTACGTTATAGAAGGGGATATAAGGCTCCCACCGAAGGCCGTAGTTTGCCGTCAGGTGTTTCGTCACTTTCCACGAATCCTGTCCATAAAACGCAACATAGTGCCAGCGATCGTTCTCGTAATCAGCTGCACCCTGGCTGAAGGTGCTCACCTGGCCGGTCAGGAAGTCGGCGAAGCCGGCGGTGTTGCCGCCGTTCACCGTTCCGGCAAAGGTGTACGAGCCGTTCGTGGGACGGTTGTTGACCGTGTTCATGTAGGCGAATAGATACTGGCCGCCAAGGGCGAAGGAATGCGAGCCACGAACAAAGGTGACATCGTCTCCGAGCTGGTACTTCACCGTGTTGAAGTAGCCCGGATTATTGCCGCCCTGGCCCAACGCGAAACCGTTGGTGATCGTGATACCCATGAATCCCTTCAAGCCGGGATTCGTGTAGGCGTTGATACCGACGGAACTCGGATCGAAGAACGGATAGAGCTGACGCAGACCAAGTGTGCGGTCTCCCGTAATGCGCAGCGAGTTGACCACGTTCGGCGTGATGATCCACGTATGTCCCAGCGTGAGTGCCTGGTCCTGGTTAAGCTGGCCCACCTGGTTCGCAGTCAGCAGGTTGGACTGATCCACGTTCACCGGCGAGTTGTAGCGTGCAATCAGGTAGCGCGCAAAGATCGACTGCGAAGGATTGATGGTGTAATCCACGCGGCCGATCACATCATGACGGGTGGAATTTTGCGACAGGCGCACGTTGATCGAGCCACAGGGATTCGATGGATCATTCAGAACCGGGATGCCAGCCTTCACAATGTTCAGCGCCTGCTGGCTGTAGTTCGCAGGATTCGTCTTGTTGCCGATGAAAGGCCCGCCGAGCTTCACCGCTCCCGTGGTGGGATAGCAACCGGTGAAGTCGCCATTCAGTTCTGCCTGCGTCAGTGTGAATGTCTGGGTCGGTGCGCTCACGGATCGGACGATCGTTCCCTGGTAACCACCAAAAAAGAACAGCTTGTCTTTGATGATGGGACCGCCGATGACACCACCGAACTGGTTGCGCTTCAGGTTGTCGCGCGTCTTGGTGGCAGCAGCGGTTGCGGTGGGCGCGGTGTAGCCGAAGAAGTTCGCGGCATTGAACATGTAATTGCGAACGAAGTAGAAGACATCGCCATGGAACGCATTGCCGCCGCTCTTCGTGACTGCGTTAATGGCGGCCGAAGCATGGTTGCCATACTGTGCGGGCAGCGAACTCGTTTCAGACTTGAACTCCTGCAGAGCATCCGGAAACGGCAGTGGCAGGTTCAGGTTATTGAACACGTCATTGTGGTTGCCGCCATCCAGAATGTAGGCCACACCGTTCGGCAGGCCGCCCGCAACAGCAATGGTGATCGTCGGAAAATTCTTATTCGAGTTGAGATCGCCTGCGGGCGCAGTTGTGGTGGCGCCGGCAAGTGCAATGAGCTGTGTTGGGTCACGGCCGTTCAGCGGTAACTCAACCACCTGCCGCTGGTCGATGACCTGGCCGATGCCATTACTTACTGTCTCGACCTGAACGCCGCCCGATGTCTGGACAGTCACTTCTTCTGTCTGTGAACCAATCGCGAGCCTCACATCATACGTGGGATTACTGCCCACCTGCAAGACGATGCCGGTGACGGTGTACCCCTGGAAATTCGGCGCAGATACCTGCAATTTGTAAGGGCCCAGCGGCAGATCGTTCACGCTATACGTACCGGACGACGAGGTCTTCACCGTGCGGACGAGCCCAGTATCGGTTTGCGTCAGCGTGACTATGGCATCCGGTACGGACGCGCCTGTCGGATCCTGTACCGTCCCAACGATCTGGGAAGTGTTAAGCGATTGCGCCAGGGCCGGTGCGCAGCTTGCTAAGCCGACTGCACAGGTCAGGAGCGTGCGGGTGAATCTCATGAATCCTGCCTCCGGAAGGTGGTGCCAAGTTACAAGCGAGCGGGCCATCTTCTGTTCGTTCTTCGATCCCGAAGTAGGTGTGCCTTGGGCGCGCACAAAAGCCCCTTGCTGGATCGGACGGGATGCTAGGCTTCCTCAAAAAATGAAGTCAATGAACTTACCGTGTTGACACCGTTCGTCATCGCGTTGCAACTTGGCGGCCTGCTAGCATCACGACCGATGAGCACGTGCCGCATGTGGGACCGCGAACGTGTCTCGACGCGAGGAGAAGTAATGTTTAAACGCAGGGTTCTCACTCTTACAATTGCGCTGGCCTTCGCCGCGCCGATCCTTTGTGCTGCGCAGGCTCCGGCAGCCGCCGCAGACACGGGCTGTCCCGCGCCCGGTGCGCGTGGACCCCGTCCTGGCGGGCCCGGAGGTGCCGGAGGTCCGGGTGGACCTGGCGCCACTGCGGCGCGTCCGCAGGGCCCTCCGCCTGAGTTTGCCGATGCGCCCGCAGGGCCACCGAAGAAGCGGCTGTTGATCTGGGCCGATACGCGCAACGGCATCGCACAGCATGACATCGGTCATGCCATCGCAGTCATTGAAGAACTTGGCTACAAGTCCGGCGCGTATGACACGTGGATTCGTACGGATTCCAACATCATCTCGCGTCATCCGAAGATGACAACCGGCGAGCCGGCGAGTGGCGGCCCAAGCCTGTGCAACGTGGATGCCATCTTCTTCATGGGACATCGCGAGATTGAACTGTCGGCCGAACAAAAGGCGGACCTCCTGTGGTTCGTTCACGACGCGGGCAAAGGCTTCGTCGCGGCGCACGTGGGCGATACCGCATTCCTGTCATGGCCGGAGTTTGGCGAGATGCTCGGTGGCCGATTCGATCAGCATCCGTGGGGAACCATCGAAGGCACTGTCATCGTGACCGATCCCAAATTTCCCGGCATGAGCCAGTTCGGTCCCAGCTTCACCATTCGCGATGAGTTCTATCAGAGCAGCGGCTTCTCTCCCGATAAGAGCCGCGTGCTGATGCGACTCGACACCACGAAGATCGATAAGACCAAGGCGCGCGGCATGCAGGCTGCGGATTATCCCTACGCCCTGGCATGGGCAAAGATGTATGGCAAGGGCCGTGTCTTTTACGCAACCTTCGCGCATGCCCCCGCGACATGGGATAACCCTAAGATCCAGGAGATGTATCTGCAGGCTATCAAGTGGTCGCTGGGTGAAGTCGACGCGGATGTAACTCCGATCAAGATGCCGGCCCCTACGGCGGACGCTCTGCCAGCGCCTGGGGCACCTGCAGCGCCGGGCGGCCAATAACTCCTGCTGGTAGCCCAGGGGATGTGTGGTGTACTGCAAACCCGCTCATGACGAGAGCCCGTCATGAGCGGGGGACGCGCATCTTCTTACATTGCGCAGTGCATTACTTCGATTTCACCATCTTCGCGGGTGCCCTGGTCACGGCACCCTTCGGAAGAGCGAAGGCCACCACAGCATCTGCAACAGGGTCACGCAGGAAGCCACCTCCGGCCGCAGATACTACTACATACTGCCGCCCATCCTTCCCGAGGTAAGTGGCGGGCACAGAGTGCGCGGGCGCGTCGACCTTCACGGACCAAAGTTCTCTGCCAGTTTTCGAATCAAAGGCGCGGAACTTCCCATCAACTGTTGCGCCGATGAAGATCAGTCCGCCAGCGGTGTTGATACCACCGCCAAGGTTCGGTGTACCGGTCTTCAGACCCTTCGCCTCAAGCTCATCAAATGCACCCAGCGTCGAACGCCACGCGATGTTGCCGGTGTTCACATTCACAGCAACCAGCTCACCCCACGGCGGTGGAGCACACGAGTAGCGCGTATCCGCCTGCCAGAAGCGCTGCCCTTCAGGCGTCATCTTGCTGTACTGCTGCGCACCCGGCTTGGGAGCCTGGGCACGATCGGCAAACTCCTGATCGCTCGCGGGCTGACCGCCAACCGGAGGCGTCCCCGATGCTTGAGGCGTCCCAGAAGGTTGAGGCGGAGCACCAGCGCCTCGCGGCGGACCACCAGGACCACCCGCGCCCGGTGCGCGTCCGAAGCGACCGCCACCAAGCCCAATGTGCCCCCACTGGCCGGCGTTCATGACATTTGTGTAGACCAGCCCAAGCTGCGGGTTATAGGAAACACCATTCCAGTTACCGCCACCCACCGCGCCCGGAAACTCGACGACATCCTGATTCAGCAGCCATGCATTGAAAGGTTTCGCATCCTGCAGTTTGTACTTCTGCCACAGGCCTTCGCAGTAAGTGGTCAGGCTGCCGGTGATATTCTTCGGCAGTTCATCATGCGTCATGCTGATGCGGGCGATCGGTTCCGGCTTGATAGGGAACGGCTGTGTTGGCGACGACTTTTCGCCCGGCACGTTGCTCTGCGGGACCGGCCGCTCTTCCATGCCAAAGATCGGCGTTCCATCACGCCGGTCGAAGAAGTACATCAGACCGGTCTTGCCCATGTGGACGACCGCGGGAATCGTTTTGCCCTTCTGCTTCACCTCAACCAGCGCCGGTGCGGCCGCAGAATCGAAGTCCCACAGGTCATGGTGCACCAACTGGCGAAACCACTTCAACTTGCCCGTGTTCGCGTCCAGCGCTACCAGCGAGGTGCCATAGAGGGTGTCTCCCGGGCGTGTGACACCCACATAGTCCGGCGACGGTGGCGCCGTTGGCACGAAAGCGATCCCGAGCTTCTCATCGACCGTGATGTAGCCCCACACGTTGACACCGCCTGTGGTCTTCCACGCATCGTTCTCCCATGTCTCGTGGCCCGGTTCACCGGGCTGCGGAACCAGGTTAAAGCTCCACACCATCTTCCCGGTCTTCGCATCCCACGCGCGCACAAACTTGTCCATGGTGGGCAGAATCAACATGCCCTTATAAATCGCAGGCGGTGAAGTCATCTTCGTCTTGATATCGACATAGCCGCCATCGCCAAACTCCGGCACGGGCTTGCCTGTCTTAATATCCAACGCCACGATGCGGCCACCACTGACAGCCCCGATGATGCGAGGCGCCGTTGTCTTATCACCCGGCCAGTACGTCACACCACGGGTAGTCGTATCGGTCGCAGCAAACTTCCAGATCTGATCGCCCGTCACTGCATCCACGGCGAAGTAACCGTTGGGCGAAGAAAGATAGACGACCGAATCCATAACGACGGGCGTCACTTCATTCTGAGAATCGCCGCCTGTGTGAAATGTCCACGCACGCTCAAGCTTCGACACGTTCGATGCGTTGATCTGATTCAGCGTGGAGAAGCGACTCGACCCCTGGTCCTGGCCGTACGAAGCCCAATTGGCCTGTGCCCCGGCAGACAACGTACTGAGGCAAACGGCGGCGGTCCCAATGCTTACGAGATATCGGCTTTCCATGTCTCTCTTTCAATCCGGCGATTCAGGCGCCAACGCGTCTGTCCAAGGAAGCGCCTCAGGATATAGGGCGGACTGGAGCGCGCGCGACCCTGTAACCGTAACGGCACGGAGCCGCATTGAGCTCCCTCAGCGCTAACAAAGCGACCCGTGGCGATGTCACCCGGGCCGCCGGTTTGGTCACAGTGTTAGTAAGTCTGCGAGTTGTAAAAGTCGCCGAAGATCTCCTGATCGGATGGGCGATCTTCCGCGATGGGACGGCTGACCCACGTGGTCTGCATGTAGTGCTTCAGAACCACGTTCTCGTTGGTGATGTTGCCACCCCAGATACCGCAGCCCATGCTCGACGTCATCGCCAGACCGTTGTTGAACGAGCCCGAGTTTGCGCGCGACTGCGGCTGCCGTACGGTAATGCGGCTGACCGGCGCCATGCGTGCCAGCTCGTCGATGTGTGCGTCGTTGAACGAGTAGATACCTACTGAGTGGCCGCGTCCGCCGACCTTGTAAATCTCGGTCACCATATTCAGCGCATTCTCCCAGCCGTTGTACTTGAAGATCGCCAGCACCGACGAAAGCTTCTCGCTGCAGAAGGGAAACTCCTTGCCGATGTTGGTCTCCGGCACGATAAGGAAGCGCTTGCCTGCCGGGATCGAGAAGCCCGCCAGTTCCGCGATTACTCCCGCGCCGCGTGCGATGGTGGGCGCAGTGCGGTGGCGTTCGTCATCCCACATCACGGCCTGTAGCTTGACCTTCTCTTCCGGCGAGACGACGTAGCCACCTTCATCCTGCAGACATTGCAGCACGCGGTCATAGACCGTGGCCTCGACAACGAGGTTGCCGTCGGATGAGCAGCCGGAGCCATTGTCATGCGCCTTACTGATGCGAGTATTCCTCGCAGCCTCCTCGGGAATCGTCGTCTCATCGAAGACCATGGTGGCGTTCCCGGCTCCGACGCCATAAGCAGGCTTACCGGAACTGTAGGCCGCCTTCACCATCGCTGGACCGCCAGTTGCGACGGTCATGTCGCAGGACGCCATGAGTTCGTTGGCGACGGGGATGCTCGGCTTCTCGATGACCTGGAAAACATCCTCCGGCACGCCCTCGCGCTTCAGGACTTCGCGCATGATGTTGACGGTTTCGATGGTGGTGTTTTTCGCTGCAGGATGCGGTGCAAAGATGGCGACGTTCTTCGCCTTGATGGTGAAGATGCCTGTCACGATCTCGGTCAGCGCGGCGTTGGTCACTGGCACGAGCGCGGCGATGACACCGACGGGCTTGGCGTACTTGACGATGCCTTTTTCTGGAATCTCTTCGATGATGCCCATGCTCTTCTGCCGGAGAACATCGCGCAGAACACCGACGACCTTGGTGCGTTTACCGGGGCGTGTTTCGCGGTCGCCCAGGCCGCTCTCGTCGATGCTCTTGTTCGAGAGGCGTGTGAAGGTCGTCTCATTCGCGACGGCCCAGCCAAGCGCCTGGCACAGCCGGTCAACCTTTGCCTGGTCGTAGTCCTTGATGGCGTCCAGCGCGACCTTCGCCCTAGTGACCATCTCTGCAATCTGTTCTTTCTGCTCTTCGGTAATTACCTTCGGTGCCATTTCCTGCTCCTGACTGCGGTAGATCTTTGTTACGGCAATTCGCGTGGTGCGGGACCGTCGTAGGTGACCGGCACCTTGATGCGCATGGCCTTCTCCCGCCGAAGCTCTTCCGCCACTTCCGCGCTCAAGCCTGCGGTACGGCCGATGATGAAGATGAGGCGGCCCATCAAGGGCGGGAAGCCTAGATCGAAGAGGATGGCGGCGAGCACGCCGTCGATGTTGATGGGAAGCGGCTTGACCTTGGCGGCAACGGCGGCTTCAAGTGCCAGCATGAACTTCACGCCGTCCCCGGAGAGGCCGTAGCTCTCCGCCATGCCAAACAGCACTGCCTTACGCGGATCGCTGGTGTGCTGGCGGTGCCCCATCCCCGCCACGCGAGCACCACGAGCGCGGTAGTTGTCGACGAGTTTCTCTGCGGCAACTTCGAGCGAGATGTCTTCGGACTTCGCAATGCCTACACCTTCGGCAATGACCTCCATGCACTCCATACCCGCGCCGCCGTGCTGATCGCCTATGGCGAGGATCCCTGCGGCGATGGCAGAGGAGACGGAGCCGCGATTGCCCGAGCAGGCGAGTCGCGCGGTTGCGGCGGAGGGAGACCCCGGGCCGTGGTCAGCGGACGAGATCAGGATGGCATCGAGCAACTTGCCCTCTTCCTTGCTGGGCATGCGGCCCGCGTGCAGCAGGAAGATGGTTTCTGCGAAGGTCGCCCTCTGCATCAGGTCGCCAATGGCGTAGCCGCCGACCCAGATGTTCTTCTCGTCGTATGTCGTAATGCCTGTTCGCCAGGGCTCTGTCATGCGGTCTCCAACCTGTCTTGCACGTTCCGCGATTCCCACTTACCTGGCAGCCCGGACTGTGCGGCCGTAGAGCAGGTGACTAAGCGTAAAGCGAATCGACCAGGCACAAAAAACTTGATGCCAAGGTTAGCAGCGCGATCTGCTCAACAGGCGGCTTCTACCGTGACGATACCGTTCCTCGCTTGCTGGAGATTTTGGGGTGGTGCTACGGTTGGTGGCACTCTGGGAGCCCTGCAGGTACGGCGGCTCTCGACTCAAAAGCGACCAGCAGAAACGACGGGATTTTGATCGTACAGAAGCCGACACACGCATCCCCCGCGGCCCCGGACAGCGCAGGCCGTAGTCACCCGCCCGCCCTGCTCTCGTGGTCGATTTGGGCCCTCGCTGCAACCTTTTATCTTTCTGGTTTCTACCAGCGCGTATCGCCCGCTGTTATGACGGACGAGCTGATGCGCACCTTCTCCATCGGTGCCGCAAGCCTTGGGAACCTGTCGGCTTTCTATTACTACTCGTACCTTGCAATGCAGATCCCCACGGGCATCCTGATCGATTCGTGGGGCGCACGCAAACTTCTCATCAGCGGTTCGATCGCTGCGGCGGTAGGGACCATGCTGTTTGCGTCTACGGATAACTTTGCGCTGGCATGCCTTGGCCGGCTGATCATTGGTGCGGCGTCTGCGGTGGGTTGGGTCACACTGCTGACGCTGGCGACGCACTGGTTTCCGGCAAAGCGTTTCGCCATGCTGTCCGGCCTGGGCCTGCTCTTCGGCAACCTGGGTGCGCTGTTCGCGCAGGTGCCGCTACGCCTGGCCATTCAGAGCTTCGGGTGGCGGCCGGTGGTCTTCGTCTCTGCCATCGTAGTGCTCAGCATTGGCTTGCTCGCCTTCTTCTTCGTGAAGAACGATCCGGTCGATGTGGGCTTCGCGACGTATGCACCCGCTGATGTTCATCGGGGAGACTCGTCCTTCGTGGAACGGCTGAAGGGCTTTGGGCGCATCTTCGGTTTTCGCAATACGTGGCTCATCTTTCTGGCGCAGGGCGGCATCGTCGGTTCGATCCTGTCCTTCACCGGTCTCTGGGGCTCGCCTTATCTCCGCTCCCGATTCGGTCTGCAACAGACCGTGGCCGCAGAAGTTTGCTCCGTCATGATCGTCTGCTGGGCCGTGGCCAGCCCGCTGTGTGGCGCACTGTCCGATCGCATTGGTCGCCGCAAGCCGATCTATGTTGCCGGCGTTGCGACCGCGTTACTCGGCTGGATCGCCATGTTCTACACACCAAACCTGCCGCTTGCCGGCTTCATCGCCATCGCGGCAGTGACCAGCGTCGCCAGCGGCTCGGTGGTCATCGGGTTCGCTTACGCCAAAGAATCAGTGCCGCCACAGTACCTTGGCTCCATCTCGGGAACGGTGAACATCGGCAATATGATCGGGCCGACACTGCTGACGCCTGCAATCGGCGCGGTACTGGATCGCCACTGGACGGGCCAGCTGATCAAAGGTGCGCACGTCTACGGCGTGCATGCGTACGAGCTCGCCTTCCTGTTGATGATTGGATGGCTCACACTCTCCACGATCCTTCTGAGCCTGACGCGGGAGACCGGCTGCGAGCAGTGCTAGACGGCCCCTGATAACAATGGAAATTAATCAGCGGGGGGGGATACCCCTCCGCCGATTTGTTGCTGTTTGTAAATCACTGCGAGTTACTGACCGTTGCGGTAGATGTCATTGATATTCCAATGTCCGGGCGTCGGTGTGGGTGCATTTTCCATTGGCACCTGGATGACGGTGGGCATGCCGGAGGCAATTGCTTCTTCCAGCGCTGGCCCTAACTCCGCTGCAGATTTAATCGCGACACCCCGGGCACCGTAGGCACGAGCAATGGCGGCGTAATCGACGTGATACGTCTCACCGTTGCACTCGAACAGGCAGCCGAAGCTCCAACCGTAGTGCATCTTCTCAAGTCCTGCGATGGTACCGAAGGCGGAGTTATCCATGACCAGCCAGATGCAGGCGAGGCCGGCTTCCATGGCCGTTGCAACGATGCCCGGATTGCTGCTGAAGGCGCCGTCACCGATCAGCGCAAGTGCTACGCGGTTCGGCTGCGCAAACTTTACGCCGAGGACCGCTGCCGGTCCGAAGCCCATGGTTGCCAGGCCGCTTGGCGTGATGAACGTTCCCGGGACAGGGAAGTCAAACTGTTGCGCGACACCGTTCTTGTTCCAGCCCACGTCCGTGACGATGAAGCCATCTTCGGGGACAGCCTTGCGTAGCTCTGCGAGGATCCGCTCCGGTCGCAACGGAAACTGGTTAGATGTCCATTCATCCGCCCACAGGTCACTGAACTCCTTACGTGCCTTCGCGATGCGCTCGCGCATGCCGGGCCGCTCAACGTGCTTGCGACCCTGCGCGGCGCGCGCCAGCTCAGCTAGCGCAACCTTCGCATCGGCAATGACGCCGAGCTCCGTCTGGTAGTTCCGTCCGATCTCGGGAATGTCGATATCGATGTGAATCAGGCGTGGGCTGTCGAAGGTAAATTCAGGCTCCCACGAGCTTGAGTTCGCTTCGGCAAGCCGTGTGCCGACGGCGAGAATCAGGTCGGCCTCGCGGCACATCTCGTTGGAGACGGGGATGCCCCAGAAACCGGTCTGCCCCATCAGCAAAGGGTGTTTCTCGGGCATGCAGGCCTTGCCCATCAGCGTATGCGCCACGGGAAGCTCCAGAGCCTCGGCAAGCGCCTGCAGCTCTTTTGTCGCCTTGGATGAGATGACGCCGCCGCCGGCATAGAGCACGGGGCGCTCTGCCGTTGCGAGTGCATCGAGGATGTACTCGACAGAGTCCGGATCGATCGCCTGCTTGCTCAGGCGTGGTGGCGTCTTGGAGAAGGAGCCTTCCTTCAGATCCGCAGAGAAGATATCCATCGGCACGTCAACCAGCACGGGGCCAGGGCGACCGGACTGCGCAAGGTAGAAGGCACGCTCCACCGCGCGTGGCAGATCTTCCACGCGATCGACGCGATAGACGCGTTTGCAGAAAGGCCGGTAGATCTGGCTTTGATCAGCGTCCGCATGAAGATTCACTTCCTGGTGCGGATGACGGCCGTAGTAGTAAGACGGCACGTCGCCCGCGATGACGACCATCGGCACGGAGTCCAGTGCGGCATTCGCAACGCCGGTGGCGGCATTTGTAAGTCCTGGTCCAAGGTGGCTGAGGACGACACCCACCTTGCCAGAGGCGCGCGCGTAACCGTCTGCCGCGTGTGCCGCCGTCTGCTCGTGGCGCGTGGTAATGAACTTCACTTTCGGATTTTTTCCCAGCGCATCCAGAACTGCGATCACCGTATGTCCGCAGAGTCCGAAGACTACCTCCACACCAAGTAACTCGAGGTAATCGACCAGCTGATAGGCGGCAATGCGGTAACCCTCTTTCGGAGCAGGTGGAACCTTAGTCAAAACATGGCCGTATGGCTTTGCGGGAGCGATCGGGGCGTCGGTAATCGTGGGGATCATAGCGTGATGATTCTAAGGTCGTGGCTATGCCGTAACAACGGTGTAACGGTGGTGGCACGTTCCGAAGCGTAGTTCCTCTTGACGACAGGCGCAGACTGGATAACTTCCATTACTATTGTGCGGTGCCAGCCAAGACCCAAGCCGTGAGAGACAAATCCCCCTTCGATGACGTGGTGCGAAACCAGCTCCAGAAGATCATTGGTAGTAAGTCCTTTCGCCAGGGTGACCGGCTGCAGCGCTTCCTTGGGTTCATCGTGGACGAGTCCCTGGCCGGCCGAGGCGATCAGCTGAAGGAATACCCCATCGGGGTGGATGTTTTTGGCAAGAGCGACAGTTTTGACCCGCGGATGGATCCCATCGTGCGCGTGCAGGCACGGCGTCTTCGCATCCGTCTTCAAACGTATTACCGCGAAGAAGGTCATGCCGACGAGCTGGTCATCGAAATGCCAAAGGGCGGTTACGCGCCCACGTTCCGCCAGGTTGATCCCTCGCCAGTCAAGCATTCGCATCCGCCCGCACTGGTGAGCCGCAACACCGTCGCGATCCGCGCCTTTGAAGACTGCAGCCCGAACGGGACTGAGGGAGCGTTCTGTCGCGGCCTTGCCAGCGAGATCGTGCACGCTCTCTCAAAGATGGATTCCATCGTCGTCATGGATGGTTCCTCGGCGCGTGCTGAGAGCGTTGAGGATGCAGCCGTTCTGATCGGCGGCACGGTGCGCACGGCACAGGGGATGATGCGCATCACCATGCAGATGACCGACACCATGCGTGGCAGCATCCTCTGGTCGGAGTCGATTGATCGGCGCTACGACGACGTTTTTGCTCTTCAGGAAGAAGTGGCCACGACCATCATTCGGGCAGTGATGCCGCAGCTTGTAGGCGCCCCGGCAGGCACGCGATCGAAGGTGGGCAATCTTGCCGCGAACAACATGTACCTGCAGGGCATCTACCAATTTAACCAGCGCACGGAGAGCGGTCTGCGTAAGGCCATGGAGTACTTCGGCAAGGCGGCGGAGGAGGATCCGGGCTTTGCCAAGGCCTACGCGGGCATGTCCGACGCGCAACTACTAATGGCCAACTACGGCGTCGCCGCGCCTACCGAAGTGTGGACCAAGACGGCCGCAAATGCTTCGCACGCCGTGCTGCTTGACGACGAGTCCAGTGAAGCCCATACCTCCCTCGCGCACATCAAGGCTATTCAGGATTGGGACTGGGTTGGCTCGGAGAAAGAATTCCGGAAGGCAATTCGTCTCGATCCGCGAAACCCGGTTGCACACCACTGGTTTGCTATTTCCTGCCTGGTTACGCTTGGCCGGCTGGATGAAGCGTTGCAGGAGATGATGATTGCGCAGAGTCTTGATCCGGTGTCGTCGATCATCTCGCGAGACGTGGCGCAGATTTTTCATTTTCGCCGCGAATACGACCGCGCTCTGGAGCAGTGCGATCACACCATCGAACAGAACCCGCATTTCTCCGCGGCATACTGGACACTGGGTCTGGTGCAGGAGCAACGCGGCGAACTCGAAGAAGCAATCGCCGCCTTCCAGCGCGCGATTGAACTCTCTCCGCCGAGTCCTCGTATCGTCGGTGCGCTGGCGCGGACGTACGCAATCCTGGGCCGCAGGCAGGACGCGTTGCGCCTGCTGAATGACCTGAATGAGTTGTCGAAAAAGCGTTATATCTCGCCCTTCGAACTTGCCCTGATCTACTTCTCACTGGGCCGGATGGATGAAGGGTTTGAGCGGCTCGAACTGGCCTTCCAGCATCGCTGCTTCGAGTTGATCACGCTGCGCATCGACCCGCGTTTCGATGACGTACGCGATGATCCACGGTTTCAGGCCCTGTATGCACAGCTCGGCTTATCGTGAGGTTCCGGCTGCTGCGGGGAATGGTCGCGGTGTGATCTCAGCGTCCGTAAGATGCAGCGCCCAGCGTAGCGCCTCAAAGTACATCTGCTGAATTGCACGGTCATCCCATGTGCTGGGATCGTGCCCCAAAGCTGAGTAATAAACGCGACCTTTGCCATAGGTCTTCGCCCATGCAAGCGGAAAATCCGCATCCTTGTGATGCACCAACGGCATCGTCATATCCAGCTTCGATACATCAAGACGCAGCAGAACATGCACATTGGATCGTGAAAAATCCTTGATCTGGTAGTACTCGTCGATGTGATGGAAGGTGGACGGCAGATTCGTCATGCCGGGGAACTTCGGATCTTCCACGAGCACCGGCGCGTCCGTGATCCCCCACGGGTGCTCGTCGAATCGGCCGCCCAGCATCTGGCCGAACTCTGGCCATGAGAAGAAAGCAGTCGCACCCGCGTGCGCAGCAACAAAGCCTTTGCCGTCCTCATGCACGAAGGCCAGCAGATCCCGCCTCTGCGAAGCGGTCAGATCGATCTCGCGCACGCCAAAAAAGAAGATGGCGTCGAAGTCATTCAGGTTCTTTGAGTACAGCAGGGGCTGCCCGTCGCTCCCCGTGACCTCCCCTTTTGTAATCATGTGTGAGTCGGTGCGGATGAAGGTGTCGTAGGCGCCGGTCTCGTATCCAAGGCGTTCGATGGTCGCGACCGCATGGGAAACCGAGTCATGCTGATAGCCATTGCTGATATCGATCCACGCCAACACCCGCTTGCGATGCGGCTCTGCATTGTTGTGATAGCTCTCATCGCCAACGCTGGCGGAGTTCTTACCCGGGCCCTGGCGGATGCCGTTCTGACTCAAGCCGAGATCGGCCGTACCCTGGCGGCCCGACGGAGATTGTTGTGCCAACGACGTGCATGGCCAGCAGCATGCGAGAAGGAACAGCGCGAGCGACTTCACGAGAAACCTCGCAGGAATGCTAGCGGGTGATGCGTGCCGGGCGCACGTGATTCGAGCGTGAAAACGGTATTGATACCGTCGAGCCCGGAAGCCTTTACCCAACGCTTATTCGACGCTGTACGTCACCAGCCGTGCGGGACCGGCGGTGTTCTCGGTTACGTCGGTTTCGCGCACCATCGCGAAGGACGCGATCGTCGCGGCCCATGGGTACGGAGCGAGCCAGCGATCGCAGGTCAGGATCGACCAGGAACTCTGCGGCGGCCTCCGTTGAATAGATGGAAAGACCACCAGGCATCACCACGTCGTGCTCTGTCTCGGAGTCGAGGATGTGCGTGATCAGTGCGTCGTGCAGTGGGACCGAGCTGTTGCAGTCCTTCTCGGCGGGATGCGTGTTCCAGGACCAGTTACGAGTGCCCGGTTGTTGGCGGTCGCGGATATCGATGAGGTGCTGCGCCGCATCGAGAGCCAGGCTGACGCGCAGGCCGCGCGACAGGTGGAGCTCCACTGATTGTTAAGGCACCAATGCTGACCACGGGCGATTCGCGCAGGTCAGCGAAAGAACTGAATCCTTTCGCGGGATCACGGTCTGCTTGCCTCGCGAGGCGAAGACGCAGAGATCCGCGTGATCGCGATGGCATCAAGAGTGGAACATTCGGTTAAGTGAAGACCGCAGGCGTCGGCAGCGGCGCTTGGCCCTCTGTCGATGCGGACGTCGTGTCTTTGCGGTGCGCGACAACATGGACGGGAGGGTAAAAATCAGAAAGGCCTTCACCCGGTGACGAGTGAAGGCCGTGAAGTATCAAATGGGATTTGTCATTCGGTTGAGTGCCGTACGGGGCGGCTCGGCAGCCGCGAAGCTCCCACGATCGGCTCAGTCAGTGAAGCAGGCGGTGTGTGTGTTGCCTGTTGCCCCTCTTCGATAACGGCGCGCATCCAGTAATTGCCATCGCTATCGACCTCGATGCCATGAACCTCGCGTTCGAAGCCAGGGAAGCGCTTGCCGAACTGCTCCATGGCCAGGATCAGGCGGATAACCGGCGAATCCGGTCCGCCCAGGCGCTCGCCCGGCATGGACATGGGGATGCCCGGCGGGTAGGGAACCAGCATTACGGCGGCAATGCGGCCCGGCATCTCCGTAAAGGGGATGCGCTCGGTCTCGTTGCGCACCAGCTTCTGGTAGGTCTGCGAAGGTGTCAGCACGGGGTCGAAGTCCTCGTCGCAGGCGGCGTTCACCAGCCCCGCGAGATTCAACTCGATCATCGACTCGTGCATCTCGTCGGACAGTTCCTTCAGCGACATGTGGCGATACCGGGCAGGGTACTTCTGCACCAGCTCCGGCAAGGCTTCTTCGAGCGGCGCCTCGGAGTCATACAGCCGCTTGAATTCGAAGAGGTTCTCCAGCAGGCTGCCCCACTTACCCTTGGAAGTGCCGACCGAGAAGAGCACCAGAACCGTGTAGTCGCCGGTGCGGGCAATCTCCACGCGTCGAGAATCCAGGAACTCCGTCAGCACAGCAGCGGGAATGCCCCACTCTTCAATGGTGCCCTTTGCATCCACGCCCGGCGTCAGGATGGTGACCTTGGCCGGGTCCAGCATGCAGTAGTCATCGGGCGAACCTTCGTCCGCATAGCCGTGCCAGTCGTCGCCGGCCTTCAGCGTCCAGCAGCTCGGTTCGGTGGCGAGCAGCTCATCTTCCGCATCTTCAAACAGGATCGACTCGCCGGTGGCGGGATCAATGACGCGTTCGGGCTGGTAGATGCCGAAGAACCAGCGCTCTCCATTTTCCGACTCCGTACGCAGGCGGTGCGCAATGGAGCTCATCGCCTGGCGGAAGCTGATCGCGTCCGCAAGCGTTTCGATCATCAGCGTCGGTCCCGCGGGCTCGTCCATCATGGCCGCGGCCACGTCCAGCGATGCGATCAACGGGTAGAACGGCGAGGTGGTGCCGTGCATCATGAAGGCTTCGTTGAACTGGTCGAAGTCCATCGGCGCACGGTCGCTCAGCTTCACGTGCACCATGGAACCCATGGAGAACGCTGCCAGCATCTTGTGCGTGGACTGCACAGAGAAGATGGTCGGGCGGTCTTCCATATCGCGCGGCACGCCCATGGCGTAACGCTCACGATAAATGGGGTGGAACTTCGCGTAGGCATACCACGCCTCGTCGAAGTGAACACGCGCTACGGAGCCTTTTAGCTCCTCCACCACCTGGTTCACGTTGTAGCAAAGGCCGTCGTAGGTTGAGTTGGTAATGACCGCATAGGTCGGCTGCTGCGAGCGCGCCTCAGGAGAGAACGGGCTGCGTGCAATCAGCTCGCGTACATTCTGCGGTGAGAAGCGCTTCAGCGGCACCAGGCCGATCATGCCGTAGCCGTTGCGCGTCGGCTTGAAGTACACGGGCCGTGCCCCGGTAACAGTCAGCGAGTGGCAGACGGACTTATGGCAGTTCGCATCCGCCAGAACGATATCGTCCTGCGCGATGACGCCGTGTCCCACGATTTGGTTCGATGTGCTCGACCCGCCCAGGACGTAGAACGTCCAGTCCGCGCCGAAGATGCGTGCGGCATTGCGTTCGGAGTCACCCGGAGGCCCGATGTGATCCAGCCACGAACCAAGAGGCGCGGAGGAGATACCGAGATCTGAGCGCAGTAGATTCTCACCGAAGAAGCGATGGAACTCCTGCCCGACGGGGTGCTTCAGGAACGCCACGCCGCCCATGTGGCCAGGCGCGTCCCACGAGTACGCTGACTGGTCGTTGTACTTCAGCAGTTCACGGAAGTAGGGCGGTAGCAACTGTTCGTGATAACGCTCGATGGCGGTGTCGAGACGCGATGCAATGAATGCTGGCGTATCGCCGAAGAGGTGGATGTACTCATGGACCTGCTTGACCACTTCCAGCGGCAGCTCGCTGACCAGCGTGCGGTCGGCGATGAGGAAGATGGGAACCTTCTTGTTGCGATGACGAACGGCACGGATGACATCCAGCGCGGCGCGTTCTTCAAACTGCGAGTTGCTCTCAAGATCCCAGTCCAGCAGGATGGCGGAGTAGCTAGGGTCCGACGTTACAAGCGAACGACCGTCCTCAGGAGAAGTGGTGCGGACCACCTCGTAACCTTCCGCGCCAATCGCCTCGACGAGGCGCTCCATGGCACGGTCTGACACGGAGTCGGTACGACCGACCTCGCTCGCAATTAATAACACCCAACGCTTCTCACCCATTTATCTCTGTGTGCCCTCTCAAGGTGCCCCTGCATCATGGCAAAGGCGACGAACGGTTTATGGTATCGCGTATTGGTTTCCGGCGTGTGACCGGGGATCGAACGGCCTAACGTAGCGTTCCACAAGACGTGTCGCCCCGAGCACCCACAAAAGCGTGTCATCCTGAGCGAAACGAAGCGCAGCGGAGTGCAGTCGAAGGACCTGCATTCCGCTTGCGGCGGCAACAATGCGGTAGGAATCGAGCTTCCCGGTGTCAGAGGAAGTGGGATTCCCCGCAGGTCTTAGCGGCGGCGGAGCGAATGCAGGTCCTTCGACTACGCTGCGCTCCGCTCAGGATGAAAAATGCAGGAACTGAAGAACCAAGTAGCGATCTACCGCTCGCCACCCGCCGTCAACCGGTTCAACACCGCCTTCAACGCATCCAGCTTCGCGCCGGCCTCGCCGAGTTTGCCCTGCGCGGTCAGTCGCTGGTACTCGGCCAGATCCTGAGCGGCCTGCTGAATCTCTGCGTTGCGGTTGGTCGGTGCGCCCGCAACCGGAGAAGCGGACGGAGCCGCTGCAGCACCGCTGGAAGGAGTCGAAGGTTGCGCAGCAACCTGGGTAATGGACGACTCCGTGCCATTGAACAGGCTCGCCAGCGCCGCTTCAAAGGTGGTGCCATAGGCCAGCCGATCCTGTAGCGCAAGCACGACAAGGCGCAGCTCAGGCATGGGGCTGCGGTCGGCCTGCAGATAGATCGACTCGGCATACAGCAGCGCGGTGCCGGTGGGGATCACCAGCAGGTTGCCACGATGTACATGCGATCCCTGCTGGTTCCACAGCGTCAACTGTCCGCTGATCTGCGCGTTCTGGTCGATGCGCGCTTCGATCTGCGACGGACCATCGACCAGACGTGTCTTGGGGAAGTTATAGGCGACGGCCGTACCGTAGTTGGCACCATCGCTGCGGCCTGCGATCCAGCCGATCAGGTTGTTGCGATTGCTCGGTGTGAACGGCAGGATGTTGACGAACTCCATGCCCTTTTCGCCGGGCAGGTTCATCAGTACGTAGTTGGGCTGCATCTCCTGCGAGGATCGCTGGCCCTGGCTGTCGACGGCGGACTCCGTTGCTGGTGTCCAGAGGTCTTCGCGATTGAAGAACGTTGCTGGATCGGTCATGTGGTACAGCCCGTAAGCGTGCGCCTGCAGCTTCAGCAGCGTGTCGGTATAGCGCAGGTGTGCGCGCATGGTTGCGGGCATCGCGGCTGCGGGCTGAAACATACCCGGAAAGGCGTTGCGATACGCGTTAAGGATCGGGTCGGCCTCATCCATCACATAGAAGGAGACGGTGCCGTCATAGGCATCGACCGCGATCTTCACACTGTTGCGCAGATAGTTCACCGGCGTATCGCCCAGCGCGTAGTGGCGCGCGTTGGGATAGGTATCGGCGGAGGTGAAGCCGTCGAGAATCCAGCGCAGCCGGCCATCGTCGCCCACGGTGATGTACGGATCGGGGTCGAGCGAAAGGAACGGTGCGATGTTCATCACACGCTCCTGAATGTTGCGACGCATCAGCAGGCGTGAGTCCGGTGTGACGTCGTCACTGAAGGGCAGCTTCGCTACATCACCCCGCTCCAGCGCAATGATCGTGCGGCGCAGCCAGTTGCCCAGCGCGATACCGCCGGTGCCGGTGTAGCTGGTTAGGCTGTTCGACTGTCCCTGCGGATAGTCGAACTCCTGCTGACGCGTCTTCACGTAGACGTCCGTGTTCGTCATCTCGCCAAAGTAGATCTGCGGACGTGCAACGTTCAGCGATGGCACGGTGCTTTGCACGGGCATGTTGCCCAGCAGCAGAGTCGGCAGGCCCTCCGGCGTGAAGCCGTTCACCGGGTTCATGGTGACGCCGTAACCATGCGTGTAGACAAGGCGCTCGTTGATCCAATTGCGGCTGCTCTCGGGTAGCTTTTCGGTGCTTAACTCACGTGTTGCCAGCATCACCTGGCGCGGGTGGCCGTCCAGGTTGTAGCGATCGATGTCGATACCGGGGAAGTCGTAGTAGGTTCGAATCTCCTGGATCTGACGAAGCGTGTCCTGCAGCGCTTGTGCATCCCACAGCCGGATGTTCTGTAGCGTCGGCTGATAGTTCGAGGCATCGGCGTCAGCGACCGTTGTGCCCGCAGCAAACGGCCGCACTACGATGCTGTCCAGCGCGTAGGCCGTGCGCGTTGCTTCAATGTTGTTGCGGATGTATGGCTGTTCTTTCACAAGCTCGTTCGGCTTGACGATGAACGTGTCGACGGCTGCGCCAGCTACTTGCACGGCAACGTACAACAGCGCTCCAGGGAGGACTGCAGCAAAGACCCATCGCGCACCACTGTTCCGTTTCGCCGCGCTGTACGCGGCAACTGCCGCCCCCAGCAACAAGACCACGGAGACGATGAGCAGGCCGGGCAAACTGACATGTGCATCGGTATAGGTGACGCCGGAGAAGATTGTGTGCTCACCCATTAACAGACTGAAGCGACTAAGCCACACCCGCACCGACAGCGCCACCAGCAAAAAGGCAACGGCCGCATAAATTCCACGCCACGATGTGGTACCGGCGTCGGCGAAGTGAAAATCCTGATGGAAGTCCGGGACCTGCACTGCGCGCTGGCGCGTCATGTGCAGACCTGCGGCGAAGGCCAGGACGAGTGCTGCCATGGCGATCACCCATCCCGCCAGCAGTTGCCACGCGGGCAGCGTCAGCAGATAAAAGTTCAGCGGCCGGCCAAGCACCGGATCCAGTGCGCTCGCACCATGCTGCGCATAGATCCAACGAACAAAGGTAGGCCACTCCTCCGACATGCCGGAGCCCGAGACCCACGCAACAAAGAGCGACAAAGCCAGAACGGTCGGCTTCAGCCAGCGCCCAACGTCGATGCTGAGCGGCTGTCCATTCACCAGCACGGCACGCACCATGCTGGTGCCGTGTCCGCGTCCACGCAGCAACACAAACGTTCCGTAGAGCAACGCAAATGTCAGTGCGAAGAAAGCCAGAAACAGAGCCCACTGCAACATGAGTGTCTTGCGAAAGATCTCTGTAAAGCCGAGCGAGTGGAACCAGAGCGCGTCCACGTAGAAGCTGAGCAGACGGCCGCCACCAAACAGCAGCGCCGCAATGACGGCAACGGCAATCAGCAGCGCGCGCGGTCTGCGCGATGGAGCAGGAATGTCAATGATGTCGGGCATGTGTGCACCTGCACGGGCAGACAGCGATAAGCGCTGTGCCACTCACAAGCATAGAGGCGAAGGGCTGCGCGTGCGTGTCACTCTGACATACAAGGAGCAGGCCCGGTTCCACCACGGAAACCGGGCCCTTGTGCCTTCCTTGTGGGAGACGTGTTACTGCTGCGGAGGAGGTCCACCAGGGCCCATGCCGCCGCCGGGACCGCGTTGCGGACGCGATGCCAGGTAGGTGTCGTACTTGGTCTTCTGATCATCGGTCAGCAGGGCCTTGATCTTAGTCGTCTGCTCGGCGTTGATCGCCATCATCTTCGGACGCATCTCCTGCGGGTCGCCACCGGACGCTCGAAGCTCTGCCATCTTCTTCATCGTGTCGTCCTGGATGGCCTTCACCTGCGGGATCTGTTCCGGCGTGAGGCCGACAGCCGCAGCCATCGCATCGAACTGTGCCTGCCGCTGCTCCGGCGTCATCATGCCGCGACCTCCGCCGCCCTGTGCCATGGCCGGCAGAGTACAAAGCGCTGCACTGCAAAGTGCCACGGCGCTCAGGCGCGTAGCGTTTCTCAGGAAGTTCTTCATCGTCTGTCTCCTTCGTTGCTTCGATACCGAAGCCTGCGCCCCGGCGTGGTGCCTGTACTGAGGAAGACGACGGAGACACTGAGAATGTTTAAGTCATTGCCAGAAAATCTGCGCGGTTACGGTTACAACCGCACGTGGCGGCACATTGCGTGCCTGGCCGGTCGATTTCGCGACGTAGTCCTTACCTTCGACTACTGATTCACGCCGCTCGCCAGGAAGCCACCATCCACTGCAATCACCTGTCCGTTTGTAAAGGATGTCTTTTCGCTCGCAAGATAAACCGCGGTACTGATCAGTTCGTCGGTCGTTCCAAAGCGCGCGAGAGGTGTGCGCATCTGCAACTCCTGCCCGCGCGGGCTGTCGAGAATTCGACTGTTCAGCGCAGTCGGGAAGATGCCCGGCGCAACTGCGTTGACAAGCACCCCATGCTTTGCCCACTCCACGGCAAGTGACCGTGTGAGTGACGCAACCGCAGCCTTGCTCGCGCAGTATGCCGTAACTTCCTGAAAGGCCACAAAGCTTGAGAGTGATGCGATGTTAATGATCCGGCCGTACCCCTGCGTAATCATCTGTCCGCCAAAGACCTGGCAGGCGCGCAGTGTGCCGTGCAGGTTTACATTGAGGATCGCGTTCCACGTCTCTTCTGAAACTTCGAGTGTCGGCTCGCGCTTTGTAATGCCCGCGGCATTCACCAGAATGTCGACGCGGCCGAAGACTGCAAGCGCGCCTTCCAGTAGAGACTGTAGCGATCGACGCTGGAGGACATCGGACACGATCTCCATCGACTCACGCCCAAGCGATCGGATCTCTGCGGTTGTCTCAGCAACGGCCGCGTCCGAGCGTGACGTCGCGATGACATTCGCACCGGCACGCGCCAGGCCAAGCGCCAGTGCCTTGCCAATACCGGATGTGCCACCGATCACTACGGCCTTGCGGCCCGCTAACTCCATACCGCCGACTCCTCCTCAGGACGCGCAATCCCGTTGACGTTTCTTCCCGAGCAACTTTATTCTTTGCTCCGAAGAAAGTACAAGCCCTCAGGAGCATTGGATGCGCGTCCGGTCTCTCTTTATTTCGATTGCAGCACTGCTGTCGGCGCTGGGCTCCTACGCTCAAATCGTGAAGCCACCGCAGTGGGTGGGTAGCTGGGCCGCTTCACAACAAATTCCCACGGATATGAACATTGCACCTAAGGGGCAGCTTGAGGCCGCAACACTCCGGCAGATCGTCCATCTCTCACTGGGCGGCGAGGAGATTCGGCTGCGTCTGTCGAACGTCTTTGGCACATCGTCGTTGGGGTTGATGTCCGTCCATGTAGCGCGGCCGGTCTCAGCCTCCGGCGCCGTCATCGATTTTGCAACAGACCGTGTGGTCACCTTCGATCGTGGTCACACGAGCGTCATCATCCCCTCTGGCGCTGAGTATCTTTCAGACCCGGTTCCGTTCCACGCAGCCGCGCTGTCAGACATTGCCATTACGATCACCTACGACCAGGAGCCAGCGACCCAGACGGCGCATCCGGGGTCACGTTCGACGTCGTACGTATTACACGGTGTCGACGCATCGACCGCAGAGATGGAAGGCGCCGCACACTTCGACCGCTGGTACCAGATCGCCGGCGTCGATGTACCTGCACCGACGGGTGCAGCAAGCATCGTGACGTTTGGCGACTCGATCACCGACGGCCACGGCGCTACAACAAACGGCAATGACCGCTGGCCGGATGATCTTGCAGTCCGCCTGCAGTCCGACCCGGCATTGCGCAATCTTGGCGTACTAAACGCCGGGCTCGGCGGCAACCGCGTGCTGGTGGATGGCTCGGGCCCAAATGCGCTGGCTCGCTTCTCGCGCGACGTGCTGGTGCAGCCGGGCGCCAAGTATGTTGTGGTCTTCGAGGGCGTGAACGACCTGGGCATGACTGCTCGCCTGCAAGAATTCTCACCTCGCGCGCACGATGCGCTGGTTGCATCGATCCTCGGCGCATATCAGCAGATGATCGACCTAGCGCACGACCGCGGTCTGCGGATCTACGGCGCCACCATCACGCCGTTTCTCGGCTTCGACTTCTACCATCCCAATGCCGCGAACGAAGCCGACCGGCAGAAGATCAATGCCTGGATACGCGCGGCAGGCCACTTCGATGCAGTGATTGACTTCGACAAAGTCATCGCCGATCCAGCGGATCCCACGCGACTGTTGCCGAAGTTCGACAGCGGAGATCATCTGCATCCGTCGGCGTCTGGCTTTCATGCGATGGCAGATAGTATTTCGCTCGATCTATTTCGCAGGTAACTACCAATCCGTTACGGTGCCATCCAATAACCGTGCAGTCGGCAGGTACGCTCGCTGGTACGGATAATTCGCAGCCAGTGTTTCATCAATTTCCACGCCAAGGCCCGGCTCATCGCCCGGATGCATGTAGCCCGCCTCAAAGCGGTAGGCATGCGGGAAGACCTCGTCCGTCAATGCCGTGTGCGGCATGTGTTCCTGAATGCCGAAGTTATGGATCGCCAGTCCAAGGTGCAGCGCTGCTGCCATCGTCACCGGCGATAGATCGGTCGCACCGTGGAAGCCTGTCTTCACGTGGTACAGCGCAGCGAAGTCTGCAGCCTTCTTCAACGGTGTGATGCCACCACCATGCACAACAGTCATGCGTAAATAGTCGATCCACTGGTTGCGAATGAGTTCGTGCGCGTCGTAGATGGAGTTGAATACCTCTCCGACCGCAAGGGGTGTGGTTGTGTGCTGACGTATGAGTTGAAAGCCTTCCTGCAACTCTGCGGGTACAGGGTCTTCCATCCAGAACAGGTCGTGGGGTTCAAGCTCTTTGCCCAGGCGCGCGGCCTGTATCGGCGTCAGTCGATGATGCACATCGTGCAGCAGATGAACATCGGGCCCAACACTCGCTCGTACGGCTTCCATCAGTTTCGGCGCAAAGCGAAGATAGCGCTCGCTGGACCAGACACTTTCGCTCGGCAGCCCACGCTCCGCCGGCTCATACGGCTTGCCTGCCTTCGGGACACCGTAGCTCGATGCGATGCCCGGTACACCCGCCTGTGCGCGAACCGCGAGATAACCTTCGGACAAGTGCTTCTGCACGGAGTCGACGGCCTCCGCGATGTCCGCACCATTGGCGTGTGTGTAGACCATGCAGCCCTGCCGGCTGGCGCCTCCCAGCAGGTTGTAGACAGGCGTATTCAGAGCCTTGCCCTTGATATCCCACAGCGCCATATCAACTGCTGCAATGGCGGCCATGGTGACGGGCCCGCGGCGCCAGTAAGCACCCCGATATAGAAACTGCCAGGTGTCCTCGATCATGGAGGCATCACGGCCGATGAGGCATGGCGCCACGTGCTCCTGCAGGTAGCTTGCAACGGCTAACTCACGGCCATTCAGCGTGGCGTCGCCCAGGCCGTAGATACCCTCGTCGGTATCGATGCGCAGCGTGACGAAGTTGCGATCGGGAGAGCAGATGATTAGGCGAGCGCCAATGATCTTCATAAGACTTGATTGTCTCCACTTAATGCGGCGTAATATCGCCGTCCGGGCCAATGACAATGTAGTCGACGGGAGCGTACTCGCGATAGTCGCGCGCACGGATCTGGCTATTCGCCTCAGCAGCCGGGACCACGTTCTCCAGTTCCGTTCGCAGGTCCGGCACGGCGTGCAAAGTCAACGTCGCGCCGGGATGCAGTGCGACGCCATGCGCCGTGAAGCGCGTTGCCGTCTGTCCATCCGGAGCGGCGTCGTACTGCGCGGGCGGTAACGTGTCATCTGCGCGCCACTGCGCAACGCTCTTGCCGTCGACGAGTAACTCATAGCGCGATGCGCCGCGCCACATGTCGTAATACTGCACAGCGACGTTATATCTGCCGCGCGGCTGCGGAACGGTGGTTGTCAGTGTGCATCCATTGACTTCACGGCAGACAACAACTTTGCCGGCTGAAGCCGTCTCCCATGGGGTTACCTCGATGGGCGTGTAACCTTCGGCCTTCATCGCTTCCGCTTCGATGCGACCGGTGTCGCTGCCCACGCGATACGTTGCATCCGGTATGCCGGACTGTTTTTGAAACCAAGTGTTAATCGCATCGCGCCATACAATCGCATGCCCAGTCTGGAACTCGAGCAGTTGAAGAGTCTGCGTATAGCGCTCAGCATCGACCTTGCCTTCGAGCGACTTCCACTGCGGCACATACTCAGCAGCGGCACGTGCGCTTGCGTAATGCGTGTCGTATATGGATTGCACAAGTGTCTTGCCGCTGTGCAGCCGATGGTCATACGGCACATGGTGGAAAAAGAGCAAAAGGTTATCGGGAACCGTCGCAAGCGATTCGTACTGCGCAGCAAGCTCCGGCGGATACTGCTGGATGTATCCGCTGCCCCTGGCCGTTCGGTCCATGCCGATGCCATCCTTCTCTCCGCGGAACCACTGTCCCCAACCATTGCGCTCGGCGGACTCGATGCCTGGCCCGAAGTGATATCCAAGGATGTTCGTTAGGGTCCCGATTCCGTTCGGACCGGTGTAGCCCTCGTAGACCTGCCAGCTCGTGAGTAACATCTTCGGCACGGTCGTGCGGACCGCAGCATCGCTGCCCCACGTCATCGTGCTCCACGTATTCGCAATTTCGTCGAGAGGCGTGTCGGGGTTCCATGCCAGCCGTCCGAAGCCATACAGGTTCGCCATCGCCATCGGATGATGCAGCCAATTAGCATCCAGGCCGACGTTCGTCACGGAGATAAAGCCACCCAGGCGCGGCGTGCCGTCTGCGTTTGGAAACGTGTGGCCGGTAATGATCTGCTTCACCGGTGTTGCGCGCGGCTTGCCGTCAATGGCAGGCGCATGTAGATCCGTGTCGAGCACCCACTTCCACATGCTGGGCAGAAAGACCATGTGGCGTTGCTGGCCGGTGTACTCCTGCGCAGTCTGCACTTCGATCGCAACGTTCGTTCTATGGAGCGCAGCGAAGAGCGGGCTCACCGGTTCGCGTGCCTGGAAGTCGATGGGGCCTTCCTTGATCTGGATGATGACGTTGGAGTCGAATGTCCCGTCGTTCTTCACGAAGTTATCGACACCGGCACGCGCGCGGTCGGCCTTGCGATCGTTCCAGTCAAGATGGTTGTTATAGACGAAGCCGCGATAGAGCACCACGCCCCCGTGGGGCTTCAACGCGCGCGCCAGCACGTTCGCCGCGTCGGCTGGTGTGCGGCCGTATTGCGATGGTCCCTTACGACCCTCGGAGTCAGCCTTTACGGTAAAGCCGCCAAAGTCCGGCATCAGCTTATAGATCTCGTCCGCCTTCGCCTGCCACCATGCGATGACCTTCGGATCAGCGGGATCGAAGGTATCCAGCCCACCGACTGTCTGCGGACTTGTCAGGTCGATGCTCAGTGCAAGCCTCACGCCCCATGGACGGAAGACATCCGCAATGCGCGCGAACTCGTGCAGGTGCTCTGGCGATAACGTGTCCAGGTCCGCATTGACGTTGTTGACGTTGCAGCCGTTCATGCCAACGGATGCCAGCAACCGCGCATACTCGCCTGCGCGTGAAAGGTCAGCGCGCACATGCCCGTTCTCGAAGAAGATGGAGCGGCCCGCATAGCCGCGTTCGATGGTGCCGTTCAGGTTGTCCCACTCATCCGTCCACCGGATGGGCGCGGAAGGGGTATGTCCTTCATTCGAAGGCAGGGGCTTTGCTGTCGCAATCAACTCCAGCAGATGGAAGACGCCGTAGAGCTCAGCACGAGTGGAAGCACCAAGGACCTGCACCTGCCAGGGATTGCGAGAGGCAATGCGATACGTGTCCGCGCGGATGTCGACCGCGTTGTCATAGTCAGGGGCCTTGCCGGACCCGCCGCGCTCTCGATCCAGAACGATGGCTCGTTCTGTCAGCCCGGCAGCGCCCGTCACGGTGAACTCTCGCCCCAGCATCTTCGTGAGGCCTCGCTGAAGTTCAGCGCCGGCAGCGCGTTCTGTGGGGGAGTCTCCCATCACCACGATGCGCGAAGGCAACTCGCGGTACTGTGCAGGGTTTGCGATCGGCGCGTACCGTAGCCATGCGGCTGCACCGTCCTCCGCTTTCGCACCAAGGCAGGCGGCGAGGCATGTGGCGATGAGAACGATGGTGCGTGGGTTGCTTTTCATCATCAGCGCGTGTTCGTGCGGAGATACTCTGGCTCCCGAACTATATCGCCGAGGTGCACAACTGTCTATACATTGACCGCACACATACGCACTGTGCGCGTCGTCAGTGACACGCACGCACGCTTCTATGAGGCTGGTTCCCGACAGACCATCCGCGCAGCTTCATGTAACAGTTCAATGAGATTGAAGAACGATAAAACAACTACACCCGATCGACGTTCCCTCCTGGAGACAAAACGCCATAGCAAGATGGCCGAGTCTGCGCACGCCTACGTCCGTGGCAATACCCGGCGCTTCTACGAATGGCTCTCCAGTGATGCAGTGAAAGCTTCGTTACCCAGCGGTCCGGAGGTATGGATCTGCGGCGACTGCCATACGGGTAATCTCGGACCGGTAGCCGGTGTCCATGGCCGCATCGACATTGAGATCCGTGATGTCGACCAGACAGTCATCGGGAATCCTGCGCACGATCTGCTGCGCCTGGGCCTGTCTCTGGCCATGGCGGCGCGCAGCTCCGATCTACCCGGTGTAACCACAGCCCTCATGATCGAAGAGATGATCGAGGGCTACCTGGCACGCCTGACTGGCCACTCTGCGCATATCACGCCGAATGAGATTGAACCCATTCGCCGGGTGATGCGGCAGGCGGGCATGCGCCGATGGAAGCACCTGGCCGAAGAGCGCATCGAAGGCATCACGCCGAAGATTCCGCTGGGTCGCAGATACTGGGCGTTGCAGGAGCCGGAGCACGAAGCTTTGCAGAGCCTGTTCACGGAAGAAAAGCTGCGCAAGCTCATCGAGGGCATTCGCGGCAAGACCGAGGAACAGGTCGATCTGCTGGACGCTGCCTACTGGATGAAGGGCTGCTCATCTTTGGGCAAGCTACGCTTTGCAGCGCTGATCGGGGTTGGAAAGAAGAAGCATCGCCAGTTCCACCTCCTCGACATCAAGGAAGCGACAGCCGCCGCAGCTCCGCGCGCATTGCATGCGACGGTCTACGAAGACCATGCGGAGCGCGTAGTCACTGGTGCGCGTGCCTTATCACCCTTTCTGGGTAATCGGATGATCGCCGCGCAGCTGCTTGGCAAGCCCGTCATCGTGCGTGAGCTGCGACCGCAGGACATGAAGTTCGATCTTGAGAACCTTTCCCGTGAAGACGCCATCGGAACGGCTCGACTGATGGCCGGCGTGGTCGGGCGCGCACATGGCAGGCAGATGAAGCCAGCGCAGCGAGCGGCATGGGTGAAAGAGCTGCGTTCACGCCACACGCGTGGGCTCGACGCGCCGCGCTGGCTATGGAGCAGCATCCTGGACCTTGCGGCGCTGCATGAAGCTGCGTATCTGGAGCACTGCCGTCGCTACGCCCTCGGCGAAGTCGCAGCCTAGGTCATCGCAACGGTCCGCTTGCGGGGGTGCTTCGTGCCGTCGTTCCCGCGAGTCCGCTCCCGAGGAGCAGCAGGACTGTATCGCTGGTATCCGGCCGTCCTCGCCTGCCCCTGGTGGAGGGGCAGCAGGAACCACTTTGCCCGCAGTAGCTTTGCCTCCCGCTCTGCAAGGCCGTTCGTATTCCTGGGGATCGGACGAGGACGGCTTTCGCGGCAGCCAGTCCACGCGGTACAGTCACATCACAGCCCATCGACTTGACGACATCGACACCATCGCAACGGCGCACCGGCCCGCGTAAACTTCGGCTTCTGCCTCTACTGGCGGCCACTTACTTCATGGTCTCTGGCGGCCCGTATGGCCTTGAAGACATCATCGGCTTCGCAGGCTACGGCCGCGCGCTTGCCGTGTTGCTTCTGCTGCCGTTCGTTTGGAGCCTGCCCACAGCGCTCATGATCGGCGAACTTGCTGCAAGCGTGCCGGAGGAGGGCGGTTTCTATGCCTGGGTGCGTCGTGCCATGGGCCCGTTCTGGGGCTTCCAGGAGGCGTGGCTATCGCTCTCCGCCTCCATCTTCGACATGGCCATCTACCCGACGATCTTTGTGTCGTATCTGTCACGGGTGGCGCCCTCTCTGACCAGCGGACATCGAGGTCTGCTGCTGGAGATTGGTGTCGTTGTGCTGTCCGCGCTGTGGAACCTGCGCGGCAGCGTGGCGGTCGGCGTTGGCTCGGTATGGATGTGGCTGGTGGCTCTCAGCCCATTCCTCGCCTTGGTGGGCTTTGCGGTGTGGACGGGCGCGCATGCACCGCATGCAGCCATGGGTGCTCCGTCCCGCGTGGATCTGCCGGCAGCGATCCTCGTCGCCATGTGGAACTACATGGGCTGGGACAATGCCACCACGATCGCGGGAGAGGTGGAAGATCCGCAGCGCACGTACCCGCGCGTGATGATGCTTGCGGCCGCGATGGTCATGGCGACGTACATCATCCCCGTCGCGGCGGTCGCCTGGGCAGGCATCCCCCCGGAGCGCTTCAGTACCGGCGCCTGGGCTGACGCGGCGCAACTGCTGGGCGGCTCAGCCCTGGCTGTATGCGTGGTCCTGGCCGGATCGCTGGACAGCATGGGAACCTTCAACGCGCTCACACTCAGCTATACGCGCCTGCCGTATGCCATGGCCTGCGACGGTCTGCTGCCGAAGGCGCTCACCCTCCGCAATCGCGCGCGTGTGCCGTGGGTGGCCTTGATCGTCTGCGCAACCTGCTGGGCGTTGGCGCTCAAGCTGTCGTTCGAGCGGTTGATCACGGTCGATGTGCTGTTGTGGGGCCTGTCGCTCATGCTTGAGTTTGCCGCGCTCATCATCCTTCGGCGGCGTGAGCCAGACCTGCCGCGTCCCTTCCGCATCCCGGGACCAACCTGGGTCGCCGCAGCACTGGGTGCGGGGCCAGTCGGGCTGATGTTCTTCGCGCTGTGGGCTGCGCGGAACGAGCATGTGGGGCCGGTGCCGGCCTCGCTGTTTGCGCTGGGGATCGCGGCTTGCGGACTCCCGCTGTACTGGCTCGCGAAGAGGTATTTCGCAAGCCAATACAGCGGAGATCTGACGCATTGACGCTGCCAGGGTGGGCACTCGCTACGTACGGATGCGCAGGACATAGGCGTACGGATTCGGTGGCGACGAAGGCATCTTCACTTCCAGCGCATCCGCGGTTTGTTTGTACTGCAGCGATCCCGATTCACCGATCAACTCAACACGATGAATCGCACGCGGTGCGTGCTCGCCGCCCTTGCGCAGTGTCTTCACGCGCACGACTCCGTCTGTAGGCCACGCGAGCACAAAGGCATACAGCGTATTGCCGCGCGTCGTGAAACGAATGTCTTCCGCTGTGTGTGGCCGTGTCTTTTCCGCAAAACTGTTTGTAATTGGCTCGGGCGGACCTTCGCCGAAGATCGTGTAGGGTCGCGTCCCATAGATGGCTTCGCCGTGCTTTGGCACCCACGACGCGAGCTGGGCCAGGAAGGCGTGCTCATCCTCATCCAGTGATCCGTCGCCACGCACCGGCACGCTCAGCAGCAGATTGCCATTCTTACTGATCACGTCGATCAGCAGGGGAATGACGGTCTCTGCGGTCTTGTACTTGTGCTGCTCGTAGAGCGATCTCTTGTAGTGCCATTCGCCGATGCAGGTAGCGGTCTGCCACGGGTCTTCCAGAATCTCCGTGGAACGGCTGCGTTCGATCGTCAACGTGAACGCGCCGCGATGTTGTGGCTGGATCTTGTTTGCCACCACGACTGACTGCTGTGAGCCATGCTTCGCAATGCTGCTGTTGTACAGATGCGCCGTGGCCATCAGGCCCTTCTCCCCCAATGGCAGCTCCGTGTCGTCGAAGTAGACGATGTCTGGCTCGTACTTGTCGAATAACTCCTTGCAGCGCAGGTACCATAGCTCCGCAAAGCGAGGGTTCTGCGGCGGATCGTCCTCATGCCACACGGCATCATGTGTCTTGTGCCACTCGTTCTGCGCCTCGATGGTGTTCACCCCATCGGGCATGGCAAGGTTGTTGCGGCCTGTGTACAGAACCTGCGGGTCGTAGCCCTCCCACCATTTGCCTTTGCCATCCGCCTTGGTCAGCGTTGCGGCATCGTATCGCACGTTGGCCATAGGTCCGATTGCGTCGTAGCCATACGCCGCCTGCTGCCAGTGCCACGCGTGGGAACTGTGATTCGACACACCAAACTTCATGCCGTGCGCTCGAGCCACCTTGGCCCATGTGCCGACGATGTCGCGCATGGGACCGATGCGTGTGGAGTTCCATGGATGGTAGGTGCTGGCGTAGTTATCGAAGTTGTCATGGTGATTCGCCAGTGCGAAAAAGTACTTAGCACCCGCGGCCTGGTAGAGCCCCATCAACTGCTCCGGCTGCCACTTCTCGGCCTTCCACAGGTTGTCGATCTCCATGAAACCGAACTTTGATGGATGGCCATAATGCTGGGCATGCCAGTCATGGATGGGATCGCCCTGCAGGTACATCTTGCGGGCATACCAGTCGCCCTGTTCCGGCACACACTGCGCCGACCAGTGCGCCCAGATGCCGAACTTGGCGTCCCGGAACCAATCGGGCGTCTTGTTCTGCTTCAACGAGTCCCAGGTGGGTTGAAATGGCCCCGAGGCCATGTTCTGCCCGGCACCCATTGCGGAGGCCTGGGACAGGGCAGTTCCAGCTTGGGCGAGTGCAGCGGCAGCGGCCGTGTTTCGAAGAAAAGTTCGACGAGTTAGCTTCCCGGACATGCGGAATATCCTACGCCGTTCCTCGATCCAGGCCCAGATGCGGGCCATTACGAAACTTGGGTTCCCCACATACACACGAAGTGGGTGTGGGATGGGTCAGGAGGAGATGACACCGGCAGGGCTTAGATCAACGCCGATTCTGCCTCTGGCATCGGCTGGTGGCCGCTCGTATCCGAACCCGCATCGTGGGGCAGTGCAAGGCTGTCGAAGACCGGGCCCAGCGCCAGCAGAGCCATGACGATGATGGTCCATCGGAAATCCCGCAGCATTGGCGTCGATGCGGAGTGACCAGCGGTCTGCGCCACCATGCGAAGAGTGATCGCGCCTACGGCCACGCCCATACCGACACTTAACTGCATGATGGCGCTCAGGAAGCCGTTGGCACGGCTCATGCGCTCCGACGGAATCTCTGTATAAGCCAAGGTTGTCAGGCAGGTGAACTCCATGGACCGGGATGCGCCATGCGCAAACAGGATCAGCAGCAGGAGGGGGACGGGCGTGCCCGGTGTCAGCATCGCGCACAGCACCATCGTGCCTGCCGTGATGATGCCGTTGAAGATGAGGATCCGCCGAAAACCGAACTTCCGAAGCAACGGAATCACAATGGACTTCATGCTCAAATCGCCGCCAAACAGCGCCAGCAGGTAAAGTCCGCTCCGGAAGGCGCTGAGCCCAAAAGCAATCTGGAACATGAGCGGCAGCAGGAAGGGCAGTGTCGATACAGAGATGCGGAAGGCGCTGGCCCCATAGATCGAGAGCGAATACGATTTACGTCGCATTGATTCGAAGTCGATCAGCGACGTCTCCGGTCTGCGCCGCGCGTTCACGATGGCGAGCACGCCACTCAGCAGGCTCACCAGCAGCAGCGTTGCAGGGCCGGTCCATGGACTTTCGCCGCCACCGAGCTTCTCCATTGCATACACCGAACCAGCGGAGGCGAAGCCGGCAAGGATGAAGGTGCCCCAATCAAACCCATGGCTTAATTCGGTGCGGGTATTTTCAATCCACAGCATGGTGAGGACGAGCGCCGCAATGCCAAGCGGCACGTTAAGCAGGAAAATCCAGTGCCAGCTCGCGTACGTCGTGATGAAACCACCCAGCGGCGGACCGAGAACGAGCGCCGTAAGCCCAGGCCAGCTGATGTAAGCAATCGCCTGTGTGAGCTGGTCCTTGGGAGTATTGCGCAGGACGATCAGGCGGCCCACAGGGACCATCATGGCGCCACCCACACCCTGCAGAATTCGCATCAGCGTGAACTGCGTCAGGGTGTGCGCGCCCGCACAAAACAGCGAAGCGATTGTGAAGATGGCAATAGCCGTCGCAAAGACGGAACGCGAGCCGTAGTGGTCCGTCACCCACCCGCTGATTGGGATGAGAACTGCCAACGTCAGCAGGTACGCCGTCATGCCGATGTTCAGGCTGACCGCGCCCACGTGAAAGCTGCGAGCCATCTGCGGGATCGCTGTCGCGATGATGGTGCCGTCCAGGTTTTCCATGAAGAACGCGGCCGCGACCAGGGAGGTGACAAAAATGGGCGAACGGGGCTTCATCTCTTTATCGTAAGGCGGGACACGAAACTGGGTGCTAGAGATGCAAATGAAGCGGGATCTGTAGGCATCGCGTGGTGTCGACGGAATGGAAAGTCTGGATGTATCCGCAGCATCGGAGATATCCCGCGAAGGCCAAACACGCGGGATCGGGGCGCTGATGTTCCGGGATGGATCCAGGCAGCGCTGTGCTCAGAATGACATTCCTGTCGATCCATAAATAGCAAGAGGCAGCGCCGGAGCGCCGCCTCTTACGAGATGCCTGAAAACTTTCCTACTTCTTCTTCGCCTTATAGGCCGCAACCGACTTCTGAATCACTTCGTGCGCGTAATCGACGTCACGCCAGCCCCTGATCTCAACGGTTTTCCCTTCGAGGTCCTTATAGGTCGAGAAGAAGTGCACGATCTCCTTCAGCTTGTGTGGGTGGATCTGCTTGTAATCGGTGATATCGAAGAAGCGCGGGTTTGCGCAGCCCACAGCCAGGATCTTCTCATCGCCTTCGCCACCGTCGATCATCTCCATCAGGCCGATCGGACGAACTTCCTGCAGGCAACCGGGAAAGCTGGGCTCATCCACCAGAACCAGAACGTCCAATGGGTCGCCGTCATCGCCCAGAGTGCTTGGAAGAAAGCCGTAGTCGCCGGGATAGTGGACGGGGCTGTACAGGTTGCGGTCCAGCTTGAAGACTTCCAGCTGCTTGTCGTACTCAAACTTCATGCGGCCCTGGTACGGGATCTCAATCACCGCATTTACGACTTCGGGCGACTTTGCGCCCACCGGCAACTCTAAATAATTCGGCATAGGGTCTTTTCAGGTCTCAGATGGAGATATCGGCCACAAAAACGGTGTGCCCAAAAGGGGACGGGCTGCGGCAACTGCGTTTCATCTTACCCGTCAGTGGCCGTGCTACGCAAAGCCGATCTTGGGAAAGAGAATATCCGGTACCGCTCCTATCTCAAGCGTTTCTACGATTTGCGTCGATACGGGGAGGGCAGGCGACAGGCTCCGCGCCCGGCCTCACCTATAATCCGGGTATGCGCGCCCACGTTTATGTCACGCTGAAGACCACGGTACTCGATGCCCAGGGCCAGACCATTGCCAACGCCCTTCGCCGCCTGCACCACCCGCAGGTTGAGTCCGTGCGCCAGGGAAAGTACTTCGTCCTGACCCTCGCCGACACCCTGACCGGTGATGCGGCCGAGGCAGAAGTGAAGCGCATTGCCAGTGAAGTGCTGACAAACCCCGTCATCGAAGAGTTCACCTACAAGATCGACGCCTAACCGCAAATTCTGCTGAACGACCCGCGCGAACCTGCCGGACGAGTTACCGGCAGGGACGTCGCGTCGGCTTATGCACGGATGCCTGCAGGTAGGCAGTTGCAGCGACGACCAGTTCGCGCCGCATCGCATCGGCCTGCTTCTTCGGCACTTCCGATTCCACCATCCGCCGCGTCACACCGGCCATCATGTCGCCCAGCATCGCCGCAGCCACTGCGGGATCGGTGCCCAGTGGTTCCGTCGACGTGCGAAGCATGTCGGCCATCGCCGTACGGATGCGCTCGCTCATGCACTTCACCAGGCGCGCCCGGTCCATGTCGTAGCTGAAGGCATACAGCGCCATGCTTTTGCGGAGATTCCCCAGCTTCACCCTCAAAAACTCCCGCACCACACCTTCGGCCATGGCTGCCAGAGGCTTTCCTCGCAGCAGGGCGCACTCTGTCTCCACGACCTCGGCGATCTCGGCCAGGTGGCGCTCCATTACTGTCTTCAGCAACGCGTTCTTGTTGGGGAAGTACTGGTACAGAGTGCCCACGGACACACCCGCTCGTTCGGCGACGCGTGTTGTGGTCAGGCGGGCCTGTCCCACATCCAGCAAAACCTGAAGGGTCGCCTCCAGGATTGACTCCACGCTGACCGTGGCGCGTGCCTGGACCGGCGTCTTTCTTGGCTCGATGGACTCTTGAATGACCTGCGGCAAATGCGAACTCCAAACCTGAAGCTTCCTTCATCTAATCACAGGAAGCAAACTTCAGGAGATTCAACATGGCAGAAGCAGCAAAGCTTGGCGGCACCTACAAATTCCCCTCGGCAGAAAAGACTGTCCACCGCGTCGGCTACGGCGCCATGCGGCTCAGCGGGCCGCATGTCTTCGGTCCACCCGCAGACCGTGACGAGGCCATCCGCGTTCTCCGTACGGCGGTGGAGGCAGGCGTCAACCACATCGATACCTCAGATTTCTACGGCCCTTTCGTCACCAACCAGATCATCCGTGAAGCCTTGCACCCCTACGCCGACGTTCTGACGCTTGTCACCAAGATCGGCGCGTCGCGCGGTGAAACCGGCTCGTGGGACGCGGCACTGGATCGCCAGCAGATCATCGATGGCGTTCACAGCAATCTTCGCAATCTCGGCGTGGATGCTCTGGATGTGGTGAACCTGCGCGTCGGCGCGCCCCTCTTCCCGGCAGACATGTCGATCGAGGAGCCGCTCACCGTACTGCTTGAGCTGCAACAACAGGGCCTGATCCGTCACCTTGGACTGAGCACCGTGACGCACCAGCAGATCCAAGAAGGGCAGAAGCTTGCGAAGATTGTCTGCGTGCAGAACCTGTACAACATCGCGCAGCGCGAGGATGATGCGCTGATCGACACACTCAACGCGCAGGGCATCGCGTACGTGCCGTACTTCCCGCTGGGCGGCTTCACGCCACTGCAGTCGTCTGCGCTGGACGACATCGCAAAGTCTCTCGGCGCAACGTCCATGCAGGTTGCACTGGCCTGGCTGCTGCACCGCTCACCCAACATCCTGCTGATCCCCGGCACGTCATCGGTAGCGCATCTGAAGGAGAACCTGGCAGCAGCCGATCTGCAACTGCCCGCAGGGACCCTCGCCCAGCTCGACGCAATCGGAAAGCAGAGCTAACCGATAGAACCGGGTGCCCCATTCTTTGCGAAGCAAAAGGGTGGGGTATTCGCGTGAGCACGAACCTCGTTCTTCCATCGAACGCGCATAGAACAAACGTTTCAGGACTGCCTCCGCCACCAACGGATTCACGGACTCTCGTTACACTGTGTGCATCCAACGGAGACCGCACGTGCCCAACCGCCGCACCTTTCTGAAGTCCGCCGCTGCCTGCGCTCCTGCTGCCGCCATGCTCCGCACGCCCGCGCAGAATCCTGCGAAGACCATCGCGCCGCTCCCCGCGACCCTGCCCGCGGATCGCTGGCCCGCAGAGTTCGATGTCGCTCCCGGCATCATCAACCTTGAGAACGGCTACTGGGGCCTGATGCCTGTGCGTACGGCCAATCTCTATGCCGAAAAGACCGCCTATGTGAATCGATTCAACAGCATCTGGGGACGTGGCGTTCTGCCCGGCGACAACTCTGCAGCAGACTTCCGCGCAGGCCGTGCTGCCATCGCGTCAATGGTCGGTGTCGCCTATGAAGAGTGCGCACTGACGCGCTCCGGTACTGAGGGGCTGCAGACACTCATCGTGCAGTACAAGAACCTGAAGCCCGGTGACACGGTCATCTGCTGCGACCTGGACTATGACACGACACTGTCCGCGATGGACTACCTGGGCGATCATCGCGGCGCGAAGGTCGTGCGCTTCAACATGCCCGAGCCGGCCACCGAGGCCAATGTTCTGCAGGCCTACGAAGACACGCTGAAGGCAAATCCCGGCACGAAGATGATGCTTGTCACGCAGGTCTCGCACCGTACCGGCCTCATCTCGCCGGTGAAGAAGATCGTGGCGATGGCGCGTGCGCGCGGTGTGGATTGCATTGTGGACATCGCGCACGGCGTAGGCTGCCTCGACTTCAAGATCCCGGATCTCGATTGTGACTTCGCCGCGTGGTCCGTGCACAAGTGGACGATGGCGCCTCTGGGCACAGGCGCCCTCTACATCCGCAGGAACCGCATCGCGGACATCGACATTCATTACGACAATCACGAGATCCCGCCCGACGACATCACCGCGCGCGTGCCGCCCGGTGTCACGAACTTCGCCGCGACGCTGACGCTGCCGGGCGCGGTGCAGTTCTACAACGCGACCGGCGGCAAGGTCCGCGAAGACCATCTGCGCATGCTGCGCGATCGTTGGGTGCACGCCGTGAAAGACCTTCCCAACGTGGACATCCTGGTGCCTGACAATCCGGCAAACTACTGCGCCATTACGAGCTTCCGCTTGAAGGGCATGTACACGGTTGCAGACGCGTTGAAGGTGCAGCATCGGCTCTTCGACAAGTACAAGATCCACACGGTCTTTCGCAAAGGCGTCGCGAAGGGCCCGGTGATTCGCGTCACTCCGAGTCTGTACAACACGGTGGCTGATATGGACGCGCTTGCGACCGCTCTACAGGTGGAGCATGGGATGTTGCTGTAGAGGGCGCGAACTGCAAAAAAGCATGAATCGTAAGGGCACGGCTGAAGCCGTGCCCTTACGATCCTTAACCCCGCCCTACAATCCGTGCTCGAATGCGTCTGCGCTCACAAGGGAGATCACGGACGATTCTTCAGCTTCCGATCAAAGAAGTCCGCCGCGAGTTCGTAAGCCTTGACCCAGTTCCCATGCAGCAGAAAGTCGTGGACTTCATCGGGAAAGACTTTCTCTTCGACATCGACACCGTTTGCACGCAGAGCCGCGGCCAGCCGCACCGTCTGACCGAACAGCACATTGCGATCGTCGTCTCCCTGCATCAGCAGTACGGGGCTCTTCCACTTACTGACATCGGCCATCGGCGAAGCCTTGAACGCAACCGCCGCAGCGGCAGCCGTGTTGTGATCCGGATCGTCCGTCGGCTTCCACAGGTCGAGTTCGTACGACCAGTCATGCACGCCGTGCAGATCCACGCCCGCCGCAAAGTCTGCCGAATCACGCGCGAGTGCGAGCGCCGTCAGATAGCCTCCATAGCTGCCACCCCATGCGCCAATGCGTTTCGTGTCGACATTCGGTTGCGCCTTCAGCCACTTCACTGCGCCTTCAATATCCAGATACTCCGTACCGCCAAAGGCGCCGTAGTGCGGGGCCTGCCGGAACTCCATGCCGTAGCCTGTCCCGCTGCGATAGTTCACGCTGAGCACCGCGTAGCCGCGCGAGACGAAGTACTGGTTCAGCTCATACGTCTGCGCGTAGTACTGCATGGGATTGAAGCCAAGCAGCATCTGGCGGCGCGATCCACCGTGGAAGAAGACGATGGTGGGTAGCTTCGTGCCGGGCCCTGCGTTCTTCGGTAGGAAGAGTTGACCGTGAATCGGCAAGCCATCGGTTGCCGGGAAGACAATCATTTGAGGGACGACGAACTCGTCATAACGGGGACGGGATGACGAAGGCAGTCCCTCGACGGCCAGGCTGGCGAGAGGACCCCGGCCCGGAGGAGCCATTTGGGGGCAAGGCCGTCTGCCCGGACCGCTACACGAGATGATGTTCTCCAGTCCTCTAACCGAGAGCACGGGAAAGAATGCCTGGCCCCATGAAGCAGCCATGAAAGCGACCGACCCATCGGCTAGTAACGCTGGATTGGTCTCCAGTTGCGGGCCGCTGGTAATCGCGCTTGGCGGGCTCGCCGCCGTACTCACACTCCACAGGTGCCTGCGGTCGATATCCGCAGGATCGTTTGTGACCTGGTTGCTGCTGTAAACGACCCGCTCGCCGTCCGTGACAACGTTGTCCACTTCGAAGTCGCCGGGCGTCAGCAGCTTCCCACTCTTCTCACCGGGCATCAGCGAATACAGGTGCAGCCAGCCGGTCTTCTCCCACGGGAAGACAATGCGGCCATCCGCCATCCAGAGCAGTTGATTCTTCGCCACCATCTCGTGGAAGAGAGAGCCATTGCCTTTGTCGGCATGCCAGGCCTCAGTGCCTTCGCCGGTCGCTGCATCGGCAATCCGGATCGACCACGGCACGGGCACGGCGCGCATCCAGCGAAGATCGAGTTCACTGATCCACGGACTCTCCCGCACGAAAGCAATGCGCTTCGAATCGTTCGACCAGGCGGGATCGTGGTCGAGGCCCGTACCGGGATCGACGTACGTGAGTGTCTTGCTGGCAAAGGTGAAGACGCCGATGAAGCTGTGGTCGCTGCGGCGCGAAACAAAGGCCAGCTTGCTGCCATCGGGGGAGGGCCGCAGTGCGGTCGCGGTGCCTTTAGCAATCACGAGTTGCTCGGGCTGCTTCGTGGCGTCGACCACGTCTGCGGCGAAGATCTTGCCGCTGCGCAGGAAGAAGATGCGCTTGCCGTCCGCGGAGAATGCCGCGGAATGGCCCTCGCCGACGACACGCACCTCGCCGGTCACAGTTGCGATCTCGACACGCGCCTTTACGTCTTCCTGCAGATGCGCGGGGTTGGCAGCGGTCGGGTGTTCGCTGCCCTCAGGTCCAATACCGCGCGTGTAGGCAACGCGCTCTCCATCGGGCGACCAGGTGATGTTGTCGATGTCCTGGCCGTCGTCCTCCTTGTAGTGCGTGATGGCGTGCGCCTTCTCGCCGGGGGCGGCAACCCATACGTTGCGAATGCCCTCCTGATCCACGAACCATGCCACGCGATTCTTCGCGGGTGCGGCAGTCAACTGGTTCATGAAGGGCGCGGAGAGCGCATCGGCGACGCTGAACGGCTGCTGCGTCTGCGCGTTCGCTACGCAGGCAAGGCTAAGGCTAAGAGCTAGCAGGCGGTGCAGGCGCATCATGTGGTCCTCTGGGGGTAGATGGGTTGAATTTGAGCATATCGTGGGCGCAATCGAAGACGATTCGCGCTTTGCGCGAAGCACCCGGGCCGTGCTCCTCGAATTGGTCATCCTGAGCGGAGCGCATTCGCGGTTTTCCTCCAGCACTCCTCAAGAGCTGTCATCCTTCGATCGCACTTCGCTGCGCTCCGTTTCGCTCCGGATGACAAATCCGTGAAGAAGTCCCGGATCGAAGGCCGCACCGCATTCGTTCAGGGCTATAAATCTTCCGGGCGGGAGGAATTCCTGCTCACCCATTCGCGATGGAGCAGGTCTAGAATGAGTGCCGATGACGTTCGCCTTCGCGCGTGTTGCGTGGAGCGTCACAACTCCCGATCCAACAGGAATGCCCTTATGCGCAATTCGCTCTGTTGTACGTTCGCACTCGCCGCTATCGCCCTTGTCCCCGCGCTTCGCGCCCAGGCCCCCGCCGGCGCACCGCCTGCCCAGGAAGAAAAGGCCAAGGCCATCGCCAACGGCGGTATCTTCGTTCCCGGATGGAAGGCGACCGTGGATGCTGGGGCCGTCAAGCAGGGTCAGAGTGAGAAGGATTCCAGCTTCAAGATGGAGGGCAAGGCCTTCCACGTGATGACCGGACCGGCGCTCACCTACTGGAACCCGAAGAACGCCCCTACCGGTGACTACACCGTGATGGCGAACTTCAATGAGCCGCAGTATATGAACCGCAACGACCATCCGCACCCGTACGGCATCTTTATCGCCGGCAATGACATGGGCACGCCCAATGAGAGTGGCCTGTACTGCGCCGCTTACGGCAACGGCAACTTCATCGTCCGTGGTTTTGGCCCCGCACCGTTCCAGGTGAACGGCCGCCGCGGCGAGGCGAACGATGCTGTGCATAAGGCTGCCGGCCCCGGCCAGCCCGTCTCGCAGGCGATCTCTGTGCAGGTGAAGGGCGACAGCGTGTCGTGCATCATCAATGGCACGACGGTTGGCACCTACAAGAAGGCCGACCTCGTCGGGCCGGGCAAGCTCAAGTCCACCGACGGCGTAGCCGGCATCCGCTTCGCACACAACACCGACGCAACCGTCAGCGACTTCATGGTGATGAAGCCGTAGTCTGCTTCTCAACGATCACGCATCGACGACAGGCCCTGCATCCGAAAGCGATGCGGGCTCTGTTGCGTCTGGTCTCCTTGTCTAGGTAATCGGAGCCGGATTGAACAACGCGAATTCGTTGTGAAGTCCCCAGCGGTCTGCGCAGGTCTGCTGACGGCCGCTGGCCACCTCCAGAATCATGTGGAAGATCTCCCAGCCCACCTGTTCAATGGTCTGGTCACCCGTTGCAATGGTGCCCGCGTTGATGTCGATCAGGTCGCTCCAGCGTTTTGCCAGCGAGGTGCGTGAGGTCACCTTGATCACCGGCGCCATCGCCAGGCCGTAGGGCGTGCCCCGGCCTGTGGTGAAGACGTGCATGTTCATGCCGGCCGCCAGTTGCAGTGTGCCGCAGACGAAGTCGCTGGCAGGTGTCGCGGCAAAGATCAGACCCTTCTTCGTCACGCGTTCGCCGTGGCCGCTGACGCCGTGGATGGTGCCGATGCCGCTCTTCGCGATAGAGCCCATGGCCTTCTCGACAATGTTATTCAGGCCGCCCTTCTTGTTGCCGGGCGACGGGTTTGCGCTGCGATCCACGCCGCCATGTGCGAGATAGTCGTCGTACCACTGCATCTCGCGGACAAGGTCTCGCGCCACCTCATCCTCGGCGGCACGCGCGGTCAGCAGGTGGATGCCGTCGCGAACCTCGGTGACCTCGCTGAACATCACTGTCGCGCCTGCACGCACGAGCAGGTCGGTCGCGAAACCGACTGCAGGGTTCGCGGTCACACCACTGAATGCATCGCTGCCGCCACACTGCAGACCCACCACAAGGTCGCTTGCGGGGCAGGTCACGCGACGTCGCTTATCCAGTTCGATCAGGCGCTTCTCCGCCAGCTCCATGATGGCCGCAACCATCTCGCCGAAGCTGGTGTGCTCCTCGTCCTGTAGCCGCACGACGTACGGTGATCCTTGCAGGATCGGCAGGGTCGATGCCGGCAGCATCTGCGCGGGCTGCAGCTTTTCGCAACCGAGGCTGACGACCATGGGCGCACCACCGAGATTTGGATTCAGGCTCAGGTTACGCAGCGTGCGGATCGGGATCTCGGAGCCCGGCGCGTTGATGGCGACGCCACAGCCATAGATGTGCGTGATGCCGATGACGTCATCGACGTTGGGATACTTCGGCAGCAGCTCTGCCTTGATGCGCTTGACGGCAAAGTCGACGGTTGCCGCGACGCACTGCACCGTAGTGCTGATGCCCAGGATGTTGCGCGTGCCAACCGTGCCGTCGTCGTTACGGAAGCCCTCGAAGGTAAAGCCTTTCAGCGGCTCCTGCGCCGGGAGCACCGCGCCGCCGAAAGGCACTTCGCTCAACTCCGGTGCAGGCGGCAATTCCAGCAGACCCTCGTGTACCCAGGCTCCGCACGGGATGTCGGCATTCGTTGCGCCGATCGTCACACCATAGCGAATCACGCGCGATCCGCGCGGCAGATCCACCAGCGCGATCTTGTGGGCTTCGGGGATGTCTTCCGTCAGCGTCAGGCCGTCCTCAAACACCGTGCCCGCGCGCAGCCCGCCTTCATTCACGATGATGGCGACGTTGTCGTCCGGATGGACGACGATGCGCAGCGGGCGTGTCGGTGTGTCAGTCATGGGCTATGCGGTGAGCAGCTTGCCGTCCACGAGCCGGGGTTTCGTCGCAAGGTTGGCATCCTGCAATTCGGCAGGCAACAAATCGGCGGGGAAGTCCTGGTAGCAAACCGGTCGGAGGAACCGCTCGATCGCCATGGCACCAACGGACGTCACGCGCGCGTCCGAAGTCGAAGGCGAAGGTCCGCCATGCACCATGGCGTACGAGACTTCTACACCCGTCGGGAAGCCATTGATCACGATGCGTCCAGCCTTGCGCTCCAGCACCGGCAGCAGCTTCGCGGCGAGCGCGTGGTCCGCTGCTTCCAGATGCATGGTGGCCGTCAGCTGACCCTCAAACTGGTTGGCAAGATGGACCATCTCGGCGTCGTCCTTGCACGAGATCACGAGCGCGACGGGCCCAAAGATCTCCTCACCCAGCTTTGGATTCTTACTGAAGCTCTCAGCCGTCGTCGCGAACAGAACGGGCTGCGCTGCGACGGGATGCGGGGCCTCACCGCCCGCGCCCAGCCTGGTGACGCCGCTGATGGCTTCTACCGATACAACACCATGCGCGAAGGCCTGTTGAATGCCTGCGTTCAACATCGTCGCGGCGTTCGCGGCAGAGATTGCCTCGCCCGCGGCCTTCGTGAACGCATCGAACGTCTCGCCCGCAATGCCGAAGATCAGACCGGGCTTGGTGCAGAATTGTCCCACGCCCAGCGTCGCCGATCCGACGAGGCCGGTAGCAATCGCCGCACCGCGTGCTTCAAGAGCTGCGGGCAGCAGAAAGAGCGGGTTTATGCTGCTCATCTCGGCAAAGACGGGGATGGGCTGAGGGCGCGCGGCGGCAATCGCCATCAACGCCTGCCCACCCTTGCGCGACCCCGTGAACGCGACGGACTGGATGGCGGGATGCTTCACCAGCGCGCCGCCCACCTCATTGCCTACGCCCACCAGCAGCGAGAACGTACCCGGAGGCAGGCCGCACTTCGCAACAGCCTCCTGAATCGCACGCCCCGCAAGTTCCGAGGTGCCCAGGTGCGACGGGTGTGCCTTTGCTACGACGGGGCACCCCGCTGCAAGCGCCGCAGCGGTATCGCCGCCAGCGACTGAAAACGCGAGAGGGAAATTGCTTGCGCCGAAGACAGCGACCGGGCCAACGGGAATCTTGCGCGAGCGCAGATCGCTGCGCGGCAGCGGCTTGCGATCGGGCATGGCAGTGTCGACGACGACATTCAGGAACCGGCCGTCACGCACCAGCGATGCGAAGAGTTTTAACTGGCCGCAGCTACGTCCGCGCTCGCCCTCGAGGCGAGCCTTAGGCAGTCCGCTCTCGGCCATTGCGCGTTCGATGAGCTCATCGCCCAGGTCTATCAGGTTCTGCGCAATGGTCTCCAGCAGCACTGCGCGCATCTCCAGCGGCGCCGCGCGAAAGGCGTCGAAGTCCTGCTCGGCAAGCTCGCAGGCCTTCGCCACATCGGCGACCGATCCACCGCCGAAGACCGGCTCCAACTCCGCACCGGTTGCGGGATTTGCCGCGCGCATCTCGCCCTGCGTCCCGAGAACTTCCTCGGCACCAATCAGCATTGCTCCAGTCACTGCCATGTGTTTCTCTCCAAACCTGCTGCAACCAGCCTACTGCTTAGGTGCGGTTGCCGATCAAGGCTTTCAACTGCGTCGTTTCGTCGTCTGTCAGGTCGCTGAGCGGCGTGCGTACCGGGCCACAATCGTGACCCATCAGGCGAACGCCTGCCTTCACGATGGAGACCGCGTATCCCTTGCGGCGGTCGCGGATCGCCAGATAGGGCACAACGAACTCGCGCATTTCCCTGGCAACGAACGCGTGGTCGCGACGGCGGACCGCGGCGTAGAAGTCGGTCGCCCACTTCGGCAGGAAGTTGAAGATCGCCGACGAGTAAGTCGTCACGCCCATCTCCAGGTAGCTCAGCGCGAACGTCTCTGCCGTGGGCAGGCCGCCGATGTACGTCAGCCGGTCGCCCATTCGCAGATAGATCTTCATCATCAGTTCCAGGTCACCGACGCCGTCCTTGAAACCAACCAGGTTCGGGCAGGCGTCGCACATGCGCGCAATGGTCACGTCCGTCGCAATCGCGTTGTCGCGGTTGTAGACGATGACGCCCAGCGACGTCGAATCGCAGATCGCCTTCACATGCCGGAAGAGTCCATCCTGATCCGGATTCACAAGGTACGGCGGAAACAGCAGTAGCCCCTGCGCACCGGATTTTTCAGCGGCTTTGGCAAACTCAATCGCCGTGCGTGTGCCGTAACCGCAGCCAGCCAGGATCGGCATCTTGCCCGCGGTCTCGGCGACGGCGGCGCTCACCACGCGGCTGTACTCCGGCAGCGTCAGCGAGAAGTACTCCCCCGTACCGCCCGCGGCAAACAGCGCGGCCAGCTTGTGCGCATCCAGCCACGCCAGGTGCTTGCGGTACGAGTCTTCGTTGAAGTCACCGTCGGCGGTGAAGTGCGTGACCGGGAAGGAGAGCAGGCCGGAGCCGATGGTCGATGCTAGAGTCTTGGGGTCCATGTCTATCCGTCAGCAAGATCGTGCGGGCTGCGCACGTTACCACTCTACCGAAGGGCCGTCGTCGGCCTGTTGAGGTCTACCGTACGAGGCAAGGCCGTTTGGGATCAAAGGTCCATCCGGGGATCAGGTACTGCATCGCCATCGCATCGTTGCGCGCGCCGGCCGGCAGCCTGTTGTAGACCTCGTGCGCCAGCTCTACCTGCTGCATATCGATCTCGATGCCAAGGCCCGGCATCTCCGGCACGGTCAGCATGCCACCCTCGATCTGCAATGGATTCTTCGTGATCCGCTGGCCGTCCTGCCAGATCCAGTGTGTGTCGATGGCGGTCGTCTTACCCGGCGCTGCAGCGGCCACATGCGTAAACATAGCCAGCGAAACATCGAAGTGGTTATTTGAATGCGATCCCCAGGTAAGCCCCCACATCTGGCACATCTGCGCCACGCGCACGGAACCTTCCATAGTCCAGAAGTGCGGATCGGCCAGCGGAATGTCGACGGACTGCAGTTGGAGCGTGTGCTGCAACTGGCGCCAGTCGGTCGAAATCATGTTGGTCGCGGTGGGCAGGCCGGTTGCGCGGCGGAACTCCGCCATGATCTCGCGCCCGCTGAAGCCGTCCTCTGCGCCGCAGGGATCTTCCGCATAGGCCAGCACTTGCTGCTTGCCGCTGCACAGACGGATCGCTTCCTTCAGCGGCCATGCTCCGTTGGGATCGAGTGTGATGCGAGCCTCCGGGAAGCGTTCGGCCAGCGCCGTAATCGCTTCCATCTCCGCATCACCGGCCAGCACGCCACCCTTCAGCTTGAAGTCGTTGAATCCATAGCGATCGTGCGTCGCCTCCGCAAGGCGGACGATGCTCTCCGGCGTCAGCGCCTCTTCGTTGCGCAGACGCAGCCAGTCGTCCTCTGCATCGGTATCGCTTGGGTAAGGCAGGTCCGTTTTCGTGCGGTCGCCGATGTAGAAGAGATAGCCGAGCACTTCGACGGACTTGCGCTGCTGCCCATCGCCCAGCAATGCCGCAACGGGAAGGTTCACGAACTGGCCCAGCAGGTCCAGCATCGCCGCCTCAATCGCGGTGACGGCGTGGATGGTGATACGCAGGTCGAACGTCTGCAGTCCGCGGCCACCCGCATCGCGATCGGCAAAGGCGGCGCGCACCGCCTGCAGCACATTGCGATAGGCTGCGATGGACTTGCCGATCACCAAAGGGGAAGCCTCGTCCAGCACCTGCCGGATCTTCTCGCCACCGGGGACCTCGCCCACGCCGGTATTGCCCGCGTTGTCCGTCAGGATGACCAGGTTGCGCGTGAAGAAGGGAGCGTGTGCGCCGCTCAGGTTCAGCAGCATGCTGTCCTGCCCAGCCACGGGGATGACACGCATTGCGGTGACAACAGGCGCGCCGGTGATGTTCGAAATCATGCCCTGCCTTCGATCTGTTCCGGTGTGAACTCAACACGGTGGATGTCACCCACGATGAAGAGGTACGAGATGATGGCGCACAACGCCATGAAACCCACATACACCAGCGCCAGGTTGAACGAGCCCGTGCGCTTGACGATGTAGCCAATGATGATCGGCGTCAGGATGCCCGCCGTGTTGCCGAACAGGTTGAACAGGCTGCCCGTCAGTCCGGTCATGCTGCGTGGCGCTGCGTCGGCAATGACCGTCCAGCCCAGAGCTCCAAAGCCCTTGCCGAAGAAGGCAAGCGCCATCAGCGCGATGACGATGGTGGTGTTGTCGGTGTAATTGCAGCCGATCATCGTCAGGGAACAAAGCATGCCCAGAACGATGGGTGTCTTACGCGCGACGGACAGATTGCCGGTGCGTCGCAACAGCTTGTCACTCACTACACCACCCAGGATGCCGCCCACCACACCGCATAATGCCGGCAACGAAGCAGCGAAGCCGACCTTCAGCATCGACATGTGGCGAGCCTGGCTCAGGTAGATGGGGAACCACGTCAGGAAGAACCATGTCAGTGCGGTAATGCAGTACTGGCCCAGGTAAATGCCCACAAGCATGCGGCTGCTCAGCAATAGCTTCACCGCAGCCCATGTCAGCGTGGACGGGTTCTTACGGGCAGCGCCATAGTCCATGCCGGCAAGGCCGCCACCCATCTCGATGTGGCTGATCTCGGACTGGCTGATGCTGGGATGTTCCTTCACGCTATAGACCGTGCGGAACCACGCTGCGCTCAGCGCCAGGCTCATCAGGCCGCCCAGCCAGAAGCACGTCTGCCAGTTGAAGTGAGTGACCGTCCAGCCCATCAGAGGGCCGAAGAAGACCAGCGCGAAATATTGTGATGAGTTGAAGATGGCTGATGCGCGTCCGCGCTCTGCCGCCGGAAACCATGCGGCAACGATGCGTCCGTTGCCGGGGAAGATCGGGGCCTGCACCGTGCCGGAGAGCAAACGGATAAAGAACAACGCGCCAAATGCGATGGCCGCAGGCAGGTATCCGGTGAATCCCGCGAGCAGGCCGCAGATGGACCAGCCGATGATGCTGTAGCCGTAGACACGCTTGGACCCATAACGATCCAGCAAGCCACCTGCGGGAAGCTGCGCGACTACATACGCCCAACTGAAGGCTGAAAGCAGCCAGCCCAGCCGCGAAGGATCAAGGTGCATCTGCTTGCTGAGCGCGAGCCCGACAATCGATAGCACGACCCGATCGCCGTAGCTGAAGGAGCTGGCAACGAACAGCATGAATACGATCAGGTAGCGCACGCGGGTTTGCTTCGCTATTGGCATGTGTCGCGTGCGTGGCCTCCGGCTTCCTTCAGAACGTCTCCGACCAGTGAAAGCCCGGCAGGAGAACTATAAAAGACCCTCGATCATTGCGGGCGAATCCGCCGTGGAAGACCCAACCTACGTGACGTGCACGAAGTTTCCACCAGCGTTCTTGGCGGCGTAAAGCGCCTCATCGCATTTTGCGATCAGGCCTTCCCAACTGGTCATGCCGCGCGTCAGCGTTGCGACGCCAAAACTGGCCCGAATCCTCAGGCCGTCACTGGCTTCAAAGTGAAGCGCTTCAAGTGCCAGGCGCAGCCGTTCGGCGATCTCTTCTGCGTTGAACAAAGGGCAGTTCGGCAGCACAATGACGAACTCATCCCCGCCCACACGCGCAATGGAATCTGTGCCGCGCAGTTCCGCCTCCATGCTGCGAACAGTGTCCACCAAAACGGTGTCGCCGACGCTATGGCCCAGCGAGTCGTTGATCCGCTTGAAGTCATCCAGGTCGACCGCAATCGCAGACAACGGGCGCCCTGTTTCCATGCTCATCTCAACGGCTGTTGCCACCAGCAGTTCCAGTGCGCGCCGGTTGAGCACGTGCGTCAGCGGATCAGTCATCGCCTGCACATGCAGTTCATTTCGCAGGGTCGTCGCAATCATCCACACAAACGCGATATCGATTGCGACAAAGATCATCGTGTTCAGCATGACGACAGATGTCTGGATGTCGTCGGCCTTCAGATACGTCTGCGTCGTGCCCCACACCAGTGTCAGCAGCACGCGCGTCAGATTCAGTGCCGCCGAAAACGCCAGCACACCGCCCATGCTGATGGCGGCCACGCGAATGCGCACACGGCCACCGTCAAAGGCCACCGCCGCGCAGATGGCGAACTGCAGTCCCGTCGCAAGTCCAATCGCCGCCAGCCGCAAGCGTATATCCGGATGGATCAGGGAGAAGTAGATGCACTGTGCCAGCGACAGTGTGGCCACGGTGCACTGCGCGATCCATAGTCGACGGTCTGCCCGCAGGAACTCTGAAAGGCAGCGATGCAGAAACACATAACCCATGCTGTACAGGAAGTTTGCCAGCACCACGGCAACCCACACGGGCAGGTGCTGCCGATCGGCAATGAGTATCCCGCCGATGAGGTAATTCACATTGCTGGCGACAAACCAGCGGATGCCCCGCATGCTGCGGTGCTCGCGCACATTGGCGACCACCAGCAGGGTGCAGAAGCCCAGTAGGCAGACCCGTTCCAGAAGGAGAGTGCGCATGTCCATGGCCATCCCCTTTCAACTTGTACTTTGTGCGTGTGCGTTGAAGGATAAATCAGCAAAGGACTCGATGGGATGGCGCGAGTCGCTAAACGCCCGAATCGACTACGCCGTCTTGAGACGCGTCCGCACATGCAACCAGCAGTTCACGGCAAAGCGCGAATCAGCGAAGTCCTGTGATGGGCACTCCACGCGCATCACCTGGTGAGCAGCCCACGACGGGAAGACCGCCAGCGTATTCTGCGTCGGCTCCACGGTTGCAAACACGCTGCCGTCTGCCGTGCCTTGCGGATAGATCCGCAACTGACCGCCCGTGAAGCGCTTAGGCTCGCGATAGAAGTAGTACACGGCACTCAACGCGCGGTGGCTGCCGTCGCCACCCATAACCGTCTGTGTATCCAGGTGCCGATGGAAGTGTGCGCCATCGTTGTGCGCGGCCAGCTCCAGCTCAACACCGGAAACATCGAAGGGCGGCAGGCCCATCTGCGCAACCCAGCTCTTGTACTGCTTTGCCGCGGCTGCGGCAAACGGCATCTTGAAGGGACCAATGTCTGAGAGCACCAGCGCGCGGCGACGATCTTCATCCACGCCGGTAAAGACGCGAGCCGGTACAAACAGATCCTGGTTCTCCAGAGTCCAGGCCAGAAGCCGTGCGTGCTCTTCCTTTGGCAGGAAATCAGGCACGGTGATGTGAGGAGCAGGTATCGCAGGCGGCATGTCTTCCTATCTCACCACATCACCGATGCTTCCGTTTCCCAACGACGATCGCCGTCAGACCTTCAGAGAATGAAGATACGGAACACTGGGCGGCATTAGTTCCGGATCCTCTTCCAGCTCGACAAAGTAGTTCTTGATGCCGCTGATCTTTGCGGCAGCGAAGACTGACTTCCAATCCACCACGCCCTTACCAAGCGGCACCTGCTTCGTCTTACCGTCCGGTCCGACGACCCAGTCCTGGCAGTGCATAGAGATGTAGCGGCCTTTGTACCGGTTGAAATAAGTGACCGCATCGTAGCCTGCCTGCATGCTCGACACCTGGAACTGCAGCTTCACATTCGTCGGATCGAGTTGCGCGATCATCATGTCATAAACAGGTTTGCCATCAATGCGGGCAGAAACGAAGCCTTCATTGTGCAGAACGGCCGTGATGCCAGCGGCATGTGCCTTTACGGCAAAAGCATTGAAGTCGTCGGTGTAGCGCTTTACGTCGTCGACGGTCTCCTTGCCGGTGGGCTTGTACGGCCCAAGCATCGCAACCACCATCTGCGTCATGCCGAACTCCTTCGCATAGGCGATGCGTTCATCGCCGTGCTGGTAGAGCTCCGTTGGAACGAAATGCGCGCTGATGCAGGTGATGCCGTGGTCGGCGAGCATGCCGCGCAGCTCCTGCGGCTTGTACCTGCCGAGCGGAAGGAAGTCCGGGTAGGCGAAGGGCGAACACAGTTCAATAGTCTTGAAGCCGGCGGCCTGCACCCACTTCAACGCACCGGGAAAGTCCGCCTTGATCATGTCTTTGATCGGATACGTCTGGCAGCCGATGGGCATGCCGAGCGGATCGGCAAAGGACAAGGGCAGAGCCGCCGCGGCAGTGGCCGCAGCACCAAGCTGAAGAAAGTTGCGTCGCGTGATTGGCATCGGTCGGTCGCCTCCGAAAAGTCTTCCACAAAGCATATGCCAGGTGGCTGCTTTGTGGAGGCGCGCGTGTCAGCGTCCATGTGCATCTTAGGACGGGAAGGAGTTCCCTATGTCGAAGCTGTTTTCTCTTCGCCGATCCCGAACGAGCCCGCTGCAGGATGCCGCGCGCATCGGCCTGGGCCTGACACTCATGTTCGCCGGAACCTCGCACCTAACCTTCGCACGCAAGCCTTTCAAGGCGCAGGTACCGCCGTGGATCCCGATGGATGTCGATGATGTCGTGCTGCTGTCGGGTGTGGGAGAGATCACACTGGGCGCCGCTCTGCTGCTGGCGCCGGAGGAGTTCCGCCAACTGGTGGGCAGCGCCGCCGCCGGCTTCTTCACCGCAATCTTCCCCGGCAACATCGCGCAGTACCAGCACCGCCGCAGCGCGTTTGGCCTGGATACCGATGGGAAGCGGTTTGCGAGATTGTTCTTCCAGCCCGCGCTGGTCGCATGGGCTCTCTGGTCTACCGGAGCTATTGGGAAAAAGTGAACTAACGGGCTGGCCGCGAATTAACACCCGATAAGCCGACTTCTCGGTACTAATCTCGGCAAAGGAGAGGTCAAACGTCCGAAAGCCTTTTTCTCGTCCAAATGGATTAGCTCCAGTTTGTCGATCCACGCTAACTGATTGGAAGCCATCGGCTACGATGGAGCTGAAGCGTTCTGTAATTTTTCTATGGTCACAGTCAAACGTGTACTAGTTTGGTTGCTGGAGAGGCTGCTAGAGGCCTGGATGCTTGGTGCCCTCTTGGAAGTTTTGCTGATCCGAAGCAATGATGCCGCCTCGCGTAGCGGACATGGCAACCCGGCTGCACAGGTATGGGTTTTTGGCGTCGTGGTCGCCGTTATGCTTTTCGTACACGGATACTACATCACCACGGCAATATTCGGCGTGCTCTGGAGAAGCAAAAGGCCGTGGTCCTACCCCGCGATTTTAGCAGCGTTGTTTGCTCTCCACACCCATATCACTTTCTTGCACGGCAAGCCAGACTTTACGCGGGAAGCTAGGGCTATGGAGTTCCCGTTGGTTGTAGGCGGGGTGGTGATCGTCTTGATGTGTAGTTCTGCAGGTAACGAGATCCTAAGACATTGGACAGGTGATGGGCGAAGGTCAAATCCGTATCTTTCGGCGAGCGTTTTGACGTTATTCGGCTTTCTGCTTCTGAACATCGCGAACTACCTCCGCCCAATCGATGGCAATTTCAGTTTCCGCCCTTACGGTCTTCCATTTACGTTCTATCGCGAAGGTGGGTATGTCCAGGAATGGGTCTGGCGCAGTGGGGTCGTTGTCTGGAAAGGACTGATAGCGGACCTTGTAGTCGTTGGCGCAATCGCTGCGCCAACCGGCAAAGCAGCCCAACGGCTTCGCGTAATTCGCTGACACCAAGCAGTAGGTCTTCGATGCTTATTGGATCGCCTTCCAAGGGCAACTCACCCGAATGAGAAGTCGCTTACCAGACACTACACGGATAGATCCTTATAAACGCCGTTGTCTGATGTTGTGCAGAAGGGCCGCGATCGCTCGCGGCCCTTTCTTTCGATTCGGTGGTATTTAGTATTCCTTGACACCGTCGACGAACGCCTTCAGCTTGCGGCTGCGGCTGGGGTGACGGAGCTTGCGGAGAGCCTTTGCCTCGATCTGACGGATGCGCTCACGCGTTACCTGGAAGCTCTGTCCCACTTCCTCCAGCGTGTGTTCGCTGCCGTCTTCCAGGCCAAAGCGCATCTTGATGACGCGTTCTTCGCGCGGCGTCAGCGTACGCAGAACCTGGCTGGTGTACTCCTTCAGGTTGACCGCGATCACGGCGTCTGAGGGCGATACGGCCATGCGGTCTTCGATGAAGTCGCCAAGGTGCGAATCTTCCTCTTCACCGATGGGCGTCTCAAGCGAGATGGGCTCCTGCGCGATCTTCAGGACCTTGCGGACCTTCGCAACAGGGATATCCATACGCTTCGCGATCTCTTCCGAGCTCGCTTCGCGGCCAAGCTCCTGCACCAGCTGACGGCTGGTACGGATGAGCTTGTTGATCGTCTCGATCATGTGCACCGGGATACGGATGGTGCGGGCCTGATCGGCGATGGCGCGCGTGATCGCCTGGCGGATCCACCACGTTGCGTACGTGGAGAACTTGTAGCCGCGGCGATACTCGAACTTGTCCACGGCCTTCATCAGGCCGATGTTGCCTTCCTGGATCAGGTCAAGGAACTGCAGGCCGCGATTGGTGTACTTCTTCGCAATGGAGACGACGAGGCGAAGGTTGGCCTCGATCAGCTCGCGCTTGGCGCGCTCGGCGTCCATGTCGCCCTGGACCATCTCGCGCTGGGTGCGCTTGAGGATCTCGGTCGTCAGGCCGGCTTCCGCTTCCAGGCGATCCAGATCCACCTTGCAGTTCTTCTGCTGGCGGCGATATTCCTTTCGCAGCTCTTCCGACTTGGAAGCCTCGAACTTGATGTCGAGGTTCTTCATCTGGCGCTCAAGCGTACGCATGCTGTCGACGGTCTTGTTGACCTTGTCCAGCAGGCGCTTCTTCTCCGCGTTGGTGTATTTCAGTTCGCGGACGATGCGGGTGACCTTGACGCGTTCGCGTCCGGCCATCCAGCGCAGCTTACGCTGCTCCTTCTGCGTCTTTGCCTTGCCTTCGGCCAGCTTGTCCATTGCGGACTGGGCCTCGGCCTGGTGCTTCACCAGCGCATCGATGCGCTTGACCGTCTGCTTGACGCGTGCGGCCAGGACATCTTCCGTCAACTCGTCCTCGTCGAACGTGACTACTTCCTTCACGTTACGGACGCCGCGCTTCAGGTCTTCACCCAGCGCTGTAATCTCACGGATCACGATGGAAGAACGCGAGATGGCCTTCATGACGCGCAGCTGTCCGCGCTCAATGCGCTTCGCAATCTCGACTTCACCTTCGCGCGTCAGCAGCGGAACGGTGCCCATCTCACGCAGATACATGCGGACTGGGTCGTTGGTCTTCTCAAGCTGTCCGGGCGTCAGGTCGAGTTCGACATCGTCGTTCTCTTCCGACTCTTCGCCGTACTTGTCGCGCGACTCAAACTTGTCATCACCGTTCAGAACGTCGATGCCCTGCGTATTGATGGTGGTCAGCAGGTCGTCCAGGTCATCTGCGGAGGTAATGCCTTCAGGGATCAGGTCATTCACCTCACCGTATGTGAGGTAGCCCTTTTCCTTGCCGGTATCAATCATCCGGTCTACGTCTTCTTCGTACTTATCGATCTCTTCGGCCACGGGTATTTGGCTCCAATCCGGAAAATTGTGCAGGGGAGGGGGTACGCCAGGGTGCGGGCGCAGACACGACTCCCTTTATGGATGCAATGAATCTGAGCAGGGAAGCATTAGTGCGGTATCAAAGACCGCGGGCGCAAGGTTATCGGTCGTGCGAGGACCGGACCACGAAGGCGCACTTCTCCAGCGAGCCACAGATTATCACACTTCGTTAGACGCAAAACCTCCGCGAAAAGACTCAGCGCCCAGGCAACGCGCCAGATTCGGTGTTTTCACGCAGCGTGCGAAGCAATGGCTAAGCCGCAACACGAGTTCTGAATGGCCGTGTATCGTGTGACGTCGGCTTCCCGCCCGGATGTTTGCTCCCCCGGTCGAACCATTGCAGCTCTGGCCAGAACGATCCGGCCCGGTCTTAGAATGGTTTTCACGTTTTCCCCCCGGAGCCTGGATGTCTCTTCGCCTTACCGTTGTCTCCTTCGGCCTTGCCGCCGCCTTCGCCTCAACAGCATTCGCACAGACGCAGTCGCACGGCGTGAGCACCGCGTCGATGGACCGCTCGGTGAAGCCCGGCGACGACTTCTACAAGTTCGCCAACGGCACTTATGTTGCGAAGACCACGATCCCGGCCGATCGTTCCGGTATCAGCGTCTTCTCTATCCTGGGCGACCGGGCGCTGGCCCATGTGACCGCCATCGTGACCGACCCCGCGCTGGACAAGGCTCCCGCAGGCTCCGACGGTCGCAGGATCGCGGACCTTTACAAGGCCTACATGGACGAGGCTGCGATTGAGGCGCATGGCCGAGCCACGCTCGACGCGCAGTTGAAGCCGATCCTGGCAGTAAAGACACGTCACGATCTCGCGGTGGAGCTCGGCCGGTCGCTCCGCAACGATGTGGACGCGTTGAACAACACGAACTACCACACAGCCAACCTCTTCGGTCTGTGGGTCGCCCCCGGATTCAACGACCCGGACCACTACGCGCCGTACCTGCTGCAGGGTGGCCTCGGGCTGGCCACGCGCGACTATTACCTGAGCGATGCACCACGGATGAAGACCATCCTGGACGCCTACGGAAAGCACCTGGCGAACAATTTCCGGCTGTTGGGGATGGACCGTGCAGAGGAACGGGCCACAGCCGTCCTGTCGCTCGAAAAGGCCATCGCCCAGAAGCAGATTTCACTGGCGGACAGCGAGAACATCGAGCACGCCAACAACCCCTGGTCGATGAACGACTTCGACACCAAGGCACCGGGCCTGGACTGGAAGGCCTTCTTCACGGCGGCCGGCCTTGGCACACAGAAAAGCTTCATCGTCTGGCAGCCATCAGCCTTCACAGCGGAGTCCGCGCTCGTCGCCTCGCAGCCAATCGAGATTTGGAAAGACTTTCTGGTGGCGCACTTCGTGGATGCGCACACCAGTGGCATCAGCAAGGCCTTTGCGGAGGAGCGGTTTGAGTACAGCAAGGCCATCACCGGCACGCAGCAGCAGCGCCCTCGGCAGCAGCGCGCTGTGGGCCTGGTGAGCGCGGACCTGGGTGACGCGGTTGGCAAGCTGTATGCGCAACAGTTCTTCACGGCGGCGGAGAAGGCTAAGGTGCAGGCGCTGGTCGCCAACCTGATGGCTGCATTTCGCACCCGTCTGCAGACGTTGACCTGGATGAACGCAGCGACCCGCGCCGAAGCCATCACCAAGCTCGACGCGCTGCAGGTGGGCATTGGCTACCCTGACAAATGGCGGAGCTATGCCGGCCTGGAAATCAAGCCGGATGATCTGCTGGGAGACTACGTCCGCGACGAGATGTTTGAGTACCGCTACGCGTTGTCGCAGATTGGCAAGCCCACGGACCGCAAGGAATGGACGATGACGCCGCAAACTGTGAACGCGGTCAACCTGCCGCTGGATAACGGTCTGAACTTCCCTGCAGCGATTCTGCAGCCGCCCTTCTACGACCCTGCCGCGACAGACGCCGTGAACTACGGCGCGATTGGCGCCGTCATCGGCCACGAAGTCTCGCACACTTTTGACAGTGAGGGAGCCGCGTTCGACAGCAAGGGCCGCGTGCGGAACTGGTGGACGCAGGCAGATCTGGCCCACTTCAACGCATCGAACGCCGCCCTTGCAGCGCAGTATGACGCGTACGCGCCCTTTCCCGATCTGCACCTGAACGGCAAGCAGACGCTGGGCGAAAACATTGCCGACGCAGCCGGGCTGCAGGCTGCTTACGATGCCTTCCACGCTTCGCTGCATGGTCAGGCAGCGCCGGTCATCGACGGCCTCACAGGCGATCAGCAGTTCTTCCTTGCCTTTGCGCAGAACTACTCCGGCGTTGAGCGCGAAGCGGCTCTGCGGTCGCAGGTGCTGGGCGATCCACACTCTCCCGGCAGGTTTCGGGCTGCAACGGTTCGCAATGTCGATGGGTGGTACGACGCATTCGGTGTAAAGCCCGGCGATGCGCTATACCTGGCACCAGATCAGCGCGTCCATATCTGGTAGTCGACAAGGTCACGGCGACGCAGCGCGACGTCTGCATCACCGTGGCCTTCGTCTTGCCGTTAGGCCGGCCGCGCTAGGCGCTGCGACCCCTGATGACACGGTAGATCGCGAGCAGGATCAACGCGCCGATAATGGACATAATCCAGCCCGCAGACTGGCCCGGCTGGTACAGGTGCATCGCCTGACCCAGATACGTGCCCAGAAATGCGCCCGCGATGCCGATGAGGATGGTGACGATGATGCCACCCGGATCCTTGCCGGGCATGATCAGTTTGGCCAGCGCGCCCACGATCAGGCCAATTATCAAAGTTCCAATCAGGTGCATGTCGTTTCCTCCGGGGCCGCGCTATCTGCGGCTTGTCGTAGGAGGCAAAAGTCTCGCAACACGTTGCGTTGACGTGTGATTCAGGTCACACACCCGGCAGGCCCGGCCATGTGCTGTCGGCGAAGACGATTGACGTCTCCACCTGCCGTTCCGGAATCTGCCAGTACTTTCGGAGCAGTACTTCCTTTTCCGCATGCGTCACCACGCGAAAGCCATGCCGCTGGTAGAAGCCGATAGCCCAGTAGGAATCGATCCATGTGCCCAGCAGCAGCGGCCCCTGTGCCAGCGGACGAATGTGCTCCAGCAGCCGTCCGCCAATGCCTTTGCCCTGTGCCGCAGTGAGCACATACGCATGGCGGATCAAGGTCACGTCCTGCACACGCTGCACGCCCATCACACCCTGCAGCGCTCCGCCCTCTTCGTCACCAAAGAAGTGAACGCCGCTGGCGATCTCATGCTGCAACTCTTCGGCAGACATATACGGATCCTTCAAGCGGTCGGCTGGGATGACACCTCGATATGCCGTCGCACCATCGTTGATGATGGCGAGAATGCTCGCGAAGTCCGCGCTGCCGCAGAGCCGAATCATTTCTTTGGCACAACTTTGATCTCGAAGATCGTCGGCCATTGCTTGCCTGTAATGAAGATGCGATCCGTCGCGGCGTCATAGGCAATACCATTCAAGACGCTCTCATCATCGCGCTTCTGGTTGGCCGGCAGGATGCCCGTGCAGTCGACCCAGCTGATCACATGGCCATCCTTCGGCGAGATGCGTGCGATTCGCTCCTGATGCCATACGTTCGCCCAGATCTCACCCTTGATGTACTCCAGTTCGTTGAGCTGGTCGATGTTTTTTGCGCCGTCGTGGACCACAATGTGCCGGACTTCCGCGAAGGTCTCCGGATTACGGAAACGCAGCGTGTTGCTGCCGTCGCTGGTGATGATCGTCTTCGTGTCGCGCGTCATGCCCCAGCCCTCGCCCGTATAGCTGAAGGTGCGGACTGGCCGCAGGGAAAACCGGTCCAGAACCACGCCCGTGTGAGTCTGCCACGTCCACTGGTAGATATTCGCGCCCCAGTCGACGATGCCCTCGCCGAAGAACTGCCGGGTCATATCGTGGCGCTGCAGCACCTTGCCGGTGGCAGGCTGAATCACCTGCAGGCCGCTGCGACCCTCCATACCCGTGCCTTCGTAGAACAGGCCGTCCTTGAACAGGAAGCCCTCCGTGTAGTTGTCCGTGGAGTGCGGAAACTTCGCCACAACCGTATAGCCGCTGACAGGGGCGGACGCTGCCGGTGGCAGAGCAGAGCAGCCCAGGGCAATGGCGGAAATCGCAGCAACGGCAGACGTGCGCAGGAGGGTTTTAAGACGCATGATCACCACAACAGATTAGACGCACGCACGCCGGAGCTTCCACCTGTCAAGCGAACTTCCTCCGTGTATTGGAAAATAGGGAACTGAGGAACAACACACGTGATTCTGATCCTGATGGGTGTCAGCGGTACCGGTAAGACCACGCTGGGCAACATGCTTTCCGCCGAAACCGGCTGGCCGTTTCTCGACGGCGATGACTTCCACCCGGCCGCCAACAAGGCGAAGATGGCCGCTGGCCATCCGCTGAACGATGAAGATCGCGCGCCCTGGCTGGCCATACTTCACGGCAAGATCGCCGAATTCGCAGGCGAGAACAAGAGCATGATCCTGGCCTGCAGCGCGCTCAAGGCGCAGTACCGCGACACCCTGCGCGGCGATCTTCCTGCTACGACCGTGCAGTTCGCGCTCCTTCAGGCGGACCCGGCAGAGATCGCCGACCACCTGCAGAAGCGCCACCATGAGTTCATGAACCCGAACCTGCTCACCAGCCAGCTCGCGACGCTGGAACAGCCAGGCGACGACGAAGCCTGGACGATCTCCGTCGCAGGCAAGCCGGAACAGTCACTGGCGGAACTGAACGCCAAGCTAAGAGCGGCCGGCGCGATCGCATAAGCCGTCTTCCCCCCTATTTGTCATCCTGAGCGAAACGGAGCGCAGCGAAGTGCAGTCGAAGGACCTGCATTTCGTTCGGAGCGCCACAAAGGTGCGAGGTCTGCCGCACACCTTTGTGGCAACGCAAACAGAATGCAGGTCCTTCGACTTCGCTGCGCTCCGCTCAAGATGACAGGTCTGTGGCGCGTCGCGGTCAGGACCGAGCCTTTGGACACGTCGTGACGGCTCCGGGAGGCGCGGCAGCCGTGCTTCTACCCAAACAGCGTCGGTTCCGGCTCCGGCACAGGCAGCCCGGCTTTGCCTCCATCGCACTTTGGGCACTTCCGCTGGTGCACACGAATCCCCGCCTCGCCGTACTCATGGCCGCAGCTCTTGCAGCGCAGGATGTAGATGCTCTGTCCAGCCAGGTCATCGGCTGCTCGGCCTGCCTTCCGGACGACGGTCTGGCCGTGGTGATTGGTCGTTCCGGGCTCTACGGTGGTCGCTCGGGCGGGTTCGCGCGTCGCTCGGCCGCGGATGGATGGTGGTCTTAACTGCATACCTCTCTAGGATAGAGAGTAGATGTCCACAATTGAGAACTACGACGTTATCGTTCTAGGCGCCGGCGCTGCCGGCCTGTTTTGCGCCGCACAGGCGGGTGCGCGCGGCAAGCGTGTCCTGCTGCTGGAAAGTGGTGAGCGCACGGGCCGCAAGATCCTCATCAGCGGCGGCGGCCGCTGCAACTTCACCAACACCGGCACCAGGCCGGCCAACTACCTCAGCGAAAACCCGCACTTCTCGAAGAGCGCCCTTGCCCGCTACACACCACGCGACTTCATCGCCCTGGTCGAAAAGCACGGCATCGCGTACCACGAGAAGACACTGGGCCAGCTCTTCTGCGACGGCGGTGCTCACGTTATCGTCACCATGCTGGAGACGGAATGCCGCGAGGCCGGTGTAGAGACACGCCTTCGCACACCTGTCGAACGCGTCGAGAAGACGGACGACGGCTTCGCCGTCACGACACCCTCGGGCGTGCTTCATGCGAAGGCGGTCGTCGTCGCCACGGGCGGTCTCTCGATCCCGAAGATGGGCGCAACAGGCGTCGGCTACGACATCGCCCGCAGCTTTGGCCTGAACATCGTCGAACCACGCCCGGGCCTCGTCCCATTCACCTTCAGCGAAGCGGAAGCCGAGAGGTGGAGCGACCTCTCCGGCCTGTCGGCAGAGGTGGTCGCGACCGCCAACCCGAAGAAGAAGCAGCGCACACCACCGCCCACCTTCCGCGAGAAGCTGCTGATCACGCACCGCGGCCTCTCCGGCCCGGCCGTTCTGCAGATCTCGTCTTACTGGCGCCAGGGCGAAGCCGTGACGATCGATCTCGCACCGGGGTACGAAGTCTTCCTGCACATGCTGGAGCCCACGACCCGCCGCGATGAGACCACTATGCTTAACCTGCTCCGCGACCACCTGCCCACACGTTTTGCCGAACGCTGGCTTACGGAAAACCCACCGACGGACTGGAAGAACACCTCGATCCAGCGCACGGAAGCTTTGGTGCACGCGTGGCCGGTCACACCCGCAGGGACCGAAGGCTACGCCAAGGCCGAGGTCACGGCAGGCGGCGTCAGCACCGCCGAACTCGACAGCACCACCATGCAGGCCAAGCGCGTACCCGGCCTCGCCTTCATCGGCGAAGTCGTCGACGTGACCGGCTGGCTCGGCGGCTACAACTTCCAGTGGGCGTGGGCCAGCGCCTTCGCAGCAGCCGCAGCTCTCTAATACCCACGCCTTGGGTGCCCCCGTCTCGCGTTTGAGACGTGGGTTCACGTCTCGCCACCGCAGCACAATCCCAAGTCACGGGACCAGAATCCTGTTTCCCACGAAACACCCGCAGGCATAGACTTCTCCCGCTGACGAAGGGAGCTACGCCGTGCGGCTGTCACGACTCATCGGACTATTCGTAGCCGTTGCATCGGCCGCCGCGCAGACGCAGGCCGACGGCGGCATTGGCATGGATGGCGCCGGGAAGCAGGTGCTGGAGAGCATCCATGTCCCGCCCATCGCCGGCGCGCCCTTCAGCCTGACCCTTGCCACGGAGTGGACGAGGCCTCTTCTGCAGGGCGGCACATTCACCGTCGAAAACGTTCGCCCCATCAAGCGTGACAGCCGGGGGCGCATCTACGAGGAGCGCTGGCTGCTCTCTCCGAAGGGCAGCAACAACATGCCGTCGCGCCGCAGTTACATCCAGATCTACGACCCAACCGCTGAGACGTTCTACGAGTGCGCCGATCGCACGCATATCTGTGAGTTGTACGACTGGCCGAAGACGCAGCGGGCGCCTGAGATTCCTATTCGCACTGAGAGTGGTCCGCTACCCGATGGTCGCGGCTTCCGCACGCGTGAAGATCGCGGCGTCGAAACCTTTGCAGGTCTCCCCGTTCACTCGTACCGTGACACCGTCGTCCTCAATCCCGGCGTTATGGGAAACGACAGGCCGATGACTTACGTCCGTGATCTGCGGTACTCGGAAGCACTGCACTTCAACCTGAGTTCTATTCTGCAGACCCCAACGGTTGGCGAACAGCGCTTCCGTGTTCTTGAGATCGTCACCACTGAGCCGGAAGCAAAGTGGTTCGAGGTGCCGGAGGGCTACCGTGTCGTGGACAAGCGTCAAGCAGCGCGCTGAATCACTTCACGATCAGCGTCAGCGGTACCGTGTGTGTCACACCGGCAGCCGTCGCGGAGACGGTAAGGCTGTAGCTACCGGAGGGCGTCACGGTCGTGCCTGCTCCGGTGCCGCTGCCGTTCCCGGCGATGGGCACCGCGCGGTTGCTGCCGCAGCCCTGCACACCCGCCAGTACCGCAAGGGATATCGCCGCGAAAGCGGTGTGCCCTGGGACGGTACGCCGCCGCACGTACCAGGGCAGGCATAGCAGTACCGGCAGAATGAAGGCCGCGGCACGGAGACTCGTTGTTGCCGTGCCGGTCAGCACGGTAACCGTTACGGTACTGATGGCCGACAGGTCGCTGTACTGTGCGATGACGGTGCACTTCGCGTACGCAGGCGCGCCGCTGCAGGCGTAGGTGACGGGATCCGCGGTGCTGACAGCGGGCCGCAGTAGCAGGGGATAGGCCGCGCTTCCACCATTGCTGATGGTCTGGATGGTCGCGCCAGCACTTGCCAGGGCGAAGTCGACGCCGGTTCCGCCCAGTTGCGCGACCTGTGTCTGGGCATTGCTGCTGACCGTGACCGTTCCGGAGCGGGCTCCGCTTGCCGTAGGCAAGAATGCAACGCTCATGGAGCACGATCCGCCCACGGGAACCGTTGCGGTGATCGCGCAGGTGCTGCTGCCGGCAACGATACCGAAATCGCCCGTAAGCGTGATGCCTGTAAGTGCAATCGGCACTTCGCCATTGTTGGTTAGCGTCAGCCTCTCCCCTGTGCCTGCGACACCAACGCCGGTGGCCGCGAAGGCGATGGTCGACGGCAGCAGCGAGACACCGGGTCCAGCAAAGCCCGTGCCGATGAGCGTGATGGTCTGTACGCGCTGCACATCTGTGATCTGCAGCGTCCCTGAAAAGGTGCCCACACTCTTCGGAGAAAAAATGACGGCGATGCCGCAGGATCTGTGCGCGGGTACCGTTGGCCCGCAGCCGTTTACGACGCCGAAGTCACCGGCAACAATCACTGTGGAGACCAGCGTCAGGGAGGCATCGCCGCTATTCGTAAGGGTCACGACCTGCGCCGCGCTCGACGTGTCCGCCTGCTGTCTCCCGAAGGTGAGTGACAGTGGCGACAGTGTGTCGGTCGCTGCTGCCGTGCCGGTTCCCGTCAGTGTCGCAGTCTGCGTCCCGGCAGCGTTCATAACGGTAAGCAAACCCGTGCGAGTGCCGACTGCCGACGGCATGAAGACAATTGAGACGGTGCAGCCCGTCTGTGCCGCCAGCGATGCGCCGCAGGTATTCGCCCTGAGCACGAAATCTCCTGAAACGCTGATACTTCCAAGCGCGCCCGTTGAGGATCCAGTGTTGGAGATGGTGATGTTCGTGATGGCAGTTGCCGTACCAACGATTTGCGATCCGAAGTTAACGGCTGCAGGTGTCAGAACAATTTGAAAGGCTGCGACGCCGGTGCCGGTGAGTGTAACGGTGTGATTGTTTGAGGCGTCGGCCAGCGATAATGTGCCGGTGCGTATGCCTGAGGCGGCAGGTGTGAACCGCAGCGTGAGTGTGCACCTGGCACCAACACCAAGGCTCGCGCCGCAGCTGTTCGCAACAATGCTGAAGTCTCCTGTGACAGTGGCCGAGCCCAGCACGATGGAAGCGTTGCCATTGTTGGCAAGCGTGACCGTCGTCGCTGCTGAAGTCACCCCGACTGCCGTATTCGTAAAGGTTATGGTCGAGGGAGAAAAGGTAACGATGGCAGCGCCCGTTGCCGTCCCGGTCAGTGTGATGGCGTGCGAGGAGAGTGCGTCCGTCAGGTAAGCGTGCCACTCCGCGCACCACTATCCGTGGGCGTAAAGGTGACGGATAACGCGCAGGTAACGCCTGCGGCCAGGCTATTGCCACAGGTGTTCGTCACCACGCTGAAGTCGCCGGTGATCGCCGAGGGCGACAACGCAGTGGCGGCTGTACCGGTATTTGTGATGGTGATGGTCTGCGGGGACGAAGTGCTGCCGACCCCCGTGGGCGCAAACAAAAGCGACGTAGCCGAGACGCTCACAGCCGCCGCACCATTTCCGTTGCCGGTGAGCAGGACCGTATGCGCCACACCGGCTCTATCCGTGACGGTCACGGCGCCGCTTCGTACCCCGGTTGTTATGGGGCCAAAGACCACCGTGAGTAAACAGGACTGGTTCGTGTTCAGCGCAACGCCGCAGGTGTTAGCCGTGATGCCGAAGTCGCCGGTCACCTGCTCCGTGCCAAGGTACGTATTGCCGCCAATGTTGGTGACAGTGATGATTTGCGATGCGGACGTGCCGTAGACGGGTGTCGTCGCGAAGGTCAGTGTCGCGGGCGACGCCGTCAGGCTGGGCGCTGCAGTCGCCGTGCCGGTCAACGTCACAACGTGTGTACCGTTCTCGTCACTGAAGCTCAGTGTCCCCGCGCGTGGGCCCGTCCCTGCCGGCGAGAACAGCAAGGTGACAACACAGTTGGAATTGGGCTGCAGGTAGGTGCTGCAGGTGTTGGTGTACACGCTGAAGTCCGAGCCACTGACCACGGGACTCGAGAGCACTGCGAGCGCTGTTCCGGAGTTTGTGATGGTCACAGAGGCGAGGCTGGTCCGTGTCGAGATCTCACCTACGCCAAACGACAACGTTGCGGGTACGAAGGTGATGACTGCCGTTCCCGTACCTGTGCCGAACAGCATTGCCGTGTGATTCGCCGTGCTGTCCGTCACGGTCAACGTGCCGCTCCGCGCGGTGTTGCCCGTAGGCTGAAAGTTCACCAGGAGCCTACATGTCCCGCCTGCCGCGAGTGTCGACGTGCAGGTGCTGCCCGCGATATTGAAGTCTGCCGTGACAGCAGGCGCGCTCAGCGTCGCGTCTCCTGTGCCGGTGTTCGAGACGGTAACCGCCATCGTCTGCGAGGTGCTGTTGACCGCTGTATCCGCGAAGGTGATGGTGGTGGGCGTCAGAAGAATATTCGGCACGCCCAGGCCTGTGCCGCTCAGGTCTACTGTGCTGCTGCCGCTACTTACGTTGCTGTCGATCTGCAGCGTACCGGTCGCTGCACCCGCCGCCAGCGGTGAGAAAGTGACGGCCAGACTGCAGGTAGCGCCAACCGTAAGCTCTGCGTTCGAACAGGTATCAGTCTCCGCGAATCCGGTGCCGGCGAGAATGGTGCCGACCGCCAGAACGGTGTTGCCCGTATTGGTCAACGTAATGGTCTGCGGCGTGCTCGTGCTGCCCAAATCCTGCGACCCAAAGTTGAGCCATGCTGGAACAAACGTCGCAACGGGTGCCAGCGTCTGCGCTGAAGACACAAGCCCGATCTGCCAGATGCCACGGCCATAAGTCGCTGCCCGCAACGCGCCCGCGCTGCTGCTGCCCGGTAGCGTAACGCCCGCAGTTGCCACCAGCGACATCACCGGTGCATTCGGCAGAGCAGTGCCCAGAACGCCCCAGCAACTGCCGGTACCGCTTGCAGGCACACAGGTCGTAACGTCCGCCGCAACGTACACGCCGGTATCCATCGCAACGTAAACAGTCAGGGGATTGTTCGGGTCCACGACGACGCTGTTGGCAGGAGAGTTTGGCAGATTCGCGCTGATGTTCGACCACGTAGCGCCGCCATTCACGGAGCGATAGACATGCGCCACGCCGAAGCCCATGACGGTGGCATAGACGGTGTTGCCGGTGCCATCGCTGGGATCGACCGCGATCGAGGACACATCGAAGCCCGCTGCATTAAAGCGGTTGTATGGATCGTTGCTGACCGCGTTGTTCGTCAGGTCGGTCCATGCGGTCGTGGACGTGGCAACGTTGGCGGATGCCGTGCGGTAGAGGTGTCCTGCGAAGCTTGTCCCACCATCCGCACCGCCCGCAAGACCGGCATACAGGACGGACGATCCGCTGCCCTGCGCTGCGCTGGTTGTGATGATGGGACCGCCCGCCGCGAGGGAACGGATGTATGCGTCGGACGGGTTACACGCGGTGCCGGGTGGACCTGCGAGAAAGGGGCTGATCGCGTTTGAGGTCGACCATGCATCCCCTCCAGCCACCGATCCCCGCCAGACGCGGCAGGTGCCGGTCAACACGTTGGTGCCCTGCCCAGGATCCAGCAGCGCGGGCGGATCGGTCAGCGATTCATCGTCGCTGACCTGTGTCATGCCGACAGGTGCAGGTCCCGTAAAGTCAGCCGCAGTGCATGCTGCTCCGTTGTCACAGGCATGCAAGGCCACACCGCCGCCCGACTGCACCAGCCATTTGTTGCCACTGGATTGGTCAATGGCAACGCTGCCGCTTTCGCCCGCGCCAAGCTGCGTCCACGGTGTGATTCCGTGAGCCTGCGCATCGGTTGTGCTGGCTGCACTGCCGTTCGCTCCCAGTGCTGCCAGCAGGATCTTCGCGTCGCTGGGATGTGCGGCTAGATGGACGACCTCGGCCAGCGATCCAAGCGATCCATTCAGGTTGGTAAAGTGCGTCGCATCGTCGACAGAGCAGACGCCGGCCTGCTGGTTCACGCCATCGGCAGACCGCCATAAACCACCATCGTTGCCAAAGTACATCGTCGGTGCGGCCGTGTTCGACAGGTTCACGCCCCATGCGATGGCGTGTTGAGCGGGCGCAACACCGGCAGGAGCAGCACAGCCGGTAGAGGTATTCGTCGTGTTGCGCAGGGCGCAGCCACCGGCCAGCGAGCAGCGGTACAGATCGCCCGCGCCGGCGAATAACAGAGTGTCGGTCGTGCTGAGCGCGGTCGCGGCGGGAACAGCAGCGAGCACAAAGTTGTAGTCGCCCTGCGCGATGTTGCCGAAGCCATCTTCCATGGGCGTTGTCGCGATCTGTGTTGCCCATCTGACGGTGGTCGATGCGCACGCTGTGCCGCTCTTCGCGCATGCATCCTGCCACAGACCGCGGTCCGCGTTCTCCGCATCGACGGTCATCGCAAACAGATCGCCGGAGGTCGGTTGAACTGCCAGCGCGCCACGGAAGATGGGGCAACTGGTCAGGCCGTAATCGCCCGGCCGTGTGGGGCAGTTCGTTGTGGATAGGCCCGCGCCCGGCTGATTCGCCATGCGGGTCCACGTCTGCCCGTCGGCCGATTCGTAGTAGCCGTGCGACCGGATCGCTGCGTAGAACGTCTTCCGGATCGGGTTCCAAACAACCGCCGTCGCCGCGTTGCCACGGAAGCTTGTATAGCTGGTGCTGCGGTTCTGGACGATTGTGCTGCCATCCATGATGGTCGCCAGCGTCCAGGAAGCACCCGCGTTGATGCTGTAGTACAGGCCTCGCACACCGGCGTTGCTGCCCTTCACAATGGCCGATTCTGCAGAGGAGGAGAGAGCGGCTACGGCCAGGCCGGGCGTGACGCTGCTCCACGCGAACCCTGCAAAGCCCTCGCCCACAAACGCGTTGGCACTGCCTCCCGTGATCAGTGACCATGTCGCTCCGTTGTCAGCGGATCGCAGGATGCCGCCGCCGTAGTAGCTGTCGGTCGCGTCGTTCGGATCGCCCGTCCCAGCCAGCACCACGCCGGCTCCGCCCGGCTGCACCGACAAGGCACCAATCGAGAGCGACGGCACGACGGCGCTGCCAGCGCCCGCGGAGAAGACCGGCAGCGTGTCCGTCAGCGGTTGGAAGGTCGGCTGCGCTCCGGCGGCATTGGCACTCTTCCACACGCCGCCGCCTGATGTGCCAACGTAGACGGTGTTATTGGTCGCATCCTTCGGGTCGATGGCAATGCTGGTGACGCGGCCCGTAACCGGGCCGTAAGTTGTTGTCTGCACCTGCACAGGTCCAACCGGCGACCATGCGGACGGCGAAGTCAGGGCGTTGGACAAAGCAGCGAGCGCCAGGTGCTGCACACGGGCCTGCGCGAGCGATGCTGCGGCGGAGGTGTCTTCCGCCTGCGGCTCGCCGCTCGCAACGGCAGCGCGAAGGCGGACCACTGGAGTGTCCGACGCGACGCGGCTTTGGACAAAGGCGCGTGCACGACGGACGGCGACGGCAGCTTCGCCAGTGGACTGCGCAGGAGCACACAGGCAAAGCACATTGGCAAGCGCCAGGGCGAGCGCTGTCCAGCGCAGCGATGAGGCATGGCGGCGCGAGCCTTGCTGCAGCTTCGATTCGGCTGTGCGGTGCAATCAGGATCCTTTGGCCGGCAATCGGTGCGCGCACGACCGCGGGCGCAACCTCCGCACGGTGCATGCAAGGGGCCGCAACAAAGGGAATGCTGTGAGAAAACTCTCAGCGTTCTGCAGAGCCCGGGCGAATCGCCGTGTGCTGCAGAATCGTGAAGGAAAGGTGGAACGGCGCTGCTCTAACAGGCAGCTCGTCTACGCGCGCAGAGCGGCTGAGCCTGCGAAAGTGGGCTGGATTAGCAGCGCACAATCTTTGGCGAAGCGATATGGCGTGTGGCGTTGCGCGAGTCTACCACCAGCTTTGCGTCGGCGACTATCCGCTCCATCTCATAACTGGAGTGATCGGTGGCAATCACCACGCAGTCGAACTCCGGCACACGCTCCAGCGGCGTGGACTCCATATTCAGGGCGTACTTCCGGCCGTGGCCGACCGTGGGGAAGAAGGGGTCGTTGTAGCTGACCTCGCAGCCCATGCTCTGCAACTGTTCGATCAGCACCAGCGCCGGCGACTCGCGCAGGTCATCCACGTCGGCCTTATACGCCACGCCCAGCACCAGTACCTTGGCGCCCTTCATCGCAATGCCGTGCTCGTTCAGTGCACGTGCTACCTGACGCATCACGAAGATCGGCATCTCTTCGTTGACCTCGCCAGCTAACTGGATGAAGCGAGTCGTGAAGCCGTACTCCTTGGCCTTCCACGTCAGGTAGAAGGGGTCCACCGGGATGCAGTGCCCGCCAATGCCGGGGCCGGGATAGAACGCCTGGAAGCCGAACGGCTTGGTCGCAGCCGCGTCGATCACCTCCCAGATGTCCACGCCCATCTTCATGCACAGCTGCTTCATCTCGTTCACGAGGGCAATGTTCACGCTGCGGTAGATGTTCTCCAGCAGCTTCGTCATCTCGGCCGTAGCGGGCGAGCTGACGGGCACGGTGCGATGGAAGATGGCGCCATAGAGCGCGCAGGCAGCCTCGGTCGCCGTGACATCCATGCCGCCCACAACCTTGGGGATCTCGCGGCGCGGCGTGATCATGTTGCCCGGATCTTCGCGCTCGGGCGAGAAGGCCACAAGGACGCCGTCGATCTGCTCCTTCGTCTCTTCCGGTGCAATCTGTACCTGCACGTCCCGCTTCGCTCCAGCCTCCATCAGGATGCGGACGACGATCTCTTCCGTGGTGCCGGGGTAGGTGGTGCTCTCCAGGACAATCAACTGTCCGGCACGCACATACGGCGCAATCGCATGTACGGTCGCTTCGACGTAGCTCAGGTCCGGCGCGTGATGGTCCGTCAGCGGTGTTGGCACGCAGATCAGGACCGCGTCCATATCGGCAATTTGCGCGAAGTCCGTCGTGGCGGTAAAGCCCTTGGACTGTGCTGCAGCAATGTGATCCGGCTCAATCCGCCAGATGTAGCTCTCACCGCGGTTCAGCGTGTCGATCTTGGTGGTATCGACGTCAAAGCCCGTGACGCGAAAGCCCTCGCTGGAGAACAGCAACGTCAGCGGCAGGCCCACGTACCCCAGGCCGATAATGCCCACACGAGCCTCACGCCGCGCAACGCGCTCACGCCATTCTGTCAGGGAGCGGACTGAGGTTCCGGCTTTCAAAATGCTTTCGGTAAGCGTTGCAGGTACGGCATTGGCCAAGGTCTTGCCTCTTCTATCTCAGGCAGATACGTCGTGCGGCACGCCTGCCGCGATGGTACGCCCCTGCGAAATGATGGTTCAGGAATTGGACGGCGGGGTTCCTGTGAAGTTCCAGGGAATAGGTCTGCCGGATTCTGCCATCGGAAGTTTCTCGTCGAAGGATGGACTGATTTTTATCCCGAGAGGGCGGGGATCCGGGGAATCTGATAGGCACTGCGAAATCGTCACACTTCGTGCGGTACCCCACCCCTGCTTCGCAAGGATGGGGCATGCTTCTTTGTGTTCCCTAGTGCGCCATCGTCTCGGCGGACGCCGGTGCCGGCTTGGGTACCAGCCACACCAGCGGCACCATCACCGTCGTAAAGACGGCAAGGATTGCGATGATGTCCAGGTAGGCCAGCATCTGCGTCTGGCTGTGCAGCATGTTGTAGACGTTCCCCTGCGCCGCTGCAATCGCATCCGAATGATTCGCGACGGCCGCAGTTCCATGGTTCTGCAGATAACCTGCAATGCCGCTGATCCGGTCGTTGTATGCGGTGCTGCCTGCGCCCATGTGGATGGTCATATTCTGCTGGTGGGCCTGCGAGCGCCGCGCCAGCATGGTCGCCACGAACGCTGTGCCGACCGATCCGCCCACATTTCGGGCCAGGTTCGACAGGCCGCTGACGTCATTATTCTGAGACCGCGGCACACCGTTGTAGCTGATCGTGTTGATCGGGATAAAGAGGAATGCCAGCGACGCACCCTGCCATACGCGCAGCCACATCACCGTTTTAAAGGATGAGTTCAGCGCCAGCATCTGGTGCATGGCGAAGAGCGAACTGGTCATCAGCAGGAAGCCGAACGAGATCATGACGCGCGGATCCACACGCGTAATCAGCAGGCCCACCACCGGCATCATGAACATGATGATCACGCCACCGGGCGACATCACAAATCCGGCCAGCTCTGCTGTGTATCCCAGCAGCGTCTGCACAAACTGTGGGATCAGCACCGTCGACGAATAGAGTGAGAAACCCAGAACAAACAGCAGCGTAAACGCGATGGCGAAGGACGGCCGCTTGAACAGCGTCAGGTTCAGGATCGGTCGATTGCCCTTCCGCGCCTGGACCAGGGACCAGATAATCAGCGACACCAGCGAGACCACGCAGATGATGATGAAGGCCGTGATCACATGCGACCCGAACCAGTCATCCTCCTGCCCCTTGTCCAGCACGAACTCCAGCGATCCGAAGCCCAGCGCCAGCAGACCGAAGCCCACATAGTCCAGGTTCAGGCCCTTACGCTTGCTTTCGGCGACCTCGGCCACGATGTGCGGCGGATCTTCCACCATGCGCGTCGTCAGGATCAGGGAGAGAATTGCGACCGGCACGTTGATGAAGAAGATCCATCGCCAGTCATAGTTATCGGTAATCCAACCACCCAGCGTCGGTCCAATGGCAGGCGCTGCGACGACCGCCAGGCCGTACAGTGCAAAGGCCTGCCCGCGTTCCTTTGGTTCAAACGTATCGGCAAGGATGGCCTGTTCGCTCGGTCCAAGACCACCACCGCCCGCACCCTGGATCAGGCGGAAGACGATCAGCATCGGCAGCGAGACGGCAAGACCGCACATCATCGACGAGATGCCGAAGATGACCACGCACATCATGTAGAACTTCTTGCGGCCGATGAAAGTCGTCAGGTATGCCGACGCAGGCAGGATGATCGCGTTCGCCACCAGGTAGCTTGTGATGACCCACGTCGCCTCGTCCTGCGAAGCGCCCAGGCCACCCGCGATGTGCGGCAGCGCGACGTTGGCAATGGAGGTATCGAGAACCTCCATGAACGTGGCCAGTGTCACCGTCAAGGCAATCAGCCACTTGTTGTGCTTGGGTGCCCACGGCAGATGAGCCGCCGCCTGCACCTCGGCCGATTGGCCTGACTCTTCGATCGTTGCGGATGCCATGTCCTTGTTTCGATTCGTCCGGAAAGTGCCGGGATGCAGTTTTGTTCGACCGGGTCGGAGCCGGCCCAAAGCGCAGATCCTACCTCGACAACCCGGTCATCCTGGTCGGAACGCCCGCTTCCCACAGATTTGTCATCCTGAGCGGAACGGAGCGCAGCGAAGTGGAGTCGAAGGACCTGCATTTCGTTCGGTGTGCCACAAAGGTGCGAGGTCTGCCGTGCACCTTGTGGGGCCGCAAACGGAATGCAGGTCCTTCGACTTCGCTGCGCTTCGCTCAGGAGGACAAAATCTGTGGGATACGCGCTTCGCTCCGGATCCAGATTCTGAACGCGAGCAGAATCGCCACGTTGCGCTTAGGGAGCCGGACGGCGCGCCGCCCAGACCAGCCGCGCCTTGAAGTGCGCTACGCTGAGAACCATGGCAAGAATTGCAGTCGATATGGATGAGGTCATGGCGGACACTGTGGCCGAACACAAACGCCGCTACAACGCCGACTTTGGCGCCGAACTCACCCACGAAGACCTGGACGGCAAGTGGCTCTGGCAATGTGTTCCGCCGGAGCACCACGAGGCTCTTGGCAACTACCTGAACGAACCGGAATTTTTCGGCGCCCTGCCCGTTATGCCGGAGGCCCAGCGCGTTCTGGAGCGCCTAAGCCGCGACCACGAGGTCTTTATCGCCTCCGCTGCCATGGAAGTCCCGGCCAGCTTCACCGCCAAGTACCAGTGGATGGAACAACACTTCCCCTTCATCCGGCCGTCACACATGGTCTTCTGCGGCGATAAGTCCATCCTTGCCGCCGACTTCCTGATCGACGACAACCCAAGACAGCTGCGTCTCTTCCGTGGCCGCGGCCTGTTGTTCTCCGCACCGCACAATAAGTACGCGACGGAGTGGACCCGCGTGGACGACTGGCTGGCCGTGGAGAACTTCTTCTACAAGCAGAAATAGACGCCAGGGCAGGGATGCCCGCATCTGGGTGTTCAACCGGCGTGGACAGCCGGACAAGGGGTGACCGGCCTGCGTACAGGGAGGTCGCGGCGCCCTACTCCTCGACGATGGAGGTCCTGCCCTCGAGCTCTTCTTCTTCGATGGGCAGACGTGTACCCCGCCGGCGGTCGAAGATCTTGCGGATAACCCAGATCGCAATGGCGGCCAGCAGCAGCCCCACCACGGTAAAGATCAGGTGCGTATGTCCGCGTAGACCGGCGGTCAATGTTCCCAGTGCACCGGGTCCGTACACATGTGTGATGACCGCGTAAATGGTGAACTGCACCAGTTTGCCCAGCAGGATGGCGACCACAAAGGTCAGGGGCTTCATCTCGAAGACGCCCGCACAGAACTCGAACAGCTTGATGGGGGTTGGCGGCGGCCCCATGGCCGGGACGAAGATGGCCAGAAACTCCTGCCGTTCGAAGCGATCGCGCAGACGCTCGTAGCGCTCGCGGTTGATCTTGCCCAGCAGGAAGATTTCGCCGCCCAGGCGACCCACATAAAAGGGCACCAGGCTGCCAATTGCAGAGGCAACTGCCGCTACCACCGGGTAGATCAGGAAGCGGGAGGGATTGCTGTGGACTTCGGAGACAAGCAGCACCTGCCACGGCATGGGCAGAATTGCCGAGTCGAGCAGGGCGATGGCGGCAAGTCCCCAGATCCCGAAGCGCTGGAAGAAGTGGTTCAGATTCTCAGTGAAGTGTTTCAGAGCGCCGACGTGCTTGGCGCCATGCGCGGCGGCTGTTGTGGCGGCGTCAGTCTGCAGAAGTGCCGCAATGGCGTGCAAGTGGAGCATCTCCGGGCTATTCTACGCGCCGGAGCGGCACGGGTCTGCCTGCCGGGATGAGAGAATAGAGGTGCGCCACGGGCGACAAGCCGCGCCGTTCGAAACGAATTGGCCCCGGCAGTCGTCCTAACCCTGAAGAGACCGACACACGCGTGGCCCAACTCGAAACACCTCCCGGCGAGGACAGCTCACAGGAAACAGCACGGCCCAACGACACGCCCAGCGCGGTGTCCGGCGGCCGCAGGTTTCGTAGTGGCCGTTACGAAGAGCTTCACCAGCACGAACTGGTGATGCTGCTGGACGAAGTGGACGCGGAACGATCCCGCGCGCGCTTTCGCGAGTCTGTCTATATCTCGGTTATCGTCTGGCTGATCCTTGGCTGGGTCATCGTCTATGGTCCGCGCTACCTCTGGCACCCGCCGGTTATCGTGCAGGCACCGCCGGACCGCCGCAGCGCAATGACCGACCTGGACACGCCGCCGGACCTGAAGAAGTTCACAAAGCCGACGCGGCCGACGCCCAACATCAGCGAGAAGTCCACCAGTTCACAGAGTCCCAAGCCCAGCCCGCAGGCTCCGGAGCCGCGCGCCGGCAATCCAGCGCCTCCCGCGCCGAAGCCCACGCCTCAGCCGGCACAGCCGCGGCAACAGACGCCACAACCTCAGCAGCCACAGCCTCAACCCCAACAGCAACAACAGCCCCAACAGCAGCCGCGCAATACACCGCCGACGCCTCAGCCCAGCCGGACTGCACCGCCGCTCGCTGACGCGCCTTCCGCTTCTCCGACCGCCAACAGAAACATCTTTGGCGGTCAGAAGAGTGCGGGTGAGTCCATCGCCGATGCGGCACGCGGCGCGCGTAGCGGTGAGGGTGGTGACTACGGCTCAACCGGTCGTGGCCAGCAGGGCGGTACAAAGCAGGGCGTACAGGTCCTGTCGGACATGCAGGGAGTCGATTTCAGCAAGTACCTCGCACGGCTGCTGAGCGATGTGCGGCGCAACTGGCTGCCACTGATCCCGGAAGAGTGCCGGCCCCCGTTGAACAAGCAGGGCATCACCGGCGTGAGGTTCACCATTCTTCCAGACGGCCACATCGCTCCGAACTCGATGAAGCTCGACTACTCTACGCATGACGTCGCCATCGACCGCGCCGCCTGGGGCTCCATCACCGGCCTCGGTCAGGCGCAGCCGCTGCCGAAAGAGTTCCACGGCCCCAACCTCGAACTCCGCATCGAATTCCGCATCAACAAAGACGGCCAGGGCGACGCGCAGTAGCCTTTCTTCGATCGCAATGCCCCCACGATCCTCCACGATTCGGGGCCCATGCTTGCGCAGCAAGGGTGGGGTACCGCGCGTAAGCGACCTTTTCCAGTTAAGTTCTCCGATTCGCGCTGCCAGCGAATACTCCATCATTTCGCCATAGGCCCACGAAAGAATGGGACCCCGGTGGAGTGCCGCTCCGTGGCGATCCCTTCCGGGCGATATCCTGCACATCATGCCTCGCCGCAACATCCCGCACGAACATCAGGACGCGCTCGCCACGCAGCAGCGGCAGCAGGTCGGCGCGGCGCTTTGGCTGGGCGCGGGTGTTATCGCGGTGATCGTCTATCGTGCTGCGATTCACGGCATGTTTTTGCAGGGGTGGTGGCGGATTTGGTAACGGTAGAACCCCTGCTCGTAGTCCTTGTTGGTCCCACCGGCAGCGGCAAGACCGCTCTCTCGCTTGCGCTTGCAGAGCGCCTTGGGGGTGAGGTCGTCTCGTGCGATTCCGTCGCCGTCTATCGCGAGATGGAGTTGGGCACCGCCAAGCCCTCGCGAGAGGAGCGCACACGCGTGCCGCACCACTTGATTGATGTCGCTTGGCCCAGCGAAGAGTACACCGCGGGCGACTACGGTCGCGCCGCACGCGAGGCAGTCGCCGGCATCGCGGTGCGAGGACATGTGCCCATCGTTGCGGGAGGAACCGGTCTTTACCTGAGAGCGTTGCTCGATGGATTAAGCCCGGTACCGCAGCGTGACGAGGCCCTGCGCGACCGCCTGCGAGCAGCTGCGGACCGGCGAGGCCCCGCGTTGTTGCATCGCGTGCTGCGGCGGCTTGATCCCGCGAATGCAGCGAAGATTCATGCAAACGACCTGCCGAAACTGATCCGAGCGATCGAGGTTTCAGTGATGGAAGGACGTCCGATGAGCGAAGCATGGAGCGATCGCCGGCCGCAGCCGCTCACTGGCTTCCGCGTAGTGCAACTGGGGCTGATGCCCGATCGAGCGGCGCTCTACGAACGCATCAACGCACGCTGCGCCGCGATGTATGCGGATGGCCTCGTCCAGGAGACGCGTGCACTGGTTGCGAAGTATGGTTCCACACGAGCGTTGGGAGCTCTCGGCTACGCGGAGGCGCAAGCGGTTCTTCGCGGTGAGATGACCGAGCCAGAAGCGGTCGAGCGCGCCCAGATCGGCCATCGCAACTACAGCAAGCGGCAGGGCACATGGTTTCGGCGGGACCCGCGTATCCAATGGATTGAAGGCTTCGGCGGCGAAGTGTTAGAAGAAGCTCTGCACATGATCGAAGCAACAAACGGTTGAACCCTGTCTCCGCTGCGGGACATTGGCACCCGTTTCGACGGCTGCGCTAGAAGTGGTAAGCCGCGCCGATGGTCACCATCTGCGGCGTAAGTCCATGCGGCGGAAAGCCAAACCACTTCTGATACTCATACTCGGCGCGGACATTCACATGCTTATGCACATGGATATCGACCCCTCCGCCGGCCACACCCATGTTGTAGGCCAGGTTGGCGATGTTGGCGGGGAAGTTGAAGACGCCGCGCCCGTACATGACTCGCACGTACGGGTTCAGTCCATGCCCCAGATGCCACACGTAACGCGGACCCATCTCGTAGCTGCGTTCGTACAGGTCGCTGCCGGTATGGGAGCTAAGCTGGTGGAAGTCGAATTCAACGCCTAGATGTGTGCGGAAGTCGTACGTGCCGTAGAGCGTGAAGCCCTTGATGCCCGGGCCGTAATCCGGAGCTGCGAGGGCGAAGCCTCCGCCGAGTTGCAGGTCGGCCGTGCGGCTGGCCGTCGGTGCGGATGCCTGCGCCTTCATGCGCGGCGCGATTGATATCGCAACCAGCAGCGCGGCAATGAGAACGCAGCGCCTGCAGGACTGCGAGGAAGTTGGGTCTCGAGTTTCCATCACGCTCCATGGGACGATTTCCCCCGTCTCTCCGCGTACGCGAATGAGCGATGCCAAAAAGGTTTACATTGGCGGTTTTCTTCGCGACTCCGCCCACCGCCGTTCGGAAAGACGCGCCCCGCCGCAGGGGTGGCGCATCTGAAGGTCCATGGAATTTCGACAGCTTGGAAAAAGTGGTTTGCAGGTGCCGGTGCTCTGCTTCGGTACGGGGACGTTTGGTGGATCAACAGACTTCTTCAAGGCTTGGGGCTCGACCGACGTGGCCGAGGCGCGTGGCCTGATCGACATATGCATGGACGCCGGTGTCAACTTCTTCGACACGGCGGACGTGTATTCGAACGGTCACTCGGAGGAGATTCTTGGCGCGGCCATCGCTCACCTGCCCCGCGAGTCGGTACTGATCTCAACGAAAGCGACCTTCCCATTCGGTGATGGACCGAACAACATGGGATCCTCGCGCTTCCATCTCACGAGCCAGATCAATGGAAGTTTGAAACGTCTCAACGTCGACTACATCGACGTCTTCCACATGCACGGTTTCGACGCGCTGACACCGATGGAAGAGACCCTGAGCACGCTGAACGACTTCGTTCGCGAAGGCAAGATTCGCTACATTGCCTGCTCCAACTTCAGCGGTTGGCATCTGCAGCGTTCGCTCGATATCAGCGCGCAGTATGGCTGGGCGCGTTACGCCGCCCACCAGGTCTATTACTCGCTGATCGGCCGGGACTACGAGCACGAACTGATGCCGCTTGGGGTAGAGGAGGGCGTCGGCGCGCTCGTCTGGAGCCCGCTTGGCTGGGGTCGACTAACGGGCAAAATCCGCCGCGGACAGCCGCCAGCCGAAGGCAGCCGGGCGAAGGAGGGTACCGCGGGCGGTCCCGTGGTCGACGACGAGTATCTTTACACCGTAGTGGAAGCACTCGACGCGGTCGCAGCAGAGACCGGCAAGTCTGTCCCTCAGGTGGCACTGAACTGGCTGCTGCGTAAGCCAACGGTCAGCAGCCTGATCGTCGGCGCACGCAATGCCGATCAGCTGAGAGCGAATCTCGCTGCTACCACCTTCACCCTGTCAACAGATCAGGTTGCGAAACTGGATCAAGCCAGCCAGCGGCCGCTCCCATACCCCTACTGGCATCAGCGCCAGTTCGCCGTGCGCAACCCCGCGCCGCCCAGCTACCGCTAGCAAAGCGAAGGAGTTATAGCCTTGTGCCGTTTTGGGGAGCATCGATGCGCTTACCCGGGCGGCACAGGCTACGACTTTGGTATCACGCATAATCCTTGTGATTTAATTGCAGTTGCGCGAAACGACGCATCCAACCATCCATTGGTCACAATTGTTCCTCTGCACGGCTATATCCACTGCCTGGACCAATCCAATTCGAGACCACACATTGAGTGAGCACCGTTGTACTGTCTGCGCGAGCGGCAGGATGTATCGAAGCGGAAGACGCGGCCTGTGGGAGACTTACATTCTTCCGTTGGCAGGCAAGTACCCCTGGCGTTGCGGATTCTGCCGTACCCGTGTCACTCTGGCCGACCGCGGACCTGAGCATCAGTATGTTCAGTCCAATCAGGCCCAGTCGTCTCGCCCTGTACCAAGGGAGAGCGAAGCAGAGATCTAGCCGCATCGCCTTTGAGCCTCGCTCGTGACCCTTTCCGCGCTTCCGCATCAGGGTCTGCACGGCGGCTGCGACGTCCTCCGGAAAGCGAAGAAATCCAGCATTCATGCGGGTTTCGTGCCGGCGGGCGTATACTTGTGAGTGATGCAATCTTCTTCCGGCGGCCGCTCCGGCGCGCCCACGCGCAACACTCCTATGCCGATTTCCTCTTCTAACCCGAACCCTGCTGCGCACCCGTACGACCAGGCAGACGGCCGCCGCATCCGCTCGACAACGGTCTTGTGCGTGCGTCGCAACGGCTCCGTCGTCATGGCTGCGGATGGCCAGGTAACCCTCGGATCTGCTGTGATGAAATCCAGCGCGAAGAAGCTGCGCCGCCTGTACCAGGACAAGGTGCTGGCCGGTTTCGCGGGATCGACGGCTGACGCGTTCTCACTCTTCTCGCGTTTCGAGAGCAAGCTGGAGCAGTTCGCCGGCAACCTGCCGCGCGCCGCGGTTGAGCTCGCCAAGGATTGGCGCACCGACAAGCTGTTGCGCCAGTTGGAGGCTCTGCTGCTGATCGCGGACAAGGACCACATGTATCTCCTCGGCGGCAATGGCGATGTCATTGAGCCGGACCAGATTGAAGGTGGCGCGATCATGACCATCGGCAGCGGCGGCAGCTTTGCCCAGGCCGCGGCGCAGGCACTGCTTGAGAACACCGAGCTTTCTGCCCGCCAGATCGTCGAAAAGAGCATGAAGATCGCGGCTGAGATCTGTATCTACACAAACGAAAACATCACCGTGGAGGAACTCTAATGGCGATCTACCTCCCCGGAGTTGCAGAAGACCAGGCCGTCAATCTGGAAGAGATGACCCCGCGCGAAATCGTTGCGGAGCTCGACAAATACGTAGTTGGTCAGCATGCGGCGAAGCGTGCCGTGGCCATTGCCTTGCGCAATCGTCAGCGTCGGCAGAAGCTGCCGCCTGAGATTGCCGACGAGATCATGCCGAAGAACATCATCATGATCGGACCGACGGGCGTTGGTAAGACAGAGATTGCGCGACGGCTAGCCAAGCTAACGAACTCGCCGTTCCTGAAGGTGGAAGCCAGCAAGTTCACCGAGGTCGGCTATGTCGGCCGCGACGTGGAATCCATCGTGCGCGACCTGGTCGAAACATCGATCGAGATGGTGCGCGAAGAGAAGCTGGAGGAGATTGAAGACAAGGCCGAAATGGTCGCGGAAGAGCGCCTGCTCGACCTGTTGCTGCCGCCCGCGCCTCTGGATACATTGAAGGCCTCGCAGGAGCAGAAGCCGGAAGATCAGGCACAGGCTGCTGCCGCCGTACCGGTCGCCATCGACTTCGACGCCGCGGCTGCGAAGCCGGAAGAGCCGAAGTCGCTGGACAGCACGCGCGAGAAGCTGCGCACACAATTTCGTGAAGGCAAGCTGGACGACCGGATGGTCGACATCGATGCTCGGGATCGTAACCAGCCCGCGTTTGAGATCGTTGGCGTGGGCGGCAGTGAAGATGCCGATGTGAACCTGAAGGATCTGTTGCCGGGCCTCTTCGGATCGCGCTCGCGCAAGAAGAAGATGAAGGTCTCGGAAGCCTTTGAGTATCTCATCAGCGAAGAGGAGGGCCGCCTGATCGACATGGATCAGGTAACGCGCACGGCGATCGAGCGCGTTGAAGATAGCGGCATTGTCTTCCTGGATGAGATCGACAAGATCGCCGGCCGCGAGGGCGGCCATGGTCCCGACGTCAGCCGCGAAGGCGTGCAGCGCGATATCCTGCCGATCGTCGAGGGCACCACGGTCAACACGAAGTATGGCTTCGTCTCGACGGACCATATCCTCTTTATCGCGGCGGGTGCGTTTCACGTATCGAAGCCGAGTGATCTTATCCCTGAACTGCAGGGCCGTTTTCCGATCCGCGTGGAACTTCAGTCGCTGACCGTTGAGGACTTCATCCGCATTCTTACCGAGCCGAAGTCGTCGCTGGTGAAGCAGTCCATCGCGCTGCTTGAGACCGAGGGTCTGCGCCTTGAGTTCAAGCCGGAAGCTCTTGAGGAAATGGCAAACTTTGCGTTCAGCGTGAATGAGACAACAGAGAACATCGGTGCGCGCCGCTTGCACACCATCATGGAGCGCGTGCTGGATGAGATCAGCTTCCAGGCGCCCGACCTGATCAAGAATGCGAAGCCAGCAGAGAACGGTGTGGTCGCTCAGGTTGAGCCCAGTACGCTGCAGAAGCCCAAGGGCACACCGGAGACCGAGCCACCGCAGCATCCGCTGCCGGTGATTGAGCGGCAGGTGGAAGGCGGCGTGGAACGCGTCGTCGTAATCGATCCGGAGTACGTGCGCCAGCAGGTTGCGGCGATCGTGAAGAACCAGGACCTGAGCCGCTACATTCTCTAACGGACACTTCCAGCAGACTCATTAATTCAAAGGCAGCGAGGGCGGATCGCAATGCGATACGCCCTCGCATCTTTTGGCTCAGCCCCATTGCGAACGCAGTAGTTTTGGGAGTATTCTTCGCGGCAGCAAGGTGCCTCTCGCCTTGAAGCCTACCCTCTGGCGCGCGCCGTCTGCATCGTGTTTTGCTGCACCGGCCAACACCCTCTGGATCTGCTCCGGACGAGCATCTTCAAAACGTTGTAAAGGACACACGTTAGGGAGTTGCCATGAGTCTCATCACGCGCAGTACCGGTATCCACAATCACCTGGCGCCTCGCAAAAAGCATCTGTCCTCCCACTTGGGCAGCCATGCCGTGCAGGGCGAAGGTGCCTCAACGAACCCCGCTGATATCCCCCAGCGCGAACGCCCGTTTGCTCCCCTGAAGTTTGACGAAAACAGCGAAGTCGCTTCAAAGCCTCCGGCTTATAAATCCATCTTCCATCTGTAGACTTTTCCCCCGGTCTGGTGAGAACGGTCCTGCTTCGGCGGGACCGTGCCGCGTCTGGGCAATTTTTGCGCTACTTCGGCGGCGGCAGGGTGGCTCCATTCATGGGGGCATCCGCCGTTCCGATGCGGCCCGTGGCAGAGACGCGCACTACAAAGCGAGCGCGGACGGCCTTCGGATCGTGGTCCAACAGGAAGTGGAAATTCACATCGCGCATCAGTGGTCCGGTCGGAGGCACATCGGCAGTCGCCGGCACCTTGATGCTGCGTGCAATCTGCTTGAGTTGTTTATTTTTCTTGTCGAAGGTTGAGGCGATGACGACGACATCGGCATGGCGTGCCTCGGTATCGGTTGCCATCGTCCAGACAAGACCTTTGCCGTTGACGTGAATGTTGAAGGCGTCTGGATTCGCGGGGTCGGGCGTGAGCGTGAGCGGAACGCCGTCATACACCATGTTGCTGCTGTCTGCGGCCATCAACTCAAAGGCAAGCCGACGCGATGGATTAGAAGGATTAACGCGGGCCGGACCCTGCTGGACGTAGTAGCCTTCACGCGTCGTCGCCGTCAGGTCCGGGCGGCTGAGTGTGATCTTGATGCGGCGGAATTTCTTGGGATCGACCGAGTCATTCCCCGGACGGTAGGTGAGCGAGTAAAAGGCAGCGCCGTCGCGGATACCGTTGGCAATCTCGGCATCCACATCGTTGCGTCCGTAAAAGGTGCGACCGCCGGTTGCTACCGCCAGTTTGCTGAACTGATAGTTCCCGCCGAACGGGTCGTTGAATGCGGCTGCGGGACCGTAGCCTCCACCGGGCGTCGCGGTCAGTCCGGCCGGGTCTACCGTGTAGAGGGTCACACGCGCGTCGCGCAATTCGTTCACGCAGAGCTGCACTGCGTTGTTGACGCGATTCTCCGTGTCGACCGGGCCGTTGACGAAGTTATAGGCAGGGAAGCCGCGGCCGATCCAGATCATGTTCTTGTGGCCAGGATGGCCGGTGACTGCTTCAGCCACGCGGGTCAACGTACCGAACGCTGCGCTGAAGCGCTCAGCGATCCAGCCACCCTGATGTACCTGCCACGGATACGCAACGAAGTGGTGGTCCAGTGCGCCGATCAGCTTTGCCTTGTCCTGCGTGTAGTCCACCAGCACGCTGAAACTGGTAAGGTTCACGGCGATCAGCATCGTCGGCGTGGGGAGCTTTTCCGGTTGCTTCTCCAGGATCTTCTTGAGGGAGTAACGAGCGAAGGCCATGTCCTCAAAGCGTGTGTTGAACTCATCCAGCAGAAGAATGTTGACGGGGGCCTGGGGTGCCAGGCGATCCAGGTCTGCGGTGGAATTGATGTCGAGCGTGGTTGGAACCGTGTGGCGACCTGCATCCTCGAAGTTCAGGATGGTTTGCGGTTGGTCCATCTCGGTGACATGGAAGTCATCCCGTGTCAGATCCGTGACGACCTTGCCGGACTTGTCGGTGACGACCACGTCCAGAACCACCAGACGGGCAGAACGGCGAATGGTGAAGGAGCCATCCGCGGCGCGACCTGGTTGTGCCGGGGTGGCCGGCTGCGCCGAGTTCGGCTGCCCAGAAGCAGAAGAGGCTGGTGATGCGGGCGCGGGCTGGGTTACGGGTGCGGCCGTGGCAGGATCTGTCTGCGGTGCAGTGGCAGGCGTTTGTGCCATGAGGTGGACCGTGACTGGCATGAGGCTTGCGATGAGGCAGAGTGCCCGAAGAGTCGAAAGGAGCTTATGTCGCATGGCTGGGGACCCATCTTTCAGCGCAGTCGGCGCTTGGAACGCGTTGACCGTCAATGTATGCCGTTGCGTTCAGGAGGCGGCACGCCATTTTGGACTTGACGCTCGGGAGTCTGAAGCACCGACCGGCTGAAGCCACTCGTCTGCAGTGGAAGAACTGCAGCGAGCAATAAAACGGGAACGGCCGTAGCCGTTCCCGTTCCTGGTGGCAGCTCGCAGCGCGTTTATGCGTGTGCGGGCTCGGGCATTTCCTTCAGGCGCTTGGCGAGCAGTTCTTCCAGCTCTTCCAATGCCTTGCTGAAACCCTCGATGCCTTCCTTCAGCTTGTCGTGAGCCATGCGGTCTGCTGCATGCATCTTCTCGAAGGTCGCCTTGTCGATCGTGATCTTCTGGATGTCCATGGATGCGGACTTCGAAGCATCGAGCTTCTTTTCCAGCGTGCCTTCGGTCGCATCCAGCTCTGCAAGGAGCTTCGGCGCGATCGTCAGCAGGTCCGAACCGGCGAGCTCAATGATCTCGCTCGTGTTGCGGAAGCTGGCGCCCATCACCTGGGTCTTGTAACCGAACTTCTTGTAGTAGTTGTAGATCGTCGTGACAGACTGCACGCCCGGATCTTCCGCGCCGGCATAATCCTTGCCCGTGTCCTTCTTGTACCAATCCAGAATGCGGCCGACGAACGGCGAGATCAGGGTCACCTTCGCTTCGGCGCAAGCTACGGCCTGGTGCAGACCGAAAAGCAGTGTCAGGTTGCAGTGAATGCCTTCCTTCTCGAGCTCCTCAGCGGCCTTAATGCCCTCCCAGGTGGAGGCAATCTTGATCAGAACGCGCTTGCGATCAACGCCGGCATCCTCGTACTGCTTGATGATGTCGTGCGCCATTTCGATCGTCTTCTCCTTGTCGAAGGAGAGGCGTGCGTCGACCTCGGTCGAGACGCGACCAGGAACAATCTCAAGAATCTTGCGGCCAAAGGCGACAGCCAGCGTCTTGAATGCAGCGGCTGCAACAGCCTTATCATCCGAGTTCGCACCGGCGGCTGACTTCGCCTGCTTCAGAACGTCGTCGACGATGTAGCTGTACTCCGGCATGCCGGCGGCCGCAGTGATCAGCGAAGGGTTGGTCGTAGCATCGGTGGGCTTGAACTTCTCCATCGACTTCATGTCACCGGTGTCCGCAACTACCGTGGTGTACTGCTTCAACTGCTCCAAGAGCGTCGCCATCGTGTATCCCTCGCTGTGCCTTCAATCTTTTGATGCTGCTTTACGATTCTACGCCCGTATGGGAGCCGTTCCGCCGGCGACGATGCGCAGCACGAGCGAGAATTCACCTTCTGCGCAGCTCGTCAGGGCTGCGGAATGGAGGCGTGAATCTCCCGGCTGTGCTCACCCGCCCGGCCATCCGTGCTGACCGCCGCCACGCTGTACCGGTAGTCGGTACCAGGCTGCGCGGTGGCGTCGGTATAGCTGAAGCCTCGCACAGGTGACGCGGTCAACTGCGTCGGGGTCCCCGCGGCATCTGCGCGAAAGACCAGGTATCCACCGACACCGGGCTCCGTATTAGCCTGCCAGACCAGATCGATGGAGGGAGAGCCAAGCGTGTTCGCAACCGCCTCCAGACCAGTGGGTGGCGCAGGCGGAGGCGCCAGGGCCGACGCAGCGACCGTGACAGACGCAGATTCGCCGTTGATCGCCAGATCCAAACCGCCGATGTGCGCAGGACGCGACCGGTAGACCGTATAGGTCTGGGTAACACCGGCGCGGCCGCCCGTGTCGACAGCGCCCCCCGGATCGTGCGGCCCGGGCTCGACGGCCATCAGCGTCGTCGCTGGTGGCTTGGTTTCACTAGGCTTAGCGACATCGGGCGGTAGCGTCGTGGGGGTTGCACTATTGCGGAAGGCCACGACCGGCGCATCGCCACGCGTCACGTGGAGCAGGGTTCGGTCCTGCGCTGTCGCGCCGGGTTGCCAGCGAAGCGCAACGCCAGCCGCGACGGGCGACGCGGTCAGGCCGCGCATCGCGGCCGGCGCCTCTCCCGCGGCGGTAAGTATCTCGGCATAGGCAGCACCTTTGCCCATGCCGTTCAACACCCGGACGCGGTAGCGTAGTGCGCGATCCGGGCCGGCCATAAGGTCCGTGGGCAGCGCATCGCGGAAGCTGGTGTGCGTTCCGGCCTCAACCGGGATCTTCGCGATGGGAGAGCAATTGCCGTTCGCGGCGAAGGATTCTGCCCGGCAGATCTCGGCGGCGAGCTTGCCCGCACCGTGTTTTCCGGTCAGCGAGACGCCGTCCGTTGTGCGTGTCGGGTTGGTCCATGCCAGGTCCACCCCCGGGCCGGAGCGCTGGGCGCTTAGAGCTCGGACGACAGCCGGAAGGCGCAGTGTCGGTGGTCGAAGCGGCCCCTCGCTCGCGCAGCCTGTCAGCAAAATCGGGACGACCAGCGGCAGGATGCCGTACCGAGTCAGTCCAGATTTGCCGGAGGCATTCATTCCCAAAGCCTAGCATCGCGATCGCCCTGAACGGCTTTCACCGGGTTGTGCGGGAGCTTGTGCGAGCTATCGGACTATATGACCGGGCTGCAAATCCGTCACATTTTTTTTGCACAGGCCACGAAATCTATTTCATCTGGCTCCAATCCAGCAGTGTTAGCGAGACGTACATCTTTCGACGGAATAACAACATCTTTTCGGCTTGCCACACTCGCCGACCGTCAGGAGCATACCGACCCCATGGCAATCCAGATCGACCCCCAAGAACTGGCCCCGCAACCCATCACGCCGCCGGAAGTAGCAGCGGAAAAGGACGTGCGCGTCGCCACAGAGGCCGCTGAGTCCTTTATCTCTGAGAAGCGCCTTGGCGACCGCATCAAGCAACTGCGCCTGAAGAAGTCGATGGGCCTAGTCGAGTTGGGCCGCCATACGGGTCTTTCGGCCAGCTTCCTGTCGCAGCTTGAGACTGGACGCGTCGTGCCGACCCTTCGCAACCTGGCTCGCATCGCGCTAGTCTTCTCCAAAGACCTGAGCTACTTCTTCGAGCCGGAGCCTAAGACGCTCTTCCGCGTACAGCGAGGCAAGGATCGCATTCGTCTGCCGCAGAGCGGAACGGATGACCCGGCGTACTACTTCGAGTCGCTCGGCTATCTCATCCCGGATCGTCAGCTTGATCCCTACTTCGCCGAGTTCCTGCCGAATATGACTCCGCGCCGCGCCCATCAGCACCCAGGTTGCGAATTCCTGTATGTGCTGGAGGGCGAACTGGATATCACGCACGGTGAAGGCAAACACAGGCTTGGAGCGGGCGACGCCGTCTACTTCGACGCGAACACGCCGCACAGCTACGCGAACGCTTCCAATGAGCCTGCGAAAGCCCTGATCGTGACGCTGCAGGGGAACGCAGCATCGGCAAACAGTGGCAGCGGAGCGTTGCCGACGGGCAACGGGAAGACGCGGGGCCTCAACAACGGCTCCAGCAGCGTCATGCGCCCACGCACGACCGAGGGAACAACCCAGACGCCTCAGTAAAGGCGTCTGCTAGCGGAACAAGTGCGGTACAAAGCTGCTGAGATTCCCGGTGATGGGTGTCCGCGATTCGCGGATACCCATGCCACCGCACTCCTGGTCGATCATCCACAAACCCAGCACCGGGTAACGCGCGCTGCCATCCGCAGCAGAGAATGTCGCCAGTGGCGCCGCTTGCTGGCAGACAAACCGACCAGCGCCGTACCGGCCGTCTGTCTTGGTCGACGCTCCCGGAGCGACGAGCGTAATGTTCGCGCCTTCACGGCTCAGCAAAGGCTTGCGAACATAGCTCCGCATGGCGTGCGGATCGTCGAAGTGAGCCTCCAACAGCAGGGGATGATTTGGATACAGCTCCCACAGGATGGGAAGAATACCTTTGTTGGCCAGCAACATCTTCCAGATTGGCTCAATCCAGGTGACACGGTCGTAAGTGGAAAGCGCGTCCGGCCCAAACGACTCTGCCAGCAGACACTCCCACGGGTACAGCTTGAACAGCGTGCGAATGGGCTGATTCTCCAAATCGACGAAACGCCCCGCGCCGTTATCCCAGCCGATCTCTTCCATCAGCAATTGCGCTGTGGCCAGGCCCGCCTGTTCGGCGGTGTCGCGCAGGTAAGCGACGGTCAGCACATCCTCCTCGCTGTCCGCGCTGGCAAAGTGCACCGGCTGCTGCAGGTATGGTTTGATGTCCTTCCACTTGGCGATCAGGCGTTCGTGCAGGCTGTTGAACTGGTCCGCGCCCGCATGCATCTCGTTCAGCCAGTTCCACTGTGTCACCGCAGCTTCAATCAGGGACGTTGGCGTATCGGCGTTATATTCCAGAAGCTTCGGCGGACCGCTGCCGTCGTACATCAGGTCGAATCGACCGTAGAGCGCGGGAGGTTCCGCCTGCCAGGTGCGCTCGATCAGCGGGATGGCCCCCTGCGGAATGGTCAGGTCAGCGTAACGCTTCGTGTCGATGATGTGCTGCGCAGCGGCGAGGCACATCGTCTGTAGCTCATTCGACGCCGCTTCCAGTGTGTCGATCTCCGCAGCAGTAAAGCTGTAGAAGGCAGACTCATCCCAATAGACGGCGCCCTGCTGCGCAAGGTCTTCCGGTGAATGAAACGTCAGACCATCGACTTCTACCTTACGCCGCCAGTTCTCTCGCGGCTGTGTTGCGTGTCGTTGCATTACTCGCCGCCCCCGCCAAAGTGTGACCCGAAGCCGCCGCGTGTGATGCCGCTGAAGAAGCCCCCACGACTACCGCTGCTCGGACTGCCGTAAATGTGGTTCGGCTGCGGCTGATAGCCACCGCCGAAGACACGTGACCCCAGCCCATAACCGCCTCCGCCGCCGTAGTAGTAGCGGTACGGAATGATCAGCGGGACAAAGCCGCCATGTCCGTCAGGCCTCTGCTGCACGGCGTTCTGGGGCAGATTCGCGCAAAGCTTATCGTCGACGACATTGTCATGCTCGTCCACGCAGCGCTGCATCTCCTTCGGCCGGCAGCCGGTCAGGACGCTGACGGCTGCAGCTGCGAGCAACGGCGTGACGATCGTGCGGACGCGAGCCATGGTGAGAATCAGCCTATCTCACTCGTGCGAGTTCCTGGCATCAATCCGCGACGCGCCAACGTCCCCGGGAATTCCAGGCTTCGGGGACGAGCAGGCATCCTTCGTCCTCACCTGTCACAGCCGCCTCGCACGCGTGCAGATTTCTACGCACCACTACATAAGGGGTTATCTGTCAAGCAGTTAGGGCAGCATCCCAAAACTGGGGACGGCCTAAGAAAAACCTCACAAAACCAAGATTCGAAGAGTGCCGCGTCCGCGCGCAAAGTACTGCAGAGCGATCAAGTCTCCCCGATGTCTCGATCGGCCATGCCTGTTTTCTGCCCATTGTCGCCATCGAGCGTGTACCCGGACGCACCCCAAGAACCCATGTTTGTTGAGGAACTTATGCAGACTGTCCTGAATGTCCGTTCTACTGCCCGGCCCCACCCCGATTCCTCCGCTCCTGAAAACCGCTCGGAACAAATCGCGCGGGTACTTCGAGGTGTCCTGAAGCTCGGAACTTCCCTGGCAGTCTGCCTGTTGCTGTCCCTCACGGCGTATGCCCAAACGGTCGTCAGCACGACCAACCCCGCAGCCCTCGGGGAGGCAGTCGACGCGGCGGGCAACGTCTACTACGTCTCCCGTGCCGCTCAGAACATCGTTTTGAAGGCCACACCCACCGGGACGGGGTACGCCGAGAGCAAATTCTTTACGAGTACCAGCAACGTGACCGGCAACATCGCAATCGACGCGAGTGGGACTCTCTTCGCGATCGAAGGCAACAAGGTCGTGAGATTTGCGCCTGGTGGCGGCGGCGAAACTTCTATTGCGACGCTTACTCTCCCTTCCACATTCACAACTGGCTTGACGCTAGACGCAGCCGGAAATGTCTATGTCACCACCAGCACAAGCGTCATGAAGATATCCAGCGCCGGGACCTCGACGGTTGTCTCCGGCTTGAACTCCCCCAGCAGCGTTGGTGTCGACGGCAGCGGAAACCTCTACATCGTCGAAGCTGGAAACTCACGCGTCCTGAAAGAAACTCTGACAGGCGGCAGCTTTACACAGAGTGTCCTGATGACAGGACTCATTGGCCCGCAGGGCCTGGTGGTGGATGCCGTCGGAAATGTCTATGCCACAGACATACATCACATTTACAAGGCCGTGCCCACTGGCGGCGGCTACACCCTTCGGCTCTTCGGCTACTTTGACGCTGCCATCCCCGACGACCTCGAGCCCCAATGGCTAGCGGTGGCACAGGACGGCAACACACTTTACGTCGAGGGGCTGACAGTCGGGCAGCCTCCTCTCCTGGCGTTCCCAGCTTCCAGCGTCGATGCGGCAAGATTGCAGTTCGCCGACACCGCTCTGGGTAGCACCACTTCGCAGACACTGACTTACAAGTTCGCAGCAGCGGCCACACTGGGCAGCTATCGGGTCACGACACTTGGAGCGACGGGGCTGGACTTCACCGACGCGGGCGGCGGAACCTGCGCTGCGGCCACAGCCTATGCCGCCGGTGCAAGCTGCACGGTAGCCGTGACATTCACTCCACGGCACGCTGGCACACGTGCCGGTGCCGTCACCCTGGTCGACAATGCCGGTGCCGTCATTGCAGACGTGCCAGTCTCCGGAACAGGTACCGGACCGCAGATCGCCTTTATCCCGGCCACCGGCACGCAGGTTCGCGCAGGTTCCATCTCTTACACAGGCATTGCAGTCGATGGGAACGGCGTTGTGTACCTCTCCGACGCGATAAACCAACGCGTACTGAAGGAAACGCCTGGCACCGGAGGGACGTACACCGAGACTGTCATCGCCAGTGGTCTACAGGGACCGTCAGGCATTGCGGTCGATGGTGCCGGGAATCTATATGTCACCGACCACCCGAACCCCATCACCGCATACCGCGTTGCCGTCGCTCTAAAGTTCACGCCGAATGCCTCCAACGGCTACACGCAGACGACCGTTGCCACGGGACTGAACAGTCCGAAGGGCATCACGGTTGACGGCAGCGGCAATGTGTACATCGGTGACATTCGCGGGGACGGCAACAGCGGTGGCGTGGTCGTTCGGCTGACCCCTCTGCCCGGTGGCCGTTACTCCCAGGCAAAGATCGCGGAGCCCGACTCCTTCGGAGGGATAGCGGTCGATGGTACAGGAACCGTTTATACCGCGGACATCAATGGTCTGACGGCCGTTGTGCCAACCTCTTCGGGGGAATTCAAGACAAGCGTCTTCTCCAGCGGCAACGTGTCTCCCAATGGGTCCATCGCGGTAGACGGTGCTGGTGATGTCTATGTGTCCGGTGCCGGCAGCGGCGCCAATCAACAGATCTCACGGGTCAAGGCCGATGGCAACGGCAACTATGCTCTCTCCGTCGCGGCCGGTTCGGGCGTCATCACCGTCGATGGTGGCGGAAGTGTGTATGGAATCGGCTCTCTCTATACGCCTGCTGGATCGGTAGGCGGTGTCTACAAGGCAGACCAGGAAAATGCGCCTAAGCTCACCTTTCCATCTCTCGCCGTCGGCACCACCTACGGCATTCCCACACAGGTCCAGATCGCAAATATCGGCAACAGCCCCTTGATCTTTTCTGTCCCAGCCAGCGGGACCAATCCGAGCATCTCCGCCAACTTCCTGAACAAGCAACAGGGCTACAGCGATGGCTGCTCGCTGCTCACTCCGACATCCAGCACCGTCACACTGGCCCCGGGCGGAGAGTGCAGAGACTTTGTAGACTTTGCCCCGACTGTCTCCGGCGCCATCACAGGCGCGCTCACAACCACGGACAACAACCGCAACGTCGCAGGTGCTACCCAGGTCATTGCTCTCAACGGAACGGGTTCGGGCGGTACTGGTACGACCGCGCCGCAGGCCGCACTCAGTCCTGCAACCGGCAGCTTCGGCACTGTGGTGGTCGGCTCCTCCAGCGCCATCATCACCTTCACGCTCAGCAATGCCGGCAACGCCGCGCTGCCCATCACCTCGGTTGGCATCAGCGGCACCAATGCAGCATCGTTTGCGCTGGGGACGGTCAGTTGCGGCACCTCTCTGGCGGCGAGTGCCACTTGCACCATTGCTGTGAAATTCACGCCGACTGCAGCTGGTCCCGCCACGGCAACGCTCTCAGTGAACGACTCCGTCGGGACGCAGAGCGCTGCACTGTCTGGCACCGGCACAACAGTCGCCACGCCACAAGCAACCCTCACGCCTGCCACTGCCGCGTTCGGCAGCGTCAACGTCGGCAGCGCCAGCGCCCTACAGGTCTTCACCCTGACGAATGGGGGTACTGCAGCCCTGCCGATCACCTCGATCAGCATCGTCGGTATCAACGCATCGGCATTCACCCTGGGAACGAATACCTGCGGCACCACCCTGGCAACAGGTGCGTCCTGCACCATCCAGGTCTCGTTCCGTCCATCCGCAGCCGGAAGTGCATCGGCTTCACTCTCCGTGGTGGATAGTGTCGGCACACAGAGCTCAACGCTCACCGGCACCGGCACAAGCGTCGCACCTCCCGTTGCTGACTTCAGCCTGTCCGTCCCGAATCCCTCGCAGACGGTACAGCGCGGCGCCACTGCAACGTACACCCTTCAGCTTCTCTCCACGACGGCCGGCGCAAACTTTACGAGCGCCGTCACCCTCACGGCCACGGGGCTACCGAACGGTGCCACCGCGAGCTTTACGCCGGCGAGCCTTGTTCCGGGAACCACGCAAGCCGCAGCCGCCACCATGACCATTAATGTGCCCACCCAGGTAAGTCAGGCCAGGCAGAACCCCAAACAGGCAATCGCTGCAGTTGTGTCGTTTGCGTCGCTCCTCTTACTCCTGCCACTCCAGCGCAGGAAAGTAGCATTCCGCCTGCTGACATTGCTCTTCGCCGCGATGCTGTGCACCGCGGTGATGAGCGGGTGCGGCGACGGGGTGTCCACCGCCACCTCGACATCGAACATCACCGTGACCGGAACGAGTGGCGCAGTGAGCCATTCCACGACTGTCACGCTGAACATCAACTGAGGAACTCGCGAGTCGCCAGGGCACTGAGGGGACCATTCGCATCCGTGGACCTCTCAGTGCGGGGCATCCGTGCGTCGTCCCGGCTACAAGACTGGCGTCTCTCGTGTGAAGAAGGCTTCTACGTCGTTGATGTCCTGTGTCAGGCGGTAGGGCGGCAGGCTGTCGAGGAAGATCTTGCCGTAGCTCTGGCGCTGGATGCGACTGTCGAGAAGCATGAGGACTCCGCGGTCAGTGGCGGAGCGGATCAGTCGGCCGAAGCCCTGCTTCAACGTGATGACGGCCTGCGGGATCGACAGGTCATGGAAGGGCTTGCCGCCGCTGGATTCGATGGCTTCCATGCGCGCCTGTTGGACTGGATCGCTCGGCACAGCGAAGGGCAGCCGGTCGATGATGACGCAGCTTAGTTGGTCGCCCTGCACATCGACACCCTGCCAGAAGGACGAAGTGCCGAATAGAACGGCGTTCGGCGTTTCGCGGAATTCGTCCAGCAACTGCTTGCGTGGCGCCTGCCCTTGCAGCAGCAGAGGGAACGGCAACTCGACCAGCATGCGTTCGTACATGGTCTTCATCTGCGCGTAGCTCGTGAAGAGGCAGAAAGCGCGGCCACGCGACAGCTCCAGGACGCGGCGCATGCGCTCAGCAGCCTGCGGCATAAAGTCCTGGTCGCGGGGATCAGGCATATATGGCGGCAGATACAACAGCGCCTGCCTGGTGTAATCGAAGTGTGACGGCACCGTTAGCTCGCGCGCGCCGACGAGTCCCAGGCGCCTCGCAATGTGGTCGAAGCCGCCCTGCACGGTAAGCGTCGCGCTGGTCAGGATGACAGAGCTGAAGCCTGCGAAGAGAGAGGTCTGGAGGATCTCCGAGACGTCGATAGGAGTGGCTTGTAGATAGGTATGAAAGGCCGCAGGAGTGCCCGTCTGCAGACGGCTGAAGTTCTTGACTCCACCGGCTGCGCGGCGCTCGATCCAAAAGACAGTGTTCGGATCCTGGGCCTCCATCAGGAAGCTCGAGGAGGTCCGAAGGTCCGTTACGCGCCGCTTCAAGCCGTTGACCTCGTCCACATCCTTCACGCGGTCCAGCTCGTCGCGCAGTCGGTCCAGTGCCGTGAGGTAGGTCGCATAATTCTCACCACGCTCTTCTAAAAAGCCCGGACGGTCGTGGAAGGGCTGGCGGCCGAGTTGAAAGCCTTCCATCGGCAGCGAAGCAAAGAACCCGCGCGCGCGTTCCCGTAGATTGACGGTTGCGCTTTCGATACTGGAAGACGAAACGGCCTTCGCGCGCAGCAGCATCTCCGTGTCGCGTGCTAGCTCTTCCACGCGCTGCTGGCTGATGGCGACGCCGAAGTAGTCGCTGGCAACCGACTCCATCTCATGCGCTTCGTCGAAGATGACCGCGGCTGCGTCAGGCAGAATGCCTGCGTCGGGCGCGCCGGGGGCCTGTTGCTTGATGTTCAGGTCCGCGAAGAACAGGTGGTGGTTGACGATGACAATGTCGCTCTCAAGTGCCTTGCGCCGCATCGCCGTGATGTAGCAGGGCTCAAAGTTGGGGCATGTCTGGCCCAGGCAGGCTTCGCTGCGCGCGTCGAGTTTACTGAAGAGCGGCGAGTTCTCCGGGATGCCGGAGATCTCCGCGCGATCGCCCGTTTCGGTGTCGCGCTCCCATGCGCTGATCTTGTGGAACTGGTCTATTTCTTCCAGGCCTGTGAGCATGGGCGCGGCGGTCAGCGCGTAGAGCTTCTGCTTGCAGACGTAGTTGCCGCGGCCCTTCATGTAGCAGACCTTCAGCGGACCCAGCAGCGACTCGAGGAAGGGGATGTCCTTGAAGAACAGCTGCTCCTGGAGGTTCTTCGTACCGGTCGAGATGATGACGCGCTGGCCGCGCTCACGTGCGATACGCAGCGCCGGCAGCAGGTACGCGAGTGTCTTGCCGGTGCCCGTGCCTGCCTCGACGATCAGGTGGCGATGGTCTTCGAGAGCCTTCTCGACTGCCTTGGCCATTTCGTACTGGCCCTTGCGATGCTCGTAGTTCAGAGAAGAACCAGCCAGCACGCCGCCCGGCGCGAAGAACTCGTGCAGCGTGGGCAGCTTATCGGTCATGGCAAAGGTTGGCATGCAGGCGCGAAGAGACGGCGAACACCCTCTATCTTATGCGCAGCGGTCGCGGAGTACGGCGGCGGCGAGGGGCACGACTTTGGTCGTGCCCCCTCGCTGACATTCGCAGTCACTTACTTGGCGTCGTTGTATTCGTCGAGCCAGGCCATCTGGATCGCTTCCAACAAGCCCTCATTCGACTTGGCCGGATCGCCTGTAAAACCGGTCAGGCCGGTGATGTACTTGTGCATGTCGGTGAAGCGGACCGTGAGCGGGTCGATCTCCGGATACTTCTCCTGCAACTGGATGCCGATCTCCTCGGTGTCTTCCCATCCGAATTCAAAGGGCATCGTTACTCCTTACCAGAGGCGAGCACTGCAGCAGGCTTGCCTTCCTGTACGTAGTTGCGGTTCCAGGCGGGGATCTCGACGAGATACGTGCCGGGCTCGGTGATGACAGCCTGGCAGCCCAGTCGCGAGTTCGTCTGCGGCCCGGCGGCAAGGTCGATTCGATCGAGCTCGTCATCTTCCGGATCGTTCAGGCCCTTCTCGCCCTGCTTCACGTAGACGTGGCAAGTGGTGCAGGCGCAGACGCCGCCGCAGGCGTGATCCATGAAGATGCCGTAGTTTTCGGCAACGTCAAGCAGACTCATGGGCTGGCCGTGGCCGTCGTACGGCAGCGATCCGAAGGGGAACTCGACCGTCTTGTTCTCCGGTTGAAAGGTCACGCGGACGATATTCTCCGCGGGCGGCTTCGAAAGGTCGACTTCGGGTAGTTCGAGGGTGTGCTCAGACATAATTTTGCTCTCGCAATTCATTCTATCGAACAGCCCGCCAGTGCCCGCCACGCAGGCACAGAAGACACGTTGCGGCGGCATCTTATTGGCTTGAAAGCGCACTCCCCATGTGCCGGAAGGAAGATCGAAGTCATGTCTGATCTGTATAAGTTGCAGGACCCAACGAAGCAGTACCCGCAGCCGAAATTCAAGCACCAGCCGCAGGCTGTCCCTGGCATAGCCGCCGAGATGATGCCGAAGCCGGACCACGGCGAAAAGAGCTACAAAGGCAACGGACGTCTCCCGCATCGCAAGGCCCTCGTGACTGGTGGTGATAGCGGCATCGGCCGCGCAGCCGCGATCGCCTTTGCGCGCGAAGGTGCGGATGTTGCCATCAACTATCTGCCCGAAGAGGAAGAGGACGCGAAGGAGACCATCGCGCTGATTGAGAAGGCGGGTCGCAAGGCCGTCGCGATTCCGGGCGATTTACGTGACGAAGCCTTCTGCGTCGCGATGGTGAAGCAGGCGCACAAGCAGCTGGGCGGTCTCGACATCCTGGCGTGCGTTGCGGGTAAGCAGCATGCGACCGAGAAGATTGCGGACATCACGACCGAGCAGTTTGAGCAGACGTATCGCGTCAACGTCTTCTCATTGTTCTGGACGGTGAAGGCGGCCCTGCCGCTGATGCCGCCGGGCGGTTCCATCATCACGACAGCATCCATCCAGGCGACGCATCCCAGCCCTAGCCTGCTGGATTACGCGCCGACCAAGGCCGCGATTCTCGCCTTCACACGGGCGCTGGCGCGGCAGGTTGCGGAGGACGGTATCCGCGTGAACTGCGTGGCGCCGGGACCCGTTTGGACTCCGCTGCAGACAAGCGGTGGACAGCCCGACAAGAAGATTCCGGAATTCGGCAGCGAGACGCCGATGAAACGTCCCGGCCAACCGGTAGAGATGGCTCCGCTCTATGTGCTGCTTGCTTCCCAGGAGTCGAGCTACGTGACCGGTGAGGTCTACGGCGCAACAGGCGGACTCGAGGTTAGTTAAACAGGCGTTCGCCAGTGCTGCTTCTGCGTGCCGTACGGAGCAGCACCGGCGAGAACGTCGCAACGAAAGCGATCAGCTCCAATGCTGCCAACCTGGCAGGGCGATGCGAGATCGAAGACATCGCCCATGATCCCAGCACCCAGAACGCCATGTTCGCGGACGCCGCGACATACACCCAGTCAGAAAACTTGTGCTGATCACGCACGAAGTTCATCTCGCGCAGGCGGGGATAGGTCGTAGCCCTTGTGATGGTGAGGCGCAGAAGCACGACCGGCGTCAGATTCAGAATCAGTACCAGTGCGATCCACAGCATAGGCGCATAGGCCTGCGGATGACGTGGCTGCAGCCACCACGTTATGCCAATCGTTAACAGGATGTTCAGTGTTGCTCCTGCATTCACCAACGCGGGAAAGTGGCCCATATCGCTGAGCCGGTTCATCTCGTTCAAACGCTTGTCTGCACTGTTCATGGCATCACCCGTACATGCGCAGTCTACGTGCGTGGCGCGTCTCAATATGTGACCGTTTGGGAGCGATGCGAAGTGATCAACAAGACCGAGCCGGAATCAGTATGGGACTATCCGAGACCACCGCGGATGGAGCCGACGTCGCGACATCTACGCATCGTGCACCAGGGAATCGTACTGGCCGATACGACCCGTGCGCTTCGGATCCTGGAGACGAGTCATCCGCCCGTGTACTACCTTCCGCAGGCTGATATCGCGATGTCGCACGTCCTCCGGTCGGAGCGGCGGAGCAGCTTCTGCGAGTGGAAGGGATTGGCAACCTACTGGGATATCGTGATCGGCGATGTCACGGTTCGGAGCGCGGCGTGGAGCTATGCGAACCCGGCCGGATCTTACGCCGCTTTAAAAGACCACCTGGCGTTTTACGCCGGTATCGTCGACGAGTGTTCTGTCGATGGAGAGGTAGTTAAGCCGCAGCCTGGCGACTTCTATGGCGGATGGATCACGTCGCAGGTGCGCGGCCCCTTCAAGGGACCGCCCGGAACGATGGGTTGGTAAGTTTATTTCGCCTTGCTCTCGTCGATCTGTGCCGGTGCAAACGGATGCGGCGCGCTTGGGCCTTCGCCCATGTCATCACCCGCTGCGCCCATGGTCTTACCCGTCAATGCAGACGATACGGCGGTATCCATCATGAGTTCTGCGAAGCGAGTCGTTGCCTTGTCCAGGCGATCGATGGCGGCGCGAATCACCTTGTAATCCTGGCCGCGGATGCTCGCATCGAGCTCCAGTTGCGCCGCATGGATCTTCTCGATCTCATCCGGTGTGAGCTGCTGCCAGGCCGGGTGCTTCTGACCCTTCTCGACCGCTTCCTTGATGGTGTTGGCTTCGTTGGTCGCCTCAATCAACTGGCGCTGGTTCAGGTCGTCCTCGGCGTGATCGAACGAGGCGAGGATCATCTCCTCCACCTGGTCGTCGGTCAGGCCGTAGCTCGGCTTCACTTCCACCTCAGCGGCCTGTCCGCTACGCTGTTCGCGCGCACTGACCTGCAGAATGCCGTTGGCATCGATCAGGAACTTTACCTCAATGCGCGGTAGCCCCGCGGTCATGGGTGGGATGTTCTTCAGGTCAAAGCGGGCGAGTGAGCGGCAATCCTTCGCGAGTTCGCGCTCACCCTGAACGACATGGATGGCCACGTTGGTCTGGCCGTCGACGCCGGTGGTGAAGTGTTCCGTCGCCGATGCGGGAATGGTGCTATTGCGCTGAATGATCTTTGCGACCACGCCTCCGAGGGCCTCGATGCCAAGGGAAAGCGGTGTGACGTCGAGCAGCAGGAGCTCATTCGTTGCGGCGGAGCCACCCGCCAGAATGTCGGCCTGTACGGCCGCACCGAGCGCGACGACTTCATCGGGGTTCAGTTCGGTGTGCGCGTTCTTGCCACGGGCCGACAGCGTAAACACCTCGTCGACCAGCTTGCGAACCGCCGGAATACGTGTCGATCCGCCGACAAGGACGACCTCATCGATCTGCTCTGGCGTGATGCCTGCGTCCTTCAATGCCTGCTTCGCAGGTGCGGCGGTGCGGGCGATGACCGGTGCAATTAACTGCTCAAACTGCTCGCGCGTGATCTCGCGCTGGTACCGCTTGCCGTCCGTAAGTGCCAGGTCGAACTTCGCCGAGGCAGCCGCGGACAGCTCGATCTTGACCTCGATGACAGCCTTGCGCACGGCCTGAACGTTCTCGGGGGTAGCGGGGAGGCTGAGGTCATTCGCAATCTCGTCGAGCGCGATGTGCATCAGCAGGTTGTCGATGTCGTCGCCGCCCAGGTGCGTATCGCCATTGGTACTGATGACCTCGAAGATGCCATCGTGCAGCTTCAGGATCGACACATCAAAGGTGCCGCCGCCGAAGTCATACACCGCAACGGTGCCTTCCTTCTCGCGGTCCAGACCATAGGCGAGCGCTGCGGCTGTGGGCTCATTCACCAGGCGCAGGACGTCCAGTCCGGCGATGCGGCCCGCATCCTTCGTCGCCTGGCGCTGCGCATCGTTGAAGTACGCGGGTACGGTGATGACGGCGCGGGTGACGGGGAAACCGAAGAAACGTTCCGCGTTCTTCTTCAACTGGCCCAGTACCAGCGCGGAGATCTCCGGCGGCGTCAGGGTCCGGTTGCCCACCTTCAACTTCAAAGCGCCGTCCGCATCTTGTCCTTCAACTACCTGGAACGGGAACATCGCGAGCTCATCGCGTACATCGTTGATGCCGCGGCCCATCAGGCGCTTCGCGCTGTAGACGGCGTTGCCAGGCTGCGTCAGCAGTGTGCCGCGCGCTCCATTGCCAACGGTGATGGTGTCGCCGGAAATGGCGACGACGCTGGGGACCAGAGACGATCCGTCTTCACCCGGGATCACAACGGGAGTGCCACCCTCAAGGAAAGCGACCAGCGAGTTTGTGGTGCCAAGATCAATGCCGACGACGCGATTTTGTTCTGCCATGACTCTCTTTCGGATGCTCGCGGATGCGCGAAAGACGCACTTCCACGCGACTCTTCATTGTCTCATCGTGGATGTAGTCAGTGAATAAGCAGTGGGGTTAGGATGCTGCGCATGAGCATTCCCGGGCAGACCGTGACCATCATCCCCAGTGTTTTATGCCGCGACGCGAACGCCGGCATCGAGTGGTTGAAGGCTGCGCTCGGATTTACCGAGCATGCCGTCTACCGGACCGCGGACGGTATCGTCGAACACGCCGAGTTGCTGCTGGGAAATGGCATGCTGATGGTCGGTACCGCCGGCCACAATCGGCAGCTGGCCAACGTGATGGCACTGCCTTCAGAGGTCGGTGGAAAGAACACCAGCAGCGTGTACCTGATCGTGAAGGACTGCACGCCCGTGTGGCAGCAGGCGCTGTCAGCCGGTGCAGAGGTGGTGTTGCCGCTGCGGACCATGGATTATGGCGGTCAGGCCTTTACTGTTCGGGATCCCGATGGGCATCTGTGGTCCGTCGGCGAGTACGATCCGTGGACCGTACCCGCCTAACCTTGCGTGACGTCTGAGACGACCGCTACGGTTTTTCGCCGTAAGCAATACGCCAAATCCGTCCTTTGTTGGAGTCTGCGACATACAGCGCGCCGTCGGGTCCTACCGCCACGCCGACCGGTCGGTAGGCGGCGCTCTTCAGATTTTTGTCACTCGGCAGCGGCCCGGCAAAGCCATCGGCAAACACCACGGGTTTGCCTGCCTGATTGTTCTTCATGGGGACGAACACGATGTTGTAGCCAGCCTGCCCCTCCGGGGTCGCGTCCGCATCGGCGCCGCCATGCATGGCAACGAAGATGCCGCTGCGGTACATGGCAGGGAACCGTTTGCCGTTGTAGACGACCAGGTCCAGCAGTGCGGGACGGCGAGGCTGGAAGAACGCTGCGACAGGTTTCGCGTAAGTGCCCTCCGAGGGCGAAGCTTTCCCGTCGCCCCCGTACTCGGGTGCGAGAATGCGCTTCTGACGCGCGCCGTCGTAGTACGTGTAGGGCCAGCCCATGTCCGTTGCCTTTTCGATACGGAACAGCTCGTCGGGAATAGCCTCGTCCTCTGTCGCGCTGACCACCTCAGGGAACATGGCATGTGTGCCGTCGCGACCATGTGTGCCGCCATACAAAGCGTCGCCTGCGCGCCAGTCCAGTGCGGACATATCGCGGATGCCGGTGGCAAAGCGTTCGCCGTCGCTGAACTTCTGATTCAGCCTGGAGTCATCGAAGCGCCAGATGCCGGCTTTCGTCGTGAGGGCTGGGCAAGGCTTTAGTCCGACTGGTTTGCTGTCTCTGGGGGCCGCGGGGTCGGCGCAGATGTTCGCTCCGTCGAACGCGACAAACAGGCCGCCTTTCCCGTCGAAGGCGAAGACGTGGTTCGATGTGACCGTCAGACCATCGACCACGGTTTGCGGTGCCGCCGAAGGCACAAGTGCATTTCCATCCAAAGGAAAGCGGTAGATTGCCGTGGGCGATGCGGCGTACAACGCGCCCTTGTACATGCGGATACCGGTCGCCTGATCAACGGTGCTGAAATGCTCCGTTTGCACAGCCTTATGATTCGATCCCAGTCGCAATGCAATGATGCCCGTCGAAGGCTGATTGCGCGGATGCCGTGTAGAGACATAGATATCGCCATTGTCGCGGACTGTCAGATGGCGAACTGGACCTAATCCCTCGGCCACAACCGTGGCATGAAAGCCCGTGGGCAGCATCAGTCCGTCTGGCTCCGATGCTCGCGCTGCACCTGCGACCATGCCCAGAGCCAAAGCCGCAACCATGACACTCTTGATCATTCTGTCTCTCCCCTGATTTCTTCTGAAACGCAATCGTAGAGGAAGAACGATGCTTTTGGCTGCGTTGCTTTGCTCAGGACTGCACGAGACCAATCAGAACGATCTGCACGCAGCAATGGAGGCAGGCGCGACATTCCTGTCGAGCCTGCTTCGTGCGTTGTGCCTATCCGTTCGGGCGGGCGGCGATCATGCGCTGGTTAAAGGTATTGAAGAAGTTTTCGAAGTCACCGCTCTCCGGTGCGGTGCGCAGCGGCTTCACGCGGTCGATGACGACTTCTTTCACCTCTGGCTGATCGCGCAACACGGCGAAGGTTTCGCGCAGGTAGTCGGCCAGCGGCATCGCCATGGGGTCGTTCTTCTGACGGTCGCCCATCAGCTCTGTCTGCACGTATGGGGGGATGATCTCAATCACTTGTACGCCCGTGCCCTGCAGCTGGAAGCGCAGCGAAAGAGTATAAGAGTGGATCGCAGCCTTGGTCGCACAGTACGTCGGTGTCATGGAGAGCGGAACATACGCTAGGCCCGAGGTCACCGTCATCACAGTGGCTGAGGTTTGCTGCAACAGGTGTGGCAGCAACGCCGAGTTGAGACGGATTGGACCAAGCAGGTTCGTAGCGATCGTCGCCTCGGCGTCTTCGGTCTCGCCCTTTTTCAGATCTTCGTTCTTCATGATGCCGGCGTTGTGCAGCACGGTGTTCAGCTTCGGATACTTCGCGATCAGGTCAGCAGCAAAGGTCTTGATGGCTTCCGCGCTGTTGATGTCCAGCACTTCCGCGCTCATGCCGGGATTGGCTGCGACGACCTCGTCCAGAACTTCCTTACGGCGACCCGCAATGATGACGTGATTGCCTTCTTTGTGAAAGGCCTCTGCCAGACCGCGTCCGATGCCGCTACCGCCGCCCGTGATGAGAATGGTGTTGTCTTTGATCTGCATGTGCTTTCACCTCGTTGTCGAGCATAGGATGCGCTCGTGAATCGCGGAAGTACGCACCTTTTCGCGCCATGGTTACCACCCGGAGAGTATCGGCGTGGGCATAGACTGTGCGCATGAAGCCTGCAACGAAGATGGATCAACCGAAGGCCGTCGTTCCGCCCGACGGAGGTGAGGGTAACGCCTCGCTCGACGCCCTGGTGAGCGAGATCATCGGCCGCGTCGCGGACAAGTGGACCATGCTGGCGCTGGAGGCTCTCCAGGAGCACGGACGCCTTCGCTTCACAGAGCTCGCGGCAGAATTAAAGGGCGTCAGCCAGAAGATGTTGACCAAGACGCTGCGACAGATGGAGAGTGACGGGCTGCTGCTGCGCACGGTCTTCCCGGTGATACCGCCGCGTGTCGAGTACGAACTGACGCAGCTGGGTACAGGCCTGAGCGCGGCCTTCTGTGGTGTCTGGATCTGGGCAGAGAAGAATCGCGATGAGATCGAGGCCGCCCGCAAGCGCTTCGCGCAACGCATCGAACACACGCAGCCCTGGCAGACGCCACGCAGCTAGCTAGTCCAGCGCGGCGTTCACGTCACGGACCAGGTTCCGCAGATAGCTTCGGCGGTTCAGCAGCGCCACCATCTCGTCCTTTGCGGCATCCTTCGCGCCATCGTCGCCGCTGTCCACAGCCGCGTCCCAACTGGTCCACAGCGCTTCAAGCTCTTTACCTGCGGCATCCAGCATGCCGGTGAAGTTGGTCTTCGCGGCCTCGAGATCCTTACGAAGCTGCGGGTCATCATCGCCCATCTTCTTTGCCATCTTCATCTCTTCCAGCGCCATGTTCAGCTCGAAAGCCTCTTCCAGAAGATCGGGCGGAACGATCTGCTTCTTCTGCGTCCCGGAGGCACGGGCCGACTCGGTCGCCTTGACGGACTGCTCCTCCAGTTCCACGCCCTCAAGCTCCAGCAGATACTCCGTGCGGCGAATGGGATCACGCAGCGCGCGGTAAGCATCGTTCAGCAGGGACGACTTCTCCGTCGCTTCAGCCTGCTCTGCTGCTGGCTTCGAAGCGAAGCGGTCGGGATGAAACTCGCGTGAGAGCTTGTAAAAGCTCTTCTCAAGGGCGGCGGTGTCGAGCGCGAGTTTGTGAGGAAGACTGAAGACTTCGAAGTACGTCATGGTTGTTCCGATGGTACTTTCTGCGCTTTGGATTCATGCGCGGTCGATAGCCGGTAGCGGCATTTGCAGGGGCGGCCCTCAGGAAAAATCGCCTGATGGTAAAGAATTTGAATCGTCTCAACGTAGACCGCCCCGGCAAGCTCACAGGTGCGGCGAGATGCCGTATTCTCCGGGTCTGTAGTGATCCATAGGGGATCGATCCCGAAGCCGCGTGCCCCAGGAATCAGCAGGCGAACCGCGCGCGCAGCATAGTGCTCACCGCGAAACTGCGGGTACACCGTGTAGCCGATATGCCCCCCATAGAGCAGGATCTGCTGCGTGGAATGTAGTCGCAGATTGATGTCGCCTACCGCAACACCATGGGCGTCCTTCATGAGATAGAAGCGCGTGGGTACGCAGAGTCCCTTATGGCTGGCGGTTTCGAGGTACTCCAGTCGCAGGCCTCCCTCATCTTGAAGAGGCGGCAGAAGAATATTCAAATCTTTTGCGGTGGACTCGTCGATGAACAGACCGCATCTCCGGGGCTTGCTATCATTGCGGCCAAATCAAGCAAGGAGTGCTCCCTATGCCTAAATTTGTCATAGAACGTAACGTTCCCGGCCTGGGTGATCTGTCTGCGGATCAGCTGAAGGCGATGTCGCAAACTTCGTGTGGCGTGCTGCAGAGTATGGGGCCGAAGATTCAATGGCTGGAGTCGTTCGTTACCCCAAACAAGATGTATTGCGTCTACATCGCGCCCGATGCGGAAACTATCCGTCAGCATGCGCGCGTGGGTGGATTCCCTGCAGAGTCCGTAGAGCCGGTCCTGCAGATGATTGGACCAACCACAGCAGAGTAGCGGACGTTCCCGCGTTACGCCGTAAAGGATGAACCGCAGCCGCAGCTCTTGGTGCTGTGCGGATTGATGAAGTTGAAGCCCTGGCGCATCAGCGTCTCTTCAAAGTCGAGGGTCATGCCGCTGAGGTACAGGAAGCTTTTTGGGTCAACGAAGATCTGTACCTTGTCGCCATCCTGGCTGTAGACATAAACGCGGTCCCGCTCGCGCGGCTGCGAATCGAAGCGGATGTTGTAGCTCAGGCCGCTGCAGCCGCCGCCGGTGATACCGACGCGCAGGCCACCCTGCTCGCCGTTGACGTTCTCTTTCGCCATGGCAGCGCGGATGCGCTTCAACGCCTTTTCGGTCACCTGAATGTTCTGCGCCTTCGCATTGTCTGCGGGTGCGGAAACTGGAGGAGCGATGGGGCTGGAATATACAGGGGCGCCGGCCTGCGGTGCAGGCGCGCTCATCTCGTTGCTGGTGGTGGTGCTGATGCCGACTACGGACATGACTGTTCCTTTACTTAGTGCAGGCTACGCTGTTTGGCGTCGTAGATCTTCATCTGTCGAGAGACGAATTCATCTGCCTTTTTGAGCGCGAGCTGTGTGTTGCTGTCCAACTGGTCCCATGTGCGGAAGAAAGGATCATCCCGCAACGTGGACGGCTGAACATTACCGCTTTGATCGACCATCACTGCCGCCTGCAAGGTGACCGACTTCGATTGCGGGTCGATAAGAGCACGGCGCGCCCGATAGCCTGTGTCGAGGCAGGCATCCAGGTGTGCGGCATCGCCCAATCCCCAGGCTACCTGGTTCGCTCGGCAGGCAGCCGGTGTGCGGTAGAAGGTGAACAGAGAAAGCACATAGGTGCCCCTGTTTACGTAACTCCCGTAGTTACTTTGCAGCCACTGCGGCGTTGAGATATCCGGCATGTAGATGGATACATCGTGATCTTCCGCCAGCAGCAGCGGCGCAGTCCACTGGTCTGTCTCATCCAATACCTGGGCCGGCGCTCCCAAGGCGCCACGCTGGACAATCTGCTGCGCGGTCAAGGGGGCGGAGCTCACCGAAAGGAGGGCGGCGAGTGCAATGCATTGCGTGGCTGAGCGGAGATCTCTCATACGAGCTTCAGAAAGCGGGTGAAACAAACGGCAACGCGCAGAGGGCTTCGCCAAGTATCGGCGGCACCACCTCTGCGCGTTGCAGGTACAGTGAGCTTACGCGGATGCGCCGACGAGCGCAGACTCCGTCTCGGCGACATTGTTCTTCTTCTTCCAGTCGCCGATCGCAGCGCGGATGGCGTCTTCCGCCAGAACCGAGCAGTGGATCTTGACGGGGGGAAGAGCGAGTTCCTTCACGATCTCGGTGTTCGAGATTGCGAGAGCCTCGGCGACCGTCTTGCCCTTCACCCACTCGGTCGCGAGCGACGAGGAAGCGATGGCAGAGCCGCAGCCGAAGGTCTTAAACTTCGCGTCTTCGATAACCTGGGTATCCGGGTTCACCTTGATTTGAAGGCGCATGACGTCGCCGCACTCAGGAGCGCCGACGAGGCCGGTGCCAACTTCGGACGAGCTCTTGTCGAGCGTGCCGACGTTGCGGGGATTTTCGTAGTGATCAACAACCTTATCGCTATATGCCATGTTCGTCTCCTGTTGAGCGAATGCGTTAATTAGATGCTTGCCGGTCAGATTTCAGTGCAAATCCCTGCCGGATGCTAACCCTTGATGATTGCCCGGTTCCATCGAACCAGGGCGAAAAGCCAAACCAGTGTCGCAAACGCGACGGAATAATTGAACGTCTTCAAAGCCTCACGCCAGGTCAGAGGCGTGCTGAAGAAGTAGCCGGCGGCCATGCTGGAGATCCAGGTGAACAACATCGTGGATAGCCATGTCTTGCCCGTCGGCTCCTTCATCGGGACTCCTTAGTGAGCGGTCCACTCGATCTTGGTCAGGTCGATGCCTTCCTTCACCATCTCGTACAGCGGCGACAATTCGCGCAGCTTCAGGACGGTGTCGATCAGCTTGTCTGCGACGTAATCCACTTCTTCCTTGGTGTTGAAGCGGCCAAGGCCGAAGCGGATGGAAGAGTGAGCGACGTCATCGCCCAGACCAAGCGCCTTGAGAACATAGGACGGCTCCAGCGTGGCCGAGGTGCAGGCCGAACCCGAGGAGACGGCGATGTCGTTGATGCCCATCAGGAGCGACTCGCCCTCGACGTAGACGAAGCTCATGTTCAGGTTGCCGGGCAGGTGATGGTCCATGTTGCCGTTTACTGCGGTGTAATCAATCTTCTCTTCCAGGCGCTTGCGCAGATAGTCGCGCAGGCCCGTAAGACGAGCAGTCTCAGCAACCATCTCCTCGCCGGCCAGTTCGCAGGCCTTGCCCAAGCCGACGATGCCGGGGACGTTGAGCGTGCCCGAACGCATACCGCGTTCGTGGCCGCCACCGTCGATCTGTGCGTTCAGCTGTACGCGCGGGCTGCGGCGGCGAACATACAGCGCGCCCACACCCTTCGGTCCGTAGATTTTGTGGCCGGAAAGCGACAGCAGGTCGATGTTGTCTGTCTGCACGTTGACCGGGATCTTGCCCACAGCCTGTACCGCGTCCGTGTGGAAGAGCACACCCTTTGCGTGGCAGAGCTTGCCGATCTCGGCGATGGGGTTGATCACGCCGATCTCGTTGTTCGCGTACATGATCGTGACCAGGATCGTCTCCGGCGTCATGGCTGCTTCGATGTCAGCGACCGAGACCAGGCCGTCAGGCTGCACGGGCAGGTAGGTGACCTTGAAGCCGTTCTTTTCCAGGCGCTTGCAGGTATCCAGCACAGCCTTGTGCTCGGTCACCTGGGTGATAATGTGGTTGCCCTTTTCGCGGTACATCTCCGCGACACCCTTGATGGCAAGGTTGTTGCCCTCGGTGGCGCCGCTGGTGAAGATGATCTCCTTCGGCGTAGCGCCGATGAGCTTCGCAATCTGCTCACGCGCCAGGTCCACACCCTGCTCGGCTTCCCAGCCAAACTGGTGATTGCGGCTGGCGGCGTTGCCGTAGATCTTGGTCATATACGGCAGCATGGCCTCAAGCACACGCGGGTCAAGCGCCGTAGTTGCGTGGTTGTCCATGTAGATGGGCAACTGAACGCCCTTATGTACGGGCGTGGACTCCAACAGTTCGATTTCGGTGGCGAGACTCATGCTTCATTTCTCCTGATCCATTACAGGCCAGCGGCCCGGTTGAGCAAAGGTACTGCGTATGTCTGTCTGCTTTTTGCGGAGCGCAGACTTGTCTAAAGAGCAATCTCTCGTCAGAGAGCGAATCTCTCGCTAAAGAGCAATGGAAACCAGGCCACCGCCAAGTGTCGCGGAAGGCTCTGCATCCGGAACTTCCGCCAGATCGGCGATGATGATGCCGGTCAGCAGATCCTTAATGCTGTCATTTACCTTGCGCAACGGCTCTTTGATGGTGCAGTGCCCGGCCAGGTCGCAGGTTCCGTGAATCGTGATGCAGCTGGTGATGAACAAGGGACCGTCGATGGCCCGGATCACCTCAAAAGCGTTGATCTCGGTGGCAGGCCGCGCCAGCGCATACCCACCATTGGTTCCGGCGTGCGATTCGAGGATTCCCTGCCGGGCGAGAGTCTGCAGAATCTTCGCAAGCAGCTGCGGAGGAATGTGATACGCCTCGGCGATGTCCTTGGCGGACTGAGCACTTGCTGCGCCGGTTTTCCCGCTCAGTAGTGCCTGCTCCGCCAGGTACTTCAGCGCCATCAGGCCGTAATCCGCTTTTTTTGTCAGCCGCAGCATTCGAATAGGGCAAGGCCAGACGATATCCGACCAGTGCAGTCCTAAGTGTAGGCCGGAGGACAGGCGCTTGCAATGGCAAACAAGTGTTCTTTGAGAATAATTCTCAAAGAACGAGCCCGAGAGGCTCTGGTCGCCGACCCCTAGAGCGCTTCCAGCGGCTCTGTCCCAATCCGATGAATCACGACCCACGCATACTGCGCGGCGGACAAAGGGGCTAGCCATGCGATCACGACAAGCAACCCGTGCCTCAAGTGCGAAAGCTCGGGCGTAGTCCGGACGGCTGTCACCATCACCAGCAGCATCGTGAAAATCTGGACCAGGGTGTTGGTCTTACCGATGGCGCTTGGCCGGAAATCGCGCATGGTGTGCGAAAAGAAAAGCAGCGTGGCAATCAGCAGGATGCCAACGTCCCTCGCAAAAACCAGCACCGTCACGTAGAGCGGAACAAGCCCTATAGAGGTTGCAGTCAGGAAGAGCGTGGATAGCATCAGCTTGTCTGCAATGGGATCCAGAAACTGACCAAGTTTTGTGCTCTGGTTCAGGCGGCGTGCCAGACGACCATCCACGGCGTCCGTCGCGCCGGCAACGACGAAGATCAGCAACGCCACCTCCTCGTGCCGGTGCAGCATTGCCTTCACCAAGAAGGGGATGGCGATGACCCGCACCAACGTCAGAAGGTTAGGCAGTGCGCGAGCTTGGCGAAGCAGCGTCATCGGTTGTTTTCAGTCGCCTCCATGAGCCGTTCGGCGGGTTTTGTTGCTTAGGTGAACCCTCCTAGTATGCAGCGCCAGCCACCTCTGCGCGGACAGTGTCTTTCAGTACAACCGACGTTGTAGGTGCAAGTCTGGTGCAACAGTGCCAGACTGCCATACAGTTTTTAATGTCGCTCTGCGACGCGGAGCAGCCTTGCGGATCACCTACCAATGGACAGAGCGCGAGTGGGATCAGGCGGTCTGCGTCGCCACGCGAAAGGCCACGCGTGGAACGGCCCTGCCCGGCATGGTTTACCCATTGATTGTGATCCCGCTGTGCGGGGCCGTCGGGGACCTGATCTCGCTGCTGCGCCCGCCGGGCAGAGCCAACCTAGCTGGGTCCATCCTGCCTTTATTGTTGCTGCTGTCGGCTATCACAGCCGGTATCCTGATCAGCGTGTCGCGACTTCGGCGACGACGCCAGCGGAACGGCGCCTCTCCCATGCCGGACGGAGTTCGGGAGATGGTATTGCAGGAGTCCGGCTGGCGTTTCCACGCGTTTGGTCCGCACGCAGATCCGTCAACACTCGAGCCGCTTCCGCAGCGTCTGCGGCCCTGGACCGAACTGCTGGATGCGCGGCAGGGAAGCGGCGTCATCGTTCTTTTGCACCGAGACGGATTCGAAGCAGTACCCGCCAAGTCGCTCACGCCAGAACAGGCAGGGCACCTGCATCGCCTGGTAATGAGGAAGCTGAAACCAGCCGCTTGATGACAATTGTGGAACGAACCGTTTGCTCTCACGCGAAAGCCGACGTACACTGAGAAGACGGCAGCGGCGGAAGCATCAGGCCCGGTCGTCACCTGCGCAGGCGCGTAGCTCAGTTGGTTAGAGCGCTACCTTGACACGGTAGAGGTCAGGAGTTCGAGTCTCCTCGTGCCTACCATTTCCTTTTCACAACCTAAGACAAGATGGTGCAAACCTGCCGCGCGATCGCTCAAGGGGTGTCCTTGCAAGCGTGGGCTTGCGCAATTGCAATTCGAGCGGAAGGTGCGGCCTGCTGACACTTGCCATCGTGATGAGTCTCTGAGAAAGAATTCTCAGAGGCAGTACACCGGTAACGGCGTCTGTGCGGACACAAGCCATACCGAAGTCGCCTGCCCGCAAGCGACGCACCGCAAAACCATGCACGGACCCCGCATGTGCGGCAGGGTTCCCTCTTCTCCTCCTTTGATGTGCAGTCGATCGGCACGACAGTGAGCCATTCCATCTCGATGCCATGGACTGAAGGCAGCATGTTTTAGCGGAAGCTAGGTGTGGAGACTCGCCACCTGAGTCCTGCGTGAACCGCACACCAGCAGAACTGCCCAGCATCGCGATGCCTGCAACGAGGCCATCCCGGGAATCTGTACACTGGTGCGGCAAGCTTCCTCTCTTTCATTGTGGCATTTCTTCCCCCGGTTCTGCGTATGCTCCACCGCACGCGGAGGTTCGTGTCGTAACCCGAAGGGAAGGGTTCCTCTGTTGTCACTCGACTGCTTGCATTTCTTTCGTGGAGAGCCATGACTTCCCATCTGCCCCTGCCTGCCGCCCGCGTCCGATCCACGGTCCTTCGCCTGGCCCTTCGTCGCATCGCGATTCACAGCGTCGCTGTGACTCTCAGCGTCCTCTCCTGTGCAGTCGCCTTTGCAGCGAATGCAACGACGACATCGCTTGCCGCGCGTTCCGCCGAATCTCCTACAGCAAGTGTTGCTTCTGGCACAGTGGTCACGCTCACCGCGACGGTCCTCGCCGGTTCTACTCCCGTCACTACCGGGCAGGTGAAGTTCTGCGATGCTGCCGGTGCCTCCTGCGTCGACAACTACCTTCTCGGCTCCGCGCAACTGACCTCATCGGGCGTAGCGAATGTACGCCTGAGGCCCTCCAGCGGCGCACACACTTATAGGGCAGTATTCGTCGGCACCGCAGCCAATAACGCCAGCGTCTCGTCGATCGCCAATCTGCAAGTCACTGGAGTCCAGGCCACCTCTACCAGCCTCACGCAGACGGGCGTGGCAGGCAATTACACGCTCGCCGCTACCGTGGCAGGCACCGGCAGCGCCAACGCCCCCACCGGTATCGTCTCCTTTCGCGATGCCACCAACAACAACGCGGTGCTCGCCACGGCACCATTAGGCAGCGCCAGTCTCGCTCAGGCCTTCGCAACGCAGGTAGTCTATGCTGCCGGAACCTCTCCAATTGCCAGCGTCACTGCGGACTTCAACAACGATGGCTTTTCGGACGTAGCGATTGTCAATAATCGCGATAACTCCGTTGGCATACTGCTGGGAAATGGCGATGGCACCTTCAGTGCTCAGATCCCTTACGCCACCGGCGCCGGTCCGTCCTACGTTGCCGTAGGTGACTTTAACTCCGATGGAAACACTGATCTCACGGTCGTTAACTCAGGCTCGACCACTGTCAGCGTCCTCATCGGTAGAGGGGATGGCACGTTTCTCGCGCAGGCCACTTACGCCACTGGCAACATGCCTGTCTTTGTCACCACTGCGGACGTCGACAACGACGGCATTCTCGACTTGCTTGTCTCGAACTCGCTCGGCAGCAGCGTGAGTGTGTTTCTTGGCAAGGGTGACGGCACATTCAACGCGCAGACCGCGTTTCCTTCCGGTCTCGGCAGCCTCTCCATTGCTATCGCGGACTTCAACGCAGACGGCATTACGGACCTTGCAGTTACGAACTATCTTAGCAACACGGTGAGCGTTCTCATTGGCAAGGGAGCCGGCGCCTTCAGCGCGCCCGCGACCTACCCGGTCGACAGTGGTCCGACTCCGATCATTGCTGCGGATTTCAACCGCGATGGCATCGTTGACCTTGCCGTCACCAACTACACCGCGAATACCCTGTCGATCCTCGCCGGCAAGGGAGATGGCACATTCAACACGCAGGTCACCTACCCCACCGGGACCCAGCCCTATGCCATCGCCCCGGCCGATTACAACGGCGACGGGATCGTCGATCTCGCAGTCGCCAACTATGTCAGCGATAACGTCGGCCTCTTTTTCGGCAAGGGGGACGGTACCTTCGCGACACAGGTGACTTACGCCACGGGCGACGGACCCACCCCCGTCTCGACCGCGGACTTCAACGGAGATGGCATTGCCGATCTTGTTGCAGGCAATTATCACGCGAATACCCTGTCCATCCTGTTAGGGCAGCTTTCCACTACGGCAACGGCGTCTGCCGGCGGCATTTCCCCGGCCGGCGCTGGTACTCACATGGTCAACGCCAGCTATGGAGGCGATGCAATTTATGCTGCCAGCACTTCTAACTCCGTGCCCCTCACGGCCCAGTCCGTCGTTACGGCTCTTACTGCCTCGGCGAGCCCGGCTGTCAGCAAGTACGGACAGCAGGTTGTGTTGACCGCTGTGCTTAGCCCTTACGCAGCGCAATCTCTATCCACCGATGGCGAGCTCGTCACCTTTGGGAACGGGGCACAGCCTCTTGGCACTGCCACCCTGGCTAATGGGACTGCGACCTTGAATCTCACAGCACTGCCAGTCGGAGCGTCGTCCATCTCGGCCAGCTACCCTGGAGACGCGAACTTTCTCGCTAGCAATTCCACGAGCGTCTCCCACACGGTTTCGCAGCCCATCTCCTCACTCTCGGTCGCGGCGCAATCTCTGCCTCTCGGCACTGCGTCGGCTGCCTTAACCGCACAGCTCACTTACAGCGGCACCGTCGCTCCCAGCGCTCCGGTCAGCTTCACCATCGACGCGGGAGCCGCCGTAACCGCCGCCTGCACAGGAGCAGCCTCGCCCCTTGTATGTACCGCGTCTTATCCGACCGGCTCGCTCGCCGCGGGGGCTCATACCGTCTCGGTGAGCCAGTCCGCTGCAGGCGTCTATGCAGCAGCCTCCGCCTCGGCGGCTCTCACCGTCGTGGCTTCCGATTTCACCTTCACAGCCTCCGGCACGACCTCGCAGACCATCACCGGCGGCGGCACTGCCAACTTCAGCTTCGCACTCAGCCCTGGAGCCATTGCGTATCCCGGCAACATCTCTTTCGCCGTCACTGGCCTGGCCACAGGCATGACTTACACACTGGCTCCCACTTCGGTGGCAATGGCTGCCGGCCCGCAGACCGTTAGCCTGGCGGTTCAGACCGTCAAGCTAACCTCTCAGGCCGATTCTGCTCCGGTCTGGATGCGCCGCTCCGGTGTGGCGATGGCTTCCTTCTTGCTGCCCTTCTGTTTCCTTCACCGACGCCGTAGGAATGTACGCCTGTTAATGCTCCTGTGCTGCGGCGTTCTGTTTACCTCAGCACTTACCGGTTGCGGCTCCGGGACCCCGGCGACCGTGCCAAGCACATCAGTGACAAGCACGATCACCGTGACCGCCACAGCCGCTGGTTACGCCATACCTCACAGCTCAACCGTAACGCTTATCGTGCAGTAGTCGGGTATGGTGCGAGGCAAAGGGATCGCGTGCTTTGGGGGAAAGTACTTCTGGGATTTGAAAGCGAACATAAGCCAGGGCGAGAGCTCACATATCGACCTTAGATAAGAGGGGAAACGCACGGCTTCCTTCTTATCTAAGGTCGACGAATCTTATGGCGTTGTGATGAGCGTCACCAGGTTGTACATGAAGGTCTGTCCTTCGTAGAAGGACTTAATCGGCAGGCGTTCATCACGTCCGTGGAATCGGATGTCGTCGCGGTTGTAAAAGAAGCCCTGCACGCCGTAGGTGGGGACTCCGAAGGTACGCAGCATTCTGCCATCCGTTGCGCCCACGACCATGATCGGCACCACGGGGACTCGAGGAAAGACCTTCTCTGTCGCCTGCTTCACAGCCTTAAGGACATCCGGACGCATGGGCGAAGGCACACCGCCGGCGGATTCCCGTTCCGAGAGAATGGAAACCTCTGGATCGTCGACCACCTTCTTGAGTGTCTCCAGAACATACTGTGGCGAGTCTTCCGGCAGAACGCGGCAATTCACCGTGGCTTCTGCCAGTTGTGGCAAAGCATTTGCGGCGTGGCCACCGTTCAACATCGTAGCGACACAGGTCGTCCGCAAGGTAGAGTTCCAGTTCGGATTCGCTGCGGCAGCCTTCTGCATCGCCGCCTGATCGCCCGAGGGAATCTTCGCAAGTTCAGCGGCCATCGGCCCTTTTTCAATCTTCGCCATCTGTGTGAAATAAGCAGCCGTGACCTCATTGGTCTTCAAGGGAAAGCCGAACTTGGATAGCTTCTGCAGCGCGTCTGCCAAGCGATAGATAGCATTATCCGGTACCGGCATGGAGCTGTGGCCACCCTTGTTCGTCACCTTGAAGGTGTAGGTGATCACATACTTTTCGCTAACCTGCAGGTCGTTCGAGGCCTTGATTTTGTTACCCATCTCGCCCCACCCGCCTTCATTCAGCGCGAAGTCCGCTTTTAGCAGATCTGGATGTTGCTTCAGAAGCCAGTCGACTCCGTTGTACTTTCCACCTTCTTCATCTGCGGTGAGCGCTACGATGATGTCGCGGTTTCCCTTATAGCCCTCACGCTTCAAGCGAATGATGGTCTCAAGCCAGATGGCTGCCTGAGACTTGTCATCGCCCACACCGCGGCCATAAAAGTACCCATCCTTCTCGTTCAAGACAAATGGATCCATGTTCCAGTCTTCGCGCTTGGCTTCCACGACGTCGGTATGCGCGAGCAATAGCAGCGGCTTCATCGAGCCGCTGCCATGCAGTCGTACAACCAGGTTGTGCTTGTTGGGTACAGGCCCGCCAACGAAGATGTCGCCTTCAGGAAAACCTGCTTCCTTCAACCGGCGAAGAGCGATGTCCGTGACCAGCGTGGTTGATCCAGTCTGCGTTGCTGACTTCGCCTCAACAAACTCTTTGAAAATGTCGTGCGCCATCCGCCTGTCTGCGTCGGGTGTGGCCTGTGCGTGGACCGGAGAAAGAGTGCTGAGAAGGAGCAGGCCTGAGAGAGCAAGTTTCATACGCGGTAATGGTCCTCGAACGAAGGGTGCAGAGCGCGGAGCGCTGGTTGAACGGCGCTGCTGGAATGGCAACAGATGGAGGTGTGAGCATGACGCTAGCACAGGAGGTTCATCGCGAGTCCTCAGAAGTTTCTATCAGCACTCAAAAAAAACTAATTAGACACGCGACACCATTGTCCTTATGCTCAGGTCCATACCCGAACAATGTTTACCCGTTGAGCTTCGCAACCGAAGTCTCAACGACTCTTCTTTTCGCCGCCAAAGCTCCCTTGGAGGGAGCTTCTACCGCAGCGCGGATGTTTGTTCCGAAGTCCTTCTTTTGCCTGTTGAATTCGTAGCGTGTCTTCCGATGCGAGCGTCTTCGGACTGCCCTGTCTTCTGATCGCAGTTGTCGCGTAGCCATCACGCACTCTTTACGCTTCGAGCGCACTCTTGGCTCTATGTGTTCGCCGCTGCCGCGATTCAACATGCTGTCGCAACGCAAAATTCCAGTTGTTCCCGGAGGGAAATGTTGAAGCGTTCCATTCTGAGCACGATTCTCGCTCTGCCACTCGCAGCCATCACACTTCACGCACAGCAATCGGCGATTCTCGGCAAAGTGGAAGATGCCAGCGGCGCTGCCGTTGTCGGTGCGCAGATCACCGCAACCACTGAAGGAGGTGCGACGTTTCACACGGTCTCCGACAGGACCGGCCTGTACCAGTTCCCGAGCCTCGCGGCCTCTAACTTCTCGGTGAAGACCGAAATGCCTGGATTCTCCACTGTCGTGGAAAAGGTGACGGTGCTTGTGGGGCAGTCGGTCACTGCGAACTTCACACTGAGCGCGGGTAATAGTACCCAGGTAGAAGTAACTGCGGACATTGCAACCATCGACACCACGACGTCGCAGGTGTCCGGAAACATCGATCCGCAGACGATGGCGAAGATTCCGCTCAACGGTCGTAACTACATGGATCTGGCGACACTGATCCCGGGTATCCGACGAAACGCGATCACCAACTACAGCCCACTCGGTTCACTGAACGGCGGGCGCCAGCAGTTCAACCTGGATGGACAGCAGGTAACGGCTAACGGGGCTGACTCGAGTTTCGGTCAGGCGCAATTCAGCCGCGACGCACTTGCGCAATTCCAGATCATCACCAATCAGTTCGATGCGACCCAGGGCCGCGCCTCGCAATTGGTGATGAACATGCAAAGCAAGTCCGGCGGCAATAGTATTCACGGCACGCTCTTCGGCTACTTCCGTAATGACGTGTTTGACGCGAAGGACCCGATCACGAAGACGGTTCTGCCGTTCTCCGATCAGCAGTATGGCGGCACGTTGGGAGCCCCCATCATCAAGGACAAGCTGTGGGTCTTTGGCTCTTACGAAGGTGAGCGAAGGCCCCAGCAGACGAACACAACCCTGATCGGCTTTACTGCGGGGCAGCTTAACTATTCGCTCAGCAACGCGTTCACTACTAATGAATATCTCTTTCGTGGTGACTACCAGCCGAGCAGCAAAGATCACATCTTCGTCCGCTACTTCAAGTACAGCCAGAAGCTGCCCGACCAGCTGCCGACCGGTAACTCTTCCATCAGCCGCCAGTACTCAAGCACGTTGCAGGACTACGGTTACATCGGTTCGTGGACACGCAATATCTCATCAAATTTCGTGAATACGCTGTTTCATGGCTGGTACTACCAGGAGGGCGTGAACACGCCGCTGGTACCCAGTATGCAGATGACGTTCCCGACCCAGGTCATTGGTTCGGCGTATAACTATCCGTCATACCTCCCGGTGTCGAATTTTCAGTTTCGCGATGATGCTTTCTGGCTGAAGGGTAAGCATAGCTTCAAGTTTGGCGCGGAGTACCTGTTCGTTCGGAACGTGGGATCCTTCCCGCAAAACGCTCGCGGAACGGTCACAATCAGCACCGATCCAACCAAGTTTGCAACGCCGCGTACCTGGGATTCGGTATTCCCGAACCAGTTGGATCCAACCACTTGGGACTACGCGGCAATCAGCCCTTATGTGACCTCGTATACGCAGGCGTTTGGCAACTTTGATGTCAACATCAAGCGTAACCAGTTAGGTTTTTGGATTAACGACGACTGGAAGATCGCACCTCGTGCAACGCTGAACCTAGGCGTTCGCTACGACAACGATCTTGGTTTGATCACTGCGGGCAATAACACGGTCAATGGCATCGCTACTCCTAAGAACGGCAACAATTGGAACTTCGCGCCACGCCTTGGTTTCAACGCCGATATCTTCGGTACGGGCAAGACCGTGCTGCGTGGAGGAGCAGGCATCTACTTCGCCGAAATCAATGCGAATCAGTCTATCGATGCGCAGGTCTTCAATGGCGTAAATACGGTGCAGGCCGCCGCCACCATCGGCCCTGGCTTTAGTCTCTTAAAGCCGTTCGGCGCCATCGATCCGAGCAGCTTCGTTTCGAATCCACAAAATGTCTATCAATCGATCCAGGTGAATGATGCAAACATTCGCACACCATGGTCAGGACAAGCGACGATCGGTATTCAGCAGGAATTGCCGTTTAAGACGACTGTCTCACTGGATTACGTTCAGTTCCGTATGCACCACGAGTGGGGGCGGTTCGATGCCAACAGCGTCTACGATCCCAACACCGGCTGGAATCAGGCGAACTACACGGCAAGTTCGATCGTCCGCGTACAGCCCAACACGCACTACTCAGTCATCCAGACTTTCAAAACGCCGGATTACATCGCAAACCAGCTCAAGCAATTGATGTTCAGTGCACGGAAACAGACCCAGTTCGGTCTAAGCGCAATGGTTTCGTATACGTATGGCTTGCAGAAGGACAATTCAGGCGGACCGTTCAGCTACGCCTCAAATCCCTACAACTACGCAAACGAATGGGCGAATTCCGTAGATGACCAGCGTCACACACTGGCAATCACGACGGACTACCAATGGAAGTGGGGCATCCGTGGCGGCATCGTGTATCGTTACGGTTCTGGTCTCGCCTATGCCACCAGTGTTTCGGCGACACCCCCAACCGGACTGGTGCAGAGTGCCAGCGCTAATCGCAGCTTCTGCGTTCGGGGCGTCGGAATAACGGGCGCATTGCCTGGTTCGGTCTGCTCGAAGCTCTCCGCGACGCAGACTTATAACCTTGCAACCGCGAGGCTCTATAACCCTGCAAGCCACAATCATTACGACGCCGCAACCGGTCTAACAACAACGGATCGTAACGGCTTCCGTGCTTTGCCGATTGAACGAGTCGATGCGAACCTCGCAAAGATCTTCACGATCAAGGACCGCTACAAGGTCACGACATCCGTGGAGGCCTTCAACCTGTTTAACCATTCCAACTATGGTTCTTACAACACGAATATCAGCCTCGCGAACTACGGGACGCCGACCTCAACATCCGGCGTGCTTGCCTTCTATGCTCGGCAACTGCAGTTCTCGGCTCGTTTGGATTTCTAGCTGAACGTAAAGCTGTCCTTTGCCGGGGTCGAACGTGCCCTGGCAAGGGACAATCGTTTTTCGCCGTTCGCTTCAGGAGATTGCATGCTGTCGGTTCGTCTTGCCGGTTTCCATTCTGTGCTTCCTTTGTCTTTTGCCATTGCCGCCTGCACCATGCCGGTCGCTTCTGCGCAGTTTGAGAAAGCGCCCGGAAAGTCTGTGATCAAGTCCGTCGCTGTGACGGAAGGGACCAACATGGCTGCAACGGTCTCACCGGACGGCAAGACCATCGTGTTTGATCTGCAGGAGACACTCTGGTCTCTGCCGATTGGTGGTGGTACAGCAAAGCGCCTCACCGATCCGTTTCTTGAACCGGCGCGCCCAGACTGGTCACCAAAAGGTGATCTCATTGCCTTCCAGGGGTATAAGGGGGGGCAGTTTCATATCTGGGTTATGAAGCCTGATGGCACTGGCGTACGCCAGTTGACCAATGGTCACGGCGATGATCGCGAGCCTCGTGTGTCGCCGGACGGAACAAAGGTCGCCTTCGCCTCAGATCGAGCGATGAAGGGTAATTACGACATATGGGTTGTAGATATTGCAAGCGGCGCCTTGACGCAAAAGACATCCACAGAAAAGGAAGAATACGAACCGACCTGGGCACCGGACGGCCAGAGCATTGCCTTCGTAAGCGGCGTGGGAATTGCACGCGGTCATGGCGCCAGTGTCTCGGGTGTCGACATCGAATCGGTGAACGCGTCGGGTGCGATCAAGCAAGTTTACAGCTTGCCCAAAGCAGATGGGGGCGCGGAAGCGGCGGCGCCGCACATCGAGTCTCCTTCGTTTTCTCCTGACGGAAAACTGGCATTCACCCTTGTTGGCGCGGGCAAGAGTGAACTGGTGGTGGACGGTAAAAAGGTCGGAGAAGCTGAGGATGTCTTTCCGTTCTATGTCTCGTGGCTTCCCGGTGGGAAGGCTCTCTACACCGGGGATGGCAAGATCCTGGTCACGGACCTAACTGCGGACAAGAGCACCAGTATCCCTTTCTCCGCAAACTTCGACATCAACCGTCCGGGTTACCGTCATCGCATCTATGACTTTGATTCGACCGCCCCGAAACAAGTGAGGGGCATTCTGCATCCACAGCTCTCGCCGGATGGCAAACAGGTGTTGTTCGAAGCGCTGAATCAGCTATGGCTTATGCCATTGGGCGGAAAACCCGAAGCGATCACCAGCGACACCTACTATAAGCAGGACGCATCGTTTTCACCTGACGGAAAGAGCATCGTCTTCAGCACCGATGCGGATGGTTTCGAATCCTTACACATCATGGATCTGTCCACGAAGCGAGTGCGACGCGTCACCCACAGCACGGGTGACGCAGCGGAGGTTAGCGCAAAGTGGTCACCGGACGGCAAGTCCATCGCATTTCTTGATCAAGAGAGCGCGACCTTCGTTGCCGATGTTGCTACGGGTGATACGAAGGAAGTCCTCAAGGAGTTCTTCTATCCGTCGGAGCCGAGCTGGTCGCCTGACAGTAAGACCCTGACGATGGCGGTGTTGAAGCCTTTCAACATGCGTTTCCGGGAGGGCCTCAGCGAGATACTGACACTTGACCTTGCAACGGGAAAATACGTACTGACGCCCGCCGCTCCGGATAACACGATCTTGACGCGGGGTTTGAACGGCCCAACGTTCTCTCCGGATGGCAAGCAGATCGTCTTCGTGATGGATGATTTTTTGTGGACCATGCCGGTCGACGAGAAGGGCATACCCTCCGGCTCGGCTGTGCAATTGAATCATGAGAATTCTGACTCGCCGACTTGGAGCGGTGACTCGAAGACGATCCTCTATCTCTCCAATACAAAGCTGCACACGATCGCAGCGAGGCCGGGTGCGGTGCCCACGGCTGTGCCCGTGGACCTGACTTATCAACGCAAGTTGCCCACCAGCAAGGTCGTCATCTACGCCGGGACGTTCTGGAATGGCTTAGGTGCTGAGACCACGAAGGATGTCGACATCACCGTCGTAAAAAATCGCATCGTCAGCATCAACCCACATAGCGCCAATGCGGCCAAGGTCGCGGGCATAGACAAGTACATCGACGCCCACGACAAGACCGTCATGCCTGGATTGTGGGAATCGCATAATCATATGTACGGAGCGATCCAGGAGGCAGGGGATGCAGGCGGCCGTCTCTGGCTTGCCTACGGTTTCACCACCCTCCAATCACAGGGCGATGAGGGGTATCTGCAAGAAGAGATCAAAGAATCCTTCGCGGCAGATGCCCGTGTCGGGCCCCGCTATTTTGCTTCGGCCGAGATCTTCGATGGTGAGCGCATCTTCTATCCCACTAACCGGGCAATCCATGGCGATGCTCAGATTCAGCGGGAGTTCGAACGGGCGCAGTCGCTCGAAGTCGATAACTACAAGACGTATGTGCGCTTACCCCACGAGCAGCAGGCGAAGTTCGTGGATTTGGCACACAACAAGGCGGGCGTTTGGATTGCTTCGCACTACGGTCTGCCCGGGCTGACGTACGGAATGGATGCGATGAGTCATGTGTCGGCAACGTCTCGCTGGGGCTATGCGTATACGCGTTCGCTCAGCGGCGTGACCTACGGGGATGTGCGAACGCTCTTTCCTGCTGCGGACATGGCTATGATTTCTACAGCGTTCGCATCGACCTCACTGTACTCGCTAGACCCGACCATAGCCGACGATCCACGGCTGCAGGCGCTCGACCAGCCATGGGCCTTGAAGGCGCTGAAGACCACACGAGATCGAATGGTGAAGACGAGCCCCACTGTCAACTCAGAAGCATTGAAGCGTGAGGATGAGACGTTAATCGCTTTGATGAAGGCCGGTGGAAAGATCATGGCCGGCATCGACTCGTTTAGTCCGGGGTTGATGATCCCACTGGAGATGGGTATCCGCGCAGAAGCTGTCAACGGTATGAAGCCATGGCAGGCATTGCAAACGGCAACCATCATCCCTGCGCGCGCGTTCGGGTACGGCAAAGATCTCGGCTCGCTGGAAGTGGGGAAAATAGCGGATCTTGACATCGTTGACGGTAATCCGTTGGGGAACATTAACGATATGACCAAGATCGCAGGCGTCATGGTCAACGGTCGCTACTATACCCAGGCCGAACTCCAGGCCCCGTTCAAAAAGAACTAAAGGCATCTCGAAAGGAAATCGCTTCCATGATGACAAGCAGCCGAATCGTCGCGACGTTGGCCGTTGTCTGCACGATGTTGAGCCCGGGGACCGCACTTGGGCAATCGAAGAAAGTGGATTGGAACATAGTCAATCAAGAAGTCCTCGAGAACTTCACCTCCCTTATCAAGATCGATTCGAGCAATCCTCCGGGCAACGAAACGGAGGTGGCGAAGAGGCTCCAGGCAATCCTTCAGAAGGAGGGCATTGAGTCTCAGCTTGTAGGGGCAGAGCCAAACCGGTTGAGCCTGATTGCGCGTATCAAGGGGGATGGGTCGAAGAAGCCAATCCTGGTGTTGGGCCACACCGATGTTGTGGGCGTGCAAAAGGAGAAGTGGACGGAAGACCCCTTCGGCGCAAAACTGGTCGATGGTTTTATCTGGGGGCGCGGGACCATCGACGATAAATCGGTCGTAACAGGCGCGCTGATGAGCATGATTCTATTGAAGCGCAATCACGTTCCGCTGACTCGGGATGTGATTTTCGTTGCGGAGGCAGGCGAAGAAGGTGGCTCTCCCAATCGCACCTTCGGCATCAGCTATATCGTCGATCACAATTACCCCGACGTCGATGCAGAGTATTGCATCACGGAGGGTGGCAACTTCTACTCGGAAAAAGGCAAAGTTGGCTATCAGTTGGTGCAGGTCTCCGAGAAGGAAGGCCGCGGCGTAAAACTGGTTGCCAATGGCATTGCGGGACATGGGTCTATGCCCAGACTCGATAATTCCATTGTTCATCTCTCGGCCGCTGTCGCGAAGGTTGGCGCCTGGCAGCCGCCGATGGAACTGACGCCAGTGACGAAGATGTTCATCGACGGCATGCAGAAAGTTACACCGCCGGATGAGGCCGTTCGCTATCGCGATCTGTCTGATCCAGCAAAGACGCAGGCCGCACAGGACTGGTTCCGGGCCAATGATATCCGTATGAACTCAACCATCCGCACCAGCATCAGCCCTAACATCATCGCGGGTGGATTTCGTTCCAACGTGATTCCGTCCGAAGCAACTGCGACGTTGGATATCCGCGCCATTCCTGGCGAGGACATGGCGAAGATTCTGCAGTCGATGAAGCATCTCATCAACGATCCGGAAGTGAAGATTGTGACCCCGCCGAAATGGCCTGCTGAGACCCCTTCGTCTTCAGTTGACACGGAACTGTATAAGGCGCTCACGACGATCCAGGCAAAAGACTATCCCGGTGCAATTACGATACCTGGCATGTCGACCGGCGGCACTGACATGAAGCCGCTCCGTGCGCACGGCCAACAATGCTACGGCATTGGACCGGAGACTCCGAAGGAGGACCTGGTCACTCATGCGATGCACAGCGACAACGAGCGTATCAAGGAGACGGCACTTTACGACTTTGTTAGATACGAGTACGACGTGGTGGAAGCCATGGCAGCAAAGAAGTAAGTAACTGGTTCAGCAAACGGCACCCTGCGGGGTGCCGTTCACGCAAGAGAGATACATCACGAGGAGAGCACGATGATGCAAGACCGGTGGATCGTTGCAGTTGGTATGGTGGCTTCTTTCGGGATCACGGCGGCGAGAGGGCAAGTTGACCTTCATCGACAGGCGATCGAACTGGTCAACGAACAGTCGTCGAAATACAAGGCTGCTTCGCGCACCATCTGGGAGTATGCGGAACTCGGCTATCACGAGGAGAAGAGCTCAGCCCTGCTGCAGAAAGACCTGCAGGAGGCCGACTTCACACTGCAGAGCGGCGTCGCCAACGAGAAGACGGCTTTCATTGCAACCTACGGAACAGGGAAGCCGATCATTGCAATCCTTGGGGAATTTGACGCCTTACCGGGTCTATCGCAAGCAGATCAGCCGGATCGCAAACCAGTCGTAGCCGATGGGGCAGGGCATGGGTGTGGGCACAATCTTTTGGGTGCCGGCGCTGCCCTGGCTGCAGTCGCCGTGAAGGAAGCGATGCAGAAGAATCACCTGAAAGGCACCATCCGCTACTATGGCACACCGGCGGAGGAGGGCGGGGCAGGAAAGCTCTACATGATGCGTGCAGGGCTTTTCAAGGACGTGGACGTGGTACTGCATTGGCATCCGCAGGATCGCAATGCTGTTTTGAACGGAGGCACGCTTGCCATTACTTCCGCTAAATTCACGTTTCACGGTATCGCGGCCCATGCGGCAGCCGCGCCCGAGCGTGGGCGCTCCGCACTGGATGGCGTGATGCTGATGGGCACGGGTGTGGAGTACATGCGCGAGCACGTACCTGGCTCGACGCGAATGCACTATGTCATCACCAAAGGTGGCGCAGCAGCGAATATTGTTCCGGATCTAGCGCAAATCAGCATGGTGGCGCGCAGCCCATCCAGCGATACGCTGGCAGGCGTTTGGGAACGTGTTGAGAACGTTGCGAAAGGCGCCGCATTGATGACGGGCACTACCGTTGACGTGGACGTGGACGCGAGCATGAGTAACATCCTCCGAAATGACGCACTGGCAGCCTTGGCTCAGAAGAACATGAACGAAGTTGGCGGTTACACTATGACGCCACAAGAACAGACGTTTGCCTTGGAACTGCAGAAAAGCCTTCCCCAGGGAGCAGCGCCACCACTCTCCCTATCGAGTGAGATCGTGCCGTTAGCTGTGTCGCAGGCCGCGGTTCCGTCTGCATCCACTGACGTCGGAGATGTGAGCTGGAACGTTCCGACTATCGGCTTTGTTGCGGCGACGTTTGTCCCAGGCGTGGCACCTCATACGTGGCAGGCAACGGCATCGGCAGGCATGGCGATCGGACAGGACGGCATGATGGTAGCCGCTAAGTCGATTGCGCTGACAGCTCTTGATTTGCTCACGCACCCGGATTTAGTCGCGGCTGCGAAGGCCGATTTCGACAAGGAACTTGCGACGAAAAAATATATCTCAATCGTTCCAATGGATCGTAAACCCGACCCGAACTATCGGGGTAACTAACGTTTTTCTTTGATCGGACGCAAGAACATCCGTCAAATGAGTGAAACATTCTGGTGAGCCTATCGGTAGATTGGGAAAGTAACCGCAGCAGTCGACATTTCAGCAAGTCGCTGTGAATCTGTTTCTACTCATCCGGCTCAGGCCATTATGTTGGACCGGTCATAAAGGTAGCCGCCGCCAACATTCGTTGGCGGCGGTTATTTTATTGAATCCGGCTTACTGTGAGCAGACGTTATTCTTTGGAACGTCTTTCGTGAACGGTGCAGCAACTTCGTCCACGCTTTGCAGTTTGCCGTTGACTGCGACGCACTGGACCTTCGCCACGTCATCAATCGCTGTCAATGGATCACCGCCGACGATGATCAGGTCCGCAAGTTTGCCCGGCTCCAGCGTGCCCAGATCTTTACCATAGCCGTAAGCTCTGGCTGCCATCGAGGTTGCCGTGGTCAATGCCTCCCATGGCTGCATGCCGCCGTATTTCACCTGGGCGCGAAGATTCAGGTGAAGACTGGTTGCGGGGATATCGAGTGGGGAATCCGTGCCGGCGAGAACGATGCCGCCGGTATGTAAGTCATTTGCTACCGTCGACTCTTCATCGCGAAGATGGACATAGGCTGCCTTCTGATCGCTTGCCTTTGCAGTGTTGAACGCGGTCACTACGCGGCCATGCTCCCAAGGCGGCGCTACAGCCTGGCGCGGGTCGCTGACGATGCCCGCATCTTCCGCGTACTGCGCCTGCGCGAACGTTGTGGAGATCGTCCACATGCCGCTCTTCGCCAGCAGCGTCTGCACGTCACCGTAGGAGTGGCCAGAGAGCGATCGGGAATAAGCCCATCCGAAACGGGACGTGGCCGAGAGGTGCGACATGCCGTCCTCACCCAGTGCTACGGCTGGCAGCAGGTAATGGCTCGCGGTGTCCACGCCCATCTGCGTGTGCGCGAAGTCGATGCCCTTCTTCGCCCATGCAAATGGCAGGCGGACGTACAGCTTCACCATGTCGAAGTCCAGCGCCTTCAGCCGCAGGAACTCGCGCTGCAACTGCTCCTCGCTGGTGGTCGCAATCATCATGGGATAGTAGACGCGCTCGCCATCGACTGCCTCACCAGTTGAGAAAGTGCGTGGTCCGACGGCTGCACCGGAGCGATAGCTCTCGTTGTGTTCCACGCTGCGATAAGCGTTGTCTGCAATGCCGCGTGTGGTGGTAACACCGTAGCTCAACCACAGTCGGCCCATGCGTGCGCCGTAATAAATGCCGTTATCGCTGTCGGGGTGTGCGTGGTTCTCCCAAAGGCCCGGCAGGACGGTGCTGTCCGGCGCTTCAATCGTGCGTGTGATGCCAGCCGGTGGAGTTGCCTTGTGCGGCCCAACACTGGTGATGCGGTTGTCCGTGACGACGATATCGACGTCTGTCAGCAAACCCGGCCCGGTACCCTGCCATACCTTGCCTGCATGGATAAGCAGCTTCTGCTTCGGCTTCGCGAAGGTGTAGGTCAGCGGCATGGCAACAGGCGTGACCTTGCTCGTCGCACGGTCCAGCAACTTCAGCTTGCCGTTATTCAGGTACAGAATCGTCTTCGAATCTGCACTGACGGACGGAGCATCCGTGGTCTCGTCATTGAGCTTTACAGCTTTACCTGTGGGGTGCCCGTCGGCGTCAACAGGCATTGCATAGAGCAGGTCATCCAGAACAAAGATCATCTCCTTGCCATCGGGTGTGTACGTCGGGCCGTCTTCCGTGCGGGTCGTTACAGACTCGAAGGGTGCCGCCGCATACCAGTGTTGCTTTAGCGTTGCGATGTCCACAGTGAGGATTGCGCTTGTGCCTTCACGGAAGCGCTTTGTATACGGGCGAATCGTGGCGATGGCGACTGTCTTACCGTTTGGGGAGAATGACGCGCGACCCGGGAAGAAGGTTGATGCCGCAAGTGGCTTCACCATGCCGCTGGCGACGTCTGCCAGTAAGGTGGCACCGGTCTGGTCCTGGAAGGCCATCCACTTGCCATCGGGTGACCAAGCCGGCATAATCTGCGCGGTCTGCTGCGGCGCCAAGCGCTTGTCGCCGGCATCGGTAGCTTCGCTCATGCTGTGCAGGTAAATGTTCTCGATGCCATCGCGATCACTGATGTAGGCCAGCTTGGTTCCGTCCGGGCTCCACGCGGGACCTTGCTTGTAGAACGTATCGTTGGTGATGGCCTTTGGTGTGCCTCCCACGGGCATGACGTAGAGCTGATTCAGCGCGACGAAGGCAACGCTCTTACCATCGGGCGAGAGCGCCGGCGCGTAGATGCCCTTCACCTGCTTCGCGACTGTTGAATCGAAGTTGTGGACCTTATGCGGAAACCCGTGCGGCTGGTAGGGAATTGCCGCCGTGAAAGAAATCTCCGACTCCATGCCGCTGCTGACGTCCATCTTCACGATGTGGCCGCTGCCCGTATACACCAGCTGCGTCGGCGAAAGCCATACAGCCGGGAACGGAAACACGTCCTTCGACTTTGCAACGGTGGGGGAGCCTTTGCCGTCAGTGCCCACGATCTTCATCAGTCCCGTGTTCACGGCGCGTGGGTCACTTGCTTCGAACTCGATATAGGCCAGGTGCTTCGCATCAGGCGACCACGACGGCGCTTCAACGCGGTTCGCTCCACCCACCTTCAGCAGCTCCACCTGCTTGCCGTTGGCGACATCGATTGCCTGAACGGAGGTGGCTGTGAGACCGACACCGCTTACAAAGGCGATCTTTTTACCGTCGGGCGACCACGACGGGCCGAACTCGTCCGCGTCGCTTTTCGTGATCTGCGTCGGCTCACCACCGGCAACGGGCACGGTCCAGATGTCATACGAGCCTTGCGATGATCCATCCGCACCGGTCTTAAACGCACGGTCGCTGGTAAAGACGATGGTTTTGCCGTCAGGGCTGATACGCGGCTCTCGATCGTCACCGTGACCGAAGGTTACCTGCTTCAAGCCAGTGCCATCCGGTTTCATCGTCCAGATATGAAAGGTGCCGCCCGCATAGCACTGCAGCGCAACGATGTCCCCAACCTTGGACCAGTCCGGGTGTGACGCTTCCTGGAAAGGCTGGGTCAGCCGCTTTGCCGTTCCACCTGCCATGGGTAGTGAGTAGATGAGGCCCTGAAAGTCAGCGAGAATCGTCTTGCCGTCCGGCGAAACAGTTACCTGGGCATTAGTGGCTTCGCTGATCGTGATGGTGCTTGCATCGGACTTGGCAGCGGGCTTCGTAGGTGCGGCATACAAACCGGAAGCGGAAACGGCAGCAAGTGCAAGACTGGCAAGGGCGCTGCTTAGATCGATCTTCATCGCGGAACGTGCTCCTGATTATTTGGGGTCTGTAAAGGAAGAAGGCGACACGTGCGAGACATCAATCGCGCGTGCCGCCAGTGTACTCGTGCCCTAGAACGAGAAGCGGCCGATGAACTGCAGCGAACGTGCCTGGTATTCGAACGGCGCGCCGGACGATGCAGTTGCGGTGCCATAGGCAGTTGCGCCCGTGCCATTGGTGGCAGTTGTCGCAAAGTTACCAAAGTTGGAATGATTTGCCAGGTTGAAGGCTTCGATCGCAACGATCGCGCGGTAACGCTCGTGTAGCTTAAAGCTCTCCTGCAGCCGCACGTCCACGCGCTGATACGGCGTGCCACGGAAGCCGTCACGCTGAATCACGTAATAGCCGTATGCCGTATCGTTGTAGACCTTCGACAGCGGTGCGTAGATCTTGGTGCACGTGGTGGTTGGGCACGCACCGTTGAAGGTGGGCGCAACCGGCGTTACACCTGCGGCGAAGGTGCGTGTGCTGCCGACATAACCGTTCACCGAACCGCCAGACGATGTGGCAAATGCCAGACCCGATCCGAAGTGATAGAGGCTTGAGAGTGACAGGCCGTACTTCCACTGGTACTCGCCATTCACCGTCAATGTATGACGCTGATCGTCTGTGCCATTTGCCCATTCCTGTTGAAGACCCGGCTTAAAGGGCTTGTTCGGATATGAGAATGCTCCGTTTGTGGAGTTCTTCGTGCGACCCCACGTGTAGGCAAGTGCACCGGTGAAGCCGTGTGCTGCGGCATGCTTGATGCCAACCTGCAACGCGTCCGCAATGACGCCCGCTCCCGGCATCGTGGCGAAGTTACGCACGGATCCGCCGAAGAGATTGTTGCAGACTGCCTTTGCTGCGGCTCCGTTTGGGTTCCCATTATTCGGTGCACCCGTGGCCAGATTTGCCACACTGTCGAGCGTGATGCCACCGTTGCCACAGACTCGGCTCCCGTACTGTGCCGCGGTAATTGCAGCGGTTGGATTCAGGTTCCGCTGGGCGTTCGCTGGATCCTGGAGCAGGTTACCGCTCAGTGCAACGAAGTCGTCGTACACACGCATGTGAACGAAGTCAGCAGACATGGTCGTTTTATATCCAAGCTCCTGCTGTGCGCCAAGGGAAAGTTGCAGGGCATAGGGCGTCTTCGATCCACGCAGCACTGGCTGCGGCGAGCTTACATATCCTGCAGGGTTCGCTGCGGGATTCTGACCCGCAAACGGACTGGGCAAAGTAAGCGGTGTGGCCGTCGAACCGGAAACTGTCGCCTGCAGAGCTCTCGACGTGCTGCTGTAAAGCTGCTCGTCGATGATGGCGTTTGCCACCTGATCCGCAAAATACAAACCGCCGCCGCCGCGAATGGCTGTCTTGCCCCGGCCGCTCGGGTCATAGGAGAAGCCAAGGCGTGGCGCGAAGTTTGCGTTCGGATTGGAGTTGGGTGTCAACAGACCGGCAGTCGGCACGAATGACGTGTTGTACGCGCCAAGATCGTTGTCATAGCGAACGCCAAGGTTCAGTGTCAGGTTCGAGAGAATCTTCCAGTCGTCCTGTGCCCAGACCCCGATGATGTTCCGCCCGATGCTGATGTCGTAACTGCCGAAGGCCTGTGTGAAGATTTCACCGCCGCCGCAGTACGAATTAATGGCCGAATAGTTCCAGGTGGCTGGATCCAGCGTGCCATTGGGGAAAAACGAGTTGTACAAGGTCTTCAACTGTGCCGAGGTATAGCTGCTGTACGCGGCTGCCGCCGTGCAAGTGGTCAGCCCGCCGCGAAGGTACTGCGGGAAGGTGCCCCCATGCAGTGTATGAAGATACTCGCCGCCAAGCTTGAAGCTGTGCTTGCCCTTCACCCAGAACAGGTCGTCGCGATACTGCTGCGTATATTGGCTGAAAACTTCGGGCTGGTTGTAAGGCTCGCCCACGGTCGCCAGTGGTAGCGTCAGCACGATGGACTTATTGTCATAAAACGGCAGGATCTGAAACTGGAAGTAGTGGAAGCCCGTGTGAACGTCATTCACCATGTGATCGTTCACGTTATGATTCCAGTCGAAGACATAGCCCGACGAAGATACGGTCTGGCTGTAGGACTGGCTGGGGTCACTCCCCCCGACGAAGCTATTGTTTGAGTTGAAGGCATCACCGCGAAGGAAGAAGTGATTGCGGTCGCTGCGCTGGTAGTCTACGCGGCCCAGATACTCATTGTTCTTGAGAATGCTGGGGTGCGTGAAGACGCTGCCCACACCGCTGGTGACAAAAGGACTGATCGAGGTTGTGTTCGGCTGATGTTCTCCTTCGTAGGATCCGAAGAACCACATCTTGTCCCGTTTGATCTTGCCACCGAGTGTGCCGCCATACTGCTGATCGGCGAAATCCGGGACGACATTCGCAACCGTCGCACCAAGCACATTCTTGTTGTATTTCAGGATCGGATCGGCCTGGTTGAAATAAGAGTTGCGGAAGTAACCGAAGGCGCCACCGTGGAGGGCGTTGGTTCCCGTCTTGCTTTGAAGATTGACGTAGATGCCGGCGGAGCGGCCGCTGGTTGCGTCGAAGCGATCGGTGATGATCTGAAATTGCGAGATGGCATCCTGCGAAACCTTAGGCTGGCCAAAGCTTGATCCCACCGAATCCTGCGAGTACTGCAGGCCGTCGAGCGTGATCTGGAACTTTCCCGTCTCCGCGTCGCCTGCATTGGTCGACTGGCCAGAGGCTGCGGGTGTGTTGCCGAAGGAGTTTGCCTTGATACCGGGAATCAGCGCGGACAACTGCACGTAGTTGCGGCCGTTCACCGGGATGTCCTGTACCTCCTGCGGAGTCACATTGCCCGCGACTGCTGAGGAGGTGGTATCGATCGCAACCTCGCTTGCCTGTACTTCCACCACGGTGTTCGAGGTGGCCGCCGACAGGGTGATATCCACCGTTGCAAGCTGACCAACCAGCAACAGGATCTTCTGCTCCACCGTGCCGAAACTTGGGGCGGAGACTGTGATGAGGTAGTCGCCTGCTGTGAGGGACGGCAGAAGCCATGTGCCCTGGCCACTGGACTTCGCATGGAACTCGGCAGCACCAACCTGCTTCACGTTGATCGTGGCGCCAGAAACCACGGCACCACTGGCGTCGACCACTTTACCCGTCAGGCCGGTCTGTTGCGCCACTGCGGATGCTGCGGAGAGGAAAACAATCGGTGCAACGCGGCGGAGCATCTTCATCGTGCAGGAACCTCGCTCAAAACAAAGTCAATACTTCGTGGGCTGGGTGCGACGGAAAGACATCAGCTTGAACTGCGTTTTCATTTACAGCGATGAGGCGGTGGGACAGGATGGATTTCTGAACAGAAGGTCGCTTGCAAGGCGAATGCCCGGACGAGAGGAACGCCACAAGCTGCAGAAAGGATCTGCAGGTGTAAAGGCGGATATATCTCTTTCGGATCGTGGAGTCCGAAGGATGATTAGTGTATGGACCGAACTATAAACGAAGATCTCGCGCGGCGTCTACATATCTGTAACAAGTTGGTCGCGCGAAAAGCAGTTGGCGCAATGTGTCTACAACAGTTGCGCCTGTGCGGCCTTCATCAGATTGGACTGTTTCGCTGAGAGGTACTCGCGTTCCGCGTTGAGCCAGTTGGCATCTCTCTCCAATTGTGATGCCGCTCGTTGCAACTCGGGCTCTAGTGCAGACTTTGCAGGACCACCCTCAATACCTCGAACCGCGATAAAGTTTTCTGGATCCAGAGCGAGTTGAACCGTGGCGTAGGGCACGTCGAAGCCTGCGGCAATTACGTCGCGATGAACGTCCAGCGCAAGCGCATCGTTATCGTCGGAAGTTGCATGACGCACGGAACGGGAGACGATGCCGTGTGCCTGATGGAAGGACATGCCAGTCGATCGAACGAGCGTATCCGCAAGCTCCGTTACGGTCAGGAAGCTGGTGCCCGCGCGGGTTCGCATCCGCTCGACGCTGAACGTCGCTTCGGACAGCGCACCAGCCAGCAACGTTGTTGACCGCTCCGCATCCGCGAAGGCGAGCGCGACCAGTGGCTGCAGCGAATCTTCGCCGTCATTCATATCCGTGAAGGGGGTGTTATGCAATGAGCCGAGGACCGACTGCGACTCCGTCAATGCACGTGATGCAAGGATGCGCGTGTGTTCCAGCGGAACTGGATTACGCTTTTGCGGCATGATACTGCTGATTTGGACATAGCCTTCAGAGAGGCGTAGATAGCCAAACTCCGCAGTGGACCACAACAACATCTCCTGCGTAAATCGGCCCAGTGAGAGCATCGCCGTAGCCAGGACGCTGCATGCCTCCGCGACGTAATCCACTGATGCGATCGCACCGTAAGAGTTCGTGACAAGCCCGCGGAATCCCAGCGCCTCCTCGGTCATATGGCGATCGATGGAAAACCCTGTAGTTGAAATGGCGCAGGCGCCCAGAGGAGAGCGATTCACCCGCGCATAACAACTGATGACACGTTCCGCATCGCGCTCCATCACCTCGATGTAAGCCATCAGAAAGTGTCCCAGCGTCGTTGGCTGCGCGGGCTGGTTATGTGTGTAGGCCGGCATGATGGCGTCGCGGTACTTCTGAGCGAAACCAAGAAGGGTTTGACGCAGCGCAAGCGCACTACCGAGTAAGTCCAGCAGGCGTTGCCGGAGCGTCATGCGGTACATCGTCAGATCGAGATCGTTGCGGGAACGCGCGGTGTGTATGCGCCCGGCATTGTCCGCTCCAGCGGCTTTCGCGAGTTCGGTCTCCACATAAAAGAAGAGATCCTCGACCGAGCCGTCATAGCGAACGGCGCTGATCGCTGCAAGATCGAGGGAGAGAATTGCGCGCAGGCACGCGGCCGCCTGTTCCTGCGACAGAATGCCCTGCTTCGTCAGCATCAGGACATGAGCCAGGTCGCACTCAATGAGCGATGGAAGAAAGAGTCGCTGCGCATCCGCGAAGACGTGCGCGAGAACCGTATCGCGGTAGACGTCTGCCGGAAACTTCGAGGTGCTTTCAGCGTTTCCGCCGTTGCCGGTTGTGTCGTTCGATCGCAACGTTTCTCTCCCAGAGTGATGGTTCAAAGAAAGAACGACCGGGACGCTGCAAAGATCTGCCGCCTCCCGGTCGCAACATCCGTTAAAAGCGAACTGCAAAACCCCACTGAACGATGCGAGCTTCCAAGACCGTGCTGCGAACGGTGTTGATAGCTCCCGTTCCGACTCCGGCGTTACCGTTGGCCGCCTGCGATAGCGCGAAGTTGTACGGTGTGGTTGCCTGCGTCACGGTCAGGCCGGTGATGTTCTGGTGGTTGAAGACATTATTGGCTTCAAGTAGGAACGACGGCTCCAAACGATCCCAGTACTTTCCGAAGGTGCGGGTATACCGTGCGTCGAATTGGTAGATGTTGGGTGACCGGAATGTGTTGCGACCGACGAAGGCAGGGCGCTGTACGGTGCCGGCAGACGAATCGCCGTTCAGCGTTCCAGTCGACGTCGTCAAGTTCGCCTGGTCGCCCGAAGACAGGTTGGCCAGGATTGCGAAGCGATTACCATTCGCAATGGTGTTCAGGAAACCGCTGCCATAGTGGAAAGTAGGTTCCAGCACAGCCGTCATGTTGAAGGCGCTAGGACGATTAACCAGTGAGTTGCCGCGGTCGCGCTTGTAGTTGGTAGTGTCCATCACGGTAGTGCTCTGCTCGAAGGTGTTGACCTCTGGAGCATCCGTAATCGTGTGCGACCAGGTGTAGTTCGCGTTGAACTGCAGACCGTGGATTGGGGACATCGTGTAGTTGAGCACCAGCGCGTTGAAGCTGCTGTTAGCGCCGGACTGCACACGATTGATTTGATTGAAGCGCGGGTCAGGTTTTGTCGTTGCCAGGTTCGTATTAAATACCGGCCGTCCGTCCGCCAGCGTACCCACCGGGTTCTGCAGGTTGATATTGCGCAGATACATCAGATTGCGGCCGTTGGAGAGGATGTAGCCGACAGTCAATGAGCTACGCGACCCAAGCTGCTGCGTCAGTTGTGTGTTGAAGTTCCACGTGTACTCGTTCTTGATGTTCGGCGAAACGGTCAGAACGTTCTGCAGAGCCACGGCGCCGGTTGCGCTGGGGATGTTCGGGTACGCGGGGGCGCCCGTCTGCGTGGGCTGGAACGTGTAGCTGTTGATACGGTTCGAGCCATCCGAGTTCAGGGCATTGAACCAGAGATTAGTCGGCGTCTGCTGATAGAAAATACCGGCCGATGCCTTAAAGACAGTTTTCTCTGTCGCTCGGAACGAGAAGCCTAGGCGCGGAGCAAAATTACCGCCGGGTACATTGAACGACCAAGAGTCGGCGACCGGTGCATTCGGATTCGCACTGGGTGCCTGGAAGCGATCGTAACGTAGACCACCCACTACAACTAGTCGCGGCGCAACTTGCCAGGTGTCTTGCGCGTAACCGCCGTAGAAGAGTGATGCGTAGCCAATACCCGTTGTGTCTGTCTGCGAGGTGAACGAATTGTAGGACCGTGGATTTACACCGCTCACCGCCTGCTGATAGGCGGCGATCGAGCCAAAGGTGTAAACGTTGGAGCTGGCCACACGCTGCCGCTGTTGAAGGGCCGCAAGCGTGAAGCCTGCCTTGATGGCATGCGATCCACGGACGTAGGAGATATTCTCCGATCCGTTAGGCGAGTGTTCGTAGTAAGTGGTGCCGCCGGAGGATGACGCGCCCATGGTGACTAGGTTGGTGATTGTGACCGTGGGAGCGGTGCTTGGTGTCGCGGCGGAAGTAACACTGGAGCGCAACGGCAGTGAGATGCGGAACTCATTCAGTAAGTGATCGCTTACGGTGGTGATGAGCTGACCGCCGAAGACGTGCGCGCGATCTTTGAAATTCGCGCCCGTCGAACGCAGGTTGATGCCGCCGACCTGCGTGTTGTACGGGAAGTCGTTGACGAAGTAGTTGTAGCGAATCATCGCCTGATTCTTTTTGTTGATGGTCCAGTCAAGACGACCGAGAGCGAATTTGCCGCTGAGGAGACCGGGCGCCGCTTGCAGCTGGTCTGCGGGGATGCCGAGCGCGTTGATGGTCGCTTGTGTGACGGTGACCGGCGATGGGCTGCCGCGCTTTACCTGCTCATACGAACCGAAGAAGAACAGCTTGTCCTTGATGATGCGTCCGCCCAGGTTTCCGGAATAGTCACGCAGTTCAAGGTTTGGCTTCGCAGACCCGGTGGTGCTTAGCAAGGGATACGCCGTTGCATCTACCCAACGCTGCACGAACTGGAACATGCCGTGATATTGGTTGGTGCCGTTGTTCGAGATGACGTTGTAAACATTGCCCGTCGTCCATCCATACTCGGGCGCGAAGGAGTTCGCGACTTCTTGTACTTCCTTCACGAAAATGGTTCCCACCGGGAAGAAGCGCAGGCCGATGCGGTCGCTCTCGGTATTGAGCATGCCGTCCATCTGGTAGTTAATACGGTCCAGCAGACCATTCGTGTTGATGGTGCGGGGAATGCCCAGTTCTGCGTTTGGGTGCCCGGACACGCCTGGCTGAAAGATGATGAAGTTGTAGGGATTGCGCGAGGTCAAGGGGAGATTCTCCACTTCACGCGAATCCAGTGTGCGCTGGATGTTCAGATTTGTGGGATCGATGCTGACGTTATCCGCGACTACGCTTACGGAAGATCCAACTTCTCCGACTACCATCTCGCCATCAATTGCGGATTCCGAACCGGCGTTCAACACAACATCTTTCACTGTTAGAGAAGAGAATCCAGGTGCCGAGAACAGAACGGTATATTCGCCGAGTGGCAAATTGATGAGTGTGTAGAGTCCGTTGCTGCCCGTCGTCGCTGTCTTCGTGAAGCCGATTGCGGAATTTGTGACGGTAACGGTTGCATTGGCAATCGCGGCGCCACTTGGATCCAATGCGCGGCCGCGTATGGTTCCATTAACAGACTGTTGAGCCAAAGCCGCAGGAACAGCCGACAGCATCAACGCGGAAGTAATGACCGTGCGGGAAAATCTCGACATGTACTGCCTCCGAATGAGTTAGCTACTTGAAATGCCATTTCGTGCGGCCACGGTTCGTTGTTTTGGTAGGTTCGTGTCGCCACTAGGTCGATCTTGTCGTCGTCTGCCGTTTCTCGGCTCGTGTCGTCAACAGAAAAGGCCGGCCTCGATGGCCGCAAGTGACAAGGAAATCGCGCCGAACAGCTGTGCCTGCTTGCCCAGGCTGGATATCCGCAACACTGTTTGCGCAAGCTCGTTTTTGCGCAGGAAGTTTTCGGTGGATGTGCGCAGAATCTCGTGCGACCCCACACCACCGCCCAGTACGACCAACTTAGGGTCATACAGTAACCCCAGGATGCTGATCGCGTCCGCGAGAATCCGGGCTGTAGAGTTGACGATTTCAAGGGCCAGTGCGTGACCATCGCGTGTGGAGTCACCCGCCAGGTCGAAGATCTGCGACGCGCGCAGCCTCTGCAGGGAACCCTCATGCAGGCCTTCACGTAGCAACGCTGCTTTCCAGGTATCTTCGATACCTGCTCCACCGATAATCCGCTCCAACTGACCGGTCTCGTTCAGGCGCATGGTTTCGCGAGGCATACCCGCGACTGGCAGATACCCAATTTCGCCCGCGGACCATGTTGCCCCGTGGTGCAGTGAACCTTCTACATAAATGCCCGCGCCGACTCCGGTGCCCATGGCAATAAAGACAAAGTCGCGTGCATCGTGCGCGATGCCGCGGGATCGTTCTCCCACTGCCGCCAGGTTCACATCGTTTTCTACAGCCGCCTGGACGCCCAGGTCTTTCTCCAGCAAAAATTGCAGGGGCACATCGTTCCAATCCTGCAGGTTCGGAGCGGCCTTCACCACGCCATTGCGAACATCCGTAATTCCCGGGGCACCAACGGTAATGTGTCGAACGCGACCAACGGCATTCGCGCTCTCTGCCATGGTCGTCAGGCCCTCGCGCATCTGGGAGACGACGGCTCCGGGGGTCTTACGGCCTGCCTTCAGACGCGCTTCCCAGGTAGCAACAGTCGTGCCATGCAGATCTGCAAGCATCATGCGCAGATAGGTGCCACCGATGTCCGCACCCGCAACGTAGGCGTGCGATGCGTTGAACTGCAACAGATCCGGTGGGCGTCCGCCCGATGATTTTCCTTCACCGATCGGTTCGACCAGACCGTATTCAGCAAGTTGCGCAACGGCTGCTGCGACCGTAGGAGCCGAGAGTCCGGAACTGCGTACCAGGTCTGCCTTGGAGCAAGGGCTGCTCTTCCGCAGCAACCGCAAAAGCGCACGGCAGTTCGCCTCACGCAGGTGCGGTGGCCGCGCCGCTTCTACGGCATGGGGCTCGCCGGGTGCGGAAGGACTCAGGGGCAGCAGGGTAGGAGGCATCGTGTGAACCGAGTTTATAAGGAACATTCACAAAGTCCAGAAGTTTATTGTGCTTGCGTCTCCGGACGGTTGCCGATGCATCATGGATGGCATGAGTCAGGGCCACTTTTTCGACATTTCGGCGCTCACCGCCACGTTGCCAGCAACGGCAGAAACCATGCTGCGGGACATCCGGTTAACCGACGAGGTCGCCGCCAGCTGTCGTATCTTCCGCGTCTATCGTCCAGCGCCGCTGCACTTTCATACTGCCTGCGATGAGTATCTGTACGTTTTGCAGGGCCGGGGCCGCATACAGATTCAGGACGAGGTGCGCGAAGTTGGGCCGGGAGATCTCATCCACTTCAAGGTCCGCGTGGTCCATGGGACACCCGAAATCCTTGAACATCCCTTCGTCTTTCTTGCCATCGATACGCCACGTCGACCGCCAGAAGACGTCCACTTCGTTAATCCCGCGGACGGCGACGCGTTGACCTTCATCGCATCGCAGGACTACTGAATCAACGCAAAAAAGTTCGAACAAAGTACACACCGGATGCGTAACTGCAGGTGAGGAGATCCTTATGCGTACGTTGTCAGCCCTAGTTGTTACTGCCTCTCTCGCTACCGCCGTCACTGCTGTCGCGCAGGGGACCTGGGAAAAGACCTATAACGTCAGCGGTCGGGCCGCTGTGCAGGTCAGCGTAGACAACGCATCGGTGACCATGCGGAGTTGTGGCGAGTGTCGCACGGTTCGCATCCATGTGGACGCGCACGAGAACGACCTGTCCCGTTGGCATGTAACAGAGATGCAGGGCGGCAACGTGGTGCACTTCGATCTGAAGCGCCGAGAAAACGACAGTTTCTTCATGGGCTGGCATGGGCGCTCGCCGGAAGTGACCGTGGATCTTCCTACTGAATCTGACGTGGAACTGCGCTCTGGCAACGGCGCCCTGCAACTGGCGGGCGTGCACGGCTCCATCGAAGTGAAGACGGGCAATGGAGCCGTCCAGATCGACGACGCGAAGGGGGCGCTGCGGATCACGAGCGGTAATGGCGCGATAACGGTACATCGTGCAGACGGTACGCTGACCGCGGTCAGTGGCAACGGAGCTTTGACTCTTGAAGGCCGGCTGTCCCAGATGGACGCGCGGTCGGGCAACGGGTCAGTTCGCATAGCTCTGGAACCTGGCACGAATTTCACGAGTAGTTCGCGTGTCTCGACGGGGCATGGTGGCATCTCCATGACTGTCCCGCGTGATTTGAGAGCCGATGTTGACCTGTCTACTGGCCACGGCCCGCTCCACTGCGACCTGCCGTTGATGAGTCAGTCCTCTTCTGATCGCCACGTCCACGGCGCAGCAAACGGCGGAGGCCCCTCGCTCTCCCTACGCTCCGGGGCCGGTGGCATTACGCTGAACGCCCGCTAGCACCGTTTCGCGAAGGGCTCGCGTTGCGTCTAACGGATGTGCCTACGGCTCAACAAGCCGCCCTTTTCCCGGATGCCTCACGGCCCGAGCGGCCACTGCTCTTCCGCGATCTGCAGGAGATACAGGACCGCCTGCTGACGTGGTGGGGCGAGCCGCCAGCGCCACGAGAGGTGTGGGATCCGCTTACCCAACTCATCTACTCTCTCTGTTCCTCACGAACGAAAGATGCAGAATCGCAGGCGACGATCCTCGCTCTTCGAGAGCGCTTTGGTGGTTGGCCGAGCGGGCCTAACAGTTGGGACGAGGTGCGGTGGGAGCGGCTACGCGATGCGTCGGTTGCCGAGATTGAAGACACCCTGCGGCTGGCGACCTTCCCGGATCGTAAGGCCGTGCAACTCAAGCGCACGCTGGAGCGGATCACCGAGCGAGTCGGTTCGCTCTCCCTGGCCTTTCTCGCAAAGTATCGGACCGACAAGGTGCGCGCCTGGATTGAAGAGCTACCTGGCGCGGGTGTGAAGGCGAGCGCGGCGGTCGTCAACTTTTCTTCGTTGCGCCGAAGGGCGATCGCAATCGACGGCCACCATCAACGCATCGCCATTCGGCTTGGCATTGCACCTGCCAACGCAACCGCTCGGCAAGTGGAAGCCACACTTGTACCTCTGACACCCGTCGGTTGGACCGCGATCACGATGGATGAGCATCACACACTGGTGAAAAAGCTGGGCCAGCGCGTCTGTTCGCTGCGTGAAGCACACTGCACTCGATGCCCGTTGCGCGAAGTCTGCCTTACGGGTTCTGCGGCTGCGACTTCACGATCTTGATAATGAAGTAATCGAGCTGCTGCCCGGACGTGAGCACGAACTGATGCGGCATATTCGCTGGGATCGTAATGACGTCACCATTCGTCAGGTGAACACGCGTTGCGCCGTCGATGGACGTCCCTTGCTGCTCGCCCTTGCCACTAACGCGCATACCGACGCCAGTTCCGCCGACCAGGAAATCGGCCTCGCCCTTCTCGACAACGAAGACGTCATCCTGTGTTTCGTGAAATTCAATGGCGCCACTCTTCTCGCGGTGATAACCGTAGAGGATGTGATCACCGAAGTTGGCCTTGTGCTGTAGGCCTTCTGGCGGCGTGCCGTTCGGCCAGTGGATGACGCCAACCGGCATGCCCTCCATCTGCGGCTGCGGCGGGACAGTGTCTTCTTGTTTCACCCGTCTGATCACCAGATACGTGATCTTCTCGCCGGGTTTGGTTAGGTATTGGTGGACCATGCCGGCGGGGATTGTGATGACGTCGCCCTTCACCAGGTGAATAGTCGTCGCGCCAGAGATGTCGGTGCCAAGCTTCTCTCCCGACCCAGTCGAACGCATGCTAACGCCGGTGCCACCTACGCGAAAATCTGACGATCCACTCTGTATCAGGAAGATGTCGTCCTTAGCGTCGTGCGACTCCGGTGTTCCAGGCGCGCCATCGTGAACATAGATCCCAAGTGTGTGATCGCCGAAGTCCGCCTTTCCCTTGAGCCCGTCTGGAGGCATGCCTCCCTTCCATAGCACCACGCCTGGTGGGAGCGTCGATGTCGTCTGTGCTGGTAGAACAATCCCCAGGGAGAGAGCAAGGCAAAACGCAAGATTATGGGCTCGTAAGTGCATCCGAGTCGCTCCTCGCCATGAGTGGGTGATTCAGGGTTAGTTGACACGTAAAGTGTAGACCGTGCCGGGCTACGTCCATCTGCGAGGGACTTGGAGCGAGCAGAACGCGGGATGGTGAAGTCAGGATTTTGTTCGGAGATAAGGGTATGCTGAGTTAATGCGTCTGCCTAGCCTGAGCGTTCGCTTGCATGATCTCGTGTTCCGGTTGCCGGCGACGCCAGTGCTGCGACTGCCGCAAGTGGCGAAGATCCGGATGTTCCGGCTCCGAGGAGTAGAGGAATGGGTACTCATCGCCTCGATATTCGGCTACCTTGCGATCTGTGTGGCGGTCTACTTCGGCTACGTGCGGTCCTGGATCGAGGGCGACTCGATCGTCCGCATCGGTGCGGATTCTGACCGATACTGGGCTGCTGCCAAGGCTGTCGGCGAATTAGACAGTGACAAGCTGGTGAGTTTGACGGGGAACTTCCTTGGACCCGTTGCAATCGCTTATCTGTTCCGCGATGGCATCTTCGTGATGGTTTTCAATATCTTGCTATTCGGCCTTGCACTTAAAATAGCAGCGTCAATTCCCAACCTATACAAGGTGCGATTTGCGTGCTTGATGTTACTGAATGCGGAGTTGTTGCCAAGTATAACCACGCTGAACAAAGAGATAATCGCTCTGTTCGCATCAGTCTTGGCTGCGAAATATCTAACGTCGGTGCGGCCAACGAAATTGCTGCTTTTCTGGATGTTTTTGTTCGCTTTCCTTGCTCGATGGGAACAGGCATTCGTCCTCGCCCTTTTCTTTTTGCAACGCCTATGTTTTCGTCGCAGACCGAAGGCTGCTGTGTGGTTGTTGATCGCAGCCATCACGCTGGCTTATCCCATCGCGTTTAAATTGCTGGGGGTTAGTAGCTCGTTATTCGATGCGATCCTGGCAAATGGTGGCCTTATCACCTCACTGAATCAGATTCAGGAGAACTTTGGCTTCCCGCTTGTGCTCGCGCCTAAAATCCTGATGAATCTCGCTGGGCGCCTTGCCAGCCTAGGTGACTACATCAGCGGGTCCTTTCTTGCAAATGGCTTGGACGACCCACAGCAGCAACTATTTCAGCCGCTTGGATGTCTTGCGTACATGATTGTTTTTGCCTGGGCGTTTTGGAAAGGTCGCTACCGCATGGATCGCCCCTTGATCCTGCTTGCTACACTCACGCTAATCATTACGGCGGCTACTCCATTTATCCAGCCACGTTATGTATATGGTCCCTACACGCTTGTTTGCCTCGAGTTGTGCCTGCCTCGAGTTAGACGAAGTGACGGCGCGTACCTTCGACAACCTGACCGACTGGAGTTGTCTAAGTGAGCAGCCACTGTTCATCACGTCGCAAATTCCTGGCCATGCTAGCGGCCATGTCTGTGGCGCCCCCTACTGGAGAGGCTGTCACGGGCAATGGAGTAGAGATCGCGCTCGGCATTCCCTACGCGCAACCGCCCGTGGGCACACTGCGTTTTAGCGCGCCCGTTCCGGTGCGCGAAGGCACTCCCAGCCTCCACAAGTTGCCTCCACCTGCCATGCAGTCGGGTCGAGCTGGCTGTAGCGAAGATTGCTTGTATCTGAACGTCTATGCACCGGATCTGGCTACGCAGGGGGCGGGACCATTCCCAGTGTATGTATGGATTCATGGAGGCGGCTTCACTGGCGGAAGTCCGAACGACGTTAATGGAAGTGTCTTCGCGAAACAGGGCATTGTCTGCATTACTGTGGCGTATCGTCTCGGTATCTTCGGCTTTCTGGACTGGTCGCCGCTGCTCGGGCCCGATTATGGAGACAGCGCAAACAATGCAGTTCGCGACCTCATCCTTGCCCTGAAATGGGTGCAGAAGAATGTCCGTGCCTATGGTGGCGATCCATCGCGAGTCACCATTGGTGGCGAGTCTGCCGGGGCCAAGCTGGTGGCATCGTTGATGGCCATCGAAGAGGCGAAGCCTTTGTTCCGTAGCATGATCAGCGAGAGTGGCGGCGGCGAACGAATTCTGGACACGGCTACGTCGGCCCATGTGACGGAGGCCTTTGCGGCGCAGCTGAAGGACCGCACGCCGGGCGGCATCCAGGCCGCCAACGCAGCAGCGCTGCTCCAGGCGCAGGTAGCCATGACCGATGCGTGGCCCGCCAATTTTCCCCTGCGTACCGAAGCAGATGGGGCGCTCCTGCCGCATCGCATTTTGCCCGCAATCGCGGCGGGGAACACCAGCGGCAAGCGGCTCCTGATCGGTACCAACCGTGACGAGAATGCGCTCTATCTTGGCGAACATGCGGCCGAGCCAATCAAGCAACAGCGTCTGGCGAATGCTACCGAGGCGGAGTTCAACGCGCAGCTTGCGCGCTATCGCAAGCTGTACCCAACGATGTCGACGGCCGACATCAACATCCGCGCGTTGACCGCGGAAGAGTACTGGGTGCCCAGCATCCGTGTGGCGCAGGCGCATGCCAAAGGTGGAGGGTCTACCTGGTTCTATCGGCTCGACGAGGCTGCGGCCACTGGACCGCACAAGGGTCTGAGCTATCACTCCTACGATCTGGGTTACGTGTGGGAGACGCTCTCCGCAGCCGAACCGCCCTCCGCGCATGTGCTGGAACGGCAGATGCACGACGCCTGGGTGGCATTCATTAAGGGCGAGCCGCCTGCTGCAAGCGGACTTCCTCCGTGGCCGAAATGGGATCCGCAACAGCGTCCGACCATGCTGTTCAACAGAACCAGCACGGTCGAGCGGCAGCCTTTCGAGTCCGAACTGCGACTGTGGGACAACTTCAGGTTCGAGTAGTCTCGCCGCTACTTCGGCAGATAATGTGCCCAGTTGAAGTCCACTGCGCCCGCTCCCTTGTCTGTACCTGTTGTGTAGGCGAACAGTGCCGGTCGCGAGCCCTTCCACCAACTGAAGGTAATCTTCGTCTTCGGCCCAAGTACTATGAAGTGCGCGCCGCCGTCCATTGAATAGGAATACTGCACCTCGTCCTTGCTCACCTCAAGCCGCAATTGCAACGTCGCATCACGCACTTCCGGCCCGTCGACGTGATTTGTTGTGCTGGTATAGCGCAGCGTACGTTTGCCTCCGTCCTGCACGACTTCTAACCCACTCCAGGATTTCTCAAGCATCGCCAGGCCAGCGTGCACACCATCGCTCATGCGCGATACGCTGGCTTCCGTCGTAAAGGTGAAGGACTCGTCCTGCATCTGCTGCGTCAGCGTGTTGTAGGCGGTCAGCAGATCCGTTGCGGGCAGTGGCTTCAGCCTCAGGAAGCCAGGCCGAGCACTCAGCGACCATCCCGGCACAGGATTGTGGTTCCACTCCCATTGCTGTCCGAGCACTGCACTGTGAAACTCATCCGAGGTTTGCGGCTTCACTGCGGAAGGCGGCACATTCTTCACGAGAACATCACCCGCCACAACCGGTTCACCGTTGTTGCCCATCACTGGCCAGTCATCTTCCCAGCGCACCGGCTCCAGGCGAACGATGCGTCCGTGTGCGCCGCGCGACTGGAAGTGCATGAACCAGCCATCACCCTCCGGAGTCTCGACCCAACCGCCCTGGTGCGGGCCGTTGATGTCCGTGCTGCCCTGCGCCAGCACCACCTTCCGTTCGTACGGACCGTAGATGTTCCTCGACCGCAGCACCACTTGCGCTCCGGTCGAGACGCCGCCGAATGGAGCGAAGATGTAGTACCAGCCGTTGCGCTTATAGAGCTTCGGGCCCTCCAGCGTTTTCAGGTTCACTGGGTCGCGGAGGATCTCTTTGCCGTCGTCAAGAAGCGTCATGCCATCTGGAGACATTTTGTGCAGGATCAGCGGACCGGCGCCCGTGCGTGAGTGGATTAAGTAAGCCTGGCCGTCGTCATCCCAGAAAGGGCACGGGTCTTCGAGTTTTGGTTCCTGAAGGACTGCAACCGGCTCTGACCACGGACCAGTGATCTTCTTTGCCGTCGTGACATAGATACCCTCGGTCGGCGTCGGAAAGTAGATGTAGAACAGACCGCCATGTTTGCGGATGGCAGGGGCCCAGATGCCTTTGCCGTAGCCGTTTGCGCCAACCTTCGGGTCGGGGTCCTTGAAGTCGTAGATCGGGCTCATGTCCAGCCGGTTCACCGCATGCGCGATGATCTTCCAGTGCACCAGGTCGGTCGACTCCAGAATGGGCAGACCGGGCACGTACGAGAACGTCGAAGCCACAAGGTAGTAGTGACTGCCGTCGCGAATCACGTCTGGATCCGAATAGTCGGAGAACAGAATCGGATTCGTAAACGGGACCCTGCGCTGCTGCGCCGTCATAGAGCCAGCGAAAAGTCCAAGGGTGAGGGCCACCATGGTACGAAGTGTCATGCAGCCATAATGACAGGTCTCGCATGCTCTCTTGGCCGGGCGACTAGCTCCGTGTAGTCGGACGCACGCGAGGAATTCTTACGGTAGACAAAAATGACAGCGGCTGACTGCAACACTTGCGATGTTGTAGTCAGCCGCTGCCGCTTCGATAGACGAGGTCGCTTAGACGGTGTGGATGATGTCGAAGCGGTCGAGGTTCATGACCTTGTGCCAGACCTCGACGAAATCCTTTACGAACTTCTCATGCGAGTCTGAGCAGGCGTAAACCTCAGACAACGAACGGAGCTGCGCGTTCGAGCCAAAGACTAAGTCGGCGCGTGTTGCCTTCCACTTCGCCTGGCCCGACTTGCGTTCGCTGCCTTCGAAAGTGTTCTTGCCTTCGTCGAGCGCCTTCCAGACGTACTTCATGTCCAGCAGATTCACGAAGAAGTCATTTGTCAGCGTTCCGGGACGATCGGTGAAGACACCAAAGTTCGTCCCTTCATGGTTCGCGTTCAGCACGCGCAGGCCGCCGATCAGCACCGTGAGTTCCGGCGCTGTCAGACGCAGGAGCTGCGCCTTGTCCAGCAGCGCAACCTCAGCTGGCTCCGGATAGTTGTAGCCGAACGAACGGAAGCCATCGACCTTGGGCTCCAGCGGGGCGAAGGACTCTGCGTCCGTCTGTTCCTGCGTCGCATCTGTGCGGCCAGGCGTAAACGGCACCGTCACTGCAATGCCCGCATCCTTCGCTGCCTTCTCGATAGCCGCTGCACCCGCGAGAATGATGAGGTCGGCGATGGAGAGCTTCTTGCCACCGGTAGCGGAGCCGTTGAACTCGCCTTGAATCTGCTGCAGCTTTGCGAGGACGCGGGCCAGTTGCTCCGGCTGATTGACCTTCCAGTCCTTCTGTGGAGAAAGGCGAACACGTGCGCCGTTCGCACCACCGCGCTTGTCGGAACCACGGAAGCTCGATGCGGAAGCCCATGCTGTTGAGACGAGTTCAGGGATCGTGAGGCCCGAGGTTAGAACTTTCTCCTTCAGTGCCTTGATATCCGCCTCGTCGATCGGCGTGTAGTTGGGCACGGGAATCGGGTCCTGCCAGATCAGGTCTTCCTTGGGAACTTCAGGACCCATGTAGCGGGCTTTCGGTCCCATGTCGCGGTGAGTCAGCTTGAACCACGCGCGCGCAAACGCATCGGCAAACTTGTCAGGATGCTCGAAGAAGTCGCGCGAGATCTTCTCGTAGATCGGATCGATGCGCAGAGCGATGTCCGTCGTCAGCATACCGGGCTGATGCTTCTTGGAGGGGTCGTGCGCATCAGGAACGGTGTTCGCGCCCTGGTCGCCCACGGGCTTCCACTGCTTTGCGCCGCCCGGGCTCTCCGTCAGCTCCCACTCGTATTTGAACAGGTGCTCGAAATACTCATTCGACCATTCGCGGGGCTTGGTGGTCCAGGTGACTTCCAGGCCGCTGGTAATGGCGTCGCCGGCGATACCGGTTTTGTACGCGCTGGACCAGCCAATGCCCTGGTTCTCAATCGGCGCACCTTCCGGATCGTGCGCCAGGTGGTGTCCCGCGCCCGCGCCGTGCGTCTTGCCGAAGGTGTGGCCGCCGGCGATCAGCGCGACGGTTTCTTCATCGTTCATGGCCATGCGGCCAAACGTCACGCGGATATCACGCGCAGCGCCAGCGGGATCCGGCTTACCCTCGGGGCCTTCCGGGTTCACATAGATCAGGCCCATGGTGGTGGTAGCATGCGCCGGATCCAGTTCACGGTCGCCCGAGAAGCGCTTGTCTGTGCCCATCCAGGTGTTCTCTGCACCCCAGTTCACATCCATGTCCGGCTCCCAGACATCGGGACGTCCACCGGCGAAGCCAAACGTCTTGAAGCCCATGGTTTCAAGCGCGACGTTGCCAGCCAGAATCAGCAGGTCCGCCCAGGAAATCTTCTTCCCGTACTTCTGTTTAACAGGCCAAAGCAGACGACGGGCGCGGTCGAGGTTCACGTTATCAGGCCAGCTATTCAACGGAGCGAATCGCTGCTGACCGCGTCCGCCACCGCCGCGACCGTCGAAGGTGCGGTAGGTTCCGGCCGAGTGCCAGGCCATGCGGATCATCAATGGACCGTAGTGGCCGAAGTCTGCGGGCCACCAGTCCTGCGAGTCCGTCATGACGGCGGCCAGGTCTTTCTTCAAGCCCCAGTAATCCAGCTTCTTAAACTCTTCGGCGTAGTTGAACTCCTCAGCCATAGGGTTCGACAGGCGCGAATGCTGATGCAGCAGATCGAGGCGAAGGTGGTTCGGCCACCAGTCGCGGTTGCTCATGGCTGCATGTTTCTGTGCTGCGGTGCTGGGTGCTGCTCCGTTGCCTGCCGCCTTGTGGTCAAACGGGCAGGCAGCCTGATTGGCTACCTGAGCGTTCGGTTCGGACTTTGCTTCGGCCGTGAATTCGGTCTGGTCGCTCGCCATGATGCTCTCCTTTTGTGTTGCGTTTTCTCTTGAGGAAGGGCATCGCCGACGCCCATCTCATCTCACAGGGTTCGACTGTAGCACCGCCTGAGAGATAGTTCCAATACGTATGCGACATCATTCATATAGTCTTTACCTATGGAAGTTCACCAGCTGCGCTACGTGTGTGCCGTAGCCGAAACCGGCAGTTTCAGCCGCGCTGCGGAGCGTTGCCAGGTCGCACAACCCTCGCTCTCCCAACAGGTGATGAAGATCGAGGAGGAACTGGGTACGAAGCTGTTTGATCGACTCGGGAGAGGTGTCCGTCTCTCGGAATCAGGGCGCGCTTTCTTACCCCACGCGCGCGCCGTGCTTGAGCGGCTTGACCTCGCACGTGCCAGCGTCGCTTCGAACAACGACGGCGTCTCTGGCAGCGTCACGCTCGGGGCGATCCCGACGATCGCGCCCTACCTCGTCCCTGGCTATACGTCATCGTTCACTAAGCAGTATCCCGACGCCCGTCTGAGGATCGTGGAAGACACCACGCCGGTGCTGATCGAAGGCTTGCGCGATCTGTCGATTGACTTTGCGCTGCTTGCGTTGCCGCTTCGTCACAAGGATCTCGATCTGCATCCGATACGAACGGAACCCCTGTTCGCAGTGCTGCCGCGTACGCACGCACTGGCAAAGAGCGAGTCGCTCTCGCTCGCGGAGCTTCGCGGCGAATCGTTCGTTATGCTGCGCGATGGCCATTGCTTCCGCGACCTGAGCCTCAGCATCTGCGGCAGTGCACGTGTGAATCCAAACATTGCCTTTGAGAGCGGTCAGTTCAGCAGTGTTCTGGGCATGGTCGGCGCAGGCATCGGCTTGTCGCTGGTGCCGGAGATGGCCGTTGAGCCGACCGCATCGTGCCGCTTCGTCCTCATTCGGGACAGCAACGCGGTCCGGACGATCGTCCTCGCCTCGTTACGAGGCAGGAACTTCAACACTGTGCAGCAGGCGCTTGCAACTTGGATGGAACCGAAAGCAGAGACGCGTCCAAACCGACGTCCGAGCAGCGGAGCAACTGAGAGACAGTCCTGCGAGACTTCGGCACATCCGTAAGCGCGAAAAACAGGTATCTTTCCACTTCCATGTTGCCTCTTGATCAATCGCACCCTGCCGCAGTTCGTAACCTTCATGACAGGAAACATACCGATCGAAAGGATTTGACGACCTTCTACGCGCCGCACTAGCATGGCGTCCATGAAGAGGCGTGACTTTGTGAAGGGGCTGGCCGTCGCGACGGCAACAGCCGGAACTGCACTCGGCCAACAGAAGACACCACCGCAGGCGCAGAATCCCGCGCCGGCAGCCAATGCGACCGACCAGGGAACCATGGCGGTGAATCCCGCCGCCGCATCCAGTCCTGCGGCACAGCAGCGTGTGCGGCAGCTTGGCGAGTTCCACACACCGAATATTCCTCTCTCGCAACCGGATGTCGTTGCCACCACCGAGACGCGTTACTTCACGCCGGTGCGCTACGCCACTCTTGTGCATCTGTGCGAGATCCTCATGCCTGCCAGCAGCGACTATCCCAGTGCTGTGAAGGCAGGCGCTCCGGAGTTCCTGGATTTCTATCTCGGTGCTGCTCCAGCCGACCAGCAGAAGATGTACAACGACGGACTCGACCGGCTGAACGCTGACACCATGAAGCAGTTCAAGGTCGCCTTCGCCAAGGCCGATCCGAAGCAGGCAGACGCTGTGATCCGTCCTCATCTGAAGGGCTGGATGAACGATCATCCGCCGCGTGAAGTGCACGTGCGCTTCGTCAACCTGGCGCATCGCGACATTCGCACCGTTACGATGAACTCGACTGCGTGGGCCATGGCGGCTGACGCTGCCGGTGAGCGCACGCCCGGTGTTGGCCTGTATTGGAGCCCTATCGATCCGGGCATCGACACTTGGGTCAAGCACGGTGTTGCACAGGCTACGCCGACCACGAAGCACGCTCACAGCTAAGCACGCACAAAGCCGGGCATTTATAGCCAGGCATGCAGCTAACAGTCCCGCGGGTTCGCGACAAGAGAGAGCAAGAAAAGCGCATGGCACAAAAGAAGGTTGACGTCCTCATCATCGGCTCCGGTCACACCGGCGGCATGGCTGCGAAGATCCTCACGGAGAAGGGCATCGCATGCACCATGCTCGATGCCGGTCCGATGCTGAACTTTGAGAAGTATCGCGAACTGAAGCCTGCGTCGCAGCTGCCCTTCCGCGGCCTCGGCACGCCTGGCCGCAATCCGCATATCTACCAGTCCAGCGAGTTCAACGAGAACCAGTGGGTGGACGAGAAGGTCATTCCGTACTCGCATCCGGCAGACCAGGTCTACAACTGGGTCCGTGTGCGCAGTGTCGGTGGCCGGTCACCCTTCTGGGGCCGCCAGTCGTTCCGGCACAGTGACTACGAGTTCAAGAGCAAGGACCACGACGGCTTCGGTGAGAACTGGCCGATCTCCTACAAGGATCTGGCACCTTACTACGACCGCGTGGAGGAGATCTTCCGCGTTACCGGATCGACCGAACACCTGCCGCAGTATCCGGACGGCAAGTTCATCGAGGACAAGGCTCCGTGGTCCGGCGCGATGCAGCGCTTTGTGGATGCCGGCAAGAAGCACGGTGTTCCTGTCACCAAGCCACGCTCCTCGCAGGGCCGCGACGGCCTGGCGTCGTCACTGAACCTGCTGCTGCCGGACGCTGTGCAGACAGGCAAACTCACCACGATCCCGAATGCCATCGTGCGGCAGATCACCGTGGACAAGAACACCGGCCTCGCAGACGGTGTGGTCTTCGTGGACCGTCACTCACACCGCGAGATGACGCTGAAGGCTCGCGTGATCATCGTTGCAGCCGGCACGCTGGAGACGACCAAGCTCCTGATGGCTTCCGAGATCTGCAACTCCAGCGGTGCGCTGGGCCACTACCTGACCGACCAGATCTACGGCGCAGGCATCATCTGCAGTGTGCCGGAAGCACGCGACGGCAAGAGCCGCGGCATCACCGGCGGCGGAGCCCTTATCCCAGGCTTCCGGAACCTCGAGACCAAGACGGACGGTTTCCTGCGCCGCTACGCAGTGAATGTTTCCTGCAGCAACGGTCCGTTCGACGCGCGTGCGCTGCCTTACTACGGTGCGGAGCTGGACAGCAAGCTGGCGAGCTACAACGGCAGCAGCTTCTCGACCAACATCATGGGCGAGACGCTCGGTCACTATGAGAACCACGTCACGCTGAACAAGCAGGTGCTGGACGCGTGGGGCATGCCGACGTTGAACATCTCCACGAAGTACACGAGCAACGAGACCAACATGACGAAGGACTACATCGACACCATGGCCACCATGGCGACCGATGCGGGCTTCGACATCCTGGTGAAGAACTACGAGTTCAACCCGCCGGGCTTCTCCATCCATGAGCAGGGCACCGCTCGTATGAGCGCGGACCCGAAGAAGGGTGTCGTCAACCAGTGGAACCAGACGCACGACATGAAGAACGTCTTCATTACGGACGCCAGCGTCTTCGTCAGTGCAGGCTGGCAGAACCCGACGATCACCATGTGTACGCTGGCGATGCGTGCGTCGGAGTATCTGGCGGAAGAGATGCGTAAGGGGAATGTGTAGCTTGCGCGGTGCGATTGCGTGACTCGGAAGGGCACAGCCTCAGCTGTGCCGAAAGGGCCTTGCAAGCTCGTCGGCTTTAGCCACTAAGGTACGCTTTTCTTATCCGTGTTGAGGACGAGAATGCTCAACCTCAGGGGCTAAAGCCCGTTCCGTAGAACTCCGTTATGGCATGGCTGAAGCTATGCCCTTCCGAATGGTGAAGATGCTGACCTTTCCCGCAATACGATCTCTGTTCCTCCTGATCGCGACAGTCGCTGTGATGCCGCTCGCGCGTGCGCAGGACGCTCCTGTAGGGCCGCCACCGTCGACCGCTCCCGCTCCAGGGACGGTCGCTTCGTCGGGCGCGCCGACGATTGCCAGCCCGCCCCCCGGGCCGGGGCAGCCGATCAGCTTCAGCCACAAGAAGCACATCGGCGACGCGAAGATGGGCTGCAACGACTGCCACGAACCATCACGCAACGGCAGCACGCTTGCCATGCCGCAGCCGACCAAGTGCATGCTCTGCCATGCGGCCATCGCGACCGACAAGCCGGACATCAAGCGGCTGTCCGACATGGCCAAGAACGAGGAGAACGTGCAGTGGGTGCGCATCTACCGCGTGCCGTCGTTCGTCACCTTCAGCCACAAGACGCACGCGGCGGCGCAGTGCCAGGACTGTCACGGTCCGGTCGCCGAGCGCGAGGTCATGACGAAGGAGAAGGATCTGTCGATGGGCGGCTGCATCAGCTGCCACACGCAGAAATCCGCTCCGACAACCTGCGACACCTGCCACCAGCTCAACTCCGTGCAGCTCCATCAGCCAGCCATCGAGTCTGACTCGCGGCTCGTCGCGATGCTCATGCGGCAGAGCAATACGGTGAGTCACTCGCTTCGGCAGTTCCTGGCTCCCATGGCGATGCCGGGGACGCTCGCAGCAGGGCTGACGCGCTGAGGGGTACCCCCCCCCCGGTTTCCGCTAAAAATTAGAAAACAAAGGACTTGACGTTTCCCTTTTTGGCAAAAATTAGATTCCAAAAGGGTTGCGGGTAAAAATTAGATAACAAGGACTTAGGGCAACGAACGAAGGCCTCACCGTTCTCGGTGAGGCCTTTCTGTCTGTATCTCTATTCTACCAACTTCGGGGCGAAATGCGCTCAGTGTAAGTGATTGAAATAAAGCTGTTTAAACGATTTACCTCTTGACACGTACTTCTCGCGGCTAAGGCCGACACGGTCCTGAAGGGACGGCATCCTGGGTCAGCGAGCAACCTCCTCGATTCCGACTTCCAGCCGGGATCGAGTCTGCTTCGGGAAGATCCTGTCCCGCAGGCGCAGCATCGGAATCTCGACAAGCTCTGACATCACGATCCCAAGCGCGATGCCGATCGCCATTTTTATCAGGTCTACAACCAGAGGAGACAGGGTATGCGGCAGCCGGGCCAGAAGCCTGGAGATCGGATCACCAACCGAAACGTGCCACAGGTAGATGCCGTAGGAGTACAGGCCAATCCACGCGACCGATCGATAGACAGGGTTTTTCCTACCCAGCGTGGGAGAACTGCGATACAGCAGCAAGAGAGTGGCGACACCAAGCAAATCCAGCGAGTCGTATAGGACAGCGCCAAGTCGCGGATACCGAACCAGAGCAGCCTGATACACGAGCCATCCAGCGATCACCGTTACCCAGACTGCTCGTGAGCTCTGAAGCCTTGCAAAGTGGTGCGGCCAGAAGTGAAACAGCATGGCAATCAGCACGCCGAACAGAATCCCAGTCATGCGGTACTGGGAGGGCAAAAAGACCGGGACGCCACGCGAGGATTGCACATCGCGGAAGACAGAGAGTCCGGCAGCAAGCGCCGCCAAGCCCAGAAACATATGACGCTTACTGACTTGGCGAGCCACGCCTACCGCGATCACCGCAGTGAGGAAGAGGTAGGCGTGTTCCTCGACCGCCAGGCTCCAGGTATGCGCGACGCCGCCGATGTAGTTCTGAATGTTGAGGATGTTCCCCCACATCTGCACAAGAGGCCGGTGCCCGGTCAAAAGAATGATCAGGATGAAGACATAGTACTGAGGCCAGATCTTGAGGCCGCGCCGGATCAGGAACCGCTTCCAGTCCAGCGAGTGGCGTTCCTTCCACTCGCGCATCAGCAATCCGCCGACGAGGAAGCCGCTCAGTACAAAGAAGATCGCAACGCCGACCGCGCCTTCGAAATTTTGAGGATAAAGGCGTCGAAAGGGCGCGAGAAGGAGGGAGCCCTCGTGGTAATCCACAACGAGGAGTATCGCGATGCCTCGAATGAAATCCAATTCGATCTGACGTTGTGGTTTGGGGCCGGATCGTTGCATGGAATCAGGGCTCAGGTTGAACCGGTCGTCCACGCTATCCATAGGTTGTTTGTACCACGGAGCAAAACGGAGCAACCTTGGTGGAAGCGGCGCTCGTGAGATCGATCAAATCAAAAGATAAAGTGAGTGCATAAGACTCACATAGTATGCATCCGTTATGCTAAGCTCTGCGTCAGATGTAGTGAGCCGTACTACCGCAGCGACTGCGATCCGGCTCGACAAATCTTGCACAGGAGCCTGAGCCATGACCATCACGCGATTTACCCCGTTTTCTGACGTTGCCGTTCTTCAGAACCGCCTGAACTCGATCTTTCACGATTTCGACCGACCGCAGAACGCCGCGGATGGCGGCGAGAGCCTGAGCGCCGGATCGTTCGTGCCGGCAGTCGACATCTATGAGGACGCGCAGAAACTGGCGCTGACCTTTGAGGTCCCCGGTATCAAGCCGGAGGATGTGGATGTCCGCGTGGAAAATAACACGCTGACCGTCCGGGGCGAGCGCAGCTTTTCGAACGAAGTGAAGGAAGAGAACTTCCGTCGCATCGAGCGCCGCTTTGGATCGTTTGTTCGCAGCTTCACGCTGCCGCAGACCGTGGACACCGAGCAGGTGCGTGCGCATGCCGAGAACGGTGTACTCGTGATCGAGCTGCCGAAGAAGCTTGCGGCACAGCCGAAGCAGATCAAGGTTGCAGTGGGGACCGCTACACAGGCGAAGCAGGTGGAGGCGCAGGTGAACCAGCCTGTAGCCGCCGGCACGGAGCAGCAGGCCGCCTAAGGCGCCTGTCGTGTAAGGAGTTGCGCGAGGGCTGCCGGCCAGCCCTCGTCGCGGCTCAGGCTTCGGTCGTCTCGGCGCGCCGTAGCAGGTAACCGGCAACGAAGAAGAGCAGGGCAGCGATCCAGAAGGCATGATTCTGCAAACGATGCGCGGTCGTACCACCGATGGCCGCTCCGCAGAGGAAGCCGGCGCAGGTCAGGCCGACGATCCTGAACTCGGAGGCGCCACGCACCGCGGTGGAGTGTTCCGGTGGGAAGACCGCATCGAATGCGCCTACGATCACAGCCCGAAGGTTGCCGGTCATGAAGGCGATGTTGAAGGGGATGTCGCCTACTTTTCGAAGGACAGTGACGAGTATGCCTCCACTGACAGAGAGAGTGATGACCAGCACATTCGAGTGGAGCCGGCCGGCAAAGAGGCCGGCCAGGAGAAGTACGGTGGCCTGTAGCAGCATGGTGACGGGCATCACGAGGGAGCGCTGCCATCGCAGCATAGACTTGCCAGCAAGTACACCGGCGGCAAAGCCCAGCAGCGGAACCATGTGGCGAAAGACTTCGCCGGTATCGTGCGTTGCGACCGAGACGCCCAGCAGCACCAGGTTTCCTGTCATCGCAAAGGCAAAGACGCCGCCATGCAGGATGTAGACAAGCGCGTCGGTCAGGCCGCTGGACATGGCCAGCAGCACGACGGACAGGATAATCCCACGGGTTTGTGGAAGCGGAGCGGGCAACGGTTTTGTGGTCCCTCCAAAGGCGCGGCAGCCAGTAGCTCCGTGCAGCAATGATTTCAGAGATTTTGCGCGAGAGGGTGAAGAGGACGTATGGCGATCAAGTGGGACAAGCTGACAGTGAAGTCGCAGGAGGCAATTGCCGCCGGTGGCAGCATGGCTGCAGAAAACGGCAATCCGGAGGTGCTGCCGCTGCATCTGCTGGCGGCGCTGCTGGAAGACCGTGAGGGCATTGTGCTGCCCGTGCTGCAGAAGATGGATGTGTCGGCGCAGCAGTTGCTGTTGAGTGTGAACACGGCGATCGGGAAGCTGCCGCGGATCCAGGGGCAACAGCAGCAGCCCAACGGCGGCACTGCGCTCAATCGCGTTCTGGAGCAGGCCTTCAAAGAGGCGGAGAACTTCAAGGACGAATACGTCTCGACCGAGCACCTGTTGCTGGCGCTTGCCCAGACAAAGAACGACCCCACGCAGGCGGCCCTTGCGGCGCTGGGCGCAACGCACGACGCCATCCTGCGTGCGCTGACGCAGGTGCGTGGATCGCAGCGCGTGACAGACCAGAACCCTGAGGGCAAGTTCCAGGCGCTGGAGAAGTACGGCAAGGACGTGACCAAGCAGGCGCGTGAGGGCCGGCTGGATCCAGTGATCGGGCGCGATGAAGAGATTCGCCGCGTCATCCAGGTCCTCAGCCGCCGCACGAAGAATAATCCCGTGCTGATCGGCGAGCCGGGCGTTGGCAAGACCGCTATCGTCGAGGGACTTGCAAACCGCATTGTTCGCGGCGATGTGCCGGAGAGCCTGAAGGACAAGCGTGTTGTCTCGCTGGACCTTGCCAGCATGCTGGCGGGTGCGAAGTTCCGCGGTGAGTTTGAAGAGCGCCTGAAGGCGATGCTTAAGGACATTGAGGATTCGCATGGGCAGATCATTCTGTTCATCGACGAGTTGCATACGCTTGTCGGCGCAGGGGCGGCCGAGGGTGCGGTCGATGCCAGCAACATGCTGAAGCCGGCGCTGGCACGCGGCGAGTTGCGTGCGATTGGTGCGACCACACTCAGTGAGTTCCGTAAGTACATCGAGAAGGATGCGGCACTGGAGCGTCGCTTCCAGCAGGTGTACGTCGGTGAGCCGAACGTCGAGGACACCATCGCCATCCTGCGTGGCCTGAAGGAGAAGTACGAGGCGCACCACAACGTCCGCATCAAGGACGCAGCCATCATCGCGGCGGCGGAGCTTTCGCACCGCTACATCAGCGATCGTTTCCTGCCGGATAAGGCGATCGACCTGGTGGACGAAGCTGCTGCCTCGCTCGCCATCCAGATCGGTTCGGTGCCCGAAGAGATCGATGCGATCGACCGGCGTGTGGTGTCACTGCAGATTGAGAAGGCAGCGCTGACGCGGGAGACGGATGCGAACTCCGTGGATCGCCTGGAGACGGTCGAGCGTGAACTCGCAGAGCTGCAGGAAAAGTCCAGCGGCCTGCGCGCGAAGTGGCAGCATGAGCGCGACGCCATTGGCAACATCACCGAGCTGAAGAAGCAGGTGGAGAGCCTGCGCTTTGAGGCCGAAGACCAGACGCGCCGCGGCAACCTGGAGCGTGCAGCTGCCATTCGTTACGGCGATCTGCCGAAGGCTGAGGCCGAACTGGCGAAGCTGGAAGCCGAGCAGGATGCGGTGAATGATGGCAAGACCAGCCGCATGCTGAAGGAAGAGGTCGACGAGGAGGACATCGCGGATATCGTCTCGCGCTGGACGGGGATTCCGGTCAGCAAGATGCTCGAAGGCGAGGTGCAGAAGCTGGTGCAGATGGAGTCGCGTCTGCGTGAGCGGGTTGTCGGTCAGGATGAGGCGCTGGTGGCTGTCGGCAATGCGATTCGCCGCAGCCGTGCGGGTCTTAGCGATCCGAAGCGGCCGATTGGGTCGTTCATCTTCCTTGGCCCGACGGGGGTGGGTAAGACCGAAACAGCGCGTGCGCTGGCGGACTTCCTCTTCGATGACGAGCAGGCAATGGTGCGCATCGACATGTCCGAGTACATGGAGAAGCACGCGGTGGCGCGGCTGATCGGCGCACCTCCGGGGTACGTGGGCTTCGACGAGGGCGGCCAGTTGACCGAGGCTGTGCGTCGGCGTCCCTACGCCGTCATCCTCTTCGACGAGATCGAGAAGGCGCATCCGGATGTCTTTAACGTCCTGTTGCAGGTGCTGGACGATGGCCGTCTGACCGACTCGAAGGGACGCACAGTGGACTTCAAGAACACGGTGCTGATCCTGACGTCGAACATCGGCGCGAGTGCGTTGACGACGGCGTGGGCCGAGGGACCGGACGGCTTCGAGGACGCGAAGTCGCGTGTGCTGGATGAGCTGAAAAAGCACTTCCGGCCGGAGTTCCTGAACCGCGTGGATGACATTGTGGTCTTCCGTTCGCTGGGTGAGGAACAGTTGACGCACATCGTCGATCTACGCCTGGGCGAGCTGCAGCACCTGCTGGACGATCGCAAGATCAAGCTGGAGCTGACACCCGCGGCTCGGCGCCTGGTCTTCGAGACGGGGTACGACCGGGCGTATGGAGCGCGACCGTTGAAGCGGGCGATCCAGCGGATGGTGCAGGACCCGCTGGCGATCAAGATCCTCAGCGGTGACGTGCGCCACGGCGATCATGTGCGGATCGATGCGAAGGGCGACCACCTGACCTTCGATGTGGTGGTGCACGAGGATGTGCCCGAGCCAGTCGAAGTTTGATCGCTCCCGAAGTGAACCAGAAGTCCCGCCACGAGTGATCGTGGCGGGACTTCTTTGCGCAATGCACGATTCACTTTTTCAAATTACCCGAGTCGATCCTGTTCAGCTGCCCCTAGGTGATCCAGTCTTGGCAGCCCGAGTCGTCGAGCAGTCCGCATGAGTTTCCGGTCACGATCTACTTCAAGATGGCGGTCACCGGTTTGCCGTCCATGCCGGTCTGCGGCAGGCCGAGGATCTGTGCAATGGTGGCGGCCACGTTCAGGTTGGGGAAGGGTGGCTGCTCGCCTGCGTGCGGCTTGATGGCGGCACCTTCTGCGATGAAGATCTCCTGCATCAGCGGGCGGGTGTTGGGGTAGCCGTGTGCGCCGGTCTGGTTTTCGGTCGGCGTTGTGCCCGGCTTGATCTCACTGAACTTCCAGTCTTCCTTCGCATACGCCAGCACATCGAAGGCCGTGGGATTCGGCTTGCCCGCGTCGTGCGGCGTTGGCCAGCCCTGGGCGCTGATCTCGGCGTCGGTGGGCACCGTGTCGGTGGCGGGGGATGCGGCGAAGGCTGCGCGGATCTTTGCGGAGAGCTCCGGAGTTGCGTGCGCTTCGTAGATGTATGCGGCTCCGCCTTCGGCAAGTGCGGTTGCTTCGGAAGGCTTGATGCCGGCGTCGCGCAGGATCGCGTTGGGATCGGCGGTGTGGTGCACGCTGCTCTGGCCGTGGTCGCTGACGATGAGGAACGTCGTTCGGTCGAGGTCGCCTGCGTCCTTCACAGCCTGCACGACTTCCGCAACCCGGTCGTCCAGGAAGGCTGCGGTAACGACGCCGGCCGGCGTGCCGTAACCATAGGTGTGCTCGGCCGAGTCGAGCGCCAGCAGGTGCAGCAGCGTCAGGTTCGGGTGGTGGTGCTTGATCGTGTAGGCCGCTGCACGCGTGTAGATGCGGTCGCGCGAGGGCTGCGACGCCTTACGGAAGTTGTCGAGTTCAGCCTGCGAAAGGCTGCCGTCGGCGAGCATCTCCTGGATGAGTTTGCTGTCGCGCTCGGGCTGCTCGAAGAAGCTGTAGTCGATGCCGGCGTGTTCGATGGCGACCCAGTCCATCTCTGCGGTAGTCATGCCGGCAGCGTGTGCGGCTTCATAGACGGTGGGGACGCGTACGAGCTGGGATTTGGGTGCGTGAAACTCGACGGTGATGGGGCCGCCGGTCCGCTGCCCGGTGATCTGGCCATTGGCGATCAGGCCGTGCTTCGCCGGTGTGACGCCAGTGACCATCGCGGTGTGATTCGGCCAGGTGACCGTGGGGTTTACGGGCTGCATGCTGGAGGCGTAGGCGCCGTTCTGCATGAGGGCATGAAGGGCCGGAACGGGCAATAGGGGATCGTGCAGCAGCGATGCGCCGAAGGCGTCCAGGCTGATGACGACGACCATGGGCTTGCGCTGAGGTGTCTGTGCGGCGAGGGTGGTGGCGGCAAGGCAGAGCGCGGCGACAGTGGAGAGCAGCTTCTTCATGCGGGTCATTGAATCACACAGAGATTGCGATTGTGTTGCCGCGGATGGTGTCTCTGCGCGTTCTGATGGGCGAGGCTCGCAAGTCGCAAAACAAATGGCTTCAGCCTTGGAGGGGGTTCCCTCGCGGCTGAAGCCATCGTTCTTGTGAAAACGTGTTCCTTAGATCTGTTCCTTCGGAAGGGCCGGGTACATCGGCTTGCGACCATTGGCAGCGAAGCCATAGATCGCGATGTACACGTAGCAGACCGCGGGGATGATGAAGGCGTGCTGGTAGCCCACATGGTCGGCGACCTTGCCGTAGACATACGGAATGATGGCGCCGCCGACGATGGCCTGTACCAGCAGGCTGGATCCCTTGCTGGTGAGCTCGCCCAGGTCCGTCAGGCCCAGCGCGAAGATGCTGGGGAACATGATGGAGTTGAAGAAGCCAACTGCGAGGATCGTGTAGACCGCCGTGTTGCCGTGGGTCAGGACGCTGGTCAGGACCAGTGCGCAGGCGACTCCGCCCGCCAGGCCGAGGAGGGTGCCGGTGCGGACGCGCTGCAGTATGGCCGAGCCGATGAAGCGGCCGATCATCGCGCCGCCCCAGTAGTAGGGAACCATGCCCGCGGCCTGCACGGCCGTCATGCCGCCCACGCCGGGCTGGCCGAAGTAGCCGATCAGGAAGCTGCCGATCGAGACTTCTGCGCCGACGTAAACGAAGATGCCAAGAGCACCCAGCAGCAGCCAGGGCTGATTCCAGATGCTGGCGCCGAATCCAGCGATGGGCCGGTAGTCGACCGTCATGTGTTCGCTGGTGTCGAGTCGCACGGAGGCCAGCAAGCCGGCCAACACCAGCAGGATGCCGGTGATGACAAGGTAAGGCATCGTCACGGTGGAAGCTTCGTGCGCACGGTAGGCGACGCGCTGGGCATCCGACAGGCGGCTGACTTCAAGCGTGCTCATCGCGGTGACACCAGCCAGAATGGTGACACGGCCGATCCACGGAGCAATGGTGGTGCCAAGCGAGTTGAAGGCCTGTGACAGGTTCAACCGGCTGGAGGCGGTGGCCGTCGGTCCGACGCTGGCGACGAACGGATTCGCCGAAACCTGCAGGCAGGTGATGCCGGCGGCCAGGACCACCTGCGCCGCCAGGAAGATGGGATATGACGCCAGGCGCGCAGCAGGAATGAACAGGACCGCACCGGCAGCGGCGACGACGAGTCCGACGACCATCGTCTGTTTATAGCCGCGGTACTCCACCAGTTTGCCCGCGGGCATCGCGAACAGGAAGTACGAACCGAAGAACGCCGTCTGAATCAGCGCGGCTTCCGCAATGCTGAGCTCGAAGATGCTCTTCAGGTGCGGAATCAGGATGTCGTTCATGCAGGTGAGGAAGCCCCACATGAAGAAGAGCGTGGTCGCGATACTCATCGCACGGTAGTCGGTGCTCTTGCGACCGTAAAAAGAAGTGGTGGATGTGGTGGTCGAAATGGCCAAAGTGTGGGCTTCCTTCTGGGCCGCAGGTGCGCGGCGCTGCACTTTAAAGGGTATCGTGTGCGGGCGGATGCGTCACGAATGCAACACGGAATTCGTCCGTGGTGGCCGTACATCGCGCGATCTGCGGCGTGCGAATGCCCCGTGTAAGGCTAGGAGAGCCACTTCAGCAGCCGAATCACACCCATCCCCGCGGGTTTGCGGTGAGCCGAGACGTCCGTGCGGCCGTGGATCTCTGTGCGGTGGTCGCGATAGTGGGCGTAGGCCTTCAGCAGCATCTGTTCGTTGGTCAGGGTGGGCTGCCAGCCCAGTTCGCGCTTGATGGCCGTCGTGTCGAAGACGAAGCTCTCCGCGATCATCTTGTAGTGATACGGCCCCAGCGGCGAGATGCGCAGCTTGTGCGCGGCCATCATGGCGGCGATGGTCGGCCCCTTGGGCAGGGAGCGCACCTTGCTCCGGCTGCCGCCCGCCGCAATGACGCTCTCGTAGACAGCGCGCATGCTCTTCACATCGTCGCTGCCCGTATGGAAGAGGCCGCTGCGTCCGTACTGCGCACCCAGGATGCAGGCGGTTGCGAGGTCGTCGCCGTAGATGAACTGGTACTGGTTGCCGCCATCGCCCACGACCCACACGGTCTTGTGGTCGTCCATGAATTCGTACAGGATGGCCAGCAGGCCGAGTCGGCCTTCGTCCATGATGGTGGGGCAGCGCAGAATGACGACGTTCAGGTCGTCGAAGAAGGCGCGCAAGCGCACCTCTGCCTCCAGCTTGGAGCGGCCGTAAATCTCGATGGGCGCGGGAATGTCCCGCTCTTCGTGCACCGGATGGCCCAGGTTCGAGGCCCACAGGCAGTTGGTGGACACGAACACAAACGGCTTCACGCCGTGCTGCTTTGCCAGTTCCGCCAGCAGAACCGTGGCGTCCACGTTGCTGGTCCACAGCAGCTCTTCGTCCAGATGCATGCCATGCGCGAGCTGGGCCGCGGCGTGGAAGATGGCGTCAAAGCGATGTTCTGCGAAGATCTGCTCCATGCGCACACGATTGCGAAGGTCGCCGCGAATGCTGGTCAGACCGGGCAGGCCGGCGTCTTCATCCACCTCAAGGTCAATGTTGACTACGGTGTGGCCTTCGCGCAGCAGCCGCCGCTTCAGGATGCCGCCAAAGAAGCCGGATGCGCCGGTGACAAGATAATGAGCCATCGAGATCTATTGTCCCATTGCCGTGTTCAAGCGATGCAGCAGGCCAGACTAGGGCTTCTCCACGTCGCCTTCGAGCTTCCTCTCAATCGATTCTGCCGTAGCTGCTTCATCCGGAAAAAGCTTCTTCAGTGCATGCAACAGCTTGTCTGGTGCATAGCCTTCGACGTGCGCATCGCATGGCGCATCGTCATCCACGGCGTGGCCGGTCAGGACGAGCTTGATGTCCGGATGGTGCGCCCTTACGGCTTTCAGGAATCTGCTGACGAGGTCGTCATTGCCGGCGCTTACCACAATGCCGTGGATTCCCGGGAAGCGCTCAATCGTCGCTTCGGCTTCCGCGATGGAGTAGGCGGTGATGACGTTGAACTTTGCGGTCTCAATGACCAGCTTGCGGCTTGAGATGCTGCCGGCGAACTCACGATCGACGACCAGAAAACAGGGGCGTAAGAACAAGGGAGGGACCTCCGTCCGTTGGATGCAACTCTACGCCTGCTGCACGCACGCGATCCGCTCTATGCCCTGCAGGTCGGCGACATAGTGCTGATTCTTACCCGTCTTCAGCAGTTCATCCAGTGCAGCGGTGCGGCCTGCGGTTTCCAGCAACTGCCAGCCCCCGGGTACGAGGTGCTGCGAGGCTTGTGGGATGAGTCGACGCAAGATGTCGAGACCATCTTCGCCGCCGAAGAGTGCGAGGTGCGGCTCATGCAGAACCACCTGCCGGTGCAGCGTCGAGGCTTCCTGCTGCGGTATGTATGGCGGGTTGGAGACGATCAGGTCGAACGACTGTCCCGCAACAGCGGCCATCAGATCCGATTCCAAAAAAACGATGCGATCTGCGCCCAGGCGGGCGGCGTTGGTACGAGCTTCACGTAATGCAGCCGGAGAGATGTCGAGAGCGGTGACAGAGCTCTTCGGATACTCCAGCGCCAGCGTGATGGCGAGGATGCCGCTGCCGGTGCCGACATCCGCGATCTTCAGCGGAGCGTTGCGATCGGGGTAGAGCCGCAAGACCTCTTCGACGATGTGTTCCGTCTCAGGACGGGGGATCAGCACATCCGGCGAGACGAAGAAGTCCCGGCCGAAGAACTCCTGCGATCCGCGCAGGTGCTGGATGGGCACCGCGCCGCGACGCTGGGCAATCATGCCCTGGAACGATCCGGCCTCTTCCTCGCGCAGTGGGCGATCCGGCTGGGCCAGCATCTGCACACGGGTAAGGCCCGTTGCAATCTCAAGGATCTGCTGGGCATCGCGTGCGGCGTTCTCGCGCAGGTCATCGCTCATCGCGAGACGCGCCGTGCCGAAGGTCAATGCAGACTGAACCGTTGCGCCTTTAATCGTAAGAGGATCGTGCATGCTTACGCAGCCACCGCTTCCGCCTTCAGGCGTTCGTTGGTGTCATGTGCAATCAGTGCGTCGATCACCGGCTGCAGCTTGCCTTCCATCACGTACTCCAACTGGTGGAGGGTCAGGCCGATGCGGTGGTCGGTGAAGCGGTTCTGCGGAAAGTTATAGGTGCGGATCTTTTCGCTGCGATCGCCTGTTCCGACCTGCGACTTACGCGCGGTGGCCTGCAACTGATGCTGCTTCTCCATCTCGACTTCGTAAAGACGCGAACGCAGGACGCGCATGGCTTTTTCACGGTTCTTGATCTGCGACTTCTCATCCTGGCAGCTGACGACCGTGTTGGTGGGCAGGTGCGTGATGCGGATGGCGGAGTAGGTCGTATTGACCGACTGGCCGCCCGGTCCGGACGAACAGAAGGTGTCGATGCGCAGATCCTTCTGTTCCACCTTCACGTCGACCTCTTCCGCCTCCGGCAGAACGGCGACGGTGATGGCCGAGGTGTGGACGCGGCCCTGCGTCTCGGTTGCAGGCACACGCTGCACGCGGTGTACGCCGCTCTCATACTTCAGGGAAGAGTAGACGCGGTCGCCTTCGATCAGCGCGGTCACATCCTTCATGCCGCCGACAGTCGACTCCGTTTCGGAGAGAATCTGGACCTTCCAGCGATGCTGCTCGGCGTAGCGCAGGTACATACGGAAGACCTCGCCGGCGAAGAGCGAAGCCTCGTCGCCACCGGTAGCTGCGCGGATTTCCAGAACGACGTTCTTGTCATCGTTGGGATCCTTGGGCAGCAGCATGATCTTCAACTGCTCTTCAACTTCCAGCAGGCGCGGTTCCAGGCCGGAGAGTTCTTCCTGCGCCATGGAGCGCATGTCCGCATCGTCTTCAGCCATCATGGCCCTGGCGTCGGTGATGCCGGCAGCGACGCGCTTGTACTCACGGAAGCGCTCGATGACGGGCTCCATATCCCGATGCTGCTTGGTGATCTTCTGGTAGCGGGTCTGATCGCTTACCAGTGCAGGGTCCGACAGCTCTTTTTCGAGCTCTTTGAAGCGGTCTTCCAGTTGTTCCAGGCGGTCAAACATGGGCGAATCTCCTCCTGCGGTGAGCAGGGCAGTCACAGATCAGAATTTTGGGAAGCGAAAAGTGCGCGAAACGCGCGGCTGCGTCGGGGAGACGTAGCTAGGCAAAGCCGAGACGGGCGGCCGCTGAGCGGGAGGAATTCACCGAATTGGACAGGGCGCGCACCATGACTCTTATTCGATGATAGCGCGTGCGGCCGGATGCAGCGCAGGGAACCGCATCGCGGCGGCAGGCGGATTCACGGTCTTGCTGCGTTAGATCGCGCGGATCAGCCGCACGGGCAGCGTGAACAGTGCCGAGATCAGCTCCAGCACACCCTCGACCGCGATTCCAACAACGCGGAAGGGCAGCAGCAGAAGCCACACGACGGGGTACAGCACCAGCGCGATCAGAGCGAGCGGCCAGCACAGGACGAACAGAACGCAGAATAGGAGTAACTTGAGCACGGCGCCCTCCAGGAAGCTATACGCAGACGCGAGACAATTGTTCCACCTGCGATTTGCGACGTCCAACAGGACAGTGACGAGAAAAAGGAGAACCACACATGCCCATCGACCCGAAGACGACCGCACTGCTGCTGATCGAGTACCAGAACGACTTCGTGAGTGAAGGTGGCGCGCTGCACGCCGGCGTGAAGGGCGTGATGGAGTCCACGAATATGCTGGCGAACACGCAGAAGACGCTGGAGGCGGCCCGAGCCGCCGGTGTGACGATCATGTTTGCACCCATCAGCTTTGCCGAGGGCTACCGCGAGATCACGCCACGGCCGTATGGCATCCTGAAGGGCGTTGTGGACAGCAATGCCTTTCGGCGGGGTACCTGGGGCGCCGAGATTGTCGATGCGCTGCCGCGGGCCGAAGCCGACATCGTCATCGAAGGCAAGCGTGGCCTGGATTGCTTTGCCAGTACGAATGTCGACTTCATTCTGCGGAGCCTGGGAATTCAGCACGTTGTCGTAGCCGGATTCCTGTCCAACTGCTGCGTGGAATCGACGGGCCGCAGCGCGTATGAGCGCGGCTTTCACGTCACGGCGCTGTCGGACTGTTCTGCGACATTGTCCGAGGAGGCGCAGCGCATGACCTTCGAAGTCAACCTGCCGATGTTTGCCGAGATCAAAACGCACGACCAGTTTCTATCGGAGCTGGCGTAGCGGCAGATGCGGGTTAGCCAACCCGGTGGGGGGTGGTGCATCTGCATAAGAACGCTATGGCGTTCTTTCTCCAACTCGCACAACTGGCCGATGAGCTCGCTGCAACGTCCAGCAAGCTGAAAAAGCGCGCGGCGATCGCGGCGGGCATTCTTGCGGCGCGCGATGCGGGCGATACGCAGGACGCAGGATTATTTGCGCTCTATCTTTCGGGTGAACCGTTCAGCGAGGCTGATACACGCAAGCTGAATCTGGGCGGCGCCATTCTTTCAAAGACGATTCGGGAGATCGTGAAGCCGACAGAGGCGCAGTTCACCGCGGCGTGGCGGCGGCATGGCGATCTGGGCGCGGCGGCGGGCGATCTGTTTGCGGAACTGGGCCATGCACCGGAACCCACGCTGACGCTGCGCGAGATCGAGGCGGCGTTTGCGGCGATTCCTGCTGCGAAGACGACGGCAGCGCGGCAGGAGATTCTTGCCGGTCTGCTGCAGCGATGCTCGCCCGTTGAGGCGAAGTACCTCATCAAGCTCATCAACGGCGATATGCGGATTGGCGTGAAGCAGGCGCTGATTGAGGAAGCGATTGCCGTCGCCAGTGAACAGCCGCTGTCTGCACTGCGCAATGCCGTGATGCTGGAGGCGGACCTGTCGCAGGCCACACGCATGGCATTTGCTGGCACGCTGGGTGAAGCGCGCATGCGTCTCTTCCATCCGCTGGGCTTCATGCTGGCGTCGCCGGTGGAGACGGCTGCTGAAGCCGTGAAGCGATTTGCCTCCAAGCCCGATGCCGCACGGGATGCCGACATCTCCGGAGCACCCGCGAGCGATGCGGAACCGGGGCCGCACATCGTCGAAGAGGATGAGTCGTCGCTCGAAGACCCTGATGTGGAGCATGTACCGGTGGAAGCAATCCGGCTGAGCGCGCAGGTCGAGGACAAGTTCGACGGCATGCGGGTGCAGCTGCACTGCGGCGACGCAACGCAGCCGGGCCGCGTGGCGCTGTACTCACGCAATCGCGAAGATGTGACGGTGAGTTATCCGGAGATTGTCGAGGCCTTTAGCCGCATCGACACGGCGGTGCTTCACGGCGATGCGCAGGGAGTCATACTCGACGGGGAATTGCTGGCGTGGGACGTGCGCACAGACCGTGCGATGCCGTTTGCTGTACTGTCGCCACGGATTGGCCGCAAACGCGTTTCGAATGACATTCGTGTGAGCACGCCGGTTGTCTTCATGGCCTTTGACCTGTTGTTTGCCGGTGGAGAACTGTTGCTGGACCTGCCGCTGCGCGAACGTCGGCACCGGTTGGAGGCGCTGGCGACAAAGGTTGGCGCAGTCACACGTTCGCCGCTGGAGCTGCCGGCGCCGATGCCCTCGGGCGGTCTGTTCGCTGATGAGGGAGCGCTCGTGCCCGACGGCGAACAGCGGTTGAAGCTATCGCAGATTGTCGAGGCGCACTCGGCCGAGGAGCTTGATCGGACCTATGTTGCAGCGCGTGATCGCGGCAATGAAGGCGTGATGATCAAGGCGAGTGAGTCGCTCTATGTGCCCGGCCGTCGCGGGCTGAGCTGGATGAAGCTGAAGCGTACGCTGGACACGCTGGATGTCGTCATCACCGGTGCGGAATATGGCAGCGGACGCCGGTCGCAACTGCTCTCCGATTACACCTTCGCGATCCGCGGACCGGAGGGATCGTTGCTGAATGTCGGCAAGGCGTATGGCGGCCTCACGGACGTGGAGATCGTTGAGCTGACGCAGTGGTGCAAGGAACATACGCTGGAAGACACCGGCCATTTCCGCACGGTGGAACCGCTGATCGTGCTGGAGATCGCCTTCAACAATGTCATGCGCAGCGATCGCCACGCCAGTGGCTTTGCGCTCCGCTTTCCGCGCATTGTGCAGATCCGGCAGGACAAGCCAACCGCAGAGATCGATACGCTGGAGCGGGTTGAAGAGATCTACCAGTCGCAGCCAGACAAGCCATTTGAGACTTCGGAAGGGCAGTGAGAAGGGCAACCCAAAGGTTGCCGTCTTCTCTTAAGGATCAAAGGCTTGGGTGCCCCACCTTTGCTCGCAAAGAACGGGCACCCGGAGGATCACTTCACCTTTTATCGTCGCTTAGGCGAAGCAGTAGCCGTTAGCGCTCTGCGACCTGTGCGGTGCCAGCGTCTGCGGGCTGTACGGTCAGGTCGTCTTCCAGGCGGAAGCGAACCAGCGATTCTGCGGGAATCACGATGTCGCGATTGCCTGTTGCACCCGCCAGCAGCGTGCCGAGGCCACCGCCTGCGAGTCCGCCGACAGCGAGCCCAACGCCACCTGTTGCGAGTCCGCCCACCAGCATGCCTACGCCCGCCGTGCCGCCGATAAAGGCTGCCGAACGCTTGCCCTTGCCCTTCTTGCTGGCAACGAAGTCAGCTGTCTCAAGCGGGTAGACCTTGCCGTTGAAGACAATCGAAGTCAGACGCAGTTCCAGGATCGAGCGGCCCTTGAAGTGACCGCGACGATGCGCCGCGTCGACTACGCCACGCACGTTCGTGCCGCGCGGCAGAATGACATTGCCGTCGCGCGAGACGCCCTCAGCGAGCACGCCGGTGAAGCGCTCGCCTGGTGCCGCGTGCTTCACGTCGATGCGCTGATTGATACGAATGGCAAGGCTGGTGCCTGCAGGGATGGTGACGTTCGTCGGCACAAAGTTCGCAGGCGCAGCGTACGTGTTGCCATCCGCCGCGGGGGCCACGGGCGCACTGTAGGGGCGCGCGTTGGGATCGGTTGCTGTGCCTGGCTCGGCCACGGCTGCCGCCTGAACCATCACGCCGGGCTGCTTATAACGAGCGGCGTGGCGCGGCTGTGGATGCTGGCCGTTGCTCCAGTCGGGCAGGCCGGTAATGTTCTGGGTTCCGGCGGGTGCCGTGGTCTGCACCATCGTGGGCTGCGCAGTGCCGGGGGCGGGCGCGCTGACCATGGTGACGGTCGTGTTGCCGGCGCCGTCAACGTAGATCACCTCTTCGGGCTGACCGCTCGTTGCGACATCCTTCTTCGCCGCATCAATTGCGCTCTGCTGCTTGCTGCAGCCGGTGGCAAGGCAAACGACCAGCGAAAGTGCGGCAACGGGCTGCTGCCATGCTCTAAAAGACAGAAAGTTATTGCGAGAGATCATGTCGTTCCTCCGGGGGAGACCGCGCCGGAACACGGCGGCAGGAATCTCAACCCTGCGCGTGGGATGCGCGGCGGGAAAACGAACGCTGCCCGACATAGTGAAGTTCGCTGATAATTTTGTTGACGCCGCGCCCGCCTACAACCTTCGTGTTACGCGGAGAAACGGACCGCGCCGTTCACGATCGTGACCGACACGCGGCCAAGCATCGGGGCACCGTGGAAGGGCGTGTTCTTCGACTTTGAGCGCGTCGTCGCAACATCGTAGGACCACTGCTGCGCAGCATCGAAGACCACCAGGTCAGCCGGTGCGCCGACTGCAATCCGGCCCACATCATGGCCCAGATCGCGCAGGCGGAACTTCTCTGCCGGTGCCGACGTGAACAGCGCCAGCACCTTCAGCAGCGGCATGCCATGCTCGCCATGCAGGATGCGCAGCGATGCACCAAGGGCAGTCTCAAGTCCGGTGATGCCGTTGGGCGCACGCTCGAACTCCACGTTCTTTTCGTGCTCCGCGTGCGGTGCGTGATCAGTTGCAATCACGTCCACTGTCCCGTCAAGAATCGCCGCGATGCATGCGTCACGATCGCTCGCGGCGCGCAGCGGCGGGTTCATCTTGAAGTGTGTGTCGTAGCGGCGCGAGCGTTGTGCTTCGTCGCCGGCAATGGCTTCATCGGTGAAAGCGATGTGGTGCGGAGCCACCTCGCAGGTCACATGCAGACCGCGCTGCCTGGCTGCGCGGATTGATTCAAGCGCCTTTGCCGTCGACACGTGTTGCACATGCAGATGAGGCTTCAGTTTGTGTTCGCGTTCGATCTTTTCGAGCAACGCAATGTCGCGATCCACAATGCTCGACTCTGCCTCGATCGGCATACCGCGCAGACCGAGACGAAACGCGACCGGGCCAAAGTTCATGCTGGCGCCCACGGTCATGCGCGTGTCTTCGGCATGCTGCGAGATCGGCAATCCAAGCCGCGCAGAGGCGATCAACGCCTGCTCCATCATGCTGTCTGCAAGGACTGGCTTGCCATCATCGGTAAAACCGATGGCACCTGCTGCGGCCAGCGCGGCATAGTCCGTCAACTCGCCGCCCATGCTGCCGACCGTCGCCGCGGGCATTGCGAGCACACGAGCCGACGAGCCACGCGCGGGTGACTGTACAAACTGAAGCCACTCCACCGTGTCAGTGACGGGCACGGTGTTCGGCATGGCGACCACTGTTGTCACGCCGCCTGCAACTGCTGCGAGCGTGCCGGTCGCGATGGTCTCTTTGTGCGTCTGGCCCGGCTCGCGCAGGTGCACGTGCATGTCGATCAGGCCCGGCGCAATGGTCAGGCCGGCGCAGTCGATCACCTGTGCTCCGGTGTCCTTCGCCAGTTGATCCAATTCGCCCGCGCGACCGGAGTAAGTCATCTGGGTGACGAGACCGCCTTCTATGAAAACATCGCCAAGATCATTCAGGCCGCAGCCGGGATCGACGACGCAGCCGCCGCGAAGAAGTATGGCACTCATGCGTTTGTCTCCGGTCGCAGGGCACGGTCCAGCAGCGCCATGCGGATGGCGAGGCCGTGCTTCACCTGCTCTTCAATGGCGGATTGCGGGCCATTGGCCACAGCAGAATCAATCTCAAGTCCACGCACCATCGGCCCGGGATGCATCACGAGGGTTTTGGGTGCAATACGCGCAAGCCGCTCCGCATCGAGTTGATAGCCCGCGATGTAATCGGCGGTATCAATATCGAGACCGGCAAGGCGCTCGCGCTGGATGCGCAGCATCATGGCCACGTTCGCCTGCGAAAGTGCGTGCTCAAAGTCGCGCTCAATCGCAACACCCGGTGAGATGGAGAGCGCTTCCTTCGGGCAAAGCTCGGGCGGTCCGCACAGGATCACACGCGCACCCAGCCGCGGCAGCAGCATCGCATTCGAACGCGCTACACGCGAGTGCCGCACATCGCCCGTGATGACCACCGTGAGGCCGCCAAGGGTGTTGGCACTCAATGACTCCGAGAGTCCCAGCCGCTTCAGCATCGTGCGAAGGTCCAGCAGCGCCTGCGAGGGGTGCTCGTGCATGCCATCCCCCGCGTTCAACACGGGCAGGCCGGTGCATCGCGCCAGCACTTCGGGTGCGCCCGAATAGTTCGAGCGAAGAATGATCGCCTCGGCACCCAGCGCGCGCAGCGTCACGCCGGTGTCATGCAGGCTCTCGCCCTTTTCAATCGAGGAAGACTTGTCGCTGACCAGCGTGGTCATGGCGCCCAGCGACTTCGCCGCCAGTTCAAACGAAGTCCGCGTACGTGTGGACGATTCGTAGAACAACAGCGCAACCTTGCGGCCATCCAGCCGTGCCATGCGCTCGCGGTGCGGCATCGACTCCAGATGGTTCGTCAGCGCCAGCAGGCTGCTGATCTGTTCGATAGAGATGTCTTGAATCGAAAGCAGCGAACCGGGGTGAGGGGCGTGCGGATTGGCAGCAGTGAGGCTCATGCTCCTGCCGATGTTAGCAGGAAGGGTCAGGGCAATGCTCCGGTTGGTATAACTATCGATCATGTCCTCGAACCTGCGCATCTACGCCGTGTCTATCGGCCTTGCCCTTGCTGCCGTCAGCCCGCTGTCCTCCGCAGCCCAGTCGAAGCCGCTTGAGAGTGCAACGTATCGGCTGCCGGCGTGGTCGCAGCAGATCGCCATCCGCGAGGGTTGGCTGGCCAGACATCACGCGCTGCTGCTGGACATGATGCGCCGCAACCACGTGGACATGTGGATAGTGGTCAATGAGGAGTTTCACAATGACCCGCTGACGGAGTATGTGGCACCGCCACGACCCTACACCGGCAATCGCGACATCTTTGTCTTCATCAACACAGGCACAGATCTTCGCAAGGTCGCGATCACGGGGTATTCGGAAGACAATCTGAAGAGATTTTTTGAGAATCCCGACGATCCTATTCCCGCGGAGAAGCTCCTGCCGCAGCTCTACGCGCAGTACAAGCCGAAGCGGATTGCGCTGGCGATGGATGCGAAGCGCGGCGCGCAGCGATCCATCACGCATGACTCGTACCAGTTCCTGGCGAAGGCCATGGGGCCAGAGGCGGAGGGCCACTTCGTTCCTGCGGCCGACCTTATCGAGGAGTACTGTGCGACACGCATTCCCGACGAGTTCGACACATACAAACTGCTGGTGGGACTGACGGACGAACTGACGAAGCGTGCATTCTCCAACGAGGTCATCACACCGGGCAAGACGACGGTTGGCGATGTACGCCGTTGGCTCTACGACGCGATGTATGCGAACCATGTGACCACATGGTTTCAGCAGGACATCCGTCTGCAGCGCAAGGGCCGCGATACTGGCACATCCCGGGGCTTCCTTGCCATTGAGCCCGAGGCGACTGTCATCCAACCGGGTGACCTGCTGCACGTTGACTTTGGTGTGACAGGCATGGGCCTGAACACCGACTGGCAGAAGATGGCCTACGTTCTGCTGCCGGGAGAGCAGGACGTCCCGGCTGGCATGAAGGTGGCGTTCGCGCACACCTCCACGCTGCAGCACACGCTGGAACAGAGCTCGCGGCCCGGACGCAAGGCCGGCGAGGTCTATGCCGAGATTATGGCGGAGATGAAGAAGCAGGGCATTGAGGCGAAGGTCTACAGCCACCCCATTGGCGTGCAGGGCCACGGCCTCGGCGCGGCCCTGGACTATCGCTCGTCGGAAGCGGGAGCGGCGCACGACAAGATTCAGCAGGAGGGCATCTACCTGTCCATCGAGCTGAACACGGCAACGCCACTCCCCGAGTGGAACAACCAGAAGGTGTACATGATGAACGAGGACGATGCGTACCTGACGAAGGAAGGCTACAAGACCTTCTTTCCGTTGCAGGACCGCATCTACCTCATTCAGTCGAAGTAGTGCCTTACTGTGCCAGCACCTGTTCGTAGTACTGCTCGTACATGGGGATGATGCGGCTGGTGCAGAACTTGTCCTGCGCGGTCTTGCGTGCGGCTTCGGCCATGGTCTGCTGCAGCGTGTCGTCCTTCAGAATGCGGATCGCCGCTGCTGCCATGGCTGCCACATCGCCCACGGGGAAGAGCATGCCGTTCACGCCGTCTTCCACCAGCTCCGGAACGCCGCCGACGCGGGTGGCGATGCAGGGAACGCGGCAGGCCATGCCTTCCAGCGCAGCCAGGCCGAAGCTCTCCATCTCGGACGGCATCAGCATCAGGTCGCCCAGGGGCAGCAGATCCTGCACGCTGTCCTGCTTGCCCAGGAAGTGGATGCGGTCCTGGATGCCGTGCTGCAGCGCGAGATGCTCCGCGATGGAACGGTCGGGGCCGTCTCCGATCAGCATCAGGCGGCTGGGCACCTCGCGCGCAATGCGGGCGAAGGTCTCCACCACGTCGCCCACGCGCTTGACGCGGCGGAAGTTCGACAGGTGGATCACGATCTTTTCGTCTGCGCGCGCATACCTTGGCCGCAGCTCGCGGCGCTTGGCCTCGTCGGGCTTGTAGACGTCGCAGTTCACGAAGTTGCGGATGACTTCGATCTCGCGCGTGATGCCGAAGGAGCGCTCTGTCTCATCCTTCAGGTGGGCCGAGATGCTGGTCACGCCGTCGCTCTGCTCGATGCCGAAGCGCGTGATGGGCAGGTAGCCGGGATCCTGGCCGACGAGCGTGATGTCCGTGCCGTGGAGCGTAGTGATGAAGGGCAGACGTATGCCCTTGGCGGCGAGCATCTGCCGCGCCAGCAGCGCGCTGACCGAGTGCGGAATGGCGTAGTGCACATGCAGCAGGTCCAGGCCGTAGAACTCGGCCACTTCGGCCATGCGGCTGGCGAGCGCGAGATCGTAGGGCGGGTACTGGAAGAGCGGGTAGGTCGTGACGGCGACCTCGTGGAAGAAGATGCCTTCCTCGCGGCCGGTCAGCCGAAAGGGCTGCTGATAGGTGATGAAGTGCACCTGGTGGCCGCGCGCGGCAAGCTCAATGCCGAGCTCCGTCGCAACAACGCCGCTGCCGCCGTAGGTGGGATAGCAGGTGATGCCAATCTTCATTGCGATGTCCCGGCTGCCATGCGGCTAGTCCGTCAGTTCCACGAGCAGAACACTGTCGGTGCCGTCGACTTCACTCAGCTTCACCTCGATGATCTCCTTCGAGGAGGTGGGCACGACGCGGCCGATGAACTGCGCCTCAATCGGCAGCTCGCGGTGGCCGCGATCGATCAGGACCAGCAGGCGCACGGAGCGCGGGCGGCCATGGTCGAAGAGTGCATCCAGCGCGGCGCGGATGGTGCGGCCGGTGTACAGCACGTCATCCATCAGGACGATGTCGCGCCCGGCAATGTCAAAGCCGATCGCCCCGGCCTGCACCGTGGGCTTGGGGCCGGCGGTCGACAGATCGTCGCGATAGAACGAAATGTCGAGCACGCCCGTCTCAACCGGTTGCTTCTCAATGCCTTCAATAATCTTTGCAAGGCGCTGCGCCAGCGGCACGCCACGGCGCTTGATGCCGATCAGGCCCAGGTTACCGCTGCCTTCGTGCTTCTCAACGATCTGGTGCGCCAGGCGCACGAGCGTGCGGTCGATCTCAGACGCGGACATGAGCCGGCCTTTTTCGCGAATGCGTGGCGTCGTGGCTGGGGGCGTGGTGTTATCGCTCATCGTGCGCTGATGATACGAGGGCGCGGAAGGGCGCGGCAAGTTTGTGGCTGCCTTCGCCTATGTCTTCACCCATTAGCTATGTCCCGGAGAGCGCACGTCAGCCCAGGTTGCGCTGCCGCCGTGCACGCAAAAGTGCGCCGGCAATCCAGCCGCAGATGGATCCGGCCAGGATCAGCAGCAGTAGGGTCATGCCATAGCCGGCGATGAAGCTGCCCGCGTGAAATTCTGGAGACTGCAGGAAGCCGAGCAGCTCGGGAGGCGGTGGCGAGGTGTCGGTGATCTGCTTCATCATCGCGTCCGAGGCGCCCTGGATCTTGTCATCCATGGTGTGCGAGTGGAAGTGGTAGCGCAGCACGAACCCCACGATGCCCGTAAGCAATGTGATCAGCGATCCCATCATCAGACCCAGCGTGCCGCCCAGGCGCATGCCGGTGGCAGGCGACATCTCGCGAAGAGGGCGAATGCGATGGTAGGCGACCGCAACAGCCAGGGACAACATGGGGACGAGCAACAGGGAAAGGCCGCCCACGGTGCCGTCCGCTACAGAGCTGGGAATAGCTGCGGCAGGCAGCACGCCCGCCAGTGTTGCCACGCCAAGAATGCGCATGGCGACCGGCCAGTCCAGCGATGTGGAATGCACGGAGCGGCCGGCCGCCGGGCCGGAGCCAGTGTGTGGCAGGGTTTCGCTGTGCTCGCGTAACGCGTGTTCCGACACCGTGAGTTGGGGCAGGCCGCAATGGGCGCAGAAGGCGGCCGGCCCGTCATCGACGACCGGCAGCGACGCGCCACAGCGGGGGCAGCTTTGTTCCATTAGCAAAAGGCTACAGCAAACGGCGGGTCGCCATCGCCGGCAGGTCATGGTCGCGGCATTCGTTGCATCATGGACGGTATGAATATTCAGGACAAGGCGCCGGGTGTGGTGCTTTCGCTGACAGGGCGGGTCGCCCTTGTGACGGGTGGATCGCGCGGCATTGGTGCCGCAACGGTGCGGCTGTTTCGGCAGGCGGGTGCGCGTGTAGCGTTCAGCTATCGCGTGGCAGAGGAGCAGGCGCTGGCCCTGCAGGCGGAGATGGGCGGGCCGTCGGTGTGCTACGCCATCCGGCAGGAGCTGGCATCGGCAGGGGACGGCGACGCCCTGGTGGCCGCTGCGGCCGAGCATTTCGGGCGGCTGGACTGCATGATTGCAAATCACGGCATCTGGCCTCCGCATGACGCACCCGTCGGCAGCATGACAGATACCCAGTGGCGCGGCACGCTCTCGGTGAATCTGGACAGCGTCTTCGGGCTGGTGAGGGCGGCGGTGGCTCAGATGCAGCGGCAGACGGTCTCGCCGGGGCAGTCGAGGGGGCACATCGTCCTGGTGAGCTCCACCGCAGGGCAGCGCGGCGAGGCCTTCCATGCCGACTATGCCGCAAGCAAAGGAGCGCTGATCAGCATGACCAAGGGCCTTTCGACGGAGCTTGCGGGCGAAGGGATTTACGTCAACTGCGTCGCGCCGGGCTGGGTGCGGACCGAGATGTCCGGGGCAACGCTCGACGACCCGGCGACGGCGGGGAAGGTCTTCGGGGCCATCCCCCTGGGCCGTGTCGCCACGCCGGATGAAATCGCCGGGCCGATCCTCTTCCTGTGCACGCCCTGGGCCGGGTTTGTCTCCGGGGAGATCTTCAACGTCAACGGCGGTGCGGTGCTGGTGGGGTAAGGTCTCTGTCGCGCAGCAGGACGGTGGACCGGGTGCCTCATCTATCGGGCACCCGGTCGGTCGTCACCCGACCAAAGCGGAGCCACGAACAGAATGGCGACGGTGATTTTAGCGGCGCAGGATTCGTGCAGGATTGCCCGCGACGGTCGCCCCTGCAGGCACGTCATGCGTCACGACTGAGCCTGCGCCGATGATTGCGTTGTCGCCCACGGTAATACCCGGCAGCAGGATTGCTCCGCCGCCGATCCAGCAGTTGCGGCCGACCGTCACAGGCTTGCCGCACTCCAGTCCGCTGAGCCGGACGGCCTGGTCCCTCGGGTGGTCGGCTGCGTAGATCTGAACGGCCGGGCCAATCTGGGTGCCGTCGCCGATGTGGATGGGCATCACGTCCAGCAGGACGCAGTTGAAGTTCAGGAAGACGCCTCTGCCCATGTGGATGTTGTAGCCGTAGTCACAGGCAAAGCCGCTGCGAACCTCTGACTCGGCGCCGAAGCTGCCGAACAGGATACGCAGCAGTGCCACGCGCTCAGCGGTGTGGTCCGTAGCGTTCAGGCGCAGTAGTTGGGTCTGGCACCAGCAGCGATCGGCCATTAACTCGGCGTCGTTCGCCAGGTACAGGTCGCCTGCCATCATCTTCTGCTTCTCAGTTGCGGCGGAAGGCCTTGGTTCGAACATGCACCAGTCTGATGCGGCGCATCTGTTCTGCGGAGGCATGTACCCTCGGATTGGGATTTGCGTCCAACAGCGTGACACTGAGGTTCGATTGCCGACTCGATTTCGTTCCATGAAGACCGTTCTGCTCGTCGCAGTGCTGTCCGCGCCCGTGGTGCACGGGCAACAGCCGCAGACGCCCAAGCGTGAAGAAAACATCGTCGTGACCCAGCCGAAACCCGGTGAGGAGAACGACCAGGTCAAAGCGCGCGCCGCGCTGAACAGCATGTACAACGCGCTGGGCGGAGCGCGCTGGCTGAACCGTGGCGACTATGTCCTGAAGGGACATACCTCGTCCTTCTACAAGAACGCGCCCACTGCAGTTGGCGACTTCCTCCAGTTCCACCACGCTCTTCCCGACGGCAAATGGGAGGACCGCATTGAGCTGTCGAAGAAGCGCGATGTTGTGCAATTGTGGACCACCACCGAAGGTGTCGAGATCACCTATAAGGGCCGCAAGCCCCTGCCGAAGGAGTTGCAGGAAGACTACTTCCGCCGCATCCACTACTCCCTCGATACCATCGCCAATGTGTGGCTGAAAGACCCGGCAACGCTGCTGATCTACGGTGGGACGGCGGTCGTCGCGAGACGGCAGGTGGAGCAGGTGACACTGATCGACAAGGACAATAACTCTGTCGAGGTCGACATGGAGATGAGCACACACCTGCCCATGCGCCGCATCTTCAAGTTCCGCAACACCACCTATAAGGACTTCGACGAGGACGTTGAGGAGTACAGCGATTTTCACGATGTGGATGGCATCCCCACGCCCATCGTCACCACGCGTTATTTCAACGGCGACATGGTCGCGCAGCGCTTTGTCGAGGAGATGCAATACAAACCGGTAGACCCGGCACTCTTCACTCCGACCGCGCCCATCGGGAAGCACAAGTATTAATGCGGCGGAACGCCCTGATCGCCACTGCCTTGCTGTCACCCGTGCTTGTCTGCGCGCAGAAGCCGGGACCGAAACTCGAACTGAATCTGGAGGCGCGGGATGTTGTGCGCGGCGTGCCGACCACCTTCCACATCATCCTTCGTAACATCGGGCAAGAAGACATCCGTCTGCCTGAACCTGCGCTCGGCTGTGCCAGCGCGTTGGACGGAACGGTGCTGCTGGTGGAGAAGTACACGCCCACGGTGCCTGGCCTGGACGATGGATTCGGACCCGGCTGCACGGCGGACCGACCGTACTCGCAGGATATTCTGAAGCGCGCCAGGTCCTGGGTGTTGCTGCGGCCCGGAGGCTACCTGGAACGCGTGGCAAGCCCCGGCCGCATGCGCTATCAGAACCATGGCGCGGGCACCTACGACCTGTGCGCCACATACACACCGCCGGTCGTCACGCCCGAAGAAGCACGTGCGCTGGCCAGCGCGGACTATGTGTTTCCGCGAACAAAGCTGACGAGCAGGCACATTCTCCTGAAGAAGGACCGTTAGCCAGCCAGGAACTGTGTGGACCTCCAAATCGGGTCAAGACCACAGACCGGGAAGCCCACCCGAGGTCACGACATAGAAGATCCTACGGTTCGACGGAGTTGTAAGCTCGCGCGTCGAGCGATACCCGCTCTTGCACCGCAGGAATGCTTCATTGCGTTTACCGGACATCGAGCGCTACGATCTTCGCCGCGCCGGCGATGCCGTCCACCACGTCCGTCTGCAGCACTGCCTCAAAGTCCCGGTCACGAGCCGCGGGACCCAACTGCCGTTGCAACTCGCGCATGCTGTCGGGCGATGCAAGGAATTCACCGGCAGCCGCCGTGCCGCTCATACCAATGCCCGCGGCGATCATGACAACCTGCCCCAGCGCGTCGCTGTGGACGCGGGCAACCAGCGCGTAGTCGCGATTCACGGTGGTCATCTTATCGCGCAGGCGGATGGACCACTGCCGTGATTCCGGCGACTTCGCATCCCGAATGTAATACGCAGCAGCGTCGCTACCCGCAAATCGGTAGCGCAGGGGCTCCAGCAGTTGCAGCGTCCACTGGTTACTCAAGCCACCCAGGAAGATGACGGGGCCTTCCCGCAGGTCGTTCAGGTTCGTGCCCAGGTTCAGCCGGACACGCACGGGCCGGTGCTGGCGCTCCACCACGGACTCGAGTTTCATCATGGCCAGCACGTCGGAATAGACGACATTCTCGCCCAGCAACTGGTGATCGAAGAAGGTTCCGGAGGCGGGCAGTTGTTTGTCCGCAAGGTCCAGCGCGTGGGCGATCGCCTCTTCCGTCGTATTGGCGTTACCCGGGCCGTTCTTCTTGACGCTCATCGGCAGGCAGAAGGTGACGGGGCCGCTGGCAGCGAAGACCGGTTGCCATAGAACGTCGAGCGGGGACGGACGAGAGAGACGCCACGCCGCCACGCCGCCCAGACAGAGAACCAGGGCCGCCAGCAGGCTGAAGAGTACGAGCCGTGGTGTCTTGCGGCGAGCCGCAGGTGCGATTGGCTCCGCGGTGCTGACGGCGACTGGCCACGGAGCGGGCTCGGCGATGCGTTCCTCGGACCGCAACTCATGCTTTGAGGCCTCTTCCGTCTCGCGGCCGGGCAGAAACTCCGGGATGTAAGACCCCGGCGTGAGTTCGATGCGCAACTCGGAGGCGTGCGCCTCCTCGTGGTAGTACTGCGCGATCCGTTTGCGGATCTCCGCCACCGTCACGCGGACGATGGGATCGGATGCCGTGTCGTAGTCCAGCGCGCGCCCAAAGACCTCCACGCCCAGGGTTCGTTCCTTCAGGTGCGGTCCGCGACCTTCCAGGGTCTCTTCCACGATGTATCGCAGCAGGGTGGGATACCGCCGGCTATTCCGAAAGTGAGTCGAGTGCAGCAGCTTTTCCATCTGCGCGCGCACCCTCTCCCTTTCTTCCGCTGGTGCAGGCGAGGGTGTATTTGGATCGTGGGCTGTAGGCAACATGTATTTCCGCTTCGAAAGGTCGTGAGCGAGGATAGGCCCGAATCGGAGCGATTGACAACTTCTTTACCTGCTCTTTACCTCTGCATTTTTCGGCCAAATTCCCGTTTTACCTCTCCGTCCATACCCGTTGGACCTGAACAGCTCTTTTCCATGGTGCGTAGAGTCCGCTCGTCATTGGAACGACCCGGAATTCCGCGGCGAATGCGCCACGCGAAACGGGGTATTCACAGACAGCCAGAACGGCAGGGATCCTTATGAATAATCGATATTGCACTATCTTTCGGAGTGGCCAGACGCGCGCAGCACACAGCATCGCCTGTGCAGCGGTAACTCTTATGGTGCTGGGCGGGGCCAACATGGCACACGCACAGCTGACGACGGCAGACATCATCGGTACCGTCACGGACGCCTCGGGGGCAACCGTCCCGAATGCCCAGGTGGAGGTCAAGAACCTTGCCACCAACGAAACCCGAACCATCACGTCAGGCGCCAGCGGCGAGTATGTCGTCAGTAACCTGAAGCCGGGACACTACAGCATCACGGTGACGGCATCTGGATTCAAGGTGACCAAGACCGGCGATCTTGCCGTGGAAGCAGGCGACCGCGCCCGCAACGACACCAGGCTCGAGCTCGGCAACGTGTCGGAGACGATCAGCGTCGAGGCCCAGACGCCTCTTCTGCAGTCTGAGAATGCTACGGTCAGCTCCACGGTGACGGCACAGGCCGTGCAGGATCTGCCGCTGAACGGCCGCAACTACGTCCAGCTCGTCCAGCTCGTCCCCGGCGCGAACGAAGGGCCCGGCAACGGACTTACCTCTGGCGGACGTCCGGATGACCGCCGTCAGTCCTCCTCGATCTCTGTAAACGGCCAGGACGACACGCTGAACAACTTCACCATCGACGGCTTCGACAACAATGAGCGCGTCATCGGCACCAGCGGTGTCCGCCCGAACGTGGAGGGCATGCAGGAGATCAGCGTCCAGACCAACAGCTACGCTCCGGAGGCCGGTCGCACCGCCGGCGGTGTCATTAACATCGTGACGAAGAGCGGCGGCAATCAGTTCCACGGCAGCGTGTACGAGTACTTCCGCAACGACATCTTCGACGCCCGCACCTTCTCCCAAAACACGGGAGCGAAGCCCGAACTGCGGCAGAATCAGTTCGGCGGCAGCATCGGCGGACCCATCTTCAAGGACAAGACGTTTTTCTTCGGAGACTACGAAGGCCTGCGGCAGGTCATTGGTGTCACCTATAAGAGCACCGTCCCGACCATCGACGAGTACAACAACATCAACAGCATCGGCGGAGGTTCGCCGCAGGCACTGGTGGCGGCGGGCGCGGGCACTGCGGGTCGTCCCATCGACCCGATTGCTCTCAACTACCTGAAGCTCTTCCCGGCACCGAACGAGCCGGGGCTGACGAACAACTACATCGTCAGCCCCAGCAAGACCGCGACCAGCAACCTGTTCGATGTGCGCATCGACCACCACTTCAACGCCAACAACCTCTTCTTCGGCCGGTACACCTACAACAAGGTGGACAGCACGATTCCACCGGCACTTGGCACCCGGAACGGCCTGGACATCTCGGGCGGGCGTTACATCTTCGCGGGACCGGCGAGCGATGCGGCGCAGCAGTATGCCTTCGACTACACCCACATCTTCAGCCAGAACCTGCTGGTGGACCTGAAGGCTGGCTATACCCGCATCAACAACCTGTCGCTACCGCTGAACTATGGCAAGAACGCAGCGACGCAGGTGGGCTTTGGCCCCAACATGAACTTCAACGCCACCAGCAACGTTCTGCCGCCGATCTCCTTCGGCCCCTTCGCAGATATCGGCGACGGTGCTTACGTTCCGCTGCAGGACATCGACAGCACCTTCCAGTATGCGGCCATCGTGAACTGGACCAAGGGCAATCACAACCTGAAGTTTGGCGCCAGCTACATCCGGCGACAGGCACGCAACCTGCAGAGCGCGTTCCCGGGTGGCCAGTATGGCTTCAACCTGATCTCGGATAACGTGTCTTCCACACAGATTCCGGATGCCAACGCCCGCCAGAAGAAGCAGCAGGATAACCAGCTGGCCAGCTCGCTGGTTGGCGCCTTCTCCTCCGAAGGCCGCAACTATAACCTGAACACGCCGGACTACCGCACGTACGAGCCGAGCTTCTTCATCCAGGACAGCTGGAAGGCGATGCCGAATCTGACGGTACTGTACGGTGTGCGGTATGACCTGTTCACACCGTTCACGGAAGCGCACGGTCACATCTCAAACTTTGACTTTAACCAGGCGCTGACGCTGACCTCGGCGACAGTCGGCCAGGCTTTGAAGATTCCCGGGGTGAACGGTGTCGATGGCCACGCGGGCATTGGTGTCGATCACAGTAACTTTGCGCCGAGAATCGGCTTTTCCTACTCACCTAACGCAAGAACGGTTTTGCGCGGAGGCTACGGCCTCAGCTTCTTCCCTGGCAACTACACCTCCAATGCCGATCTGAAGAATGCGCCTTTTGTCTCGGTCTACTCGCCCAACTGCGTCTCCAGCGTCGGCTACCAGATCCAGAGGCAGCAGGGCGTGGCGGCAAGCGCTTCCAACCCGGATTGCGCCACGGTCGCCGGTGCCGTCCCGACCTTCGACGCGGGCCTGCCGCTGCCGGCAGCACAGACCATCAACAGTCCGGCACTCTCGTTTACAGCGGAGAGCCCGAACTTCCGTTCGGCGATGATCCAGCAGTTCAACCTGCAGGTGCAGCAGCAATTCGGGGCGAACGTCCTGACGGTCGGTTATGTGGGCAACATCGGCCAGCACCTGCCACAGACCATCAGCGACATCAACGTGCCGAAGCCGGGTAACTCCGTCAATGGCGGTGCATCCTCGGCTCGTCCGCTCAGCACGATTCTGCCGAATCTGGGCGGCGTTAGCTGGATCATCAGCGAAGGCGTCTCCAACTACAGCGCTTTGCAGGTTTCCTTCCAACGGCGGTTCGTTCATGGCCTGTCGTTCGACGGCAACTACACCTGGGGCCGCGCGGCAAACGACGTGACCGGCTTCAGTCAGGAGGGTGCGCAGGGTGCCTATAACGCGGATCCGACCCGGATTCGCCTGATCGACTACGGCTTGGCGGAGAACGACATCAAGAACCGCTTCGCCCTGTCGCTCAACTACGCCATCCTGGAAGGCCACCACTTCAGCAACGCGTTCGAGACGTTCGCGCTGGGCGGCTGGCAGGTCAACACCATCACCGTGTGGCAGGGCGGCAAGCCGGTCTCCATCCTGAACAGCAGCTCCGCTTCGCTGCCAGGGGATTCCGGGTATAACAACCGCGCCACTCCGATCAACAACGGCGGTACTGATCGTCCCAACCAGATCGCATCGCCCGGTCTGGGGAGTCCCACCAACAGCCGGTACTTCAACACGGCGGCGTTCGTTCCGCAGCCGCTTGGCACCATTGGCACCACGCAACGGAACAATGTCTTCGGACCGCACTTCCGTCACGTGGATCTGTCACTGTTCAAGGACTTCCGAGTCACGGAGCGTACCAAGGTGCAGTTCCGCGCGGAAAGCTTCAACATCTCCAATACGCCCAGCTACCAGCTGACGCAGGGCAGCGGCAACGTGCAGCTTGGCAACTCCGCCTTCGGTACCGTTACCGATGCGGACTCCAACTACACGCCGCGGCTCTTCCAGTTCGCACTCAAACTCAACTTCTAACGACTTCACTGCACCACGAATAAGTTGTGTCACTGGCCTCCTGCCGGACAGCGGAAATGCTGTCCGGCAGCTTTTTTGCAAGCGACAACGATCCCAGGTGTCCTGCATCCCTGCTCTTCTGCATGAGATCCGTGCGCAGGAGATCGCACCCACCTCTCGAGTACGTGACGTGGGGTGTCCGCATCCAAGGGGTGATGAGGAACGTTTGCTCGATCGTGATGCTCTCGACGGTGGCACTGCTGGCGCCGCTGGTGGGATGTAGTGCAGGTTCCACAAACGCCGCCCGCACCGCGAAACGGGCGGAAGCGCAGCCGTCTCCCGCGGCGACGGTGGACTGTTCCGCCGGTGACGTGACACTGAGTTTCGACGGCCGCAACGGCGACTACACCGGCATGTCCCACGATGGCGCTCTGCTGGTGCTCCGCAACACCAGCTCGAAGACGTGCCGGGTGCCGAAGCGGCCACAAATCACTCTTACGGACGCCACGGGAAAGCCGGTTGCAGCGAAAGCCAACGTCCCGCCCGGCATGCATCCGGGCCCGGTCCTGGTGCCAGTGGCCCTGGCACCAGGAGCATCCGCGCAGGGATCTTTGCGATGGGTGATGGGGCCCGTCTATGACAGGAACACCTGCGTCGACACTGCCCATGCCGCCATTACGCTGCCGGGCGGTACCGTTGCTGCGGATCTTCGCGCACACCTCTGCGGACAGACTGGCTCGCCCATGGAGTATGAGCAGGAGTGGTTGCAGCTGTCGACCGCTGCGAAGGAGCAACCGTAAGCAGACGCCCGACGCGATACAGTCTTTGATGTGGAGAAGCCGATCGACAAGCTGGGATTGATTGCAGGGAACGGACGCTTTCCGTTTCTGCTGCTGGACGCCGCGCGTGCTCGGGGGCTGCATGTGGTCGTCGCTGCCATCAAGGAAGAGACCGATCCGGAGATGGACATGCGCGCCGCCGCGGACCGCGGGATGGAAGTCCACTGGATGAGTCTGGGCGAATTATCCCGTCTGATTGAAACGTTTCAAAAAGCGGGCGTAACGAACGCTGTAATGGCCGGTCAGGTCCGGCATAAGCAGATCTTTTCTGCCATCCGCCCGGACTGGCGGCTGGCCAAACTGCTGCTGAGTTTGCGCACTCGATCTACGGATATGCTGCTGGGCGCGGTCGCGAAAGTGCTAAGCAACGAGGGAATCGAACTCATCAGCTCCACCGCATATCTTGAGCCGATGCTGGCGCGCACGGGCGTGTTGACCGCGCGCACGCCCAATGATGCCGAGCGCAATGACATCGCCTATGGGCTCACCGTCGCGCGCGGCATCGCCGGCTTCGACCTCGGCCAGACGGTCGTCATCGCAGCGGGCGCATGCGTTGCGGTGGAAGCGATGGAGGGCACGGACGCAACCATCGAACGTGCGGGCGCATTGATGGGGACCGTCGAGGAAGAAGCGTCCACGCTGGCGCGATCATTGACGGTGGTGAAGGTGGCAAAGCCGAAGCAGGATCTACGCTTTGACGTGCCGGTCGTAGGCGTTCCCACCATCCGGGCGATGGCCGCCGCAGGTGCCACGTGTCTTGCGGTAGAGGCTGGGCGCACGCTGCTGTTCGATGAAGCGTCGATGTTGCGTGAGGCCGACGCTGCCGGCATCGCCGTTGTCGGTGAATCGTCCAGCGGCGGTGTAGCAAACCGTTGAACAGTTTTTAACGGGTGACAATGTTTTTACAATTCGCCACGGTTGGCGCTTCCCGAGCCCATTGTGCTGAGTCATACTGATCACCGATTGCAAAATCACCGCCGCGGCTGCACGTCTTGCCACGGCTTGAAGCAATGAGCCAGAGGCTAAGGGAGATTCACCATGCAGCGTGCAGGATTGTGGTCGATGGTATTGGTTGCGGTGCTGGCAGTGGGTGCCACCGCGCGTTTGGCAATGGCAGCGGGCGCTGGCGCCATGCTGGAACCGGGCGCAACCGCGCCGAACTTCACACTGCCCTCGCAGGAGGACAAGCAGGTGAGCCTGTCGCAGTACAAGGGCAAGTGGGTCGTTCTGTACTTCTACCCGAAGGATCAGACCGCCGGCTGCACGCTGGAGGCGCATAACTTCCAGCGCGACCAGGCGATGTATGACAAGGACAACGCGGCCGTTCTGGGCGTGAGCCTGGACACGGCCGAAAGCCACAAGGTTTTCTGCACCAAGGAGAACCTCACCTTCAAGCTGCTGGCCGATCCTGACCACAAGGTTGTGGATGAGTATGGCGTGCCGGTGATGGCGATGGGACCGATGAAGGCCGCGAAGCGCGTCACCTACCTGATCTCGCCAGCGGGCAAGGTCGTCAAGGTGTGGCCGGATGTGAAGGTTGCGAACCACAGTGAGGAAGTTCTCGCCGCCATCGCAGAAGCCAAGGCTGCCAAGTCGTAAGTCAGAAGTTTTGAATCAGAGAAGGGGTACGGCAGATGCCGTGCCCCTTTTTGTCTTCTTCCGAGGTCTTATATCAAGTCCATGCCCCGAACAATCTTCCGCAAAGCCTTCACACTCACATTGCTGACGACCGCGTCATGCGTGGCGCAGACGGCAACCTCCCATGAATCCGCAGACGTGCTGTGGTATCGGCAGCCCGCGGCAATATGGGATCATGCGTTGCCCATTGGCAACGGCAGACTTGGAGCCATGGTCTTCGGCGGTGCAAACAGCGGTGTGAACAATGGAGATCAGCAGGATGAAGCGAAGAACGCCGACGTCCTGGATGGCAGCAAGACCTCCGGTGCCGATGAGCATCTGCAGTTGAATGAGTCCTCTCTGTGGCAGGGAAGCCGGAAGGATCGCCTCAATCCAAAGGCGCACGATGCCTTCCCACAGATTCGCAAGCTTCTGCTCGATTCCAGGGGTGTAGACGGCGCAAAGATCGCCGCGGCAGAGAAGCTTGCGCAGGAGAGCTTGCTCGGTATGCCTCGAGGCATGCCCGGCTACAGCACCCTGGGCGATCTCTATTTACGAAGCACGGCGAAGTCAGCGGTCACGGAGTACCGCCGCCAGCTTGACCTCGACACCGGCGTTGTTCGAGTGACCTACACGAGTGCCGGTGTGCACTACCGGCGAGAGGTCTTTGCTTCCATTCCAGGACAGGTCCTCGTCGTTCGACTCACCGCTGACCGCAAGGGAGCCATCAGCTTCCGCGCCAGCATGGATCGGCCGGCGGACTTTCAGGTACGAACCCGCGGTGACAACACGCTCGTCCTTCGTGAGGGAGCCACGCACAGCGACCAGATTCGTTTTGCCGGCGAAGCCACTGTGCTGCCCAGCGGAGGGCGCGTCCGCACCGAGGGGACGGAGGTGGTGGTAACCGGCGCCGATAGCGCAACGGTTCTGATCGCCATGGCTACGGATTTCAAGGGCGGTCCGTTTACCGGGGGAGATCCTGAGACACTCTGCGCAGAGGTCCTGGCGAAGGCCGCGAGGCAGCAGGTGCCGGCCCTGCTGGCCGCACAGGAGGCCATCTCGCAGCCCATGTATCGCCGAATGTCTCTGCAGCTTGGAACCGCGGACGCAACGTTGGAAGCTTTGCCCACGGATGAACGCGTCAAGCGCGTCAGCGGCGGCGCCGATGACCTTCGTCTTCAGCAGCTTTACTTTGCATTCGCCCGGTACCTGTTGCTCAGCTCTTCGCGAACGGATGGTCTGCCCGCCAACCTGCAGGGTATCTGGGCAGCGGGCATCAGTAATCCATGGGGATCGAAGTGGACGATCAACGTGAACACCGAGATGAATTACTGGCTGGCCGAACCTGCCGGTCTCTCTGAAACGACCCTGCCGTTGATCAACCTGGTCGATATGGTGCGCACGCCCACAAGCGGTACCGGCACGCAGGTGGCGCAGAAGTACTACGGCGCGCGTGGCTTTGTGATTCATCACAATACCGACCTGTGGGGCGACGCGGAACCGATCGACGGCTATCAGTATGGTGTATGGCCCATGGGCGGTGCATGGCTGGCGCTGCACGCCTGGGAACACTATGCCTTCACACTCGACAAGGACTTCCTGCGGTCGCGCGCCTGGCCCATCCTGCACGATGCTTCTCTCTTCTTCCTGGACTATCTTGTGGACGATGGCGCGGGGCATCTCGTGACGGGACCTTCTCTATCACCGGAGAACATGTACGTTCTGCCGGACGGTTCGAAGCATGCGCTGACCATGGCACCCACCATGGACGTTGAGATCGTCCGTGAGTTGTTGACGCGCACCCTGGATACCGGGCACCTGCTGGGCGAGGATCCCGCATTCTTACAGCAGGTCGAGACAGCGCGGGCAAAATTGCCGTCGTTCGCCGTGGGCAAGCTGGGGCAGTTGCAGGAATGGCAGCGCGATTATGACGAGAACGCGCCGGGGCACCGTCACATCTCTCACCTGTGGGCGCTCTATCCCGGGACGCAGATCTCTTTGAGCCATACACCCGACCTGGCGGCGGCCGCACGTATTTCCTTGGAGCGGCGGCTTGCCAACGGCGGCGGACAGACCGGCTGGTCGCGTGCCTGGGTCGTCAACTACTGGTATCACCTGCACGACGGCCAGCAGGCCTATGACAGCCTGCAGGTCCTGTTCCGTCAGTCGACCTTTCCCAACCTGATGGATACACATCCGCCGGGCGTCTTCCAGATCGACGGAAACCTCGGCGCAGCCAACGGCATGCTTGAAGCGATTGTGCAGTCGCGTTGGGCGAGTGATGCAGCGGAGGTAGAACTGCTACCCGCCCTGCCAAAGCAATGGATGCAGGGAGAGGTGCACGGTGTACGGGTGCGTGGCGGTGCTGCGCTGGACCTGCGCTGGAAGGATGGTCGCATCGTCTGGATGAAGATCCATGCCGATCACGACGAAGCATTCCGCCTGTTGCCGCCCGTCGGCCAGACCATTGCGCGGGTTGAATCCGCGGGCCGTAGAGTTGCCGCAGCCGGCGATCCCGTCGCGCTCAAGGCAGGAGCGACTTACGAGGTCGTCTTCCAATGAGTGATGCAGGCACGCAAAAAGGCCCGGAGCCTCTTGGATGAGGAGCCGGGCCTTTTTGCTTGCCTTGACTTCAGTGGTGCGGGTTAGGGAAGAACCAATTACTTGGCGGTCTTCTTGGCTGCCTTCTTCGCGGTGGTCTTCTTTGCCGCGGTCTTCTTCGCAGGAGCCTTCTTGGCCACTGTCTTCTTTGCTGCTGTCTTCTTTGCTACGGTCTTCTTCGCTACGGCCTTCTTGGCCACAGCCTTCTTCGCTACGGCCTTCTTCGCCACAGCCTTCTTTGCAGGAGCTGCCTTCTTCGTTGCCAAAGTTTTGCCTCGCTGATTGGATTTTGCCGCCTTGCTGCTGACGACCTTGCCACCACGTTTCGTCACCGACGGTTTCGTGGCAGACTTCTTTGCACCGGACTTCTTCGCGGTCGACTTCTTCACGACAGCTTTTTTCGTGGAGGTCTTCTTCGCGACAGTCTTCTTTGCGGGTGCAGATTTCTTAACAGCCACCTTCTTCGCGGCCTTCTTGGCTACTTTCTTTGCAGCCTTCTTCGCGGGTGGTGGGGGAGTCTTTTTCGCAGCCTTCTTCGCCGCGGGAGGTAGAGTCTTCTTCGCCGCCTTCTTTGCGGCGGGCGGAGGAGGCGTCTTCTTTGCGGCCTTCTTCGCTGCTGGCGGCGGAGTTTTCTTCGCTGCCTTCTTCGCTACAGCCTTTGCAGGTGCAGTCTTCTTCGCGACCGTCTTCGCGGGTGCTGCCTTCTTTGCAGGAGTGGAGACGCTGCTCAGCGTGGCCGCGACCGGAACCTCGGTAGCACTCTGCTCGGGAACGATCGACTCTTCGTCTGCGGGCGTATAGGGATCCACCTGGCTGGACGGGGGCGCCTTCAGCGTGGCCTCTTCCGCGTGGTGTTCACTGTGCAGCATCTTGTCGCTGCCCTCGGCGTCGGTATCGTCGTCGCGGTCTTCCTCGTCGTCGATGTCATCTTCTTCATCGTCCAGAGTGACGTCGTCATCATCGTCGTCGGAGGTCGTGGTGACTTCATCCTCTTCGTCTTCGTCGTCGTCGAAGTCTTCGTCCTCATCCGTGTCGAGCTCGGGCTCGTCGTAATCGTCTTTGGGTGAGGCGTACAGCTTCAACTCTTCATCGAACATCATGGTTCAACCTCCAGCTACCGTTGCAGGTAGGATGCAACAAACCCAGCGGACGCGTGACGCAATCGCAGACGAAATCACACGATTGCAACACAGCATTATGGTGCACCGCAGATGGTGCAATGGCAAGAAGAAGTTTTGTGTGTGCGCAGATTTTGGTTCTGCTCCTTCTTCCTACGGCACCGCAGTAGTTGCTCGCGTTCTGCGCACAACGTTCTATCGCAACTGTAGCGCTCTTGCAAAGCCTGTGCGCATACGTCCTTAGAGTCATTCGCTAAACTGGATGGATGGCTTCGATCGTTAAAGCAATCCGCGGCACGCGTGACCTGCTGCCCCCTGAGACGGCACTGTGGAATCGCGTGGAGAGTACCGCGCGCAAGGTATTCGCACGCTACAACTTCGGTGAGATCCGCACGCCCGTCCTCGAAGCTACCGAGCTCTTTGCACGCGGCGTCGGTGAAGAGACCGACATCGTCAGTAAAGAGATGTACACGTGGGAAGACCGCGCACGGGCTGCGAGCGAGAAGGCGCAGTCGCTGACGCTGCGGCCCGAGAACACGGCCGGCGTCGTCCGCGCCTACATTGAGCACAAGCTTGGCGACACGGGACAGCTGCAGAAGCTGTATTACATCGGACCGCAGTTCCGTCGTGAGCGGCCACAGAAGGGCCGCTATCGCCAGTTCTTCCAGATCGGTGCAGAGGTTATTGGACCTGCAACGTCCGGCAGCGAATCGCCGCTGCGCGATGCGGAGATCCTGGAGATGCTGGCCACGCTGCTGGATGAACTCGGCATTCCACGCGCCAGTGCGGAGAATGAGTACAAGGGCTGGCGGCTGTTGCTGAACTCGGTTGGTTCGTCGACCGACCGTCCCCGCTACGTCGCTGCACTACGTGAAGCATTGCTGCCGGTGAAGGATCAGATGTGCCCCGACAATCAGCGGCGCGCCGAGACGAATCCGCTGCGCGTGCTGGATAGTAAGGACGAGGCCGACCAGGAGATCATCAACGCTCTGCCGAAGATCGCGGACTATCTCGACGAGGCATCGACACAGCACTTCAATGAGGTCAAGGCGGCTCTGGATGCGTGCGGCGTGCCGTACACGGTCAATCCGCGGCTGGTGCGTGGCCTGGATTACTACACACGCACAACGTTTGAATTCACGGTCGACCTTGGTCTGGGCACGCAGAATGCGTTGCTGGGCGGTGGCCGCTATGACGGCCTAAGCGAGATGCTGGGTGGACCGAAGGCGCCGGGCATCGGCTTTGCCATTGGTGAAGATCGTTTGATTCTGACCCTGCAGGCTCTGGAAGAAGCTCGCGTTGCGGCGGAAGGTGAGGCGGATATGGCAAAGATCGACGCGTACATTGCGCCGCTTAGCCCCGCGCAGAATGCTGCCGCCCTTGCGCTTGCGCGGACGCTCCGTGCCGGTGGTCTGAGTGTCGAAGTGGGCGACGGCACCTTCCGCCTGAAGAAGAGCTTCGACGCTGCGGACCGCGTCGCTCGCAGCATCGTGATCCTCGGCGAGGACGAGGTCAATGCGAAGTCCGCGACGGTGAAGACGTTCAAGACTGGCGATCAAGCGAAGGTCGCGTTTGAGGATCTGCCGCAGGCGCTGAGCGGCCAGGCGTAACCCGGAACCCACGTCTCAGAAAGCGAGACGTGGGTACCCGCTTTGTTGCCCACCGCGCGTCCCTTCTGTACCCTGCTGCCATGCACGAAGTCCATCCTGCAGATCATCCCATCCACGGTGTGCGCGACTTCCTTCTCCACCTTTTCACCATCACGGTGGGTCTGCTCATCGCGCTGGGACTGGAGAACATCGCGGAGTACGTTCATCACCGCCACCTGGTGCATGAGGCGAGAGAGAATCTTCATCACGAGATCGAAGACAACCGCAAGGATCTGAAGGACGTACTGGAAGCCATCCCAAAAGAACAGGCGCGGTACAAGGACCTGCTGACGTATCTGCAGGCACGTGCCGAGGGCAGGCCGTCCGAGATCCACAAGGTGATGATCGGTGTTGAGATGATTACGCCGCAGGACGCCAGCTGGCAGACCGCCAACGCAACGGGTGCACTGAGCTTCATGCCATATAGCGAGGTCCAGCGTTATGCCACTGCCTACCAGCTGCAGAAAAAGCTCGATGCGCTGCAGGAAGCTGCGATACAGCCTGTAATCCTGCTCATTGCGACGGTCGGTGGCGGTGACCCGGAGAAGCTCAGCAAAGAGGATCTGGCAGGCGCCATCCCGCAGGTGAGGCAGGTCGCGGCGCATCTGGAATCGGTGCGCGAGATTGGTGCCGATCTCGACAAGCGCTATGCGGATGCTCTGAAGGGCGAATAGCCGATCTACTTGATGACGCCACGCTCGCTCTTGGCGATGAAGTCGGCGAGGTAGCCGACACGCTCACCAAACTCGCCGCTGGCGATCTTTTCCCGGATGGTCTCAAGTGCCTGCGAGGTATTCAGCTTGCTGCCCTGCAACAGACGATAGGCCGCGCGAAGCTGCTTGATCTCGTCCGGTGTAAAGCCGCGACGTTCCAGCCCAACCTTGTTGATGCCGAAGGCGCGGTTCTCGCGCCGGACGCTGGTCAGGGAGTAGGGCATCACGTCCTGCGTGATGGTGGTACCGCCGCCAATGTAGGCGTAGGCGCCAATGGTGCAGTACTGGTGCACGGGCGCGTTGGCGCTCAGAACGGCGTAGTCCTCCACGATGACGTGGCCGGCAAGCGTCGCACCATTCGGCAAAATGCAGCCGTTGCCGATGTGGCTGTCATGGCCGATGTGGACGTACGCCATAATCAGGCAGCCATCGCCGATGGTCGTTTCTCCCCCGCCGCCGACGGTCCCACGGCTGACCGTGATGCTCTCGCGGAAGGTGTTGCCGTTGCCGATGGTCAGCTTCGTCGGCTCGCCCTTGTACTTCAGATCCTGCGGGCTGCAGCCGAGCGATGTGAAAGGGAAGACGCGGTTGTCATCGCCCATGGTCAGGTGACCGTGGAGCACGACGTGACTGATCAGTTCGCAGCGCTCGCCCAGCACGACGTTCGGCCCCACGATGCAGAAGGGGCCTACGGTGCAGCTCTCCGGCACCACGGCACCGGTGGCGACAATCGCGCTGGGATGGATTGGCATGGCTAGACTGCGGCCTCAGGCAGCGCAGTCGGATCCTGCTGGGGATTCGATTCGCCGACCGTGGTCGCGGCAGGTGCGGCTGCCGGTGCAGAGGGACGCGGCACAAGCTGGCACATCACTGTGGCCTCGCAGGCGACCTTGCCATCGACGGTCGCGACGCCATGCATCTTGACGGCGCGCGAACGCCACTGCAGTACCGTGACCTCGATGCGTAGCTGGTCGCCCGGCGTGACGGGACGGCGGAACTTTGCGCCGTCGATGCCAGTGAAGACCATCAGCTTGTTTTCGCGGTCGGGGATCTCGTTCAGCAGCAGGCAGCCGCCGGCCTGCGCGATGGCTTCGACGATGAGCACGCCGGGCATCAGCGGATAGTCGGGGAAGTGACCTGTGAAGTGCGGCTCATTCGCCGTCACATTCTTCAGGCAGACGATGCGCTGCTTCGGGTCTACCTCGATCACGCGGTCGATCAGCAGAAACGGGTAGCGGTGCGGCAGCAGCTTCATAATCTGCTGGATATCCATTACGGGGGTATGGCTCTCACTCATGGCTCCCAGCAGTATAGTTTGCCGCCGTGTCTGCGGGTGGGTGCCTAGTCGTCGTCATCGTCCTTGTGGGCGTCCTTGGGATGCAGGATCATCTGCGGCACCGCGGCGCTGTTGCCCATGGCGTCCTGCCACAGAATGACGTTAAGTTTGCGTGGGTCCGCGCGATCTTCGTGGGTGAAGTCCATCTTCGCGGAGGTCTTCGCGCCAATGGCCTGCGGCGTGTTCGCCGTGTAGATCAGCTTGTTATCACGGTTGCTGTAGTCCGCGGCGTAAGGTGCAACGGAGCCGTCGCCACTGAAGATCTGGATGAGCGGCGCGAGGGCGTCGTTGTTGTTCATGGGCGGCAGGCCCAGCAGGTCTTCCATGGTGCGCAGGACGCTCACGGTGGTGTAGAAGTTGTGATCGACCGTAGCGGTCGTGCCGTGCGGTGCGTACTTGCTGGCGATCAGGGCGATGCTGCGGTGCGCATCTACATGATCGGCACCATCCTGTGCGTCGTCTTCCAGGAAGAAGACCGCGGTGCTGTCCCACAAGTTGCTGTGCGACACGGCGTCGACCAGGCGGCCTACAGCCAGATCGTTATCCGCCACGGAGGCACGTGGTGTGGGGCTGCCGGCCTTGGTGCCCGCGGTGTGGTCGTTGCCCATCCGCATCATGATGAAGTTGGGCATGGTGTCGTGTCCGGCAGCCATATCGGTCTGCCACTTTGCCAGGTGCGTGCGGAACTCCTCGAAACGCAGTTGCTCCGGGAAGCTGAGTTCGAAGTCCGGATAGAGCGGATCGTAGTGGTTCTGCAATTCGGGCTTAGTTGCTGTGTTCTTCGCGATGAGCGGAATCGGCCACGGGTAGGGGCTGGTGCCGCCACCGTAGTTTGTGGGGATGGGTTCGCCCGGTCGGATGGCTGTGCGTGGGCAGCCGGTCGCCTGGCCTTCCGGCGTGCCGAGCAGCGGGCTTCTGTCCTGGGCCTTCGGCTTGTCCGTGCAGAAGTCCGTGTTGATGAACTCGCCGAAGTGCATCAGCGACTTGCCGTGACGTGCAAGATTCGTCCAGATGTAGCCGCTTGCCGGCTCGTTGACATCGCTGATGCCTTCGGCCAGCGGATAGCCCTGCTCGACCACGCCCTCGAAGTCATACATGCGCTCGTCGCCGCGGTAGCTCTGTTGCCAGATGCGTTCGGTGTAGTCGCTGGTGATGCCTGCGGTTGACCAGACGTGGCCATTGCCGGAGACTTCGCCGGAGTCATAGAAGTTGTCGAGCACACCGTACTGCAGCGCCAGCTTGTGTTCGTTGGGCGTGATGCTCTTGCCGTACATGGCCAGTGAAGGATCGCCGTCGCCCACGCCGAGGTCGCCGAGAATCTGGTCGTATGTGCGGTTCTCCTTGATGACGTAGATCACATGCTTGATGGGATTGGTGCCGCCGGCGAAGCGGAGGTGCTCCTGCGCGGCATTCATGCGGTTGCTGGTCATGACCGCTGCGGAAAGCTTCGCGAGGTCGGGCATCGCCTTGGTCAGGTCGATGGAGGCGACGGAGCCGTAGAGCAGTGTGGCGATGTACGCATGGGCGCGTGGCTTGAAGAGCTTAGCCGCGGCAGGATCGCGGGGAGCCACGGCGGGAGCGGCATTGGGGCCGGTGCTCTTGCCTTTGCCGGTGGCGACCAGAAGATGGCCGGCGTGCACGGTGACGGCAGTTGGAAACCACTCAGTGGGGATGAAGCCTGCGGCGGTGGCCGGCGTTTTCAGGCTGAGCTTGTCGCCTGTGTGCAGTACCGCGATGGCGTTGGAGCCGGAGTTCGCGACGAAGAGATCTTTGCCGTCGTCGCTAAAGGCGAGCGCGGAGGGAATCGCTCCGAAGAGCGTCTGGCCGGGGAGACGTGTGTCCCATGTGCCCATCAGCTTCATGCGTGCGCCGTTCAAGCCTACGGCTGCGACCGCGTCGCGATTCGCAAGGGCGATGTACAGGCGCGACTCATCCGCGCTAAGGCGCATCGCCGCCGGGTGTGAGCTTGGGTCAATGGGCCGCGTGGGCGGCATCAGTGGAAGTGTCTGTACGGTTCGGCCTGAGACGAGATCAAGCTCGGCAACTGCGGAGCCATTCCACAGACCAACGAAGGCGCGGCGGCCATCGCGGCTGACCGCGAGACTGATGGGGTAGGTCGAGGGCACCACCGGACTGCTCGCCAGGTCGAAGCGCTTGAGTGTGGCGCCGGTGGCCGTGTCCATCAGCAACACGTCGTCGGAGTAGACGTCGGCGATCAGCAACTGGTCGGCTGCGCCGCTCCTGCCGGGAACGAGTGCAAGGCCTGTGGGAACGGGGATTGCCTTGCCCGCGGGCGTGTCCTTATTCAATTCATTCTGCTTGCGACCGGGTGCGAGCGTTTGCAGCGGTACCTTCAGAAGGCGTTCCGGAGTGATGGAGCCATCGTGGAAGCTGTAGACCGCGATCGCGTTCCCAGTGGCCTCTTTGCCCTTGCCTTCAGGGTCCGTCAGGGAATCGAGGCTGGCGTACAGATGCGTTCCATCGGCCGAGAAGACAAGCCCCGTATACAGCGTCTGCGGCATGTTGCGCGAGGTGCGCCGCTCCGGAAAGTCCTGCACGGCGTCCGTCGCTGCATTAATGATGGCGATGGATTGCTGGTAGTCACTCTCCGCCGTGCCGTAGCCGCCATTGACGACCGCGACATAGCGCCCGTCGGGCGAGGTTGCCATGGCCATGGGCAGGCTGTTCAGGCGCTGCGGGGCGCCCGGCACGGGGAGCAGAAGCTGCTTGCTGGTGGGCAGGTTCAGGACTGTCTGCGGCTGCTGCGCAAGGGCCAAAGGTGAGGCGAACGAAGCAGAGAAAAGAGCTGCCGTGAGAACACGCTGGGGACGCATGCCGAGCATGATACTCAAGGAATGTGAAACTGGTATTCCTACCGGTTGCGTGCGTTCCCGGAAAGCCAGTAAGGCTCTCCCGCGGGAATGAAATCGATTTTCGTGTCGTGGAAGACGGTCTTCAGCCAGGTGGCGCAGTTGTCCATGCCTGGCTCTTCCGAGGTGTAGTGACCCAGCAAGATCATGGCTTTGTGGCGGCCCTGCTGTTGCGCATCCCAGACGTAAGAGATGGTCTCCCACTCAGGAATTTCGCCAGCAATCAGGACTTCGACATCCTCGCGTTCCAGAGCCTGAATCTGTCGGGCCTCGCCGGAAGCTCCCGGCGCGTAAGCTGCCTTGGATACCTTCATATTCGGGTCGCCCACCACGCGCACAATGCGGTTCCCCATGCTTGCCTGTAGCTGCTGCGCCAGCGCCTTCACGGTTGTCGTGGGGATCGTGTAGAGGTATTGATTGTCCGCGTTCTGGAACTGCTTCCATCCAGCCTTCTTCGTCCAGCCCTCTGCAATGCCATCCGGCTTGCGCGCGTGCCAGCCGTCATGCCAGCGGAAGATGACGAGGCCGTGCTCGCGGATGTACGCCATCTTTTCGGCGTAGACCGGATCGTTCTTGAAGAGGGTGTCTGCATCCTGGTGGTTATAGAAGGTCGGCTCGTGCGTGATGATGAGATTCTCATGCGCCGCAACAGCCTTGCGCAGTACGTCCATCGAAGGTGCAATCACCGTTGCGATGCCCGTGACGACGGTGGCCGGGTCACCCGCCTTGATGGTGTCCACGGTGTTCGGCACCGCTGTGACGCCTGCGGCCTCGCGCATCTTCGCGATAACCTGTTCTGCGGTGAGGGACTGTTGGGCTTGCGCGGAGAGTGTCAGTACGAACAGAGCGAGCGAGACAGGGCGAAGGAGTGGCATCGAGGACAGTGTCGTCCTGAGTGATACCGAATGACAAGGGGGCAGGGACAGTAGTGAAAGAAGTTGACTTCCGATTACAAATATCCGCCTAGTTTCCGAAAACACCGTTTTGCGGGAGCGCCTGAAGGCAGTAATTTGAAGGTGTGACATACGCTACGGTGGTTTCGGAGATGTTGAGCCGCCTTCCCCGGCTAGCGACTGCTTACCATGCGAAGTTTGCATATATGGACGATGAGGAACCCGGTCCCTATATTGTCTTCGGATCCGTCCTCATTCCAGCTTTGGCTGAGGCTCTGGAAGAGGGCGATCTAGGAACAATCCTTCCTATTTGCGCCTTCTTGGAAGACGCCTCATTCGATGCGCGCAAAGACAACGGATTGGCGGCTCTTATTAAGGTCGAGGTATCTGAGTGGCTTGGGTGGGCTGCAAATGAGGATCGGCTTGCCCCTTGGCTTGGCTCAGAGACGAAGCTCATTTGCAACTATGTTCCTGGTCTTGCGACGCAGCGGAGGCAGCTACGAGATGAAAAGAAAGAGCAAAGCCTTTTCTCCCGATTCGTGGCAAACTTCAGGGGATCCAGCCCGGAAGGGTGACCGCCCCCGCCGCATGAGCACTCACTGTTTCCGAAAACACCGTTTTCTGCGAACGAGGCAGTTCCGAGTTGCCGTGCCCAGTCACAATTGGGCCTCAGCGCGATATGCTGTCACTCAAACTATGTCGGCCAGGAAAGAAGTCACGTTTGGATCGCGTCCCAAGATCCTCTTTGTCAGGATCTCCCAATGTGCTGTAGCGCTCTGCTTTATCGCGGTCCTGTTTGACGGACAGAGCGTCGCTTCTTTGGTTTTGATGGGCGTTCCGTTACTGTTTTTTGAGACTTACATGTCCGGGATGGTGCTCGCCCGCTTGAGTGACGACGGACTTGCGTATAAGCGTTTGGGAACGTGGAAGGAGTTGCGGTGGACAGAGTTCGCTTATGGCGGTGTATCGCCCCTTGGGACGATCCGGGTGAAGCTGCCAAGTCAGCCCATTTGGCGACGCTATCTCCTGCTTTTAGTCCCTAACCCACCACTTGAAGACCAAGAGGCATTTTTACCCGGAGCTCGTCGTTTCTGCGAAATCATGGAACCTCCCAGCGGGCGTACCAACTGACAGCGTGCGTGTTACAAGCCCAACGCTCTTGTAAAGTCGGGTTTGCGGAAACAGTGACCTCGGAGCTGCCGAAAACACCGTTTTGCGGGAGCGGAGGATGTAAGCTATTCGCCTGCTGCAGTCATGACCCAGAAGGCCAGCGTGCCTAACGCACAGGCAGGCGCATACCATCGAAGCACGTTCGGCCTCAAAAAACCAGCGAGGGAAAGAAGCAGGGAGATGCAGGACAAGACCGCACCGCATCCGTAAATCCTCATCAACACTGGATCGTAAAAGCCGAAATAGTGAATCTGAGCGAAAGCTATCGTAGCCAAGCCCAAGGCTGCCGAGCCTGAAGTAAACGCGAAGGACACAAGAGACACAGTGACGCCTTCCGCCGCCGCTGCCCGCTGCTTCGACCAGCGAACCCATCCGAAAATCAGCGCTGCTGGAGTGACCAAGTAAGCCAAGGGAAGAAGCGTGTAGACGATTAAGGTGTTCACTCTGCTCATGATCGGGCACTCGTTGAACTAATCATCCTTTAAAGTCGGGTTTTCGGAAACTGCGTGAATTGCGAACGCTAATGCCGTTCCCGTCGCTAGGTGAACGTTCGGCGTCGTCGGTTTGTATAACCTTCTTCGCAAGAAAAGGCCCGGATTGCTCCGGGCCTTTTCTTGTTGCTCGTGATCGGGTTATGCCTTGCCAGCCAACTGACGCAGTACGTACTGCAGGATGCCGCCGTGCTGGTAGTAGAGGATTTCCTGCGGTGTGTCGATGCGGACGGTTGCGGGGATGCTGGTTATGGTCCCGTCAGCGTGCTTGGCTTCCACGGTGATCTGCTTGCCGTCGGCGAACTTGCCTTCCAGCATCGCCTTGAGGCCCGGGACCGAGTAGGTCTCTTCACCGGTCAGGCACAGCGATTCTGCGCTGTCTCCCGTCTGGAACTGCAGTGGCAGGATGCCCATGCCGACCAGGTTGCTGCGGTGAATGCGCTCGTAGCTCTCCGCCAGCACGAAGCGGATGCCGAGCAGGCGAGGACCCTTGGCAGCCCAGTCGCGCGACGAACCGGAGCCGTACTCCTTGCCCGCAAGGATCGCGAGCGGCGTACCGCGCTTGGCGTACTCGACCGACGCATCGTAGATCGACATGCCGGTGCCTTCGGGCAGCAGACGCGTCACGCCACCCTCGGTGCCTGGTGCCACCTTGTTACGCAGACGAACGTTCGCGAAGGTTCCGCGCACCATGACCTCATGGTTGCCGCGACGCGAGCCGTAGCTGTTGAAGTCACCCGGCTTCACACCGTTGTCCGTCAGGTACTTGCCGGCGGGGCCGTTCAGCTTGATGCTGCCTGCGGGCGAGATGTGATCGGTGGTGACGGAATCGCCCAGCACTGCGAGCACGCGTGCGTCGGCAATATCGACGACCGGAGCGGGCGTCGCAGGCATGCCATCGAAGTACGGTGCCTTGCGAATGTACGTGGAGTCGGGCTCCCATCCGTACACGTCGCCCAGCGGGAACTTCAGGCCTTGCCAGTTCTTGTCGCCGTCGCTGACGGTGCTGTACTGCTTGCGGAACATCTCGGCGTCGATGGAGTCGGCAACGGTCTTGTTGACCTCTTCCTGCGACGGCCAGATGTCCTTCAGGAAGACTGCGGTCTTATCCGGCGAGAAGCCGATGGGTTCCTTGTCGAAGTCGAAATCAATCGTGCCGGCGAGCGCGTACGCCACGACGAGCGGCGGGCTCATCAGGTAATTGGCGCGCACGTCCGAGTTGATACGGCCTTCGAAGTTTCGATTGCCGGACAGAACAGAGACAGCGACCAGACCGTGATCTTCGATGGCCTTGGAGACATCGGTGGGCAGCGGTCCGCTGTTGCCGATGCAGGTGGTGCAGCCATAGCCGACGGTGTTGAAGCGCAGGGCATCCAGGTACTGCGACAGACCGGCCTTGTCGTAGTAGTCGGTTACAACGCGCGATCCCGGCGCGAGTGAGGTCTTGACCCATGGCGGGGTCATCAAGCCCTTCTCGACTGCCTTCTTCGCCAGCAGGCCGGCCGCGATCATGACGTACGGATTGCTTGTGTTGGTGCACGAAGTGATGGCAGCGATGACAATACTGCCGTGGTGCAGGTACGGATCGACATCGATGCCGAGGCGCTCTTTGATGGAACCGATGACCTCCATGCCTGTCTCCAGGTGACCAGCCTTGCCGGGTTCCGGCATACCCACCGTGGATTCAACCGAGCCGTCTGCGGACGAGTGGCCGCCTTCACCCTGCCAGCGCGTGATCTGGCGGTCGCCCTTGACGTTGGCGTTGGGGCCGTAGAGCGTGGGAAGAACCTTGGCGAAGCTCTCCTTTGCCTGTGAGAGTGCAACGCGATCCTGCGGGCGCTTGGGTCCTGCAACAGAAGGTTCAACGGTTGCCAAGTCGAGCGAGAGCGTGCTGCTGTATTCAGCCTCGGGCGCGTCGGCGGTGTGGAACATGCCCTGGGCCTTCTGGTACTCCTCGACCAGCTTGACCTGGTCTTCGGTGCGGCCGGTCAGGCGAAGGTAGGTGAGCGTCTCTGCGTCGACGGGGAAGAAACCGCAGGTGGCGCCGTACTCCGGAGCCATGTTCGCGATGGTGGCGCGATCGGCCAGCGGCAGTTCGCTGATGCCCGATCCGAAGAACTCGACAAACTTGCCGACGACGCCGTGCTTACGCAGCATCTCGGTCACGGTCAGAACGAGGTCGGTTGCGGTGGTGCCCTGCTTCAACTTGCCGGTCAGGCGGAAGCCAACGACCTGCGGAACCAGCATGGAAACCGGCTGGCCCAGCATCGCTGCCTCGGCTTCAATACCGCCAACACCCCAGCCCAGTACGCCCAGTCCATTGACCATGGTGGTGTGGCTGTCGGTACCGACGAGCGTGTCGGGGTAGGCGACGTTGTCCTTCGTGGTGAAGACCACGCGGGCCAGGTACTCCAGGTTCACCTGGTGGCAGATGCCCATGCCGGGCGGTACAGCGCTGAAGTTGTCGAAGGCCGTCTGGCCCCACTTCAGGAAGGCGTAGCGCTCACGGTTGCGCTGGAACTCGAGCAGCGAGTTCAGGTCATAGGCGTTCTTCAGGCCATACTCGTCGACCTGCACCGAGTGGTCAATGACCAGCTCCGCTGGCTGCAGCGGGTTGATCTTCTGTGGATCGCCGCCGAGTACCTTCATGGCATCACGCATGGCGGCGAGGTCGACGATGGCGGGCACGCCGGTGAAGTCCTGCATCAGCACGCGGGCAGGCATGTAGGCGATTTCGCGGCTGGGTTCGGCGGCGGGCTGCCACTTGGCCAGGAACTCAATGTCGTCTGCGGTGACAGTCACACCATCTTCGCGGCGCAACAGGTTCTCAAGCAGAACGCGTAGCGAGAAGGGCAGGCGCGAGAGTTCGACGCCCTTGTTGGCCAGCGAATCGAGACGGTAGTAGGTGTAGCTCTTGCCGCCGCTTTGCAATGTGGCGCGTGCGTCGAAGGTGTTCAGGGAAGTCGTGCTCATGGTGATGTCAGATCCTCAAGCGTGCCGTTGATGGCTCGTGGGCTGGCCGCAGACACTGTGCTTCACAAGGTGAAACGTGGCCCGAGCGGCGTGGTGAGAAAGAGTAGCAAAGGGAGGCGACGTTTGTGCGACCGAGGTCGCTAGGCGGCGACGCGGCCGCGATCATGCTTGCCGTGACGAAAGCGCTTCAACCTGTCGAGGGAGCGGCACATGCGAACCATGTTAGCGCGGATGACCTTGGTTTCGCGAGTTCCGCCGGCCGTCGTATCGTGATTTCCATGAGCATCAACCGCACACGCGATTACCTGCTGACGCTGCCGCGTGTGGAGGAGACGCTACAGTGGGACAACCTCGTCTACTGGGTTCTGGACAAAGCGGTCGGCGGCAAGATGTTCGCCATGATCGAGCCGGAGCCGGGCGGCGCACATGTCGCCGGTTTTGCGGTGCCTCCGGATCACTATGAATCGCTGTTGGAGATTGAGGGTGTTCGCCCCGCTCCCTACCTGGCCAGAGCACACTGGGTTGTGGTGGAACGGTGGGACGTCTTCACAGCCGCCGAGTGGCAGACGCACCTGAAAGCAGCGCACGCACGTGTCGAGGCGAAGCTGCCGCCCCGAGTGCAACGCATTATGGAGCTAAAACAAAGGGAGTACCGTGCGCTCGTTCGCGAAAACCGCGCCACTGCAAAAGCCGCACGGAAGAAATAAGGGTGGCCAAGTCTCAAATGCGAGACGTGGCGCACCCGTTCCGTAAGTCGTTAGTCGTTCTTGCTGTCGCCGCGCGGCAGTTCCAGGGCCACCAGCCCAAAGCGCGTTCCGCCGCCGCTGCTCTTGATGGACACGATGTGCTGGCGCGACGGAGAACCTGACTTCAATTCAGTCTCATCCGCGTCGTCATCGTCCCGATCCCGCTTGTCGCGGTTGCTGACGTGATTGTCGTCGTTGCAGGTCAGGCCCAGGCCGGTCTTCGCTGGAGTACCGACAGGCTGCTTGTGACGGCAGGTAATCACATCGCTGTATTGCGAGAGAGCCTTCTTGTAGAAGTCCGTAATCTTCGCGGGCGAGTCGGTCGACTCAAAGCTCAGCGCAAGGACGCGCAGATGGAATGCTCCGAAGTTCATGTCCACATCGGCCGATCCACTGTCGTTGTCCTTTTCCTTTTTCTTCTTCTCCAAGACGGCTCCCGGATAGAGCGGCAACCCAACCTTCTTGCTGACGGAATCACTGTCGGTCTTGACGCTCATGCCACCCAGCGGCGTGGAGATGGCAACGTCTTTGTCACCGTTGTCGCCCTTGCGGGACTGGACCATGCAACCGGCCAGCGGCAGCAGGAGTATGAGAGCGGCGGTCGTGCGGAAGGGGACGTGCATGGGATGACTCCTCGGCAATTCTGAAAGCAGCATACGGTGGAACGTCTCGCAAGGTTCCATGACCGTTCGGGATATTTGCGCACCGCGTCGAACACCATTGGGCCTCCAGAACTCTGTAACAGAAATTGTGCAATTTTGCGCTTGACAATGTTGGTACGCTACCCCAATATCTAGGGTGGCTGGCAACCTGTGTCCCATCTGTAGCGTTGGCGTAGTAGATTCGGGTCTTTCGTCAGGGAGATGACTCGCTAGGAGGCACCCAACGTCCCTTGGAATGCTGCAAGCCCGCTGTTCCTGTCCATGAGCAAGGCCCCGCACATCGTTGCGGGGCCTCTTTTTTGGAGAATGCCGTATGCCGGAGCCAATTTCATCTCGCGATGCGGGGTGGGCGGGAATACACTTGAGGCGAATCGCCTACGGCATTTTTCATAGGGAAATGGGTCACGAGGAGCGGATTTGGCTGGGGCGGATGCAAACCGGAAAAAGTCGAGCGGACCTTTCCCGGAGATTCCGGACAAGCTCTACTTCCGTATTGGCGAGGTCGCCCGCCTGCTGGATCTGCCGGCCTATGTGCTGCGCTTCTGGGAGAGTGAGTTTCCTCAGCTAAAGCCCAACAAAGGCGGCACCGGTCAGCGTCTCTACCGTCGGCGAGATGTAGAAACTGCGCTCGAGATTCGCAAGCTGCTTTATGACGAGGGGTACACCATCCCCGGCGCTCGCCAGGCTTTGAAGGGCGAATCCCGCGGCTTGCGCGCGCTGTCACCGGCGAAAGCTCCAAAGGATCCACAACCCATCCGATCGGTGGAGCAGGCCGCCGCGGCTCTGGCAGACGAAGGGCCGGCCAGCCGGCTTCGCCGTATGAAGGCAGAGCTGCAGGCGATCGCTGCACTGCTGGATCGTCCCGCACCCGGCGCGCGACCCAAGGCGAATCCGGCGCACCGCGGCTTGCAGATCACGGCAAGGCGGCGTCTGGCAGAGGTGCCACCACCACTCTTCGCAAGCAGCTTTGATCTCGAGCTCGACCAGCTGTTGAATCCCAAAAAACCAAGCGATCAGTAATGTCGCCTGAGAGTCCTGCCTGTCCCCATTTGGGAGGCGGTGGTCAATCAGCAGCGTCAATGCTTGCGGCCACGCAGGCTAGACCTTAGGCTGTGAGCATCATGACGCAACCCAAAGACCCGCAGGACCACACCATCGGTGTCACAACGGCCGAAGTCAACGACCGCAGATACCTGGTGCGTCCCTACGACGACAAGCCCGTCGTAGAAGTAGCGGAGGGGGTTGTTGCCTGCCTGCATTGCGGTAACCCAAGCTTCCGAAGGTCGCGTCTGCGCTTTACGGACATCCTCGAAGTTCTGATGATGCGTTACCCCGTGCGCTGCACCCGCTGCGGCCAGCGGCAGTACACCGACTTTAATGTCGCCATGCTCTCATTCCCGCCACGGTCCGCAGGCCCGCGAGCCGACGATCAGGAATCATGGAAGCGGTGGACGGACCCGTCTCTGCCCGGCCAGGCTCTTGCGCGCCCGCTCTCCACCGCCCTCGGGCCGCGCGCACAAAGGCTTGAAGCGAACTCGCTGCGTCGCGACTAGCGATGCCGGAGCGTACCGTGACCTGCGGGGCAGACAGAGACATCTGACATCGCCCGCAGTTCTGCCGGTGCGAGTTGGCTAGAATCAATCCAGCTTTGACTGACACCACACCATCCAGAGGCAGGATCGCAGCGCTGTTGCGCCCAGGCGGTTCGTCGTCCGCTTACTCCGCATCGTTGCTGCTCATGATTTCCGCGCTGCTCAGTGGCGTACTCGGGCTGGTGCGCAGCAGCCTTATCGCGTACTTCTTCGGCGCGGGCGGCTCCGTCGACGCTTATAACGCTGCCTTCGAACTGCCGGAGACGATCAACTACCTGCTGATTGGCGGCGTCGCGTCGACAACCTTTATCAAGCTGCTGACGCAGTATGAGGCCGAGGGTCGGCAGGAAGAGGGCGACCGGGCACTCTCAAACATCCTGAACGTGATGTTGACGGTTCTGGCCGTGGCCGCGCTGCTGGGGATGGCGATTGCGCCGCTCTATGTGAAGTACAAGTTCCACAACTTCTACTCGGAAGAGACGGCGCGGCAGTGCGTCTGGATGACTCGTTGCCTCCTTTTCAATCCGCTGCTGTTGCTGTCAGGTGGTGTCTTTGGCTCGCGGCTGATGGCGAAGAAGATCTTCTTCTACCAGGCACTGCAACCGCTGGTCTACAACGGTGGCATCATCCTGGGGCTCGTGCTGCTGCATGCTCGCTTTGGTATCTATTCGCTGGCGATCGGCGCCGTGACCGGCGCAGTCCTTGGCATGTTTGCCCTGAACCTGGTGGGGGCGCGGTCCATCGGAATGCGGTGGTCGCCGGAGTATGACTGGAAACACCCGGCCCTGCGGGAGTGGATCCGGCTAAGTCTGCCCCTGATGCTTGGGCAGTCGCTGGTCACCCTGGATCCCCAGATCCGCAGCTATTTCGCGAGTGAGGTGAAGGGCGCGGTTGCCTTGATGAGCTACTCGCGCCAGTTGTTCAACTCGCCCATGACGGTGATCGGCCCGGCTGCGGGCGCGGCGTCACTGCCGTTTTTTGCGTCACTCTGGGCGAAGGCGGATGTTGCAGCCTTCAGTGCGGCGGTGAATCGCTCGGTCTCTCGCCTCCTGTCGGTCAGCCTGTTGCTCACGGCATTGTTGATCGCCCTGGCCTATCCGATCGTCGATGTGGCGCTGCGCCGTGGACGTTTCCACGCCAGTGACGCTTCCGCCGCAGCACAGTTGTTCGTGCTGTTCTGCCTGTCGCTGATCTTCTGGACCTCGCAGAACCTCTACGCGCGAGCCTTTTACGGCGCGGGCAATACATTGACTCCCATGATCTCCGGCACGGTCGTTACGGTGCTTTCCCTACCGGTGTACTGGCTCCTGTTCCACACGAACGGTGTGCGTGGACTGGTCATCGCATCCGACCTCGGCATTGGGGCGCACATGATCTCGCTGGCCGTCCTGTTGCATCGCAAGCGCATGGTCAGCCTTACGGAACTGCAGTGGCTCGAGCTGGGCAAGGCGCTGCTGGCATCGCTCGCAAGCGGATCTGCCGCGGCGCTTGTGCTGCACGTGCTCCCGCTTGGCACAAGCCACGCAGCCAATTTCATCCGACTGGTGCTCGGTTCCGCTGTCTGGCTGGGTGTGGCCCTCGGTCTGTTGGTGGCCATGAAGTCCTCGCTGCCCGCAGCGGTGTTGAGGCGCCGGTCTGCGAATGTGCAACTGCCTATCCGCGTCAACGCAACGGACGCACCGGATCGGAACTAGCGTCCAAAGCTCCGCGGGAGGGTATCGTTAAGGCGCGATGCAGGGCATCCGCGGCATGCTCGCAGGCCTGCAAACTGACGATGGCACGCCGATAATCGCTCTTACGCTGCTACCCTTGAAGGTGGGAAGCAGGCACGCGCAATGGCACAGGAGAAAAAACGGCTCGGCAAGAAACACAGACTGGCGCAGACACGTCCGCACAAGGGCGCGACGCCGAAGGGCGCAAAGGCATCTGCAACATCAGTTGGCGGAGCTTCGCCGAAGGGCCGCAAGACCGTCTCCGCAAAGAAGTCGGCCGCGTTCACGAAGAGCAAGGTCCGCACGCAGTCACCGACGCGCATCAAGGGCAAGGCCGTCACCGGCGCCCAGATGGCCGGAGCTGCACAGCCCGCGGAGAAGGCGCCGTCGAATCGTCCGGTGCGTGGATCGCGTGGCATGGGTGGCGACGAAGGCGTCCGGTCGCGCGTCAATATTGCGTCGCTGAGCGACCCGGAGACGGAAAACGCATTCGCGGCGATGCTGCCGCTGATCGAAGATGTCCAGCGCTCGAGCGATTCCATCGTGGCGCCGCTCTTCGCCATCTGCGGCCGACCGAATGTGGGCAAGAGCACGATCTTTAACCGGCTGACAGGCACCCGCCGCTCCATCGTAGGCGACGAGCCCGGCATCACGCGCGACCGCATCTACGGCGAAGTCGAGTTCGACGGACGCCTGCTGCGCATCGTGGACACCGGCGGCGTTGTGCCTGATGATGAAGCACTCATTCCATCCGAGATCTTCCGGCAGGCGCGCATCGCGCTCGAAGAAGCCGAGGCGATTGTGCAGGTGGTCGACGGGCGCGCGGAGCTGACGCAGCCTGATATCGAACTCGCTCGCATTCTGCTCAAGAGTGGCAAGCCGATCTTCCTGGCCGTAAACAAGATGGACACGGAGAAGATCTCGACCGACGCGGAGAACTTCCGCCAGCTTGGCTTCAAGCAGGTGTTTCCCGTAAGCGGCGAGCACGGCCTTGGCATGGGAGATCTGCTGGAGGCACTCTCTGCAGCGCTGCCGATGGACGAGGTGGAAGAAGTCGAGGACCTCGGCGACATTTATGTCGAAGAGGTAGAAGAGACCGACGAGACGAAGCGTGAGCGCAAACTGCGCAGCCACGGCGAACACATCAGCAAGGAGACGCGCGTCGCGATCATCGGCCGGCCAAACGTTGGCAAGTCGACGCTGCTGAACGCGCTCACCGGCACAGGCCGAGCCATTGTGTCACCCATTGCGGGAACGACGCGCGACGCCGTGGATGAAGTGGTCATGCGGAATGATCACAGCTTCCGCTTCGTCGATACCGCCGGTATTCGTCGCAAAGGCAAGACCACGCTAATGGCGGAGAAGCTCTCGGTCATCATGGCGCGCAAGCATCTTGAGGCGGCGGACGTTGCGCTGCTGGTGATTGATGCGACCGAAGGTGTCACCGGTCTGGACGCGAACATCGGCGGCTACGCGCATGAGAGTGGTCGCAGCGTCATCATTGTCGTCAACAAGTGGGACGAAGTCACGACCGGTCGCATGCGTCCGGACGGCAAGGACGACTACGAGGACGGCAAGGCCCCGGCCGACATCAAGGCCTACACCGAGCAGGTCCGCGATGCTCTGAAGTATCTCGACTATGCACCGCTGCTGTTCATCAGTGCGAAGGACGGCATCAACGTCGAAGAGGTCTTTAAGAAGGTGCAGCTGGTTGCGCGCGAACGTCGCAAGCGCGTCACGACTGGCCAGATGAATCGCTTCCTCGACACGGTCGAGTTCGAGAAGGCCGGAGTACCGTACAACAAGCGTCTGCGGATCTATTACATGACGCAGGCTGCGGTTGCGCCGCCGACGTTCGTGCTGTTCACGGATCGCGACGTGAAGCTGCACTTCTCCTACGAGCGCTTCCTCGAGAACCAGATCCGGGCCAGCTTCAAGTTCATTGGCTCACCCATCTGGTTCAAGGTGCGCGCACGCAACAAGAAGAAGGAAGAGTAGTCGCCAGGCGAAGAGGCCGGGAAGTTCGGAAGTCTGTTGTGAAGGAGGCCCTGGTTGCCGGGTTCTGAGCCCCGGTAACCAGGGCCATATTCGTGAGACGTTCGTCATCCTTTGCGACGGATGCCTGACGGTCCCTTGCCGCTGAATCCTGTATTCTTTCCGTTTTATGGGAGGGAATCAGATGCCGGAAGCAGCGTGTGACATTGGACTGATCGGTCTTGCCGTGATGGGGCAGAACCTCGTTTTGAACATGAACGACCACGGCTTCACTGTGGCTGTCTTCAATCGCACCACGTCCAAGGTCGATGACTTTCTGGCCGACGAGGCGAAAGGGACCAAGGTTGTGGGTACGCACTCCATCGCGGAGTTGTGCCAGAGTTTGAAGCGGCCTCGCCGCATCATGATCATGGTGAAGGCCGGAGCTGTCGTCGATGAGACGATTCAACACATCGTCCCTTTTCTTGAAAAAGGCGACATCATCATCGATGGCGGCAACTCGCTGTACACGGACAGCACCCGCCGCACGAAGGAGCTGGCGGACAAGGGAATCCTCTTCCTGGGCACTGGGGTCTCGGGTGGTGAAGAGGGTGCTCGCTTCGGTCCGTCGATCATGCCTGGCGGCAACCCCGAGAGCTGGCCGCACCTGAAGGAGATCTTCCAGTCCATCGCGGCGAAGGTGGAAGACGGCACGCCCTGCTGCGACTGGGCCGGTCCCGACGGCGCCGGGCATTACGTGAAGATGGTCCACAACGGTATCGAGTACGGCGATATGCAGTTAATCGGCGAGGCCTACCAGATGCTGAAGGATGGTCTGGGCCTGAGCCCCGACGAGCTGCACGAAGTCTTCGCCGAGTGGAACAAGGGCGAGCTCGACAGCTTCCTCATTGAGATCACCGAGAAGATCTTCGCGAAGAAGGATGAGGACGGTAAGCCCATGGTCGACAAGATCCTGGACACGGCCGGGCAGAAGGGCACGGGCAAGTGGACGGCGATCAATGCGCTGGACCTGGGCCAGCCGGTGACGCTGATCGGCGAGAGTGTCTTTGCGCGATGCCTGTCTTCGTTGAAGGAGGAGCGTGTTGCTGCGTCGAAGGTCTTCGGCGGCCCTCCAGATATTCCCGCGATCGCGGACAAGGCTGCGTTTATTGAGGATGTTCGTTGCGCGCTGTACTGCTCCAAGATCATCAGCTACGCACAGGGTTACATGCTGCTGCGGGCTGCGGAAAAAGAGTATGGATGGAAGCTCAACCTTGGCGGCATTGCGCTGATGTGGCGCGGTGGATGCATCATTCGGTCGGCCTTCCTGGGCAACATCAAGGAAGCGTATGACAAGAATCCTGACCTGACGAACCTGTTGCTGGATGACTTCTTCAAGGATGCTTTGACGAAGTACGTCGGTCGGTGGCGACGGGCGATTGGGCATGGTGTGGCTGCGGGGATTCCGATGCCGGCGTTTACGACTGCGCTTTCGTTCTTCGATGGGTATCGGACGGCGACTTTGCCTGCGAATCTGTTGCAGGCTCAGAGGGACTTTTTCGGTGCGCATACGTTTGAACGGGTCGATCAGCCGCGTGGGAAGTATTTCCATGTGAACTGGACTGGGACGGGCGGGCGCGTGGCTTCTTCTACGTATAACGCCTAGATGGTTGTTGGTTTGGGGAGGGCGCCGCGAACGCGGCGCCCTTTTGTGTTGGAGACCGTGCAGGATGGCGACGCGGCGTCGCGAGGTGTTGGAAGCGGAGACGTAGGTTTATTTCCGGCCGGTACGAAAAACTAAACCTCAGTTGCTAAAGCCCGTTTTGTTGGTGAGGTCCTTGGCACAGCTGAAGCTGTGCCCTTCCGGGCGCCTGGCATTCGTGGTTGGGCGCGGAACGCGGGAGACGATGTCTCCGCTTCGCTGCGGGATGACAAGCGTTGGATAGCTTAGATTCGTCCGGCGGAACGTAGCGCGGCAATCTCATCATCCGTGAAGACGCGCGAACGGATGTGAAACCGCACGCCTTCGCCGTTATCCAGCGAGAACATGCCGCCGCGACCCGGCACAACGTCCAGCGTGAGTTCGGTGTGTTTCCAGTATTCGAATTGCGGGCCGGACATGTAGAAGGGCGTCTCGCCCAGTGTGCCGAGCAGGACGTCCTGATCGCCCACGAGGAACTCGCCGCGCGGATAGCACATGGGGGACGAGCCGTCGCAGCAGCCGCCGCTCTGATGGAACATGAGTGGGCCGTGCTTCGCTTCGAGCTTCTCCATGAGCACGCTTGCCGCAGGCGTGCGAAGGACCTGTATCGGGATGGTTGGTGTTGCGCTCATGGGTGTCGGTCGTTTCGCCCTCCCGCAGCGCAGCATCGAGTTGGCTGCATGCCTGCTTCAGTAATCCGGAGCATCTGCTTGGCGGATCAGCATTCGTGCAGGCCCGGTGCTGCGCTGCGGGAGGGCAAACCCTTTAAAAGAAGCCCAGCTTGTTCGGACTGTAGCTGACGAGAACGTTCTTCGTCTGCTGGTAGTGATGAATCATCATCTTGTGGTTTTCGCGGCCGATGCCGCTCTGCTTGTAGCCGCCGAAGGCTGCGTGGGCGGGGTAGAGGTGATAGCAGTTGGTCCAGACGCGACCTGCTTCAATGCCGCGGCCGAAGTTGAAGGCGCGATTCATGTCGCGTGTCCAGACACCGGCGCCCAGGCCGTAGAGGGTGTCGTTTGCGATCTCGAGCGCTTCGTCTTCTGTCTTGAAGGTGGTGACCGAAACGACCGGTCCGAAAATTTCCTCTTGGAAGATGCGCATCTTGTTATTGCCTTCGAAGACAGTGGGCTGCACGTAGAAGCCATTGGCGAGGTCTCCCGGCATGTCGGCTCGCTTGCCGCCTGTGAGTACCTTCGCGCCCTCCTGCTTGCCGATGTCCATGTAGCTCAGGATCTTTTCAAGCTGCTCGGACGAGGCCTGCGCGCCGATCATGGTGGATTTGTCGAGCGGTGAGCCCTGCTTGATGGCCTCGACGCGCTGGATAGCGCGTTCCATGAAGCGGTCATAGATGCTCTGCTGGACGAGTGCTCGTGAGGGGCAGGTGCAGACTTCGCCCTGGTTGAGGGCGAACATGGCGAAGCCTTCCAGAGCCTTATCGAAGAACGCATCGTCTTCGCGCATGACGTCTTCGAAGAAGATATTCGGGCTCTTGCCGCCGAGTTCGAGTGTGACGGGGATCAGGTTCTGCGAGGCGTACTGCATGATCAGGCGGCCGGTCGTCGTCTCGCCGGTGAAGGCGATCTTCTTGATGCGCGGCGACGATGCGAGCGGCTTGCCTGCTTCCAGACCGAAGCCGTTGACGACGTTGAGCACGCCCGGCGGCAGGATGTCTTCGATGAGGCCCATGAAGACGAGGATGGAGAGCGGTGTCTGTTCTGCGGGCTTCAGCACGACGGTGTTGCCGGCGGCCAGTGCGGGTGCGAGCTTCCATGCGGCCATCAGCAACGGGAAGTTCCACGGGATGATGAGGCCGACGACGCCGAGCGGTTCGTTGTAGTGGTAGGCGACGGTGGTCGCGTCGATCTCGGAGATGGTGCCCTCTTCCGCGCGGATGACGCCGGCGAAGTAGCGGAAGTGATCGATCATCAGCGGCAGGTCGGCAGCCATGGTCTCGCGGATGGGCTTGCCGTTATCCCACGTCTCGACGGTTGCGAGCAGCTCCAGATTGTCCTCGATCCGCTGTGCGATGCGCTCAAGCAGGCGGCCGCGCTCCGTGGTGCTGGTGCGACCCCACGCGGCGCGGGCGGCGTGTGCGGCGTCGAGTGCCTTGTCGACGTCGGCGGCGTTGGAACGGGCGATCTGGCAGAGGACTTCGCCGGTGACGGGTGTGACGTTGTCGAAGTACTGGCCGCTGGCCGGCGCGATCCATCGACCGCCGATGTAGTTGTCGTACTGCTTGCGCAGGTGCAGGGGATGGTCGCCGGTGGCGGGATTCAGTGCAGGTGTCGTGGCCATGTCAATGGGCTCCTTCGCTGCGAACACAGGGCACGTCGGCCCCGGGGAGATCGCAGCGGCGAAAATCTTACTCCCGCTGCGGCTGTGATGTCGCGCGGAGTTAGAAATGTCGCATCTCGAACAAACGCATCTGTCGCTGTCTGTCCAGAAAACGGTGAACGGTCCGAGAGTTCGGGTGCCCCATTCTTCGGCGGTCTCATCGCGAGAGGGTAGGGTTCACACACCGTGCGAATCGTTTCTCCGTTTCAGCCTGACATCATGGATGGTCGCGCTTCGCGCGACACCCATCCTTTGCTTCGCAAAAGATGGGGCGCCCGGAGGGGGCACAACTTACTGGCCCTTGTAGTCCACGAAGAGGTCCGGGTACTCGCGCTTCAGTGCGTCGATTTTTGGGCGGTCGCAGGTCTGGATGTAGGGGTTGTTTGGGTTATGGAGGGCGTAGTCCTGGTGGTAGTCTTCGCCGCGGTAGAAGCCCTTCAGTGGTGTCACCTCGGTCACGATCTTCGACTTGAAGGCATGCGCCGCGTCGAGTTGTGCGATGTAGGCCTGCGCGATACGCTGCTGCTCCGGTGTGTTGAAGAAGATGGCTGAGCGATATGACGTGCCTTCATCCGGTCCCTGGCGATTCAGTTGTGTTGGGTCGTGCGCGACGGAGAAGAAGATGCGGAGCAGGCCGCCGTAGGTGATGATGGCGGGGTCATAGGTGACCTCGACCGACTCGGCGTGGCCGGTGGTCTCGGTGGTGACCTGGTCATAGGTGGCAGTGGAGGCTTTACCGCCTGCGTAGCCGACGACAGTCTTCTTCACGCCCTTGACGCGCTCAAAAACGCTCTGCGTGCCCCAGAAACATCCGCCGGCGAAGACGGCCACCTGCAACTTGCCCGGAGCCTTCGCAACATCCTGTGACGGAATCGGGAAGGTGCCGCGATCCACCGCGTGGCCGTACAGCGGCACAGCGAGTGTGGTGGCGAGAACGGCGAAACGGATCGAGCGAGCGAACATGCGAAACCTCACGCAGAATTGGACGCACGCGCTGCTGCGTTAGTCGCCGTTAACGAGGAACTGTTCGATCCTGCCGTCCTTCTGCGTGTACGAATTCAATGACAGTGTGCGTGTGGCGAACTTCACCTCGTAGGTGCGGTAAAACATTCCGCCACGCAGGGCTTCGCTGGTTTGTCTGACGTCAACGATGGAACCGAGCGGAGCGAGACTCTTCGCGAAATCGGCGAGCGTGCTGTCGCTGAAGTAGTAGTTTGCATCCGGCGTGAAGAGCGATCGGTCGATCGTAGAGGTCTGCAGACCCGTCAGGATGGACCTCGCCTGTTGGGATGGAGCGGGCGAATACAGGGCCGCAGCAGGCACGCTCGTCTGCTCGGGTGCGGCAGCACGCTTTGCCGCTGGTGGAGCAGTAGAGCGGATCAGGATCGGGCGTATCGCACTGGTGATGCCTTCTGCGCCGGGACCTTCGAAGTTAGTCAGCGCAGCGAAGGCGATGTCGTCCGTGAGATCGACAACGTTGTTCGAGACGAAACCGCCAACCTCGCCACTGTGGAAGAGAATGTCTCGTCCGCCGGAGTGACTTACAAAAATACCCAGGCCATAGTGCGAACTGCTGCCATCCTTCAACTTGAAGTCGGTTTCCATTGCGTCATAGCTCTCAGGCTTCAGCAGCGTGCGGTGCACGATGCTCTCATCCCATGCCAGCAGCGTAGAAACGGGCATGGCAAGGGTCGCATCTCCGCTATACCAGCCCGGCGCTTCCAGAATTGCGGGCCGCGGCGGACTGAGCGCGTGGCGCTCGTAGCCGTGTGGCTTGAGCTGATCGCGTTCATTGTCAAGATCAAGCACGCCTTCGAGCTTCAGCGGCTTGATGACGTTGACCCACAGGTAGTTGTGAAAGCTTTGGCCTGTGACCTTTTCGATAATGAGCGCGGCGAGCTGGAAGTTCGTGTTGCTGTACTGCCACTTTGTTCCGGGATCGAAGTCGAGCGGCTTCGTAGCCCACTCGTGGATGAGCTTGTAGCTGTCGACGGGTTTTGTCCATGCAGGGATGGTGTAGTCCTGCGGCGCATAGTCGCTGTAACCGCTGGTGTGGGTCAGCAGGTTGCGGATGGTGACTTCGTCGGCTCGGGTGAACTCCGGAAACCACTTGGAGACGGGATCGTCGAGTCGCAGCTTGCCTTGCTCCTGCAGCAGCAGGATGCAGGCCGCGGTGAACTGCTTCGAGATGGAGCCGACAGGGTAGGCCATGGACGTTTGCGCGGGGACATTCTTCTCGATGACGGCGCTGCCAAAGGCCTTCGTGTAGACGAGTTTGTTGCCGCGACGGATACCGACAACGGTGCTGGGAATGCCGCTCTTGTCGAAGGCGGTTTTGACGGCAGTGTCGACCTTTGTGGTCTCGTCCGGGGTGAAGGCCGTCTGCGCGAGCGACGTGCTCGCCGAGGCCATCAAAATCGTCAGTGCCGCTGCAGCAAATCGCATGATTCCCTCAACACTTTTGTAAGTGGGTAAACAGGTCTACGCATGGTTATACGCGATGGCCTCGGTGTCGTTTTCGCTGCCATGCAGAGCGTCTCGAAGTGACCGCAGCGATTGCCTACAATGGATCCTGATGGACAACACCTTCGACATCATTATTGTGGGCGGTGGCCCTGCGGGTGCCACTGCCGCGTATCAACTGGGCCTCGCTGGCGTGAAGGTCCTGCTGCTGGATAAGGCTGCCGGGTTTCCGCGTGAAAAGCCCTGTGGTGGCGGCCTGACCGCGCGCCTGCTGGATCGCTTTCCCTACGTGCGCGAGTTCCTCGCAGCAGGCGAGGTGTCGGTCAATCCGCTGAGCCGCATCCACCTGGAATCGCCGGATGGTACGCGTGCGACCTATCAAGCCGATTACACGTGCCTCCACCTGATCCGTCGCTGGGAGTTTGACGCGGCGCTCTTCCGCCGTGCCGAGAGCGTGTGCACCGTTCGGACGGGTGTGATGATCCGGCGCTGCCTTGTGAAGCCCGACCATGTTGAGTTGGAGAGCAGCACCGGCGAGCTCTTTACGGCGCCCATGATCATCGGTGCCGACTCCGCAAACTCAGTCGTCGCGCGACACACCGGGCTGCGCGATGAAGCCGCGCATAAGCTGTACGCCATCGACATGATGGAAGAGACCACCTACGACCGTCTCGACGTGAAGGATCGCGAGAGCATCTACATCTTCCTCACGTTGAAGGAGGCCTTCGGGTACGGCTACATCTTCCCGAAGACCGAACACCTGAACCTGGGCTATGCATGCAAATTGGACTGGTATCTGACGAAGCTGCGTGGCAAGGGAGCGGAGTTTCACGGGGAGTGGGTCGACACGCTGAAGGCGAAGGGCGATGTGACCGGTGAGACGAACCCTGACGGCTACAAGGCCTTTCCCATTCCCATCAGCGGGCCGCTTGAAAAGACGTATACGGACCGCGTTCTGCTGGCAGGGGACGCAGGTGGCTTTGTGAATGCCTTCACGGCTGAGGGCATCTATTACGCCATGACCAGTGGCTCGCTTGCTGCGGATGCAGCGCTGGCGGCGATCCAGTCGAAGCGCTACGACGCACAGTTCCTGAGCAGCTATCAAGCCGCCTGGCAGCGCGAGATCGGCAGCGACCTTCAGCACTCCGTGGACATTCAGCACCGGCTGTTCAACGGCAGCGATCGGATTGATGCGCTTGTGCGTAAGTCAAAGGAAGACCCCGAATTGCTGCGGCTGATCCTTGGTTACAGCATGGGCACATCGACTTACGAGGCGCTTCGAAATCACATGGTTCGATCGACCATGCCCAAGTGGGTGTGGGGCAAGATGAAGGCGGCTGTCGGCTTGAGCCGATAGACCGCCTTTGCCGGCGGATCGATACAGTCCCGCGCTAGTCCATCTTCTCTCTGGAAGGCTGACCTGCGATCACGATTTCGTTATCGACAGAGAACACCCCAGGCGTGCCATTCGCCTGCATGGATGCGATGTTCGCATCCGACTCGCGATCGACCACGCCGGTGAGTGTGACGTGACCGTGGTCCACGATGATGTGGATGGCATGGTAGCCGCGCGGTGGGTCGGCCGTGATGCCGCCGGCTTCCAGCGCGACGGACGGCGCGGCGCCAAAGCCTACAGGGGCACCGGTGTACTTCCGTAGCGCGGGTTGCGTGTAGATGCGGCGATATACACCGATGCGGATGCCGTCATCCATGGGCGAGGTCGGCAGCACCTTGATCTGGTTGTTGACGGTCTCAACTCCGGGTATATCCTTCACGGCGCGCTGTGCGTCCTGCTTCAGCGTGGGCCGCGAGGCGAAGCCGCGCAGCACGATGGTACGGCCCTGCATGCCGAACGAGAGCGAGTCGAAGACGCTGTAGTTGGACAGGCTCAGCAGGCGGTGACGCACCTCCTGCACAATGCGGCCGGCATCTTCCTGCGACCAGGTCTTGCTGTTGTACTCCTGTGCGGCGGTTGCCTTTGACTGTGCCCCAACGATTGACGGTGCCAGGGCCAGCCCGGCACAAAGAACGGTAATTGCGAGCGGTTGTTTCATGGTGTTCACCTCACGGCATCTCCGATTTCATAGGACGCTGCGAGCCCACGTTTGGGTAGGCGGATTTGCGCCATGTTCGTTAGCGGACGGAGATGGTATGGGCGTCCCTGGCATCCGTAGGGACATGAAACGCACGCTCGCTTCGCTCGCCACTGCCGCAGTCCTACTCTCCTCTTGCTCGCTGTATGGGCAGACCATGCCGAACCCGAACAAGGACACGCACGAGGTCAGCGTGGTGCTGCCTGCACCGCTGCCTGCGACGCCGGAGAACATCGCAAAGCTGAAGCTGCCCGCAGGCTTCCATATCGCGAAGTTTGCTGAGGGGCTGCAGAGCCCGCGTGTCGTCGTCGTCTCTCCGGCCGGAAACATCTACGTTAGTAGCCGCGATGCCGGAACCATCACAATGGTCTCGCCGGACGGCACGACGAAGAAACAGGTACTTGCTCTGCAGGATGTGCACGGCATGGTCGTTCACAACGGCACCCTGTACTACGTCACCATCAACGAGGCCTACAGTGCGCCCATCAATGCGGACGGCACGTTGGGCACTTCGAAGCTCATCATCCGGGGTCTGCCGGACGCAGGTCAGCACGTCGATCGCACGCTGGCTGTTGGGCCGGATAACAAGCTGTATCTCTCGGTGGGCAGCACCTGCAACACCTGCGATGAACACAATAAGGCTCAGGCGACCATGCAGCGATTCAATCTGGATGGAACTGGCCAGGAGACCTTTGCTACCGGGCTGCGAAACACCATCGGTTTCAACTTTCAGCCGAGTACCGGGTCCATGTATGGCTGGGATGACGGTGTTGACTGGCAGGGCGACAAGGTACAGCGCGAGGAGTTGAACAAAATTGAGATGGGTAAGGAGTATGGCTGGCCTTACATCCTGGCGGATGGCGAGCGCAACCTGTACCTGACGCCTCCGCATGGCGTCACGATGGAGCAATGGGACGCGAAAACCACGCGCCCGGTACTGACGTGGACGGCGCATGCGTCGGGCATGCAGTTGATCTTCCTGAACGGCGCAGGTCTTCCGGCGGATTACAACGGAGACGCGCTGGCCAGCATGCACGGCTCCTGGGGAGCGAATCCGCCCAGCGGGTATGAGGTGGTTCGCATCCACTTCGAGGGTGCCACTGCGAAGACGATCACACCCTTCGCCGAGGGCTTTCTGATGCCCGCCAGGGGCGGAAGCGGCTGGGCAAGGTTCGCGCGCCCGTTCGGCCTGGCGCAGATGCAGGATGGCAGCATCCTGCTTGGCGACGAACAGAACGGCATTCTGTACCGGATCAGCTACAGCAAGTAAGTCAGCACCCAGAAAATAATTCGAGCGCGATGGCGGCCGCACCGTCTTTCCCTGTAGAGAGTAATCATGATCTACGCGGAAGGGTGCGGCCTGTCGTTGTCTCAAACAGAGGAAGCCGTGCCAGCCATCACGGTCGAGTCGCTGGTACCCGCGTACACGCCGCTGCTCTTCCGCATGGCGCATGCGTTACTGCGTAATCGAGCGGAGGCGGACGACGTCGTGCAGGACACGTTTCTGCGCGTCCTGCAGCATCGCCGATCGCTGCCTGACGTCCGGGACATGCGAGTCTGGCTGGTGCGGATCGCGTGGAATCTCGCCCTGGATCGACGGAGGAAGCTACGGCCGGACCAGATGGAGGACGCCTTTGCGCAGTCGCTGGTGGCGGTTGATCTGCCGGCAGACCGCGCCATTGCGGAAGCGCTGGAACTGAAGGCCGTGATGGCAGAGATTGAGCGACTGCCCGAGGCGGAGCGGCACGTGCTCCTGCTGGCGGCCGTGGAAGAGATGAGTCATGCAGAGATGGCGGCCGTGCTGGGTCGCAGTGAATCAGCCGTGCGCGCACTGCTGTTCCGTGCACGAACGCGGCTGCGCGAACGTTTGAATCGGAGGTCAGCGCGATGAACGAGGACGATAAGAATCTGGAGACAGTACTGCGCGGCCTGCGCGAGGTTCAGCCTGATGCATCGCTGGAGACGCGCATCGCACGGGTGTTACGCGAAGCGCAGGCCGAGCCGGTTGCCGTCCCGTGGTTTGGAGGCTGGTTACTCGCGCTTCGCATCACCGGTGCAGGGGTTGCGTGCATCTTCCTTGCCGCGATTGTGCTTCGTTCTTCGCATCATCCGCGGACGAGCCATGTCGCGCATACCGCGCCACTCGTGCAACAGAAGGCACTGCCGCAGAGGGCCATTGCGTCTGCTGGAAGGACGAAGCTGCGAGGACGAGTTGCCGTTCCTGGAATGCAACCCACCGTTTCAGCATCGCGCGTAGAGACAAACATGACTTCCCAGCAGCAGAGTTTCCCGGCCCCGCCCCTGCCACTGACCGAACAGGAAAAGCTACTGATAAAGCTGGCGCATCGGGACGATCCGGTGCAGTTGGCGCGACTGGCGCCCGGTCCGCGCGCTGCCCGCTATCAGGCCGAAAAGGATCAGGTGAGCGAGTTCTTCACGCCGCCAGCACCACTCGATCAACCTGACATGACCTTGGAATCCGGAGGAGGAACCCAATGAAGATCTCTCTCGCGACCACTGCACTCTGTGTGCTCCTGCTCCCAAGTGGCGCCGCATCCGCCCAGTCGGCGGTAGCTACCACCAACGCGCCAGCACCGCCACAGCAGACGGGGCCGCACATCCTGCGCACCTTCCACCTGCATTACACCGATACGCAGGCGGATCAGAACGAGATCGTCACAGCCATCCGGAACCTCTCGTCGCCGCAACTGCGGGTCTACCTGGTTCCGTCGCGCAACGAGATTGCAGCGAATGGCAGCCCTGAAGACCTGAAGATGATCGAAGATCTGCTTGCCAAGCTTGATGTTCCGCACAAACTCTATCGACTCACTTATACCTTCACGGAGAGCGACGGAGGCAAGCGCATCGGTGTGTCGCGCTACGCTATGACGCTCGCGCCGGGGCAGCGCATGCAGATGAAGCAGGGTAGCCGCGTGCCCTTGGTCACCGGTTCCGTAGGACATGATGCCCAACCAATGAAGCAGACACAATACATCGACGTCGGGCTCAACTTCGACTCTGAGGTCGAGGAGTATGGTGCGGGGATCCGACTGAAATCAATGGTGGAACAATCCTCGGTGGCTGAAGAGAAGTCCGGCATGGGGCCGGAAGATCCCGTAATCCGGCAGACCAAGGTTGAGGGAGTTTCAATCCTCACGGAGGGAAAGTCGATGTCGCTTGGAGAACTGGACGTCGTAGGCAGCACCCGCCACATGCAGGTAGATGCGGTGATCGAAGCCGTGAAGTAAGTTGCATGCGCTTCCGCACCGGGGTTTCGCAGGTAAACTCGATCTCGAAAAAAAGCCCGCGATCGGACTGCAAGATATCTAGGTCGTGCTCGCGTCAGCTCGGACGGTGAAAGCAGAGAAGGCCGGGGCATGTAGTTCCGGCCTTCTCTATTTTCGTCCTCGGCTCTTCGTTAGAAGGTAATTTTCGCGCCGAACTGCGTGTTGAAGGGCTCACCCGCACCAATGCCAGGGGCCCCGTTGTAGTCGCCGATGGTGTCATTGAGCGTAAAGGTTCCACCGGAGTTATTGCTGGATGGTGGGGCAAAGTTAATGCGGTTCCCCAGGTTAAAGAGTTCGGCACGGAACTGGATGTTCACACGTTCAGCGATGCGTGTGTTCTTAAAGAACGACAGATCCATGTCGCCATAACCGGGGCCGTAAAACTGGTTACGACGCAGCGTGCCGAAGGTTCCCTGAGGAGCATCGGAGAATGCGGCCGGATTCAGCCACGAAGCGCCAGTCTTGCGCTGACGAAAGCCAGCATAAGGATCAGGCAATATTTGCACTGCTCGATCCGTCCCCTCGTTGGTGCCGCTGACATTCCCAGACGCAGCAATATTGAAGGGTTGGCCACCGTGATAAGACGCGAGTGCATTGACCTGCCATCCGCTGGTCAGCATTTTCAGGTAGTTTGAGCCGGGTAGTTCATACGAGGCAAACATCACGAACGTGTTGCGAACATCGTAATCGGAATTACCGTACTGACCTTTGAAGTTACGGCTATCCTGCGGCAACTCACCACGATACTGCGAAGTTTCATCCAGATTATGACTCCAGGTGTAAGTCCCCGAAGCCGAGATGCGGTGCCAGTTGTTGACACGAAGCTGTGTCTGCAGTGAGTTGTAGTTGGAGGTGCCGATGCTCTGAACTTCATTGATATTGCCGTACTGCGGATAGAGAGAGAAGTAAGGGCGGGTCACTTGTCGCGCACTGTTGTTTGCGTAGACGCCCGGCAGCGCCTGGTTAATGTCAAGCAGCGCAAGCAGATGCCTCGCCTGGCTACCCACGTACCCGACCTGTGCGATGACGCCCGGGGCGAGCGTCTGTTCCACGTTGAGGGAATAGTTCTGATTCACCGACGGGCGGAAGTTCTTGTTGATGCTGAAAACTCCACAGGGTGCCGCGGTCGTGCAACTCACGCCTGTGGACGTGCCAAAGATGTTTTGTCCCTGCGCGATCTGGACCTCACCCACGTCGATTGTGAAGACGGGATTGGGACCTACAGGGTTACCTTCTACACCATTGGGGGCAGCATTGCCGGGCCGGTTGTCGAGGAAAGGATTTAGGTTCGGTGTGTCGTAATAAAAGCCATAACCCGCACGCAATACCGTTGTGTTACTGAGTGAGTAATTCAACCCAAGGCGGGGACTAAACGCGCCGTAGTACTTCTGATAGAGACTATCGATCTGATTACCCTGGAATGCGATGCCGGAGGGCGTGAGGCCTGGGCGAAAGACCGAAAGATCCTGCAGGCCATTATGTAGCGGACCCACATAGTCAAAGCGCGCTCCGTAGTTGAGTACAAGCTTTGGCGTGACCTTCCAGCTATCCCCTGCAGACAGGAACCAGGTGTTTACGAATACCTGCCGTTCGGGATCGCCGATGGCGATGGTCGCGTCTGACGTGCGTCCGGAAAGGAAGTCGGCCAGCGGCGCGATGTATTGGTCCGGCGTGTAACAGTTGGTTGCGGTCTGTGGCGTCGTAGCGCAACCCGGTAGTTTCGCGTTGATGGTTTGAGCGATCTGACTGCCGTCGAAGGTGAACGATCCGACAGAATGGCGCTTGTAGAACTCGTCGAGTTGCGCCTGACGAAATTCGCCACCGAACCGGAGCTCGTGGTTGCCGATGATCCACGACACCTGGTCGGTCAGGTGCCCGGTAATGTCATTGCGGCCTTCCGGCGGGGTCAGGCCGGCAGGATCGAAGGAACCGATATTGATATTGGGTGCATTGGTGTACTTTGCGCTGGTGACGAAGCCCGCGGTCTGAATGCTGCCGAAGTTCGTGTTGGCATCATTGAAGACCTGGTTGAAGTAGTTGACGCCCATCAGGACCTGATTGGAGATATGCGGCGTAATGGAGCGGTTGTAGACAATCGCGATGTTGTGCACATGAAGCGGAGCGACCTCGTAGTAATCCGCCAGTTGCGATCCGACGGGCGCCACCTGGTTGCCCTGACCCGTAAACCAGTGAGCGGACAGGCTGTCCTTATCCGAGATGTGCCAGTCAAGCTTGCCAATGCCATTCCAGCTATAGCCGTACTCCGGTACTGGCGAGTGGAAGTTATCCGGTGTTGTGTCGGTTGAACCCAGGTTGCCGCTGGTGTACAGGGTGTTCAGTGTGCTCTGCATAACGCCCAGCGATGCGAGGCCGTTCATTGCAAGCAGAGCCTTGGCCTGCGTCTGCCAGCCCGTATTGGGCTCCGTCGCGGTGCCGGATTCGCCGATGACAAAACGCTGATGCTCAAAGCTCAGGAAGCCGAATAGCTTGTCCTTGAGGAATGGGCCTCCCACTGAGAAACCGGTGTTGTAATTACGGACCTTTTGCTTAATGTCGGCAAAAGGGCTCTTCGTGCCGAAGAGTTCATTTCGGTTGAAGTAATACACCGAGCCATGCAATGAATTCGAACCGGCCTTAAGTGACAGGTTGACTGTGCCGCCGGGATTGCGTCCGCCCTCCGGTCCTGCCTGGGTTTGTGCGCTGAACTGATCTACAGCGTCGATGGGAAGCACGATCCCTGCAATCCCGGATACGCCACCCTGATTGACTGCCGGAACGTTGTGCCACAGATCGTTGTTGTCGACGCCGTCAATTTGCCAGTTCATCTGGTTTGCGCGCGTCCCGTTCAGCGATCCAAATCCTCCGCCGACGTAGCCCGCAAAGCCCGGCGTCAATTGAACCAACTGCGTGAAGTCGCGGCCGTTCAGCGGCATGTTGTCCACGGCTTTTTGATCGAGCACGGTTGTCTGCGTGACCGTGGTTGTGTCGAGCGCGATTGCGGCTGCATTGACTTCCACGGTCAAGCTCTCGCTGGCGACGGCGAGTTTTACCGGTAGCGTATACATCGTGCCGGCGGCGACCTGGATCTTGTCGTACTTCGTCTTGCCGAATCCACCCGCAGAGATTTCTGCGCTGTAGATCCCCAGCGGAAGATCCTGGAAGAGGAATTCGCCACTGGAAGAACTCACGGAGGAACTGACGACGCCGGTGGCAACGTTGGTGACCTTCACGGAAGCGTTAGGACCGAGGCACCTGTGGAGTCAGTGACCGATCCATTGATACCGCCACGGAATGTCTGCGCTTTCGCAAACGGCGTGAGCAGAAGCAAGAGTAAGAGCAGCGAACAGCGCAATGGCATTTGCATATTCCTCCCGGAAACGACAACAGTGCCTTACCCGCTCTGTAGAGAGCAGTTGGTTCGTGGCTGAATATCGGGCGGGTCAGTTCGGAATCCGAACTAACCTCTCTCGCAGAGCTTCAGTCTCTTCCGCATGCGTTCACGTGCACGCAGCGGTTACATTTTGGTGAATTGCACAGAAGATACAAACACGCAGATACCCACGCAAGCTTTATTGCGAGCTATTCATGGTATGTGGCGCTAATAGGCGCTTTGTGCTCTGTATAAGTCGTCTTCACGACGGAATCCTGCTGAATCACTCGCAGGTTAGAGTTTGAATAACTCCAACGCAAAGTCACGCACAGGTCACAGCGGCGACGCAAAACAGTATGCGGATTTTCTACTTGATGCGGCTGAGCGAGGCTTCGATGTGATGGGCGACATCGGCCTGCGCGAATTGCGATGCGACGCGGATCGCGTTCAGGATCGCGACCTCGTTCGAGGATCCATGGCCGATGATGCACGCGCCACGAACGCCCAGCAGCGGCGCTCCACCATATTCGGAGTAGTCGAGGCGCTTCTTGAAGTTCTTGAATGCCTTGCGGCTCAGCAGCGCACCGACCTGGGAGGTGATGGTCGCCTTTAAGGTCTGCTTCAGGCTCTCGGAGACAAGCTTCGCGATGCCTTCGGTGGTCTTGATCGCCACGTTGCCCACGAAGCCGTCGCAAACTACGACATCGCAGCGGCCGTTGAACAGGTCGCGGCCTTCGACGTTGCCGATGAAGTGATAGATCTGCTCACCCTCAAGGGCACGGAGGAGCGGCAGGGTTTCGCGGGTGAGCGCGTTGCCCTTGCTGTCTTCTTCGCCGATCGAGAGCAGGCCCACACGCGGCTTGGGGATGCCAAGCACGTTCTGCGCGTAGATCTGGCCCATCAGGGCAAACTGCACCAGGTTCTTCGGATCACTATCGACGTTGGCGCCGACGTCCAGCATCACGCAGGGCGAACCGGTCTGCGTGGGCAGAATAGTTGCCAGCGCGGGCCGATCGACACCTTCCAGCGTGCCCAGCACCATCTTGGCCGTGGCCATGGCGGCGCCAGTATTGCCGGCCGTGACGAAACCCCGAGCCTTGCCTTCGCGGACCAGTTTCAGGCCCACGCGCATGCTGGAGTCTTTCTTGGATCGGACAGACGCTGCCGCCTTGTCGTCCATGCTGATCCATTCACTGGCGTGAACCACGTGAATAGGCAGACGCTCGCCCTGGAGGTGTTCCTCCAGCAGCGGCCGGATCATGTTCTCCGGTCCAACAAGATGTACGCGAACAGGAAACAGACGGCACGCGGCGATGGCGCCGCGTATCTCCGGTTCCGGGCCCTTTTCAGAGCCCATCGCGTCAAGAACGATATCAGTCAGCATCCGGTGGGATTCGACGCTTACGCTTCCTTCGTCGCAGCGGCAACCACGGCGCGGCCGCGGTACTCGCCGCACTTGGGGCAGGCGTGGTGCGGCAACTTGCGCTCGCCACAGTTGGGGCAGTTACCCGAGTTGGGAGCGGTGAGGAAGTCATGCGAGCGGCGCTTGGCGGTCCGCTGCTTGGAATGGCGACGCTTGGGATTCGGCATCGTATTACCTTTCAGAAACGCTAAAAATCAGCACAATCGCTCCCGTTCACGCTCATATCATCCGCGTGTTCGGAAGCTCAGTGCTTCAAACCTTGGTCGGCTTCCCACGCTTGGTAGCTGCGTGTCGAGTTACTTGCTTTCGGACTTGCTTGCCGCACCGAATCCCTGAAGCGCAGCCCAACGCGTATCGACTTCCGTCTCGACGCAGTTACAGGCTGTTTCATTCAGGTTTCCGCCACACCGCGCGCAAATACCCTTGCAATCGTCCCGGCAGAGTGAGCGATCGGGCAGGGAAAGCAACACCTGCTCGCGCACCACGTCTTCCAGGAGAAGGCCGTTCTGTTCATAATACCCGATTTCCGTCTCAGCTTCACTGATGGCGCGCTCGCCGGCTTCCGCATCGACGCCAGAGGGCCGGAAGATCAGGTCAAAGTTCTGGTCGGCGTGGTACGCAATGGGATCCAGGCAGCGGGCGCACAGCAGTTCGAAATCGCCGATGAAGGCTGCCCGCACGCGAATGTCTTCGACGATGTCCTTCGGCCCGCGGTTCTCTTCAATGCGGTCGGCCTCGCCCTTAACGGTCAGGGGACCGATTTGGCGAACGTCCGGAGCGTAGTCGATGGTGCCGGGCTGGATCGTCTCAGCAAGAGGCAGAGGGTCGGGGATAAGGTCGGCAGGGGTAATGCGCATAGCACCTCCATTATCGCAGCTTGTACAGGTGGGGCGTTCGACTGACCCCGTTGCGGGATTGCAAGTTGAAGGGGCCTGCAGCTCAATCTACGGAATTCTATAGATCGACATGTACCAAATCTGGGATATTCCGTGTTCGCGCCGCCCGAAACGCTGAATTACCGGCATAAAACGAAGCTTGTAACTTTGGCACGACACCTGCTCTAAAGGATTGCGGGAAGAGCGTGCGGATAGGTGCTGCTGACACGATCAGCTGTTCCAATGTGCGAAGAACCAGCCCGGGGAGTTGCAGATCGCGCCAGATTTGGGCCACAGCCTGAACTGAGCAGCGGCGGACTTCACCGGAGGGCACCAAAATTTTAGGAGGCCGTGACAGGCCATTCGAATCAGGACAGGAACGGCCACCCGCAGAGGTGGCCGTTTCGCCGTTCTGGAAGTACTCCCTGCCTCACTCTCTGTGCAAAACTGGTGCTTGACCATTCCGGGGACCTGGAGTAGCATCAGCATTGCCTGACGAAGACGCTGATGCACGGTTCGCAACAGTAGCGCGAACAACCGCTCGCTAAACGGTGGCTCAAACGAGCCTGCAGGCCGAACGACATCGACACAGAAAGTTGATTCCTTCCGATCTGGGCTTGGTCATGCCCGGCGCGAAGGCAAAGAGGATCGAGGCGCAGAGGATCGCACCCGGCTCGCAGCCAAAACTCTGCAGCCCCCTTTCCAAAGCGACCATCGTCTGCAAGCCCGTAGTGATCACGCTGCCCCGCGGCAAACGCCTGCCCGGCAGCACGCTGCACCAAGAGATTGCCCGCCCGGACGAAATGCCTTTGGCGTGCGCTCGTATTTCGAGTGAGAGCTTGAGTACCTCCCTTCTGAACGCATCCCGTGTCTGCCGGCCGTCCGCCGCCCGCCCTACCAGCGGTCGCTGACGTGACCAGAAACAGGCCTTCGCGCGTGTCTGCGCTGACGACCTGAAGAGAAGAAAGAAGAAGCATGAACGCAGAGCAGAACCTTCCTGAGTCGCACGTCTCCGTTGCGCCTCCGCCGCCTCCCTCGCACGACTCTGAGGAAGGCGCCTCCAACGGATCACAGACAGCAGCACCGGGAAAGAGCCGCCGCCGCCGTCGCAAGCGTAAGAACCGCCCCGGCGAGGCTGGAGCAGCTCCCCAGATCAACGCGGGCGCAGAGGGCGGCGAAGCCGCAGCTCCGGCTGCTGCCGCTGAGGGCAGTGCGCCGCCGCAGCAGTCCAACGGGCAGCCGCAGCAGCGCTCGCGCCAGCAGAATGCCAACAACCAGCAGGGTCAGGGCCAGGCACAGGGTCCGGGCAAGCGCTGGAAGAAGAAGAAGTTTGGCGGCCGAGCCGGTGGTGGGGATGGTCAGCCGCGGCCCGAACCGGGTAACAGCGTTCAGGGCAGCACCGGCTCCATGGGCGCACGCGGCCGCAATCGCAAGCAGCAGAGCCGCGGTCCTCGCGCCTTTGTCGGTCCCATGGATCACAGCTATCGCGAAGCCAATGGCAATTATGCCGATGTGCCCGCAAGCACGATCGAGCTGCATGGCAATGGCGGTCGCCGCCCGAGCAATCACCGCAATAACAATCACGGCAATGAGGACCGCATGCCGCCAGAATTGCTGACGAATTTCCGCGCCGTCGCCATTCCGGAAGGTGCTCCGACGCACATCTACTTCTTCATTGAAGACCTGTTCTTCACGGCGAAGATCCAGGAGGCCGCGCGCCAGCAGGGCGTGAAGGTCGCCTTCATGAAGCCGGACAAGGACATCGTTGCGCACCTGGCGGAGCTGCACGATCACGAGCATCCTTCGTTGATTGTGTTTGATCTGAACAATGTTGCCGCGAAGCCGCTGACGCTGATTCCGAAGCTGAAGAGCAAGCTCAAGAAGGGCACCTCCATCGTGGGCTTCCTGTCGCATCTGCAGGGTGACCTGAAGGCGAAGGCCGTCGAAGCAGGTTGCGACTCCGTGATGCCGCGTGCGGCCTTCTCGCAGAATCTGCCAAACCTTCTACGCCGTTACGGTGCAGAAGACGAGCACGAGCCGAACTACAACCAGTAAGTCTGACGTATCCAAGTGAGGGCACCCATTGCGGGTGCCCTCACTCATTTCCGAGATAGAAAACCTCATGGCAATTAGTCCCGAACGTAAGTTCACGCCTGTTCGCATCGCCGCGCTTACCGTAAGTGATACGCGCACGGCTGCGACCGACCGCTCTGGCGATGTGCTGGTGCAGCGCATTGCAGAAGCGGGCCATACGCTCGCGGCGCGCGAGCTCCTGCGTGACGATGCCGATGCGATCGAAAGCCTTCTGCAGCGCTGGATTGCGGACGCTTCCATTGACGTCGTGATCAGCACCGGCGGTACAGGAATCACCGGCCGTGACGTGACGCCTGAGGCCTTTCATCGCGTGCTCGAAAAGCAGATCGAGGGATTTTCCGAGCTCTTCCGGATGATCTCGTTCCAAAAGATCGGACCGAGCGCGATTTTATCGCGCGCTGTGGCGGGTGTGGCTGCGGGGACATACTTATTCGCCCTACCCGGTTCGCCCGGTGCCGTGGTCGACGCGTGGGACGAGTTGCTTTTGCCGCTGCTCGACAGCCGCAATACGCCGTGTAATCTGGTCGACCTGATGCCGCGCCTGCGGGAACGGTAGGAGGAAACGATGCCAACGAAGATCATCGACACGACCAACGCCGAGCACTATAAGTGGGGCGGCCCTTCCGGTACCGATTGCGATGGCTGGCACCTGGTGAAGACCGAGCACCTAAGCGTCATCGAGGAGCTGATGCCGCCGGGCACGAAGGAAGAGCGGCACGCCCACGCGAAGTCGCGGCAGTTTTTCTTTGTGCTGGAAGGTGAGTTGACCCTTGAGGTGGAGCGCCACGACTTCGTGATCGCTGCGGGGAAGGGTGTTGAGGTGCATCCGGGGCAGGCGCACCAGGCGCTGAACCGCAGCGGAGCGCCAGTTCGAATGGTCGTCACCAGCCAGCCGCCGAGCCATGGCGACCGCACAGCTGCCTAGTGTTCTTACAGTGGACGGGTTTCCAGCCTGATTGATTGTTACCCTTGCAGTGAGCCGTGTCCGATAACTTTGCACAGACCGTAAAGCAGGCCACCGACATCGTGAAGGTGATTGGCGAGTACGTGCGTCTACGCAAGAGCGGCGCGCAGAACTTCAGTGGCCTGTGTCCGTTTCACCAGGAGAAGTCGCCTTCTTTCAGTGTGAACGTACAGCACAGCTACTTCTACTGTTTCGGTTGTCATGCGAAAGGCGATGTCTTCACCTTCGTGCAGAAGATCGAAAATATCAGCTTTCCCGAGGCGGTTCGCGCAGTGGCGCAGAAGAGCGGTATCCCACTGCCGAAGCGTGAGTGGAACTCGCCGGAAGAGGCTGCGCAGGCCGGTTTGCGGCGCCAGTTAATCGACATCCACGAGGCGGCGACGCAGTATTTTCAGCAGGCATTGCAATCACCAGAAGCGGCGCGCGCGCGTGAGTACATCAGCAGCCGCGCATTGACGCCGGAGACGATTGCGCAGTTTCGCATTGGTTACGCGCCGGACGACTTCAACCACATGCGCGATGCGATGGGGAAGCACTTCAACGACGAGACCATGCGCGCCAGCGGCCTGTTCAGCAGCAAGGAGCAGAACGACGAGGGCAGGCCTACGGGCAACATGTACGCCCGTTTCCGCAAGCGTATTACGTTCCCCATCTGCAATGAAGCGGGCAAGACCATCGCCTTCACGGCGCGCGCGTTGGACAGTGACGAGAAGAGCGGGCCGAAGTACATGAACTCGCCCGAGACGCCGCTGTATACGAAGGGCCAGGTGCTCTTCAATCTCGACAAGGCGAAGGCCGCGATCCGCACGCAGGATTATGCGCTGCTGGTGGAAGGTCAGATGGACTGCATCCGCGTCTTCACCTCGGGTATTCAGCCGGTCATCGCGACGAGCGGCACTGCATTTACAGAACACCAGGTGCGACTGCTGGGCCGCTTCACCAAGCGTGTCGTCGTCAACTTCGATCCGGATACGGCGGGAGCAAATGCCGCGGAAAAGTCGTTAGCGTTGCTGACCGAAGCGGAGTTCGAAGTTCGTATCGTCACGCTTGAGGGAGGCCTTGACCCGGATCGCTTTGTAAAGGAGATGGGCATCGTTGCCTACGCCGAAGCGCTGAAGACTGCGAAGCCGCTGGCGGAGTACCTGATCGATCGCGCGCGCGCCCTGTTCCCGCAGCGCACGGCCGAGGCGAAGGTGAAGGCAGTGAACTTTCTGCTGCCGCATATTCGTCGCCTGCCATCGGCCATTCAGCGGACGCAGTTTGTGGATGATGCCGCACAAAAGCTCGGCATCGACTCATCACTGATGCGGCAGGAGCTGCAGCACGCGGCGACGCATCGGCTTGAGAGTGTGCGCAGTACGTCCGCCCAGGCAATGCATGAGACGGAGCGCATCCTGCTGCGGGCGCTGGTTTTGCCGGAGACGGATAAGGCGCGGCAACGTGCGGCGGCAGAGGTCAACGCTCATCCCGAGTGGCTGGAGGGTATGGCGGTGGCCGACTTGATTGAGGCGCTCGCCGCGAATCCGGTGGGTGACAATCCTCTGGACGTGGCGCCGGATGATCGTAGTCGCGAGGTGCTGGCCCGTCTGCTGAGCGAGGACCAGATCAGCGACCCAACGATGATGCTGGTTGAAGTGGGCAACGTGCTGCATACGCTGGAACGCCGACGCCTCGAGCGACGGCAGCGCGAGATCCGGTCGATGCTGGCAGAGGCAGAGCGCCGCAGCGATCAGAGCATGATCGAAAAACTACAGTCGGAGTCGGTGCAGATCAATCGCGCGCTGCGCACGGTTTAGATTCGCCAACGCTGCGCTATGCTCTCCCTATCCTTACCTAGGAGAGCCCTGTGCCGATGACCCGCCGTATGCTTGCCAGCTCTGCAGCCGCTATTGGTGCTGCCGCCTTCACGCCGTTTGCCCGCGCCGCTGCAACCGTGCGCAAGAAGGTACTTGCGGCTAACCCGAATGCGACGCCCAAGCCGCCGTATTCACCTGCCGTGGCGTATGGAAATCTTGTCTTCGTGTCCGGTAAAGCGAGCTATGGGGCACCAGACCCGAAGGACATTCGCGCCTGCACGAAGTACGCGCTGGAAGAGGTTGCGAAGGAACTGAAGAACGCGGGCTCATCCATGGAGAACGTGCTGAAGGTGCAGGTGTTCCTGCGCAACATTGAGGACTATGCCGCGATGAATGAAGTCTTTGCCGCGACCTTCGTGAAAGAACCGCCGGCGCGCACGACCATCGCCGCAATCATTCCGCGCGAGAGCCTGGTCGAGATCGACGTCGTCGCCTACATCTAGTCGGCATGAAGGGCCGTGCGTTGGACGTGCAGCCCTGCGAGCGAGAGAATCGAAGTATGTCGAACGAGAACAGCCCGAAACGGGAGTACTTCAGCGCCACCAATCCATTTCCCAACGCCGCCGTCTACACGCCTGCCGTGGCCTTTGGCGACCTGGTCTTTCTTGCGGGTAAGACCTCGTGGAATGCACCGGATCCGACGGACATTCGCAGTTGCGCGCAGCACGTGCTGGACGGGATTGAGAAGGAACTGATCCACGCCGGATCCAGCATGGAACAGGTGCTGAAGGTGACGGTCTATCTGCGCGATATAGAAGACTGGGATGCTCTGAACGAAGTCTACGTCGGCCGCTTCGGTCCCAATCCGCCGGCTCGCACGACCATCGCTGCGGTTCTGCCGCGCGACAGCCGCGTCGGCATCGACGTTATCGCACACCGCTAGACCAGGACGGGACAGACAACACATGAGTGAGAGAACGCCTGAACTGTGGCTCATCCGCCACGGCGAAACCGAGTGGTCGAAGAGCGGCCAGCACACCAGCTTCACGGATCTTCCTTTGACACCCTTTGGGGTAGAGCAGGCGAAGCGTCTGCAGCCTGTTTTGGCGAAGGTCGACTTCGACCTTGTCTTGACCAGCCCGCGCCAGCGCGCCATGGTGACCGCGGAGCTTGCGGGGATTCACCATCGTGCGGAGGTCGACGAGGATCTGCAGGAGTGGAACTATGGCATCCACGAAGGCGTTACCACGGCGCAGGTGCATGAGACCGATCCCACGTGGAATGTTTGGCGCAGTGAGAACCCGGGCGGCGAGTGGCTGGCGCAGGTTGAGAGTCGCACCGAGCGTGTCATCGAGCGCTGCATGGATAACGGCGGTCGCTGCGCGCTGATTGCACATGCGCATGTTTTTCGCGTGCTGGCCGGCATGTTCCTGGTGAAGGAAGGTATCTTCGGCGAGCACCTGATGCTGTCGACCGCGAGCATCAGCGTGTTGGGTATCGATCGCGGCGTGCGTGTCATCAAGCGATGGAACGAGATGCCGCCGGAGTAGCGCTTTCGTTCGCAGTTGCTTTCGGAGGGGCATGGCTTTAGCCGTGCCATATCCGTCGCGGGGAAGATTCGGCTTTAGCCGCTGGAGCGAAATCCCTCAGGGGCTAAAGCCCATCTCCTCTTCGCGGTTGATAGCAGGGCTGAAGCCCTGCTCCTCCGAAAGCAAAAGCCGTTTGCTCTGCGGAGACTCCTGAGCTGATGGTGGCGATTCATCTCTACTGGTGAGAGTTGACCTCTGTTCGTGAGAGTTGACCTCTGTTCTTGACGCTTGACCTCTGTTCGTGAGAGTTGACCTCTGCTCTTCACGCTTGACCTCTGCTCATGACGCTTGATCTCTGTTGTGACGCTTGACCTCTGTGCTCGGGGCGGCGGTTATTCTGAACGCATGGAATCTGGTCTGCACGTCCCCGTTAAACGTCTTCACCCGGAAGCAAAGCTGCCCAAGTATGCACACACAGGGCCCTTCGGGGATCTGGCCGCAGACCTGTACAGTGTTGCCGGTGCGTATATTGAGCCGCACAAGACAGCGCTCGTGCCTACCGGCATTGCGATGGCATTCCCTGCGGAGTATGGCGCGCTGATCGAAGACCGCAGCGGTCTCGCGGTGAAGGGCATCACAACGCTCGCGGGCGTCATCGATCCCGGATACCGCGGTGAGATCAAGGTGGTCCTCATCAACATCACGGACGCGCCCATCGCGCTGAACGCGGGGGATCGGATCGCGCAACTGCGCATGGTGCGCAAGATTGAGGCGACGTTTGTAGAGGTCGAAGACCTGGATGATACGCACCGCGGCGACGGCGGCTTTGGTTCGACTGGTTCCTGATTACTTCGCTGCACCGTGGCCGTAACTCACCACGCGCGTAAGCTGCCAGCCGTCGTTCGTCTTGCGCCAGATCATCAGGAATCGCGCCTCTCCAAGCGGCTCGGAATCGTCATGCCCGGGATGACGAAAGCGATGGACGCCAACCTCCATGGCTCCGTAATCCTTGATCGGAAAGATCTCCAGCGTTCCTGGAACCAGGTCCCGCTGCACCTTGCCGCAGATGTTTTTCTGCGTGTTCTCGAGGAAGAGCTTGCGGCCCACAGCGAGGCCACCCTGGTCGTGGAAAAACTCAAGGTCATCGGCAACGAGGCTGCCCATAGCGGCGACATCGCAATGGTTATAAGCGTCGAAGAGTGACTTGTCGAGGGCCGAGACCGTCTGGGTGAGGTTCTGCGCTGGTGACGGCGTTATCTTTGCCTGGCCGTTGCACACTGCCGTGAAAAGACAGGCAGTAAGTGGAGCGGCGATGGCGTGGTGAAGGCGCATGTTGGTCTCTTCTTCCTTCGTGAGGGTGCTGTATCGTACGGCTGTGAGCACGGGTTAGTTCCGTGAAGCGCGATTTACCGAGGAGTGATGATGAAGCTCACCGATTTCCGCACGCTTGGCCGCTCGGGCTTGATTGTTTCGCCGCTATGCCTGGGCACCATGACGATGGGCACACCGCGCTGGGGCTCGGCCGACGATGTGTCGGAGGCGATCTTTAACGCGTACATCGACGCGGGCGGCAATTTCATTGACACTGCCGATGCCTACGCCGTTGGCCGCAGCGAAGAGTTACTGGCGGAATACATTGCTAAGCGCAGCCTGCGCGACAAAGTGGTACTGGCGACCAAGTTCACCATGTCCGCGGGCGATCAGGCGGGCAATCCCAACGGCAGCGCGAATGGCCGCAAGAATCTGTATCGCGCTCTGGACGCGTCTCTGCGCCGCCTGAAGACGGACTACATCGATTTATACTGGATGCATGCGTGGGACACGGTCACGCCTGCGGAAGAGGTGCTGCAGTCGCTGGGCGACCTGGTGCGCGCGGGCAAGATTCGCTACTTCGGTTTCAGCGATGTGCCTGCCTGGTATGCGGCGAAGGTCGCGACGCTGGCGCAGACGCACAACGTGCCGGGACCGATTGCGCTGCAGCTGGAGTATTCGTTAACCGAACGAACCATTGAGCGGGAGCACGTGGATTGCGCGCGCGAGTTTGGGATGGGCATTACGCCCTGGAGCCCGCTGGCGAGCGGTTTCCTGGCCGGCAAATACAAGCGCGAAGACGATGGCAAGGGCAGCGGCGAAGGCCGGCTGGCGGTGCTGGCGGGTGGTAACAATCCTGCCTTTCACAAGTACACCGAGCGCAACTGGAAGACACTCGACGCCCTGCGCGAAGTAGCCGCTGAGGCGGGCAAGCCGATGGCGCAGGTAGCGCTGGCGTGGGCCTCCGCGCGGCCGGGCGTGACGTCGTTGATCCTGGGCGCGACGAAGGTGGAGCAGCTGCAGGACAATATCGCCTCGCTTTCCGTGACGCTCACAGCCGAACAGCTGGCGAAACTGAATGAAGTAGGCGCGCCGGAGCTGGTGCATCCGTACATGTTCTTCACGGGCATGCTGCGGCGCGAGCGCGTCTTTGGCGGCACCGACGTGACCGGCTGGCGCTAGCCTGCGGGAGCGACAGGGAAGCGCTCGGACGATGTGCGCATGGAGCCGGCTTCCAAGTAGATTTGCTTGATGTCGGGATAGCGCTTTTGGATGATGGTCTCGATGCGGCAGACCGCCGTGTACATGGCGCTCCCTTCGAGTCCGTCGCGAAACTGGACGTTCATGGTGAGCAGAGCGTTGTGTGGGCCGAAGTACATTGTTAGCGGCAGACCCACGTCCGTTACATCCGCGTCGGCTTTGGCGATGGCACGGATATCCCGCAGCGTGGCGCGGTCGGCGCCCTCGCCCACGATGAGTGCCTTGCATTCGACGATCAGCAGGATGGCCACCGTCACCAGCAGCGCGCCGATGACCATGGAGGCGATGCCGTCCGCGCGATGCCAGCCGAAGCTGTTACTGAGCCACACGCCAAGGAACGCCGCCACCAGGCCGAGCGTTGCTGCCGCATCCTCAAAGATGACGGTAAAGCTGCTTGGGTCTTTGCTGGCGTGGATGGCCGCGATCAGGCCGGTGCCCGGGTGGGACTGCTTGAATTCGCGCACGCTGACGATGAGCGCATAGCCTTCAAACAAGAAGGCAAAGCCGAGAATGGCGTAATTCCAGACCGGACTGGACGACGGCGCGGGATGCCGGGCGTGCTCGAAGCCCTCCCAGAGCGAAACGCCGCCGCCCAGCACAAATACCAGGACGGCAACGATCAACGACCAGAAGTACAGCTCCTTGCCATAGCCGAAGGGGTGGGTCTCGTCCGCAGGTTTGGTGCTCTGTTTCAGGCCCACGAGCAGCAGCGCGCCGTTGCCGCAGTCGACCGCGGAGTGGATCGCCTCGGAGAGCATGGCGGCCGAGCCGGTAAAGGCGAAACCGACCATTTTCGCGATCGCGATGGCGACATTTGCAGCGATGGCGGCGTAGATGCTCTTGTGGGACGAGGACATTCCCTGTCCGATGCGGTCGCCGGCCGATGGGCTGCAGGCGGTTGTGGACCGGTTTTCGACCGGGCCGGTGCGACGGCCATGCGACACTAGAAGCGTGAGCCAGCCCACAGCCATCCCAAAAGAGGCAGAGGTCGCGACCTCATCCGCCGCAATCTCTCACGACGTGCCGAAGCCCTGCAACGTCACGCCTGCACTGCTCAAGACGCATAACATCACGGACGAGGAATACGCCAAAATTCTCGCAACGATGGGCCGTACGCCGTCGTTGACCGAGCTGGGTATCTACTCCGTCATGTGGAGCGAGCACTGCAGCTACAAGAGCAGCCGCGTGCACCTGAAGCGCTTGCCCACGAAGGGCACACGCCTGAGCGGCCCCGGCGCCGTCATGCAGGGTCCCGGTGAGAACGCCGGCATCATCGACGTGGGGGATGGCTGGGCCTGCGCCTTCAAGATCGAATCGCACAATCATCCGTCGTACATTGAGCCCTACCAGGGCGCGGCGACCGGCGTTGGCGGCATTCTGCGCGACATCTTCACCATGGGCGCACGTCCCATGGCGGTGATGGATTCGCTGCGCTTCGGCCCGCTTGGCCTGACCGCCGCGGAAGGCATGCCGGATCTGGACGATGACACTCTTTCTTCTGAATCCATTGACTACGAGAAGAACCGAAGCGTGATGGAAGGCGTCGTCCACGGCGTCGCTGGGTACGGCAACTGCTTCGGCGTGCCAAATGTTGGCGGCGAGACGCGTTTTGAAGCCTGCTACAGCGGCAATCCGCTGCTGAACGCCTTTGCGCTGGGCCTTGTGCGGCACGACGAAATCTTCTACGCCAAGGCGACCGGCGTTGGGAATCCGGTGATCTACGTCGGCGCAAAGACCGGCCGTGACGGTATCCACGGCGCGACGATGGCCTCCGAGGAGTTCACCGAAGGTTCCGAACAGAAGCGTCCCAACGTCCAGATGGGCGATCCGTTCCTTGAAAAGTTGCTGTTGGAAGCCTGCCTGGAAGCGATGAGGACGGGCGCGGTCAGTGGCATCCAGGATATGGGCGCGGCAGGCCTGACCTGCTCTACCTGCGAGATGGGTGGACGCGGTGGCGTTGGCCTCGAGATCGAACTCGACAAGGTGCCGCAGCGCGACAGCGGCATGACCAGCTACGAAATCATGCTGAGCGAATCGCAGGAGCGCATGCTTCTCGTTGCGCACGCGGGCCGCGAGCAAGAGATCCTCGACGTCTTCGACAAGTGGGGACTCGACTCCGCCGTCATCGGTACGGTCATTCCTGAGAACCGCATGAAGGTTCGCCAGGGTGGTGAACTGGTTGCGGATTTGAGCAACGAATCGCTGACGGATGATGCGCCGGTTTATCACCGCCCCGTCGGTACGTGGAAGTCGCCGGTTCCGCTCGATCCGCCCGCAGCGGTGCTCGAGGAACTCAAGAAGAAGCGCGACTTCACCGCGGATCTGAAGACACTGCTGGCCTCTGCGAACATCTGCGACAAGCGCCACATCTTTGAGCAGTACGACAGCATGGTGCAGACCAACACGGTGCAGGGCCCTGGCTCTGAGGCCGGCGTGATCCGCATCAAGGGCACGGGCGCTGACGGTAAAACGGAGCGCGGCCTCGCGATGGCGCTGGCCGGCAACGGTCGCTGGTGCTACCTGGAACCGAAGCTGGGTGCGATGCACGCGGTTGCGGAAGCGGCCCGTAAGGTCGCCTGCACCGGTGCAACACCGGTCTCCGCGACGAACTGCCTGAACTTCGGCAACCCCATGAAGCCGGAGATCATGGCGCAGCTGTCGAACGCCATTGACGGCATCAGCGATGCCTGCACCGCACTGGGCACGCCCATCACTGGCGGCAACGTCTCGCTCTACAACGAGACGAAGGGCGAAGGTATCTATCCGACGCCGGTTATCGGCATCGTCGGCATCCTCGACGACGCCAGCAAGGCCGTGCCGAACGCCTTCCAGAAGGTTGGCGACACCGTGGTCTTCCTCTCCGCATTCCGTGGAGCAGGGCGCCAGTGGCAGCAGGATTTTGGTTCGTCCGCATACGCCCAGGCTGTTCTCGGCGAGTTCTGGGGTGCACCGCCGGTGCTTGATCTGAACGAAGAGGCCGCTCTGCATAAGGCTCTGATCGCCCTGGCCGATAAGCGACTGCTGCGCAGCGCTGCGGACCTCTCCGATGGTGGCTGTATCACGGCATTCGCTCGCGGAGCATTCCCGAAGAGCCTTGGCGTGCGCGTCGAGATGAAGGTTGGCGGCGAGCCGGGCATGTACATTGAGCGGCTCTTCAGCGAGATCGGTTCGTCGGTTATCGCAACCCTCGACCCCGCGAAGCTGGAAGAGGCGCGCGGTGTCATCGCCGGTATTCCGGGCGTCTTCCTCGCGCCACTTGGCGAAGTCATCGCAGATCGCGTGGAGATTGTGCTCGATGGTGAATCCGTCATCAGCGCCAGCACATCGGAACTTCGAGCATCCTGGTCGGGCGCGTTAGAAGAACAACTTGCCGCCGAGGTGGTGCTCGCATGATCGACGAATTGGAGCTGAGAACCCTGCAAGCCACGGAAGCAATCGAGATCGAAGACAACGAAGCCGACGACCACTTCGACAAGCTGCGCGAAGAGTGCGGCGTGATGGCGATCTATAACCATCCCGACGCAGCACGCCTCACCTATTGGGGTCTGTATTCGTTACAGCATCGCGGACAGGAATCTGGCGGCATTGCCGCTGCCGATGGCGAAGACATTCATGACCTGAAGGGCATGGGCCTGGTCAGTGAAATCTTCACGGATCCGGTCCTCGCCAAGCTGCCGGGTAATCTCGCGATTGGCCATACGCGCTACTCCACTACCGGAGATTCCGCGCTGCTGAATGCGCAGCCCATCAAGGTGGAATCGACAAAGGGCCTCATCGCCATTGCGCACAACGGCAACCTGGTGAACCTTGGCACAGCACGCGAACGACTTGAACGCGATGGTGCCATCTTCCAGACCACCAGCGACACCGAGATCATCGTGCAGCTTATCGCGCACTCGAAAGAGACGACGCTGGTTGACTGCATCGCCGACTCGCTTGGCCAAGTCGATGGTGCGTTCTCCATCGTCATGATGACGCGCAATCGTATCTTCGCGGCGCGCGATCCACACGGGTTCCGTCCGCTGTCCATGGGCCGTATCCCCGGCGTCGATGGCATGCCTGACACCTTCGTTTTCGCGTCTGAGACATGTGCCTTCGATCTGCTGCACGCGAAGTACGAGCGCGATGTAGAGCCCGGCGAACTTGTCATGGTCAGCGAAGATGGTGTGACCTCGCGCTACTTCAATCGCGACACGAAGCAGGCAAGCTGCATCTTCGAACATGTGTACTTCGCACGTCCCGACTCCCGTATTTACGGCCGCTGGGTGCAGAAGAGCCGCGATGAGATGGGCCGTACGCTCGCCCGCGAATCCGGTGTTCCCGCCGATGTGATCGTGCCTGTGCCGGACAGCGGCGTGACTGCTGCTATCGGCTACGCGAGCGAGAGCGGCATCCCGTTCAACTTCGGCCTTATACGCAATCACTACGTGGGCCGTACCTTCATCCAACCGGAGCAGCGTGTACGCGATTTTGGCGTGCGTATGAAGCTGAACCCGGTGCGCGCATTGCTTGAGGGCAAGCGCGTCATCCTGATTGACGACTCGATCATCCGTGGCACTACCTCACGCAAGATCGTGCGCATGGTGCGTGCGGCTGGCGCGAAGGAAGTGCACATGCGCATCTCCTGTCCGCCGACCATCTCACCCTGCTTCTATGGTGTGGATACGCCAAGCACACGTGACCTGATCGCGGCGAATAATTCCGTCGAACAAATTCGCCAGTTCATTGAAGCAGACTCGTTGGCCTATCTATCGTTGGACGGCGTAGTGCATAGCTGCACCACCGGCGATGACAAGCCCGTCGGCTACTGCACGGCCTGCTACACCGGCAACTACCCGACGCAGTGGGTGGACGTGGAAGAGATTCTGCCGGCGACTGCGAACGTCTAGATGCGTAAGCCTCTGCTCGCACTTGCGATCGCAGCCTTCGGCATTGGCACCACCGAGTTCATCATCATGGGCCTGCTGCCGGACCTGGCGCGGGACTTTGCCGTCAGCATTCCGAAGGCAGGTACGCTCGTCAGCGCCTATGCGCTGGCCGTAACTGTCGGGTCGCCGCTGGTGGTGCTTGCGCTGGCGAAGGTTGATCGCAAGCGCGCACTCATCTTGCTGATGAGTATCTTCATCCTGGGCAATGCTGCCTGCGCGCTCGCGCCTAACTTCCATCTTCTGTTACTCGCGCGCATCTGCACGGCACTGTCGCATGGATCCTTCTTCGGCATCGGCAGCATCGTTGCCGCGAATGTGGTGCCACGCGAGCAGCGAGCACGCGCAGTTGCCATCATGTTCAGTGGTCTGACACTGGCCAATGTACTTGGCGTACCCGCCGGCACCGCGCTGGGCCAGGCCTTCGGTTGGCGAGCAGCCTTCTGGGCCATCGTTCCCATCGGCATCCTCGCAGGGGCAGGTGTGTGGGCGCTTGTCCCGCACCAGCATTCTGAGCCGGTGCACCTGAAGCACGAACTCAAGTCGGTGATGCGGCGTGGAGTCTTGACCACGTTGCTCATCAGCACCATGTCCTCTGCCGCCATGTTCTGCGTGCTCACCTACATCACGCCCATCCTGGAAATCGTCACGCACATCACGCCGCACGGCGTCACCGGTGTGCTCGTCCTCTTCGGCGTTGCGATCACCGTTGGCAATCTGCTCGGCGGTATTATGGCGGATTCGCAGGGCTTCCGCGCCGTCGCTATCGGCTTCGTTGCTCTCACGGTGCTCTTCGCGCTGATGCCCATTGCAGAACTGCACGTCCTTGCCATGCTCCTCGTCATCGCGCTGTGGGGCATGCTGCACTTCGCCGTCGGAGCGCCGCTCCAAACGCGCGTGGTCGATCAGGCGCGTGGGGCGCAGAACCTCGCTTCCACACTGAACCAGGGCGCCTTTAATCTCGGCAACGCTCTCGGAGCAGCGCTGGGAGCACTGGTGCTCACGCATGGCTTCGGCTACCGAGCCCTATCGCTCGCGAGCGCCGTCGTTGCCGCACTCACGGCGGGACTCACCGTGCTCGCCATCGTGTGGGAACGAGAGGACAAGAAGAAGAGCGACGATCATCTGCGCTTCTCCATGGGCCACTAGCTATCACTGCGTGCGAAGTCGATGAATGCCTTCGCGGTGTCCGTGTGCACGAGCGTCACATTCACGCGATCACCCACATCCAGCCCCGCGGCACCATGCACCAGCATGCCCTCGACTGGTGGTTGTAGTACCCGGACGAACGTCCCCTTCGGTCCAGCGCCGGTGACGATGGCCTTGTAGTGCTGGCCGATGCTGTGGCTCAGCGCCTGCGCCTGGGCCCGCTTCAGCATCGCTCGTTCTACCTTGCGTGCGGCCTTGTCGCGGTCGTTGCAGTGTTCGGCAATCGCGGTTAATTCATCGTCGCTGTACGGCGCCGGCGCATTCGCCAGCATGGCATGCACGATGCGCTGTGTGACCAGATCCGCGAAGCGCCGGTTCGGCGCAGTCGAGTGCGCGTAGTCCTGCGCGGCAAGTGCGAAGTGTCCCGGCGGATCGGGATCATCCCCGCGCGCCAGGACGTACTCACCCGCGCCCATCAGCTTGATGATGGCGAGCGCCAGATCGGGATAGTGATCGGGATCGTGCTCACGTTCGGAACACAGGAAATCATTAAGAGCCTTAGCATCCGGCTGCGCAGGCAAGGTGACCGGCATCGGCAGGTTCGAACTTGCTGCGTGGACAAGATCGGCGATGCGCTGCCAGCGCTCGGGATTCTTCACCACGCGCCGCAAGCCGCTGCGCTTCGCTGCTGAGAGCGCCGTCGCAACCGTCTCATTCGCGGCGATCATCAGGTCTTCGATCATGTCCATTGCGCGATTGTGCAACGTGCTGTCGAGCGACATGACCCTGCCATCGGCGACAACTGGCATCGCCTCGGCACGACGGAAGTCCAGAGCACCAGCTGCTCTGCGATGGATGCGCAGTCGCTGAGCGGCCTGATCCTGCAAGCGCAATTGATCCTGCAAGGCAGACGAGGCCGTCAACATCAGGTCTGCAGCATCCGCATCGCCGCTGAGCCAGGAGCCAACGCGGCTGTATGCGAACTGCGCACGGTTCTGCACCCGTGCTGCGAGGATGCGGCGATCGGTGATGCTGCCATCCGCGGCAACGACAAACTCTGCGACGAGCGCATCGCGATCCTCGTGCGGATTCAGGCTGGTCAGGCCGGTCGACAGCGCGAAGGGCAACATCGGGAAGTTACGCACGGCGGTGTAAACAGTCTGCGACTGCCGCTGCGCGAACTGGTCGATGGGCGAACCCTGCGCGACCGTTGCAGCAACGTCAGCGATGCCGACGCGGACGCGAATCGCGTCGGAGTCCGGAACACTTTCGGCCCATTCGACCTGATCCAGATCACGCGAGCTGTCATTGTCGATCGACGACCAAAGCAGCGTCCGCAGATCCGCGCGACCATCCGCGACTTCCTCGGCAGGCTTCGCGATGATCGCCGCGAGCTGCGCTGCGCAGCCTGCGACAGGCGACAGGTCGAAGCCATCCTGCTGCATCTCCTGTGCTGCGGATGCGGCGAAGTCGAAGTGGTCAGGAGACGTATGCGAAGGTGAGCTTTGAGCAGTCGTGGACACGATACGTTCGATGCACGCATCGCTGCCGTCGCGCTGCAGAATGTGATCTCTACAATCGGAGCAAGGGGACACACATGGCACGCTTGCTGCTTCGCATCGCCGGAGGACTCTTGCTGTTGCCGGTGCTGTTCTACGCGGTCGACTGGACCGTCTGGCAGATGCGCAGCGCGCGGGGCAACGGCATGGACGAGGTCGCAGTGACCAGCATGAGCATTGCCACGTTGAAGAGCAGCAAGGAAGAGTATTACTTCGACGGCAACATCACGCTGGCCTGTCCGCGCAGCGTGCTGCCGATGCTTACCTCGCAGGGGATGATGACACCCTGCTGGTATCTCCGCAGGCATCGCACTGTCGTCACACGCTACTGACGCGTGACGGCAGAGCGGGAAGGCTCTAGGTCGCCTTGCGCTGGAAGTTGGACTTTTTGGTGCCTGCGAAGGCGTCTTTTCCCTTGAAGGCGAAGTTCGGATTCGCACTGTGAGCCTTCGCTGCGACCACGCCGGCGGCCTTGTCGCGGAGTGCCTGCAGCTTCTGTGCCTTCGGGCTAAGCCCGCCAATCTTGATCTTCGCGGGTGGTGCTGGCGGTTTCGGGGTTTCGTCGCTCATAGCCTAAATCTTCTCACGCCTGTATCGGTGGCGCACATCCGGCACCCGCGTGGTGCGGGCGCCGGATGCGGTGGGAGCGAAGACTACTGGTTGGCTGCGGCGCTTGCGGCGCGGTCTGCCTTGTCCTGCTGGCGTGCGGCCTTCTTGGTGTCGTCATCGTTCAGAGCCTGGTGCGTGCGATGGTCTGCTTTGGCCTGCTCTTTGTAAGCTTTCTTGGTCTTACCGCTGGTCTGCTTGGCGGCCTCTTCGTTGGCCTTTTCATCCACCTTGGCGGTGGCGTGCGCGTCCTTGCGGTCCTGTTCGCTTGTCTGGAGCGCGAACAGTGGCGTCGAGAACAGCGTTGCGGCAAGGGTAAGGGATGCGAGGTGCTTGAATCGCATGGGGGACTTCCTCCTTCGCACTGTAGGATGACGAACTCCGGCGCGTGGGTGGCTGGCGGGCCGCGGGTGACCCTCCCCCCCCCCCATTTTCCCGTAAAAATCAGAAAACAAAGGAGTTGACGTTTCCCGTATTAGCAAAAATTAGATTCCAAAGGGGTTACGGCTAAAAATCAGATTCCAAAGGACTTAGCGCCGACGCAAAGCGGGCCAAAACTCACGCGCGAGCAGGGACGGAATCGGCCCTATCTCAATTGTAGTGATCGCAAAGAAGTCACCGGCCAACTTTATCTCACTTTGTTTTGTTGGAGATACGTCCTGCAGGGGCTTGACAGCTTTTATTGCAGCGCGGCGCGAAGGCGGTCGGCGCCGGCTTCGGTATAGTCGCCCACCACGCGCTCCAGAATATTGCCGGCACGGTCCACAACCAGCGCCTGCACCTGCTCTTCGCTGGCGACGCCCACCTGCTGGTTGAAGCGATCTTTCTTCGTGTACAGCGCCACCACGTGCGGCCACCATGCGTGGTTCGGAATACCGTGGCGCATGCCGCTGTTGATGATCATCTTCAGGAAGCCGTTCGACGTGTCGATGACCGGCACACTCAGCCACGCGGAGCCTGCCGACGGCGCCATGGCCTTCGCCCAGCTTTCAATGCTGCCCTGCTGCCCGCGCTGCCAGCCCAGGATCACAACGGTCCGTTCACCCGGCAGATCGCGTGGCAACGTGACTGCGTGTCCGTTCAGATCCTTCGAATGGACTTGGGGGAAGCGTGCGACATCGGTCGTCGCAAGGGCTGTGGCTGGGATCGGCATCACTCCCTTGGACGCCTCGGAGCGGTCCCCTTGCGGTTCCCTTCGGAGCGCTTGGCGATGTCGTAAAAGTTAGTCCATTCCACTGTTCAGGCCATGGAGCGCAGCGGATCCCTCTCCATCTGACCTCGCTGGCTCAATACCCGGCTAGAGGGGCGTTGGCGGTGGCACGGGCGACGGGGTCACCGGAACGGCACCGGGGGCGGAGGCCTGCTGGGTGCGGGACAGGGCATCGGGCACCAGCCCTTCCTGTATCAGGATCGAGCGGTCTTTCCCTTCCAGCAGGCCGCGCATCAGGGCGTAAACGCGATCCGCGGCGGGGTCAAAGTATTCGCCGTGGGTCTTGATGCCGTCTACCCTTGGCAGCAGGGCAGTGCAGTCCACGTCCCACACGTTATCCGGCACAGGCACGGTACGGTCCAGTCCAGAACGGCCCAGGCGGCGTTTGCCAAAGTGCTTCAGACCGGCAGAGCCACCCAGCACATCGTCGCGCCCGGTGAACAGTGCGGTGATGCGATAGCTCATGTTGGAGAGACCCTCGCCGTCGCCGTGGCTGACCTGCTCGCCGTTGCGGAACAGGTCGTTGTCGACATCGGCAGCGACCATCAGCACCTCCTGCATCAGGCTGATCAGCAGGGGCCGATTCTTACGAGTCCAAAGCGCATTCAGAGCGTACTCCAGGACGTAGTTGCCCATGCTGTGCGCAATGATCGACGTTCGCGCCTTGCATGCGTTTGCCGGGTCTTTGGTTGCGACTTTTTGCATGGTCAGCAGCCAGTCATACAGCTCGGACAAGACATTGTTCAGGTCTTCTCCGGTGCGCCGCGCCTCGGATCGGTCGGAGAGATAGCCGAGCAGCGCGCCCTTCGAAGGCCAGTCAAACGCAATGCACTCGCCCAGTCCGTCGGCACCGTCGAACAGACCGGCCGCAACGTTTTCGTAACGACTCATCACGGCATCCCACGCATTGTTGTAACCGTGGACGAACAGGCATACGTGCTTCTGCTGGGATGAAGGCGTGCTTTCGCCGTTGGCAACCACGGCCGGGAAGGTGTCATTCACAACCTTCAGCAGTGTCTTCCGAAAGTCATCCACGCTGACCAGTTGCCAGTCCGCAGCGTTCTTCACGCTGCCGCCGTCTTTCAGCGTCCAGTAAGTCAGCGAGCCGAACTTATCGCCAAAAACACCCTTCTTGTATTCCCGGTTCGTGATGAGCCAGCGCATGGGGGAGAGACCTTCGTGACGACGGATTTGGACTGCGGGGAGCGGTCCCAATCTAGAGCAGGCTTTTGCGCTGTCAAGCAGGGTTTCGTCGATTCCGTTTTCAGCCGACAGTCCGGCGCGCAGGGCAAATCAGGCGGCGCAGCTTCGCCGCGCTGCCGCAGGGATTTCACCCGGATGAGCAACAGGGAGCCGGGTACTTCGCGGGACGTGCGCGATCGCGAGGCAGTCCTCAGCGGTTGAAGACGATCTGTTTCACGTCCTGCACGAAGATGGTGAAGGGGCCCAGGTCGCTCTGGCCGGTGTAGGCGTAGTTTGAGGCGATGTCGCCGGTCACCACGCGGCCGTCCGTCAGGGTGAGCTTCAGGCCAATGGTGTGCGCGTTGCCATCCACCGTGAGGAAGTCGAGCTGGTGGATTTTCTCAAAGGCGATGGTCTGGCCGCTGGTGAGCTGGATGGTGTCCTCGGTCATGTTGTGCTTGAAGCTCTTCAGCGAGAGCTGTGTGGTGTCGCCCGCGCGCGATCGCAGCGTCACCGAGCCCTGGTGCGCGGCATCGGCCGTGGTGGTTACGGGCGCGGGCGGCGACAGGGGATTGGTCGCCGTGGTGGCAACCGGCGCATCCGGTGCGGGACGCGAATCGCCCGCGACGATGGGCGCACGGTTCGCCGGATCCGAAGACTCGGGTGCGCCGTGATGGATGGCCAGCCAGAATCCACTGGCCGCCGTCAGTACCGCTGCCAGACCGGTCAGGATGCCGGGAATCGTTGTCCAGAAACTCTGCTTGTCCACTTCCGCCACGCCGCACCTCGGGAGAAGAGTAACTGAGGGCGGAGGAAAGTCCAGCGGGAATTGCTGCGTTCCTGCATAACTCCTTCCCATCTACGGGAACCGCGAGTCACCAATCCCATCCGCAGCGAATGTGGAGAAGAAAAGTCCGCCATCAGCATCGCGCACGTTCTTGAATTTTCTTGAAATCTGCCTGTCATTGTCGGAAGCTGGGCTAGGGGGCAGGGAGATGGCCGCAGGAACAGGATTAGCTTTTGAAACGGAATGGACCGCAGTGGCTCAGGAATACGCGGCTTCACGTGGGTATCGTTTCTCCGACGAATGCCTAAGTGACCTTCGGGGATTCTTGGCTGGAGGGTTAGCGAACCTCGGCCACCGATCGAGCGAGATCGAAATCCGTAGTTACAACTCGTCAGTTGTTCAATTGGTGCAAGCCATGATCGACGAGTCTGCCGAAGTGGCCGACGGTGAAACGATTTTGCATGAGTGGACGCTACAGGCAGCCAGGGTGAAGTTCTGCCCACTCTTTCCTTTCTGTTAACGGTTCGCGTAAGGGGGCTTTATGGCGATGGAAGAACACGAAAAAAAGGCATTCGACTTTGCCGCCGATTTGACGAAGCAACTGATCACCTTAGCCACTTCTATCGTGACCTTTTCTCTTGCTTTCAGCGACCACTTTCCCAAGCAAAGCAGACTTGCACGCGATGCATGGTTCTTCTATCTGATCTCTATCCTTTTTGGGCTATGGACACTCATGGCACTCACCGGGACCCTGGCGCCAACGGGAGGTGCGGCGACGGACTTCACCCTCAAGTGGAACGTTCGACTTCCATCCCTCCTTCAAATCCTCTCCTTCGGAATTGCTGTATTACTGACCATCTCGTTCGTCGGTTTTTGGTGGCACTAAGACAAGATTGGATCGGGTCTCGCGTTATTCCGGTGCCAGCCAGCAGATTCTTATGGATATGGTTCGCGCCTTCGCGCGAATGCTCACCCTTCGACTGGCTCAGGGCAGGCTTCATGACGATTGAGCCGTCAGGAATGGGGCACCCATTGTGGTGGTGGGTTCAGAGTTGGGGACGCTGAGGAATCGCGATTCCAGACAGGAGAGGATCTGGGTGCCCCGTCCATGGCAGAGCCATTTGCGGGATCGGTGAATTGCGGGCTTCTTGTATAGACCACCCGCCCATGCGCATCACTCGGAAGGGGTGATCTAGAGCGAACCGCCTAAACGGCATGCGCCGTTGCCAATGTCATGCCTAGAAAATCGTAAATCGTTGCGATCACTTTAGGGTTCAAGAAAAACTCTGGGCCCTCGTTGTGAGCTTTCCAGAGGAAAAACTTGTCGCTCTCTTGAGTGGAGAGGAATTTCTCTGCGTTTTGCGTCAGGAGTTCATCCGCTCTGCGCAGGTTCTGCCTGCGAGCTTTCACGGTCAACAGCACCTCTTCGCGAGAGCAATGATTGTATTGTCCAATTTTCGAATGGGAAATCATTGGGCGGAGCATAAGGCGCATTAGCACTTCATCCTCCGCTACGCTGTCGCTAGCCGTGTTTTCGAATTCCTCAACAAGCAACTCGATCGCAGTTCTTATCTCCGAGACTAAGTCGGTGCCGGTCGTATTGCATTCGTAGACTCGGCCTTCCACCAGATCGCTCGGCATTAGACCAGCATTCAGGTGTGGGTTACCTGTGACAATCACAATGCCTCCGTGGAGGTTCGTCTCGTCGAAGATTCTTTGCCGGGTATCGCGAAAGCTTGAAGCATTCAGGAATTTAATATCAGCCCCTAAGACTCTTCCCATGGCATACACGTGTTGAGCGATGGGAAAGCCGCCAACCGTAGGGCTTCCCGTTACAACGATGCGCGGTTGAGCGGGCCGTAGAAGCTTTGGCTGTTGGAGTATGGCCTTCTGGCCTCGAAGTGACGTCCACCGTTCACTGAGCGCGATTAGCCAGTCGGATGCTTCCTCGAGGGTCATCTGGCGCAGTCCAGCAATGGAAGCCGCCGCGGAAGGGCTCCTGCGACTGGCAGGAAGAGGTTGATCTAGGTCGATTCGGTTAACTACAGGTGTGCCGTCATCTGCCTCTGAAAGTGCAAGAATATGCCACGTGACGCACTCTCCGTCAGAGTATCGATAGACGCGCGCCCATCCTGTCAGAGACTTTAATATGTTGGGAAGATTGTCCTCGATGAGGCATGCCGCCGAGCATGAAGCGATATCGACAGCCATGGTGATACCAGACCGGAACTCGAACCTATGTCCAACCACCTGATCGAGACGCAACGCATCGGAGGCATCTAAGGCCCTCGCTGCGCACAACGCTCGTAGGTTGAAGTCCATGACCGCTCCTATCGCACGAAAAGACGCTGCTTTTCATGTCGCTCCTCAATCTGATCAAGATGACTTCTTCGCTATGGCAATTAGTCCGCGGAGCGCAATTAGGCTTTCGACCAATTGATCGATTAGTGGCGGGAGGCGATCGAGTACGACAGGATTAGAAACATCGATACTGACATCCAAATTGTCTTGGATGCCTCGCTCTAAGTGATCGGAGGGTCTCTCTATGGTGGTCGCAGCAGTGGACTCGGACCGTCCGCGGAAAGGCTCCGCTAGACTTCTGGGTCTAACTTTGTTGGCGACAGACCATGCTTCGATTTCAGAAAGAATCTGCTGGACATGATAGCGGCGCCATGAACGTAGTAGATCTGGAGTTTTTCTTAAACTGTATTCGAAGCGGAATGGGTTCGAATCCTCATCGAGGAGCTTATTGAGTCGGTCCTGCGCTTCGAAAGGTTGAAGGGCGGCAAATGATCGCATCCAATCGATGAGTCTGGGCTTTGCAGAAGGAACGGGAATTGTTTGCGTTCCAAATGCAAGAGCAGTGGCCGCCGGTCGGAATGCCACATCTTTATTGATGTCGTAAAGCCAGCCGCTGGTCGCTGAATTAAAAGCCCGCCAAAGGTCTGGTCGCACTCGCACGGCCAGATTCTTGGCCGTAATCGAAGAAGCTAGCGACTCGGGCTCCTTGGACTGTTCAAGCGGGATCTCAACTAGACTCAACTGTTGAACATTGGGCGGTGAAGCTGGGAGGCTAACCTCCAGATCACCACCAGGGTGATCGGCAACACGCACGAAGCCTGCGGTCTGGGCTGCCCTCAAGAACTCGCCGAAGCGACTAAAGCCAAGTGTCCGTTCGGTCACGCCGCCGCCAATTGCCTGCAGAAACTTAGGCTTTAGGAGCGCACCGATGCAAGGCTTGCCTGACAGCTCAAACTGCCTGACGCAAGACGCGAGAATTGAAAAGGGTTGAGTAAGACTTGTCGACATATCGAGCATCCTCAAAGAAGGAGATCAGTAGGGCCCTTTCAAACGTCTAGAGCCCTACTGTCCAAAATTCTTTATTGAATGCAGGCAAAGTCGATCAACTATAGAGTTCTCGGTTACCCGGCTCCTGCAGCATGAGAATCCCACTTTGCGTAAATTCTCTGCCTATCAGGCCCTATAGCGTCGCACCGAGTCGAAGTAGTCCAGATGCTTACTCTTGAAGCATCGTGCACGAAAGTTGCCTAGGTCTTGTTCGGCTATCTAGACACGACGATCACGGCGTACAGCATGCTTAGTCTAGCAGAACAACGGTGTTCGTCAACAGAAAGTTGCAACTACTCGACTGTAACGCTTTTAGCTAAGTTCCTCGGCTGATCCACATCGCAGCCTCTGCGGACTGCTATGTGGTAGGCGAGGAGTTGGAGCGGGACTACTTCGAGGATGGGGAGTAGTAGTTCTGGTGCTGCGGGGATGTGGATGACGGCTTCGACGAGGTTGCCGATCTCTTCGTCGCCTTCGGTGGCGATAGCGATGACGCGGCCGCTGCGGGCGGTTACTTCCTGGATGTTGCTGAGGGTCTTTTCGTACTTGAGGACGCTGGTGGGATCCGCTGGATCTTTCGTTGCGATGCAGACTACGGGGAGCGTCTCGTCGATGAGTGCATTGGGTCCGTGCTTCATCTCGCCTGCCGGGTAGCCTTCGGCGTGGATGTAGCTGATCTCCTTGAGCTTGAGCGCGCCTTCGAGGGCGATGGGGTAGTGGATGCCGCGGCCCAGGAAGAGGAAGTCGTTGGCGGTGCTGAAGGTCTTGGCCAGGTTGCAGCACTGGTCGTCGACGGAGCGCAGGATGTCTTCGAGCTTGAGCGGGATTTTGGCTAGTTCGTCGACATAGTGCTTGGACTGCTCGGAGGAGACGTGGCCGCGCTGCTGGCCCAGGTAGAGCGCGAGGGTGAAGAGTGCGGTGAGCTGGGCGGTGAAGGCCTTGGTGCTGGCGACGCCGATCTCCGGCCCGGCGTTGGTGGTGATGACGCCCTGCGCCTTGCGCGTGATGGCGGAGCCGACGACGTTGCAGATGGCGAGGGTGGGTGTGCCCTTGCTGATCATCTCGGCCTGTGCGGCGATGGTGTCGGCGGTTTCGCCGGACTGGGTGATGAGGAGGCCGAGCGAGCCGGGGATGGGGTCTCGGTAGCGATACTCGCTGGCGTAGTCGACGTCGACGGGGAGTCGTGCGAGGCGCTCGATCATGAACTTGCCCGCGAGGCCCGCGTGCCATGACGTGCCGCAGGCGGCGATGGTCATGCTGGTGGCTTGCTGGAACTCCTGCTGGGACAGTTTGAGGTCCGGCAGGAAGACCTGGCCGCTGTCGAGCGAGACGCGGCCGAGGGTAGTGTCGCGGACGGCGCGCGGCTGCTCGTTGATTTCCTTGAGCATGAAGTGCTTGTAGCCGGCCTTTTCCGCCTGGATGGGGTCCCAGGTGATGCGGGTGGGCGTGCGGTCGTGGGGGACGCCTTCGAAGTTGGTGAAGGTGACACCACTCTTCGTTAAGATGGCGCACTCGCCGTCGTTGAGGAAGATGATGTCGCGCGTGTGGTGGAGGATGCCGGGGACGTCGGAGGCGAGGAAGTATTCGCCGTCGCCGATGCCGATGACGGCGGGTGGGCCGGAGCGGGCGGCGACCAGCTTGTCGGGTTCGCGGGCGGAGAGGACGCCGATGGCGAAGGCGCCGGTGAGGCGCTTGACGGCTCTCCTTACGGCTTCTTCGAGCGAGATGGAAGAGGCGGGGGCGGTGACGATGGACTCTGCCGAGTTTGCCTCAGGGGCTGAAGCCCCTTTGTTTTCCTGGAGCTTGATGGACGGGCTGAAGCCCGTCCCCTCCGAAGGCTTTGTGCCGGCCTTTTCGAGTTCGTCTTCGATGAGGTGCGCGATGATCTCGGTGTCGGTTTCGCTGACGAACTTGTGGCCGCGCTTGATGAGGTCGTTCTTGAGCGCGATGTAGTTCTCGACGATGCCGTTGTGCACGACGACGAGGGTGCCGCTGCCGTCGCGGTGGGGGTGCGCGTTCTCTTCGGTGGGGCGGCCGTGGGTGGCCCAGCGGGTGTGGCCGATGCCGTAGGTGCCGTGCAGCGGATGGTCCTTGAGCACGGCTTCCAGGTTGCCGAGCTTGCCGGGGGCGCGTCGGACGTCGAGCGCGGTGGGGTTCAGCAGGTCGCCCGCGACGGCGATGCCTGCGGAGTCATAGCCGCGATACTCCAGCCGGCGAAGGCCTTCCACGATGAGGGGTACGACGTCTTTCGGTCCGATGTAACCAACGATTCCGCACATGTTGGGAGTGTAGACGCACGCGGCGGTCTTGAGTTTCGCTTTGAGGGACCGAAGATGTGCGGGCTCCCATCTCTGCAACGCGAGAGGTGATGCGGCTGCTTCCTGTTACGGGGTGTTACAGAAGACTGACAGAGCATGTGACGGTCATCACAGACCCCCGGGCGCCGTGCACTGGAGGATACGCACAGAGGTTCTCTGCGATGCGTATACCGACGACCAAGGTCTGCCCGAATTCGAACCAGCCGTGCATGGGCAAGTGCTCCGGCTACGGTACCAGTTCCAACTGCCCACCTCTGATTGTGCTGGCGGTACTGGCCACGTGCGCGTGTGAAGCGGCGGAGGCATGCCGATGAGTTCGACTGCAGTTCTACAGCCGCAAACAGAAGCGGCGAGCGGATATAACCAGCGGAATTATCTGAACCAGGAACATGGGCTGCTGAGCTGGCTGCTGACGGGCGACCATAAGCGCATCGCGCTTATGTATATGTTCGCCGTGTCGATCTTCTTCATGGCGGGCGGGTTGCTGGCCATGGCGGTGCGGCTGGAGTTGCTGACGCCGCAGGCCGACCTGATGAGCCCCGACACATACAACAAGGCATTCACCATGCACGGCATTGTGATGGTCTTCTTCGTTCTGATTCCGGCGGTGCCTGCGATCCTTGGAAACTTCCTGGTGCCGCTGATGATCGGCGCGCGCGATCTGGCGTTTCCGAAGATCAACCTGCTGTCGTTCTATCTGTACTGCGTTGCGGCCGTGCTGCTGCTGTACACAATTGGTGCGGGCGGCGTGGATACGGGCTGGACCTTCACCACGCCGTTGAGCACGCACTATGTCAATACGAATGTGATCAGCGCGGGCCTTGCGGCGTTTGTGGCGGGCTTCTCGTCCATCTTCACCGGCCTGAACTTCATCGCAACGATTCATCGCATGCGTGCTCCCGGACTTACGTGGTTCCGGCTGCCCTTATTCATCTGGAGCATGTACTCCGCCAGCGTCATCATGGTGCTGGCAACCCCCGTAGTCAGCATCACAATCGTGCTGGTCGCTGTGGAACGGCTGTTCAACTTCGGATTCTTCGACCCGACGAAGGGCGGCGATCCGCTGTTGTTCCAGCACTTGTTCTGGTTCTACTCGCATCCCGCGGTGTACATCATGCTGCTGCCTGGCATGGCCTGCATCAGCGAGATCATGGCCTGCTTCTGTCGCAAGCGGATCTTCGGGTACGCCGCCGTAGCCTTCTCGTCGATCGCCATTGCGATGTTCTCGTTCTTTGTCTGGGAGCACCACATGTACATCATGGGTGTGTCGCAGTACTCGGCGCTGGTCTTCAGCATGTTGACGATGCTGGTTGCGGTTCCTTCGGCGATCAAGGTCTTCAACTGGACCTTCACCATGTACAAGGGATCGATCACCTTTGACGCCCCGATGATCTATGCGATCTGCTGCCTTGGATTGTTTGTGGTGGGCGGATGCACGGGCGTCTTCCTTGGCTCGCTGGGCATGGATGTGCACCTGACGGAGACCTACTTCATCGTGGCGCACTTCCACTTTGTGATGGTGGGTTTCGTACTGATGGCGTTCCTCGGCGGCATTCACTTCTGGTGGCCGAAGATGTTCGGGCGCATGTATCCGGAGGGGATCGCAAAGGCGTCCGCTGTGATCATCTTTGTGGGCTTCTACATCACGTTTGGGCCGCAGTTTGTCCTGGGCTACCTTGGTATGCCGCGGCGGTATGCTGCCTATCCAGTCGAGTACCAGGTGCTGAATGTCATGTCGACGGCGGGTGCGACGGTGATGGGTGCCGGGTTCTTTATGACGATGATCTACCTGCTGTGGTCGCTGAAGTACGGACCGGTTGCCGGACCCAACCCTTGGAACGCCTATGGTCTGGAGTGGCAGACAGCGTCACCGCCGATCACGCAGAACTTTGCCGTGACACCGATTGTGACGCACGAAGCGTATGACTATGGCTGGATGGACTCGCAGCATCCGGAGACGGCGAAGAGCGCGGCGTAACGCGGTCCGTCCTTCGGGGCGGGCCGTGTTTGTTGTCGTATTTTAGGGGGTCGCTGCGGGCTGAATGACCGAGGGGTTTTCAGCGCCGCGAGTGGTGTAAAGAGTTGGCTCTTTGTCGCGGACCTTCAGTCCGCAGCGACGTGACGCGAGGCTGACCCAGGGCTTTGCCCTGGGCCTGGAAGTCGCGGGCCTTCAGCCCGCCTTGACTCTCGGACCTCACCTTCAGCTTGCCTTGTCATTAGCACCCTCATCTTCAGCCCGCCCTGTCGTTCGCACTCCGCGTTGTCAGCCCGGCTCAAGTCAGTGTCTATCGGCAAAAGTACGGCATCAGCATGTTGCCGGAGCTTAGAAGCAGTTCTCCATCGGCCAGTGTGAAGCCATGTACGCCCTTGCCTGCGGTGTAACTCAAGATGGTGGAAGGGCCATAGTTCACATTGAGAGTGGCCACCTGCTCGGTGCGCGGTTGCAGGATGGCAGCGTTCGTTAGTCAACGCGTTCCTCGCCGACCTGCTGTGCAGGCGTGCGATAGGTTTGTAGGCCTTGCGTTCTAGCCGACCTGCTGCTGCAGGCGTGCGATGTCGCGAAGCTGCATCTGGTCGTGCTCCAGGTGGAGTAGTCCATCGCGCCGCATGGCAGAGAGGGTGCGTGTGACTGTCTCACGCGAGATGCCGGCCATGTGGCCGAGTTCCTCATGGGTCAGCGGCATGTGGAAGCTGACCGAATTGGGGACGGTGCCGCCCAGCTGTTCATGCTGGCCCGCGAGGACGAGACCACCCCATTCCAGCAGGACACTGCCGAGTTTTGCCGCTGCCGAGGTGGAGAGGGCCAGACGGCGCGCGCTGAGGACGGCGGAGTTGTAGTCCCGCGTTACGGCCATGAGGGAGTTGCGGCCGACCGCCTGAAACTCTTCCATGAAAAGAAGGAAGTGCGTGCGAGGGATTGCCTTAAGCTGGCACGTCTCCAGGGTCTCGGCCGTCGCCTCATAGCGGGTACGCTTGAGTGCGGCAGAAAGGCCGAGGACATCGCCGGGGCCGACGATACGCAGCAGTAGCAGGCGGCCATCCACGGACGATGTGGTCAGCTTCAGCGTGCCGCTGCAGACGACATAGACGTGATCCGGAGCGTAGCCCTCGCGGAGCACTTCCTGGTGACCTTCCAGGCGCAGCCAGTGGCCCACGCTCTCAAGACGTTCCAGTGCGACTCGATCAAGCGAACAGAAGCAGTTGGGCCCCTTGGTTTCGCACTGGAGACAACTGCGCCGAAAAGGCATTGCGTGGACTCCTGCAGCAAGTCTAGTGGACGCAATCTGGTCGACGTAAGTTTCTATTTCCGTTGGCCGCTTAGCTTGCTGGCTGCTGCGGCCTTTTGGTCGCCTTTGCGCTCGCCCTTTGTCTGTGAATTTTTGGGCTTGCAGCTGCCCTTTTCGCCTTGAGCCTTGCCGGGCGTGGGCTCGTAGCCGGGCCAGCAGGCGTTGGCCTGGCTGCTCTTTTTGCCGCTCTTTTTGGCAGCGGATTTCTTGCCGGGTGTCTTCTTCGTGTCGGCGCCAGTGATGTGGCGGCGGTTGGCTGCGGTCTTGGTCGATGCGGATTTCGTCGCACCCTTGGCGGGCGTGCGCTTCTTTGCGGGGGACTTCTTTGCGGCAGACTTCTTCGCCGGTGTCTTCTTTGCAGCGGATTTCTTCGTCGTAGCCATGCGAGCTTAGAAGCGATCGACGCCGCGTGCGTCCACCTGGGCCGTGTTTACTGTTTCAACGCAATCGCAAACGGATGGCTCCCTTTGCAGTGGAAGCATCGACGGCATGGCCGCCCTGCGTGATGACGATCTTTTCCGCGGCCACCAGCCTGCGTGCGGCGGCACGTGCGGGTTCCATCAACGGTTCCCAGTCTTCGCGGTTGCCGGACAGCTTGCCGTCGCCCGCGACGGTTCTGGCGGCTTCGCTGGGGCAGATGGTCTTGCCGGCGCCGCGTTCGTGCAACAGGCGCAGGATCGTCTCTTCCAGCAGCTTGTCCTGCGCACCCGGCTTATGCGCTCGACAGGCATCGCTGCAGAACTTCACGTTGTCCCAGTCGCGCTCCCACTTCTTGCGCCACGTGATGGTGCGACCGCAGGCGGCGCAGGTTTTGTCAGGATGCGCGCCGGCGTTGTGCTGCGATCTGGGCTTGCGATCAGGCATGAACTCTATACTTGGATGGCGATGTCAAATCTTCCGCCAAACAATTTTCCGCCTCTTGAGGCGCAGCTTGACCTCATCACCAAGGGCGCTGCCGAAATCATTCCCGTCGAAGAGCTCAAGAAGCGCATTGAGCAGTCGATTACCACGGGCAAGCCCATGCGTATCAAGGCGGGCTTCGATCCCACGGCGCCGGACCTGCACCTGGGGCACACGGTACTGATGCGTAAGCTGCGTCACTTTCAGCAGCTAGGCCACACCGTCATTTTCCTCATTGGCGATTCGACCGCGTTGATCGGCGATCCGACGGGCAAGAGCGCCACGCGCAAGGCGCTGACGCGCGAACAGATTGCGGAGAACGCGAAGACGTACCAGGAACAGGTCTTTCGCATCCTGGACAAGGACAAGACAGAGGTTCGGTATAACTCGGAGTGGCTGGACTCGCTGAACTACTACGACATCGTGAAACTGCTGGCGCAGTTCACCGTCAGCCAGATGCTGGAGCGCGAGGACTTTCACAAGCGCTTCGACGCGGAAGAGCCGATCGCGCTGCATGAGCTGATGTACCCCATCGCGCAGGGCTATGACTCCGTTGCCTTACAGAGCGATGTGGAGCTTGGCGGCACCGACCAGAAGTTCAACCTGATGCGTGGTCGCGACCTGCAGCGCAGCGCCGGTCAGCCGCCGCAGATTGTTCTGATGATGCCAATCATCGAAGGTCTGGATGGTGTGCAGAAGATGTCGAAGTCGCTGAACAATGCGATTGGGGTCAATGAGCCGCCGTTTGAGATGTTCGGCAAGCTGATGCAGGTGAGCGACGAACTGATGTGGCGCTACTGGACGCTGCTGACCGACCTGCCGCAGAGCGCCATCGACACCATGCGGGAGGAGGTCGCCGCAGGCACCCTGCATCCGATGGAAGCGAAGAAGGCGATGGCACGGACCATCACGGCCGGCTTCTCATCGGAAGAAGCGGCGCTGAAGGCCCAGGAAAACTGGGCTACGCAGTTTCAGAAGGGCGGCGTCAGCGAGGATACGGAGCGTGTGTCGCTCGCCAAGGAAGAAGTTGGCTGGGACGAGGCGACGCAGACCATCGGCACGGACCGCATGCTGGCCTCTGCCGGGCTGGCTGCAAGCAATGGCGAAGCGCGTCGCAAGCGCAGCGAGAGTGCGGTGAAGATCGATGGGGGGACTGCGGCGGATGTGCGTTTCAGCACGCCGGTTCTGCCGGTCACGCTGACGGTGAAGCTGGGTAAGAAAACGAAGCTAGTAACCATCGAATAGCAACCTGCGGCTGCTTAGATCTCGCAGCCGTGGCACACCATGCGGTCTTTGCCCTCGCGTTTGGCGCGGTAGAGAGCGCTGTCGGCGAAGTCGACTAACTCATCGGACGAGCAGGTGTGGGAGCACATGGCAAGCCCAAGGCTGGCGGTGACAGTCCCGTTTTCCCACGGATAGGCGTGCAGCGCAGCGATGATGCGTTGTGCGAGGCGTTGCGCGCCGTCCATTGTGGTGTCCGGCAACAGGATGGCAAACTCTTCGCCGCCGAAGCGGCAGGCCACATCTGCAGCGCGTTTCACGCGGTTCAGGATCGCGGCAAAGTGCCGCAGGATCTGATCTCCGTACAAATGGCCGAAGCGGTCATTCACATGCTTGAAGTCGTCCACATCCAGCAGCATCAGCGCCATGGGCCGCTTGTTCCGCTGGGCACCCATGATGGAGGTCTCCAACTGTGCATCGAAGGCCCGGCGATTCCACAGGCCCGTCAGCGAGTCCGTAAGGGCCAGTGAATTCAGCTTGCGGTTCGCCTCTTCCAGTTCGTCCTGGATCTCCTGCAGCCTGCGTTCCCGGGCCATGTGTTCTGTCATATCGACTGAGCAGCAGGCGAGCAGCTTCTCATCAGGCGGTATCAGGCACGCTACCTTCATGCTCCGCCAGTAGCTAACGGTGCCGTTTGGTTCAGGAATATCGACAAAGCTCTCGTGAAGCTTTCCCGTCCGCAGGACGTACTCGTCTTCGAGCGCAATCTCGTCGGCGGTCTGCTTGTTCCACAGGTCGTAGCTGGTCTTGCCGATCCATTCATCTGACGAAACCTTGAAGCGGTCAGCCAGCTTCTGGTTGTAGAAGAGGATCCGCCCTTTGCTGTCCTTCAGGTAGATCTCAACCGGAACGTTGGCCAGGATAGTGTCGAACATGGCGTGTGTGCGCTCCAGATCGTGCGACATCTGCGCGACGGCGGCGGCACGCTCACGCAGTTGCAGGCGGCTGCTGATCTGCTTGCCCAACACCTCCAGCGCGCGCATCTGCTGCGTTGTCAGCGTGGAGGGAGCGGTGTCCATGACGCAGAGTGCGCCCACGTGCGTGCCGTCAGCAGTAGTCAGCGGCATGCCCGCATAAAAACGGATGCCGCCCTCGCTGTGAATCATGGCGCCGTGTTCGTCAAAGCGATGGTCGGCGTGTGTATCTTCCACCATCATGACGTGGTCCTGCAGGACGGTGTAGCGGCAGACAGACTCCTTGACGGGCACACGTGCGGCCGGCAAACCGACCGTTGCCTTGGTGTAATTCTCTGTCTCGGTCAACAGTGTCATGGCGCCCAGCGGCTTGGCGCAGATGGCGGTTGCAAGCTCCACGATCTCGTCAAACTCCTGCTCCGGCGAGGCGTCTGCCAGGCCCATCAGGCGCAGTAATGCCTCTCGCGGAGTCTCCGGGGAGCGATGCTCGTTCGGTCGTAGGTTGAATGAGTTCATGAAACCGCGCTACTCCACATATCGCAACTTCCCTTATACCCTGTTACACAGGCCGCACCACGAACGGCTCGGTGGCGGACGCGGGTATATCCCTAACGCTTTCGATCACGTGAAGACGCCCTCGATCATCCGTGCCCACGGTTGAAAGCGGGATGCGGTGGTCGTGTGGGTAGATCACTGTCCATCTCTCCGGTATGGCCCTGGCGTAGAAGCGTTTCCGCTCCTCGATGGTGCGTAGCGGGTCCAGGTCGAATCCCATGGCCCAGCCGATATCAAGGTGTGCCGTGGTGGGCAGCAGATCGCTGATGAAGCAGGCGTGCTCTCCCGCGCTCTCAATGTGGACGGCCATCAACTGTGCGGTGTGACCGGGAAAGCACTCGACGCGTATGCCCGGGAGGATGTCGGCTTCTGTGCCATGGATCAGTCGCATCTGGCCACTCTCGATCAGTGGCTCATAGTTATTGGCAACATACGACACGCGATCGCGCTCCCACTGCCGGCGGCCATGTTCCACCTCGCCGGCGTGCGTGATGTACTGCGCGTTGGGAAAGAAGGGAACTGCTGTGCCTTCGCCACCCAGCACGGTATTCCAGCCACAGTGATCCCAGTGCAGGTGCGTGTTGATAACCACGTCGACTTCGCCGGGCGAAATCTTTGCTGCAGCCAGCGATTCCGGCAGGCGCTCCTGTATGCAGTAAATCTCTTTGAGCTTCGGGGCGATCTTGTTGCCAAAGCCAGTCTCGATCAGCACGGTCTTGCCGCCGATGCGAACGACGACGCAGTTCAGCCCCAGCATGACGCGGTTCTGTTCGTCGGCCTGTGTTCTGCGGGACCATAGTGTCTTTGGCACGACGCCGAACATGGCGCCACCATCGAAGCGGCAGGTCCCATCCGTGCATACGATGATCTCCGCGTCGCCCACGCGGGCCCTTGCGCGGATCAGGTTTTCGTCGTCGGCGGCGAGGTAGTCGATGGCCATGCCGATAGCCTATCGCTTTCTGTCAGGCTGCTGTTGCCGTGGCGTGGGCTGCCGGGCTGCATGCTGTGCGTTCATCGACGGATCACCTGCCTCAAAAAAATATGGAACCACCTCGCAGCGCCTTGCGTAAGGCCCTACAGCACCGAAGGATGGATGAATTCTTTCCTGTGAATTCTGCATTTCCATAATTTCTGCGATGCGTAGCTGGGAATAGCAGGCACATCGCAGCACCCGTAGACCGCAGCCCGAAGGAACAGCACAATGAAGACTTCATTCGCCGCCGCGGCGTGGATCGCCGCGCTCTCGATCTCGCACGCTTCCAGTACGGCGAACGCGCAGGGGCTTTGCAAGGGCGGCGGGCCGATCGCCGGCATGGTTCGCGATGTGACGGGCGCCTCCGTTGCAGAGGCCGCCGTCACGCTGGACGGCGGCGAGACCACGCACACTGCCACCGATGGCCGCTTTCGCTTTGCGTGTGTGCCAGGTGCAACGCATCGGCTGCATATCATCGCAGAGAGCTTTGCTGCCGCAGAGATAGCGGCTGCTCACACAGGCTCTGACATTACCGTTACGCTGCGGCCAAATGAGGTGGAGGATGCCGTTGATGTAAGCGGCGCGGAGACACCGCATGGCGTGGATAACGCGGAGAACAGCGGCGCATCGCGGACGTTGCAGGGAGACGATCTGAAGGCGCTGGCCGATGATCCTGATGATCTTCTACGGCAGTTGCAGAACATGACCGCGGGCAGTGGCGGTGATCCGGAGACGGCGTTAATTACCGTCGATGGATTTCAGTCGCCCACCAAGCTGCCGCCTAAGTCTTCCATCGCCTACATCCGCATCAACCCGGACCAGTTCGCCGCGGAATACCAGGAGCCGCCGTACATGGGCGGTCGCGTGGAGGTGTACACGAAGCCCGGTCAGCCGCGTCTGCATGGCGATCTGTTTATGACGTACGGAGGCTCTGCGCTGAATGCGCGTGATCCGTTTTCTGTCTCAAAGGGAACGCTCGGCAAGCAGAGATTCGGTTTCGACCTGAGTGGTCCGGTGCGGAGGCAGGGCAGCGACTTTGCGTTGAGCCTGGAACATCGCAGCATCGATAACATTGCTGTCGTAAATGCCGTCACGCTGGATGCGAATGGAAATACTGTTCCGCTGACGGCGAGTGTTCCCAAGACAGAGCGGCTGTGGGTCGCGAGTGCTCGGGTTGGGTGGCAGCTTGGCCCCAAGAACACCTTCATCGCCACTTACTCGGCGAATGTAAATACCCTGCAGAACCTTGGTGTCGGTGGCACTACCACGCAAGAGGCCGGCTACAACGCAACCCGGTACGAACACATCGTGCGGCTGACAGACATCACCACCATCTCAGCCCACTGGATGCACGAGGCACGCGCCAGCCTGCGATTTGGTGGTGAAGACGACACGCCCGCCAGCCTTGCACCGCAAGTGCAGGTCAGTGGTGCCTTCACCGGAGGCGGAGCGAACATTGGTCCGCAGAGACAGCATGAACTGTTGCTTGAGGTGCTAGACGACGCCATCTACACAAGGGGAAAACACACGGTCAAGTTCGGCATGGACCTGCGCAGCGCGCGCGAGCGCCAGCAGATCACCCAGGACTTTAACGGCACGTATATCTTCGGCGGCGGCCCTGCCCCGGTGCTGGACGCGAATGGCCAGCCGATCGCCGGCAGCAGCATCGACATCACCGGGCTCGAGCAGTATCGCCGCGCGAAGCTCAATCTTGCGGGCGGCACACCGACGGCATACACCGGGCTGACCGGATCCCCGCGCATCGATTTCGTGCAGACACGGACCTCACTCTTCGCTCAGGAAGACTACAAGCTCCTGCCCAATCTGAAGTTTTCCTTCGGCCTCCGTTACTACGCGCAGAACCTGCCCTCAGTCACCGGCGACATCGTCCCACGCGCCGGCATCGCATGGTCGCCGGATAAGAAAGCAACGTGGACGCTGCGCGCGCACGCCGGCATGTTCAATGGCCGCTACAGCACCGAAGACGCAACCGAATGGGCGCGCCTGAACGGTACCGCACGTCAAAGCAGGCTGGTTTACTCACCGGTCTACGGCAACCCCTTCTCGGCAGGCGCAGTGCCCATTACAACCGTGCGGACCTTCGCGCCCGGTTTTGGCAACACCTGGTTCAGCGAGGAACAGGTGAACGTGGAGCACACCATGCGCGGTTGGAACATCAACGCCGCCTGGTACTGGCTGCATCTTTGGAACGAGTCCCGCGTTCGTAACATCAACACACCTATTAATGGCGTGCGGCCCATCGCTGCGAACACCAACATCCTGCAATCGCAAAACAGCGGCAAGGGCTATGGTCACGCGCTCTTCTTCAGCGCAGAAGAACACAGCATCAAGCGGTTGAATCTGTTTGTGGGTTACGTCCTCGCGGAGGTCTTCGACACCGGCGGCAATGACACCTTCATGCAACCGCAGAATGCCTATTCAGACGCCGGAGAATATGTTCTTCGAGACAATCAGAATAAGCACCAACTGATCCTGAACGGCACCCTGCACCTGCCGCAGAAACTCGACTTGTCGACAGAAACCAACCTGCGCACCGGTCGTCGCTACAACGTGACCACTGGCTTCGATAACAACGGCGATGGTAATTTCAACGATCGTCCGATGTACGCCGGGCCGGGTGATCCGAACGCGATCGCCACCAGGTTTGGCAGTCTTGTCCCAACCGGCGGAACGGCAGTCTTCCCGCGCAACGCCGGCACCATGCCTGGAGCCGCCTACGTCGACATGAACCTGAGCCGCAGCTTTACGCTGACGCCGCACGCCGCGAAGGACAGACTGCAGACTCTAAGCGCCAACGTGCGTGCAGCCAACATTCTGAACCACACCAACGTGCGCCGCGTGGGAGGTGTCCTGGGGTCACCGCTCTTCGATAAGGCGTACGGCGCAGATACGGGCCGGCGCATCGAGTTTGGCCTGCGGTATGCCTTTTAGGCGTATCGCCCCGCAGGCTTAGCCTGTCTTTGTTGTCGATAGTAGGCTCGGCGATCTTTGGTCGCCGGAGCGTGCCCGCAGGCATCGCCCACAACCTTTGTAGGGTGGTGCGACTAAGGTGGACCAGTGCAATCGGCTGCTCGTCCGGCTGTCTTTGGACCTCTCTGGACCTGCCAATACGGAGGGGCGTCACGACTCTCGATGTGATCTGGATCACTTATTGAAACGTTTCTATGGCTTCGGAACCAACCCCGCGGAAAATTATCAATAATCCTGTTGCTGTTCGTTGACCTTCCGGCCTATTATGCCGCGCGCAGCGCAATCCACCGCGTTGTCGTTGTGAGGCCAGAAGAATATGAGATCCATGACACCAAATCCCGTCCCACGTGGACATGAGGCGCCCACCAAGAGCGCTGGATTCCTTAGCAGACCTTCCCTGGTTATCCGCGTCATCCTGTTCACCATCCTGGCGGCGTTTGCCGGCCGCGCGCTGGTGGCACAGGACACAACCGCGACCATCCTTGGAAACGTCACCGATCCATCGGGCGCCGCGGTGCCCAAGGCTGAAGTTACCGTCACCAATACGGAGACAAATGTCACCGTCGTCGTGACCACGACCGACTCCGGCGCGTACACCGTGCCGCAGTTGAACCCCGGCTCCTACTCGGTCAGTATCAAGATGCCTGGCTTCCAGACGGCAGCGATCTCCAACCTGACAGTTGCCGCCGGCGACAGACGCCGCGCGGACGCTGCACTGAAGATCGGCGGTGCAAACGAGACCGTTGAGATCACAACCGCTGCGCCAGTGCTGCAGACAGATGCATCGTCAATTGGCAGCAACGTGACCGATCGGGCCGTGCAGGATCTGCCGCTGAATGGTCGTAACTACATCAACCTGGCCCAGATCATTCCGGGTGCCACGGAAGGCGCACCGAACAGCATCAGCAGCGGTACACGTCCGGACGATCGCCGTCCCACCTCATCGGTATCGATCAATGGCCAGTCAGAAGTATTGAATGACCAGCTCGTGGATGGTCTCGATAACAACGAGCGCGTCATCGGCACCATCGGTGTGCGTCCCTCGATCGACTCGATCCAGGAAGTCCGCATCCTTACGAACAGTTTCTCTGCAGATGGTGGACGCGCCGGTGGTGCACTCATCAACGTGATCACGAAGAGCGGTACGAATAACTTTCATGGCACTCTGTATGAGTTTTTCCGTAATGACAAGCTGAATGCGTTTGCCTACCAATATGGTGCTGGCCGCGCAAAGCCGCGTCTGCGTCAGAACCAGTTCGGTGGATCGCTCGGCGGACCCATCTTCAAGGACAAGGCCTTCTTCCACGGCGACGCGGAATTCTTCCGCCAGATCCGCGGCAGCCTGCCCAGCCAGTTGACGGTGCCGACGGCATTCCAGCAGGCGAACCCCGGCGATTTCTCGGATGCCATCCCGAGCGGCACCATCCTGCAGACGGATGGTGTAACCCGTAACGGTTGCGCAGTCATCGCAGCTTCGGTTGCGGATCCCACGCAGAGCCAGACTACGGGCTGCGTGTATGACCCGAACCCGGCATCGCCTGGCTACCTGCGGAATCCGCTCATTGGAAACAGGATTCCAGCTGCTTATCTCGACCCCATCGGTCTTGCCTACTTCAAGCTGTATCCGCGGCCGAACGTCGGCAGCAACGGCTATGTGAATGTCCGCAACAACGAGCAGTACTCCGTTGTATACGACGCACGCGTGGACTATCACTTCAACGAGAAGAACCTGCTCTTCGCCAAGTACATTGTGAATGATGTGTACACGGTGTCGCCCGGTGCCCTCCCGATCTCAACGGCGAATGGCTTTGCCATTGATCCGCAGACCGGCAACGGCTTCGGTACTTCGCCGCAGATTGCGCGCAATGCCGCGTTGATCTACACGCACACCTTCACGTCGAACCTGCTGACCACCGTGGGAGCAAGCTGGACGTTTATCAACGGCGGTTCCAATCCTTTGAACTATCAGGTGAACCCGAACCTGAAGCTGGGTCAGCCAAACATCAACATCAGCGATGCGACTTCGGGTCTCGCGCTGGCATTACCCACGGGTCTTACCGGACTTGGAAACGGTGGCAACTTTGTGCCGCTCTTCAACAAGGACAATACCTACCAGCTGAACGGCAACGTGATCTATACCCGTGGCAACCACAGCTTCCGATTTGGCGCCGCTGGTATCCGCCGCATCGCTCGCAACCAGCAGGACAACAACGGTAACGGCTCCTGGACATTCCGTACCGGCGCCCCTGGTCTGCTGGAAGGTATCTTCTCCGCAGCCGTTCGTAACGTCAACCTGTACACACCGTATTACACGACGTGGGAGCCCAGCGTGTACGTGCAGGACGACTGGCACGTTGCGTCGAACTTGACGCTGAATCTTGGTATCCGGTACGACGTCTACACGCCCTTCCTGGAGAAGAACAACCACATCTCCAACTTCGATCCTTCCTGTGCCTGCATCCTGCAGGCAGGGGTGAATGGCGTCAGCCGTTCGGCTGGCGTGGCGGTGGATTACACCAACCTTGCTCCTCGACTGGGTTTTGCTTATACCCCGATGCAGGGGCTGGTAGTGCGTGGTGGCTTCGGTCTGGCGTTCTTTCCCAGCAATTACCAGTCGCCGACGAACCTGAAGAACACGCCGAATATCTCCATCTATGGCAACTGCTCCACCTTCCAGTCCTCAGCGGCCACCAGCGGTTGCAATCCTAACTACAAACTCTTCCGCCAGGGTATTCCGCTGCCGAACACAACTCCCGGTACGGCAGGTGCGGCAATCGTTGGTTCCATTCCGGCCACCATCGACCGCCACTTCGGATCGGGCTATCTGCAGCAGTTCAACCTGACCGTGCAGAAGGATTTCAAGGGCAACGCTCTTACGATCTCCTATGTCGGCCAGCTGGGCCGCAAGCTCTCAACGGGCTTCGATATTAACCGCGCGCCGGCGAATGCTTCCGGCAGCCAGACACTTCGTCGCTTCGCGACACAGTTGCCGAACGTAACCACCATCACCCAGACGTTCAGCACCGGTGCTTCGTCCTATCACTCGCTGCAGGCTACCTTCGAGCGTCGCTTCTCGAACGGCCTCGGCTTCAACGTGAACACCACGTGGTCTCACCTGCTCGACAATGCTCCAAATATCAACGGCCAGGGCAACAACGGTGTAGGCCAGGTGTTGGCAACGCAGAACTACGACGACTACGGCAACGGCGATCTCGACACTCGCAACCGTGTCGTTGTAACCGGCAACTATGCCATTCCGTGGGGCAAGGGAACCTCGGGTCTGCGCAACGCAGTCACTGCCGGCTGGCACATCAACGTGCTCAACCTGTGGTCGACCGGCCTGCCCTTCACCGTACTGAATGCCTCGAACATCAGCGGCACCAGCCCGGGTGGAGCAGCGGATCGTCTGAACGTACTGAGCAATCCGTTCGCGAACATTCAGCCGGGCACCGGCAATACCTCGGGCGCTCTGCAGTTCTTCAACGGCAATACCGATCCCACGCGCGGTGCGGTTGCCTTTGCTCCGCAGGCTGCGGGCACCTTCGGCAACGAGCGTCGCAATCTCTATCACGGACCCCACTTCCGTCATTGGGATATGTCGCTCTTCAAGGACTTCACCGTCTATCGTGAGACCAAGCTGCAGTTCCGGGCTGAGGCCTTTAACCTGGCGAACCAGACCAACTTTGCAAACCCGTCGACTGGCGTCACCACGCCATCCACCTTCGGTGCGCTTACCTCCACCATTGCCTCGTACCAGCCGCGGCTCTTCCAGTTCGCGCTGAAGTACGAGTTCTAGAACCTGCATGGAAACGAATCGAAGGGCCCGGAAACTTACTCTCCGGGCCTTTCGTCTGTTGCATCGGGATTATCGATAATGGTCCTTGCTTATCTTTTGCGCAGCAGCCTAGAATTCCCGCGCACGGCAGCTTTGCTCTCAAGCGGAAACGCACAGACCGCAATCGCGCGGCGACTTACACACCTTTTGCAGTTCAGCCAGTGATGGAGTTACGGAAGACCATGATCGTCACCAGAAGACAGTTTGGAAAAATTGCAGCGGCCACCGGCGCCGCTGCTGCGTTTGCGGGCCCCGCGAACCTCTTCGCAGCGGCAAAGCCCAATTCGAATTTCAACGGCGTGCAGATCGGCGTCATCAGCTACAGCTATCGCCAGATGCCGGACTTCGGAACGGAGAACGCAAATGCCGTGCTGCGCTATGCGCTGGCTGACGGCATCAGTGCGGTCGAGCTGGAGAACGTGCAGGAAGAGTGGGCAGGCGCGCCGAAGCGTCCGATGATGCAGCGGCCAGCAGGTGTTCCTGCCGTGCAGACCGGGCCGCCTACCGGTGGACCGCCGCCGCGCCGGCAGATGACGCCGGAGCAGATGGCCGCACAGGCGAAGTTCGCAGAGGAGATGACGGCGTTCCGCCTGTCCGTTCCCATGAGCAAGTACGAAGCGTTGCGCAAGATGTACAACGACACCGGCGTGAGCATCTACGCCTTTAAGATCACGCTGAACATGAAGATGCAGGACGCTGAGTTCGACTATGCCTTCAAGGCTGCGAAGGCCTGCGGCGCGAACCAGATCACCATGGAGATGCCGGATGGACAGCCGGAGCTGACCAAGCGCATCGGCGACTTTGGCAGCAAGTACAAGATGATGGTGGGCTACCACGCGCACCTGCAGGCCACGCCCACCACGTGGGATGAAGCCATGGCGCAGTCGCCCTACAACGGTGCGAACCTCGACATTGGCCACTTCATCGCGGCCGGCAACTCGCCCGAAAGTGCGCTGGAGTTCATGAAGAAGAATCATGCGCGCATCACCAGCATGCACATGAAGGATCGCAAGTCACCCGCACACGGCGAAACCAATATGCCGTGGGGAGAGGGTGATACACCGATCAAGCAGGCGCTGCAGCTGATGAAGAAAGAAGGCTGGAAGTTCCCGGCCACGATCGAACTGGAGTACACGATCCCCGAGGGTTCGGACTCAGTGAAAGAAGTGGCAAAGAGCGTCGCCTACGCCAAGGCCGCACTGGCCTAGGCACTTCGTACTGTTCTCGACGCGCTTCGCGCGTGTCCGTACAACCGCAAGCGTCAAGGGAAGCCCGGCCTCGTGCCGGGCTTTCGACGTTCGTGTGGCGAGGTCAGCGTTTCCCCGTCGCCCGTGTTGGAAGCGAACGTTATGGGATGACGGCAGCGAATGGCTATAGACGCAGAAAAGCCCGGAGCGAGTCCGGGCTTCTCTATCTTCTGGACTGCGGTACGGCTACACACGCGATGCGTGTCGAGAACCGCACGAAGTGCCGAAGCACTAGTCCTGTTCCTTGCGAACCTTCTTGCGATTCCGCTTGCGTGCCAGGGCTTCCTTAACGCGCTTCTTCTCGCCGGGCTTCAGGTAGAAGGAGTGACGCTTGACTTCCTTGATGATGTCTTCCTGCTGCACCTTGCGCTTGAAGCGGCGAAGAGCATTCTCGAGGGGCTCACCCTCTTGCAGACGAACTTCTGCCAATGTAAAAACACCCCGCTCCCAGGCCTCGCAGGCCGTCTCTAAGAATACCGCAGATCGATGGAATCTCCCAGCAAACCGCGATAATCGTCCGAAAGCAGTTGATCTCGGACCAAATCTGTCGTAGTTTGGAGGTGCGGCCGAATATGTCGCCCATGATGCCCTCCCCAAGCAGGGAGGGCCGCGCGAATCGATCCGCGCTCTCGCAACAACATGGCAGCCTCTGCACTGCGGCGTTCTCGCCCGGAGGCAGACGTGCGCCTCGAAAGGAACCTGTTTTGTCTCTCTCCCGTACCAAGGCTGGCTTCGCCCTCGCTGCCGCAGCCCTTCTTCTGCCAGGTCTTGCCCTCGCGGCTGCCCCTGACACCTGTTCTGTCGATGTCAGTGTCCCGGCTGTTCCCGTGAGCCTGACCGTCCGCGATGCCAGCGGAGCCACTATCGACCGCGCCGCGGTCCAGGTCGTCTGTGGTGCCACGGTTCGCACGCTCCAGACCGCGCAGGATGGTTCGGTCACCGTCTCCCTGCACCCCGGACACTATCGCGTCACGGTGCAGGCCGCGGGTTTTGCGCAGCTCGACCAGGCGGATGTAATCCTGCCACAGGGTGATGGTCCCGCCGCGCTCACGCTGCATCCCGGATCGGCGACGGACGTGGTGAATGTTACGGCGCAGAGCGGCTTTGTACCTTTCGATTCGAATGCCGGTTCCAAGACGAACGCAGCGCTCATCGAGGTGCCACAGTCCATTTCCATCGTGAACCAGCTTGAGATGGAGTCGCGCAACGTGATCACCATGAACGAGGCACTCCGCTACACGGCGGGCGTCCAGGCGGACGAGTTCGGCGTGGAGCCGCGCTTCGACTGGCTGAAGCTGCGTGGCTTCGCTGCGGAGACCTTCGGTGTCTTCCGCGATGGCATGCGCTTCAACTCGCTCTCGGGCAAACTGGATCCTTACGAACTCGAGAGCGTGGAAGTCCTGCGCGGACCCAGCTCCGTCCTGTATGGTGAAGTGCCTCCGGGCGGCCTGATCAACCAAGTGACGAAGCGTCCCAGCGCCGAGCGTCATACCGAAATCGGCGGCCAGTATGGTGCCTACGATCGCCGTCAGTTTCAGTTCGATACAACCGGGCCCTTCGACCACGCGCAGGTGTGGCGCTACCGGCTGCTGGGCTTGATCCGCAACAGCGGCACGCAGACGGCCTACACGCCCGACAACCGCCGCCTAATTGCACCGTCGCTCACCTACCATCCCGGCGACCGCACCAACTTCACGGTGCTGGGTGACTGGCAGCACGACCGCACGCAGTGGAGCCAGTTCCTGCCCTCGCAGGGCACACTCACCAGCAACCCTAATGGCGTGATTCCGATCAGCGCCTTCGTCGGCGAACCCGGCTTCGATAAGGTCACACGCGACCAGGCATCGTTCGGCTATACGGGCGACCATCTTCTGCAGGATGGCTGGAACGTTCACAGCAACTATCGCTACCAGTACATCAACTTCCACGGACAGACGATCTACGGCGGTGGCTTCGACGGCACCAGCCTGACAAACATGATCCGCTATGCCTACACGCTGCCCACGCGCAACCGCATCAACACCGTGGACAACCGTGCGCTACGCCGCTTCCACACCGGCGACTGGGAGCAGACGCTGCTGTTTGGCTACGACTATCAGCATGTCGCGGTCCGCAGCTCGCAGGCCTTTCAGCAGGTGGCAGACATCAACATTTACCACCCGGTCTACGGCGTGACGACGGTTCCCACGCTGTCGCCCTATGTGAACCAGGACAACCTGCTGCAGCAGCACGGCCTGTACGTGCAGGACCAGATCAAGTACCGCAACCACCTGATCTTCACGCTGGGCGGTCGGCAGGACTTCGCACGGAATGACACGGCGAACTTCCTGACGAATACGGAGTCGGGCCATCTGGACCAGCGCTTCACGGGACGTGTGGGTGTGTCGTATCTCACCAGCAGCGGCATCTCGCCCTATGTTGCGTACTCCACCAGCTTCCTGCCGAACGCCGGCAGCCTGGTCTACAACGCGACGACCGGTCTTTCCACCACACCGGCCAAGCCCAGCGATTCCCGCCAGATTGAAGCGGGTGTGAAGGTGCAGCCGGCCACCTGGAACAGCTACCTGACGGCGGCGTTCTTCCAGATCAACCAGACGAATGTGCTCGTAAGCAACGCAGCCTTCCAGAGCTACCAGAGCGGCGAAGTTCGCTCTCGCGGTGTGGAGCTTGAGGCGGTTGCAAGTCTGCATCATGGCCTGAGCCTGCACGGCAGCTACACCTTCACCGGCACAGAGACACTGCAGGACCAGACCACCGCGAACATCGGTAAGTGGCTGCCGCAGACACCGCGCAACCAGGTGGGAATGCTCACCGATTACACGGTGCGAGGCGGACGCTTCGCAGGTCTTGGCGGTAATTTCGGCGTGCGCTTCACCGGCAAGAATGCGGCAGACAGTGCGAATACCTTCTTCGTGCCGGACTACGCGCTGATGGATGCGGGTCTTCGCTTCGGCTATCGCGGTACCTTATTCAGCGTTAATGCAACGAACCTTACGGACAAGCGCTATGTCGCAACCTGCAGCGGCGCCAGCTACTGCTACTACGGCTATGCTCGGAATGTGATCGGTTCGGCGAAGTACACCTTCTAGCAATGGCCTTCTTCCAAACGCTCGTACAGCATCCGCGCAAGCTGTGGATCCGCAGGGCGCTCTTCCAGGTTCATCTCTGGCTGGGCGTCCTGCTTTCGCTGTACGTCGCGGTCATCGGATTATCGGGCTCGGTGATCGTGTGGGAAGACGAGATCGACGCGCATGCCTACCGGCACGTGCGCTACGACGAACGCCACCTGGCGCAGCCAGCACAGGTGATGGCGAACGCGCATGCAGCGTACCCGAACGAGACCGTCACCTACTTCATGTTTCCGCAGGCAGACGCACCGGTCTACACCGTCTACCTTCGCGATGCGCGTAACGAAAAGCGCATTGTCCGCGCGAATGCTTCTACCGGTGAGCTGCTGCCCGCAGCAAACAGTTCGTTCGTCGACTGGGTGCATGAGCTCCACGTCTACCTGCTGATGGGGCACACCGGATTTGTGATCAACTGCGTCGCAGGCATCGGCATCTTCGTCCTTGCGCTCACAGGCATCGCGTTGTGGTGGCCGGGGCTTCGGCTGTGGATGCGTGGTTTCTACCTCTCGCTGCACCACAACTGGAAGCGCATCAACTACGACGCACACAGCGCGATCGGCGTGTGGACGTTGCTGATCGTCAGCATGTGGGGACTCACGTCGATCGACTTCCTGTGGCCTACGCAGACTACCGCTGCAGTCAATGCAGTGCTGCCCATACGAGGCATGCAGGCGCCCATCGCGATCAAGCCAGCCAGGCTCGGCGCACCCGCCTCACTGCAAACCATCGTGGACAAGGCGCACAGTTTGAGCCCGACTGCTTTCCTCTCCGGGGTGCTCTTTCCAATTGGGAAGACCGGCAACATCGTCACATACATGGATACAGCCGCCGTCGGCGATTACACTCATCGCGACATCCATACCTTCGCGGCCGACGGCACGCTGCTCACCACCTGGCACTACGGCCACAACGAAACGCTGGGCGACTGGATCCTGTGGCTGGTGAACCCGCTGCACTTCGGCACGCTGTGGGGCACACCGGTGAAGGTGCTGTGGAGCATCCTCGGCCTCAGCCTGCCGGCGCTGTCGATCACAGGTCTGCTGATGTACTGGAATCGCTATCTCGGCAAGCGTTGGGCGAAGCTGTCGGCTCTTCCGCAAAGAGGATGCCCTCGCACAGTACCCCAATAAGACTATTTGCCGGGCATATGCTTTCTGCTATACCAGCTGTTACCCCCATGAAGCTGCTTCCTATCCGCGTCCTTACGGCCTCTGTTCTGGGCCTTGCTGCGACCGTGCATGCAGTCGCGCAAACGACTCTGCCTGTCCCTGCTTTGCCGAAGACCGACGCGCAAAAATCCGCGGCCGCTGATCCCTATCGTGATGAGCCGTTCGTCTTTGAAACATACGACACCACCACTCGGATGAAGGCGGACGGCACGGGGGATGTCGTGCAGCATGTCATCCTCCGCGTGCAGACGGACGGTGTGGCGCGGCAGTTCAGTGTGCTGAACCTCTCCTATGCCTCTGCCAACTCGACCGCGACCATGGATTTCGTGCGCGTGCACAAGCCGGATGGCAGCACCGTGAATACTCCGACCGACGAGGCAATGGAGATGCCGGCCGAGGTCAGCCGCGAGGCGCCCATGTACTCCGATGTGAAGGAGAAGCATCTGCCGGTGCGGAGTCTGTCGGCAGGCGACCGCCTGGAGTACCAGTTCCACACGACCCTGACGAAGGCGCAGGCTCCCGAACAGTTCTGGGGTGCGGAGCACTTCCAGGTGCAGGGCGGAGTGGTGCTGAGTGAAACACACACCCTGCAGGTGCCGGAGGAGACCTACGTGCAGGTGTGGAGTCCGAATCATCCCGCTTCGCCCGTTGTGAAGGATGGGATGAAGACGTGGACATGGACGTCGTCCCAGACGAAGCCAAGCGCACGGGACGAAAACGGTCGCATGACCGCCGCGGAGGTGAAGGACCCGGATGAAGATGCAGACGGCCGCAAGCTGCCTTCCGTGGCATGGACTACTTTTCATAGCTGGGCAGAGGTCGGCGGCTGGTATCGCAGTCTGGCGGAACAACGCCTGCAACCTACCGCAACGGTCCGCGCCAAGGCAGACGATCTGACCAAGAATGCGAAAACGCCCCGGGAGCAGGCGGAGGCGCTCTACCGCTTCGTGGCGACACAGATCCGTTACATCTCCATCAGCTTCGGCGTCGGCCGGTTCCAGCCGCATACGCCCGACGAGGTGCTGGATCACGGCTACGGCGACTGCAAGGACAAGGACACGCTGCTGGAGGCCATGCTGCGCGCCAAAGGGCTGACGACGGCGCCGGTACTGATCGGTGCAGGCATCGCGCCCGTCGTCGATGTGCCGTCGCCCGCGGTCTTCAACCACGCCATCACCACGGTGGAGCTACCCGGCGCGGATGGCAAGCCGGAGCGCATCTGGCTGGATAGCACCGCGGAAGTTGCTCCCTTCCGCGTGCTGTTGCCGGTCATCCGCGACCAGCAGGCGCTCGTGATTCCGGATAAGGAACCCGCCGCGTTGGCGAAGACTCCGGCGGACCCGCCCTATGCCTATCGGGAAGACTTCCGGGCAGAGGGCGTTCTTGCCGCCGATGGCCTGATGAAGGGCCACATGAAGTGGGAGGTCCGTTCCGACGCTGAGCTGGAACTGCGTGCAATGATGCAGCGCCTGGCCCCTGCGCAATGGGACGACGCCATGCAATACCTGTCGAACGCCATGGGATTTGGCGGCAAGGTGAGTGGAACGGATATGCGACAGACCGATGCCACCTCGCCGGTCAAGATCGCCTACGATTACCGCCGTGAGAAGTACGCCGGATGGGAGAACAACCAGTCACTGCCGCTGTTTCCTACGGTGGAGATGACCATCATCGGCAAGGAGAAGCAACCGGAACACGATATCGATCTCGGTGCTCCCAGAATGGTGGAGGCGCATAGCGTCGTCACGCTGCCGACGGGCTATCGCGCAGAGTTACCGGATGCTGTGCATGTGGACCGCGACTTCACCAGCTATGACAAGACCTACCGGATGGTCGATGGCAAAGTCTTCGCCGATCGCAGACTGGTGGTGAAGATGCGCAAGGTGCCGCGCGGTCGGTGGAAGGATTACCTCGCCTTTCAGAAGGCGACACTGCTGGAAGATGGTGAGCCGTACCTGAGACTGATTGAGCCCGACGGAAATCGTACCGAGAAGGCAAAGAGTGAGAAGTCAGCCGCGCCCCCGTCGAACATTCCCGAGGATGAAGGCGTTCGGCAGCAGCTTGCCGAGATGGGGCAGATGCTGCAGCATCGCAACTTCGCGGGGGTTCGAGCACGTGCAGAGTCTCTTCATAAGGCATCTCCGGACGCGGCGTACGTACAGGGCATGCTGGGAATCGCGAAGGCTGGGCAAGGCGATATGGACGGTGGTATCGAGGACCTGAAGGCAGAGGTGAAGGCGCACCCGGACGACGACTCCAGCATGCTTCTGGGGCTTGCAGGTCTCTATGCCGAGAAGAAGCGCTATGCGGAGGCGCTCGAAGCGCTGGACAAGTACGGTCGCAAAGGTGATGAGCGAGTCCAGCAGATGCAGGTCAACCTGCTGGAGCGTGACAATCGTGGCGAAATGGCGCTACCGATTCTGCGCAACATGCAGGAGCGCAAGCCGGAAGATCGTGGCATCGCCACGCAACTAGCAAGCCTGCTTTATAGCCTGCACCGCAACGACGACGCCGCAGCCGCGGCGAAGAAGGCGATGGAAGGCAGCGACGATCCAGATGTAATCAACAACAACGTCTACGTCCTCTCCGAGACGAAGCAGGATCTTCCGTTCGCAGAGGCACAGTCCCGCCGGTCCGTCGATCTGCTGGAGAAAGCGACCGCTTCGCACAGCATCGAAGAGGCGAACTTTAAGGCCTTCGCGGAGTCTTCAAACCTGGTCGCATCCTGGGACACACTTGGTTACATCCTGCTGCTGCAAGGGAAGGCAAAGGAAGCCGAGCCCTACCTTCGTGCGGCATGGTTCAGCCAGAGTGGCGTTACGGTCGGCAATCACCTGGCACAAAGCTTTGAGGCGCAGGGGCGTAAGTCCGAGGCGCTCTGGGCGTATCGCCTGTCCCGCGACAGCGAACACGCTGCCGATGCCAAAGAGGACTATGAACAGGTGCAGGCGTCGATCGCGCGGCTGGAAAAGGCAGGCATTAAGTCATCGACAGGGGAAGAGTTTCCGACGACCATGCAGGCATTTCGCAGCCATCACGTGAAGAATGGCGCAGGGGCTGAAGGTGGCGGAACGGTCCGCGTACAGATCAGCCCGGATGGCATTGCGGCAGCGGTGCTGGTTGCGGGTGGTGAGAAGCTCAAGCCGCTGCTGGAAGAGGCCAAGTCTCTCCGACTGCCGGGTGCTGAGCCAAAGGGTTCCGTCGCTCGTGTGCTGCGCGATGCCGTCGTCTACTGTGGCAAGAAGAGCGTCAGCTGTGACTTCGTCTTCATGCTGAATTCGGGCATCGCCGTGGAAGGCGCCGCGGAATGAGTGCGGCTACTCGCCGGGATGATAGGTGCGTTCGATGTGGCCTTTCAACTGGTCGGGGTAGTACATCACCTCCCGGAAGTCGCCGCTGGCGTAGCGATCCTGCTCATCGTTGAAGTGCTTTGAGTTGGGATCGCCGCTTTCGCCGCCGCAGGTGATGGCGCGGGCCGTGACACGCTTGGGACCAAAGTCAACGACGGCAACGAAGCTGTTGCCATTCGTGCCGTAACGCTTCTTCGTGTTGGGATAAGCCTTTGCTCCGAGCGATGCGAGCGAGCCCCAGATGGACCCGGTGAAGGGGATCGCGATGCTGGGCTGGGCGTCGTCGAAGTGCGGTGTGATGCTGTCATCCAGACGCTGATAACGGTTGATGTCGCCCCACGGCTTCTGCCACGTGCCGAAGTCTGCAGTGAGCTTGTCGGTTGCAGTTTGCAGAGCCGCCAGCAGCGTTGCGGCGAGAACCTTCGTCGCAACGTAGTCTTGCCACAGCATGTGTTCGCGATAGGCCTGGCCGGAGACGGGCGACCCGCTTGCCTCGCCCCAGTAGATCGCGAGCGTTGTTGCGGGGGAGTCGGTGGCCCACTTGAAGTCCCACTTGCGCAGCAGGTCGATCTGCGGAGCCAGTTTCGCCCGCTGCGCGTCGTCCTGTGGCAGCGCGTCGTATGCCTTCAGCAGCACGGGTACGGTCCGTGCGAAGTATGGCAGGTACGGATCGAAGGCTGTGGTGAGCAGGCTGTCGAGCGTGAAGTCCTTGCGATTATTAAGAACCTTAACCATATGTACGCCGCGCGCGGTCTCACCGCTCTGTTCCACGTACGGCGGATAGTCTGCCTTCTTCAGCGAGCTTTCGCCCGCACCTGACCACGGTGCGTTGTTTACATTTTCCAACCATCCGCTGCGGGGATTACGCAGTTGCGGTATCTGCGCCAGCGGCATCAGGCCCTGCCAGTCCGTCGCGGGGTTTGTGCCATCGACAGGCTTGGTGAAGTCATAGCGCGTATCGCGCTCCGGGATATAGTTGCCGTGCCAGTACGCGATGTCGCCGTCGGCACTGGCGAAGATGGTGTTGTTGGAAGAGTTCGCCATCAACTCCATGGTCTTGCGATAGTCGGCATAGCTGCGCGCCTTGGTGCGTAGAAAACTCTGCTGCAGCGCGGGCACCGGCGTGTTCATCAACTCGATGCTGACCCACGCCTCGCCGTCCTTACGAACGATCGGGCCACGATGATCGAAGTATGTCGTGAAGCTGCGCTGCCTCATGTTACCGTCCGTGGCCTTGTAGCTCAGCGTGATGGTGCGGGTCTTGAAGGGGCGAGACGTGGGGCCGTACTTGTACATCATGATGCCGCCGCCCTGCGTCACCGTGTTGCGGAACTCATCGACCGCATCGACATTGCTGCTGGTGTGCATCCATCCCGCGCGGTCGTTGAAGCCCTGGTAGACGAAGATCTGCCCCCACGTCACGGCACCGTAGGCGTTCAGGCCCTCATCGCTTTGCATCTGCAGTTCGCTGCGGAAGAAGAACGAGGTATGTGGATTGATGAGCAGCAGAGGGTGGTGATTTGCGGTGTTGGCTGGCGCGATCGCGGCACCGTTTGAACCGCCGGGTTCCACGTCGCGATTGACCTGTGCGAGTTGCGCGACGACAGCGTTCCGTTCGTCGATCGCACGTTGCGCCGAGGTCTTCGCGCCATAGAACTTTTCAAGCTCTTCAAGATTCACGCGTTCGATGTCGCCACCGATGGAGCCTTCGGTGAAGCTCAGCGCCATCCACGGTTCGAAGTGTGTGATGACGCGGGGCTTCGTCTCCGGATGCTTGCTCAGGTAGAAGTTCGCACCGTCGGCCCATGCATCCATGAGTGCCTTCAGCCACTCCGGACTGCCAGCGTAATCCTTCTTCAGGACCTCGGGGTCGAGGAAGAGTTGCTGCCGCAGATCCTGCCAGATTTTGGCTTCGCCCTCAGCCTCTGCCAGGCGGCCGAGCGAGACGAGATAGTTCGTCTCAACGCGATTGAAGTCGTCTTCGCATTGCGTGTAGATCATGCCGAAGACGGCGTCTGCGTCCGTCTTGCCATGGACGTGCGCGATGCCCCAGTTGTCGCGCGTGATGGTGATGGCCTTTGCATGTGCGGACCACCGCGCTGGCTCGGCCAGTGTTGCACTCACTGCGCCCTTCTGCGCGAATGAGGATGTGGCAGCGACGGCGAGCAAGAGGGCAGCGGCAGAGCGAAGCTTCATCGAGCAGAATCCTGGGTGCTGGCGGTGCTATGAATCTAGCACCGCCCCTATAGTCCCCGACAATACGTGTGGTCCCCGCTCGATGATCCGAGATGCTAGCTACTCCGGCGCTGTCATCACGCGCTGCGCATCAATCTTTGCGGGATCAAGCTGGATATCGAAACCTGCGCCTGTGGGTAAGGCGATGTGTGCGTTCTCCACGACCATTGGGTTCTTCTCGAAGTGGTGGTAGTGCTGCATCTTGAGGGCGAGATACTCGCCCAGCGGGAAGGTCATAGGCGACTGGCTGAAGATGGTGTGGACCGCCGCTCGCAGACTGTGGCCGTGTGGGATCAGCGGTACGTCGTAGAGTGAGCAGACCGTGCCGATCTTCAGCAGTTCCGTGATGCCGCCGCACCACTCCGGGTCGGCCTGCACGACGGAGAGCGCGTTCTGCTGCAGGTAGCGGTGTACCTCCCAGCGGCCGTAGAAGTGCTCGCCGCTGGCGATGGGGATGGAGGTGCTGCGATGCATCTCGGCGAAGCTGCCGATCTTCTCCGGGTGCGTCACCTCTTCCATCCAGCGCGGGCGGTACTGCTCCACGCGGTGCGCCCACTCCAGCGCGTAGTTCTGGTCCCAGCCGCTGAAGGTATCGAACATCAGTTCGGTATCTTCGCCCACGGTCTCGCGCAGTGTCTTCACCAGTTCAACATTCTTCCGCATGCCCTCCGGCCCGGAGCCGGGACCGTAGGCGATGAACCACTTCTGGTAGCGAAAACCCTGCTGCTTCAGTTCCAGTGCTCGTGTGCGCACCTTATCGAGTTCGAGTGAGGAGCCGAGCGCGGAGACGTACATCTCGACCTTGTCGCGCGACGGACCGCCGAGCAGACGATAGACCGGCACGCCATACAGCTTGCCGCGCAGGTCCCAAAGCGTGTTGTCCACGGCCGAGATCGCCATCATGTAATAGCCGTCGCGGCTGTGCCGGTCGCTGCGGTACATCTGGTCCCAAAGCACCTCGCCCGCAAGCGCATCCTTGCCGATGAGGAACGGACGCAGTCGCTCGTAGACGATCAGCGCCGGCTCCTTTTCGATAGGGCCGTAGAGTCCCTCAAGGCCGCCGGTAGCGCGAATGCGGAGGTAGATGGCCTCATACTTCACGGTAATTTCGCCGCCCGGTCTGTCGACGTAGACGGGTGGACGCAGAGTGTCATAGACATCTTCCGGGTTCACCTGGGCCTGCTTGTTCACACCGCTGCGCGAGGTGTAGTGGCCGCGCAGCTCCAGCAACTCGACCGCTTCAATCTTCAGCGGTGCGATGCCGGTCGGTCGCGCCGCAGCAGGTTGCGCGAGAGCTTGTCGCGATGCCGCGCCGCTTGCCAGCGCCCCGCCCGTGGCGCCCACTGCTCCCAGAAAACTGCGACGATTCCAGCCTGTTCCCACGTACCCTCCCGCATCGACGGCGCACACGCTTTGGCGTGCATCAAGATGCCGGCGGAAGATTATCACCGGGGTCCGAACTAAATCGAGTTGGAAGTGCAATGTGGACGTTGTCCACATGCTCTTGGTATGATCCACCTGCAATTCAGATGGACTTCAAAAGGAGACGGAACGCATGCGCGTGATGGTGTTTGTGAAGGCGACGGAGGACAGTGAGAAGGGCACTCTTCCCTCGGCCGAGTTGCTTGGTGCGATGGGTAAGTTCAACGAGGAACTTATAAAGGCGGGGATTCTGCGCGATGCTGCAGGTCTCAAGCCGACGTCACAGGGGAAGCGCGTCGCGTTCCACGGAACTGAACGTAAGGTGATCGACGGACCGTTTGCAGCAACCGGCGAACTGGTGGCCGGTTTCTGGCTCTGGGAGGTGAAGGATATGGACGAGGCAGTGGCGTGGGTGAAGCGTTGCCCCAATCCGATGCCGGGACCAAGCGAGATCGAGATCCGACCGTTTTACGAGATGTCGGATTTTCAGTAGATCTCTTTCAGAGGGGTCGCCCCCACGTCTCAGAAGCCAGACGTGGGGCAACCGCCTCCGCGGCTTATTTGAGGACGAAGGAGTACAGCGTGTCGCCGGACGATGCGACGACGTACTGCAGGCCGTCGAGCATGAAGGTGATCGGTCCGTTGCTGACCGCGCCACCCATGCCGGCATGCCACAGGACATCTCCGGTGGCAGCATTGAAGCCCACCAGGTTGGACAGCGGATCGCCGGTGAAGAGTACGCCACCTGCAGTCGTCAGGATGCCGGAGCGCGCACCGGGTGAGGCCCACTGGTGGTTCCAGCGCACTTTGCCGCTTTTCGCGTCGATGGCCCGCAATGAGGCCCGCGAGAAACCACCACGATCATTGCCGGCCCAGCCCTCGGGCTTCTTGTTGTTGTCGAAGACGTAGTAGACACTGGCCGCATCGTAGGCGGGAACGTAGAACAGGCCCGTCTGCGGGCTGTAGCTTGGCGGATACCAGTTGGACGCGCCCGCCTGGTTCGGCATCACGAGTACGCCGTTGGGCTTCGCTGCCTTTTCCGGGTTCGGAATGGGCTGGCCCTTGCTGTTGAGTCCCAGCGTCCAGTTCTGCATGGCGTAGGGTGTGCTCACAAGCGCCTTGCCGTCCGTGCGGTCCAACAGGAAGTACCAGCCGTTACGGCTGGCCTGCGCCAGCAACTTGCGTGGCTTGCCGGCGATGACCGTGTCGATCAACACGGGCGTCTGCACGGCGTCCCAGTCATGCGTGTCATGTGGGTTCGGCTGGAAGTACCAGACAAGCTTGCCGGTGTCCGGGTTCAGCGCGCAGATGGTGCTGGTGAACAGGTTGTCGCCGGGACGAGCGTCGCCGTTGATGACGGGCTGTGCGTTGCCAGTGCCGAAGTAATAGAGGTTCAGTTGCGGATCGTAGGTGCCCGCAACCCACGTCATGCCGCCGCCATGCAGCATGGCTTCGTCGTTCGGCCAGGTCTTTGCCTCGGGTGTTCCCGGTTCAGGGTGCGTGTACCAGCGCCATTGCAGCGCGCCCGTTTCAGGGTCGTGCGCTTCAATGTAACCGGGGATGTCGAAGTCATCGCCGCTGACGCCAACCATCACGTGGTTCTTCACGATAACCGGTGCGACCGAGCCGAAGTAGAACTGGTCCGGATTACCGATGGTCGCGTGCCACTTCTCTTTGCCCGTGGCGATATCCAGCGCGACGAGGTTACAGTCTTCCGTTTCGAAGTAGAGCGTGTTGCCCTGCACCGCTGCGCCGCGATTGCCGATGGTCTCGCCGCCCTTGCTGGGCCAGTCGAACTGCCACAACTGCGTGCCGGTGCGGGCGTCGACAGCCCATGCGTGGCTGGGCACCGTGAAGTAGAGCACGCCGTTGATCTCAAGCGGCGTGGCGGAGATACGTCGGCCGCCACCGGTTGTGGTGTTGATGCGGAAGGTCCACGCAAGCTTCAGCTTGTCGATGGTGGCCGGCGTGATCTTCGTCAGCGGGCTGAAGCGGCGACCGCTGTAGTCGCCGTTGTAAGTCGTCCACTCGCCGCCTGCAAGCGTGCCGACGGTGCCGCTCGCAACGGCCGGGGCCTTGGTGGCAACGGGCGCCGGCGCATCATGCTTCGTGGTGTCGTGCGGATTTGCGGCATTGGTCGGTGTCTGCGCGTGCAGAGAGAGGGACAGTGCGACGGCAGAAAGGGAGGCAAAGAGTATGCGGCGCATCATTGCAGCGTATCCAGATAGGTCGTCAGGTTGTGGATGTCGGTGTCCGTGATCTTTTCCAGCAGAGCTTCATGCGCTGCGTACGGGTTGGTCGTGGTGACCTTCACACCTGCGGTGCGATTGAAGGACTTCGTCGCGCCCGTTGCATGATCGCGCAACTGGATTGTGAAGTCGTCGATGCGAACGACGTCGCCCGTGGCCGTGGTGCCGTTCGGGAACCTCACAACAGCGGTAATCGGCGCTTTCTTGCCGAGGCCCGAGCTGGGAAAGAGGAACTTCTGCTGCAGCGCAGCCGCCGAGTAGCGCTTGCCCAGGCCTGCGAGATCGCCCGTGGTCGAATGGCACTTGGCACAACCGCCCACGCCGTTAAAGTATGCTTCGCCAGCCTTGGCATCGCCTTCGGTCAGGTGCGTGGGATGGTCGTCATAGCCACTGCGCAGAATCTTGTTAACGGAGGCGGAGAGGAACTGCGACAGGTCGTCGGCCTGCTTCTCGTTGAAATCGAACTTATGAGGAGGCGTCGACTTCAGATACGGGGCAAGCTCTTTGCCATGCAGTGCCTGGCGACGGTCATGCAGCACGACCGTTGAGCGTAGAAGGTCCGGAGCGCCATCGGTAATGCCGCGCGTGTCGCTGCCGTGGCAGCGCGCGCAGTTGCTGGCATAGGTCTTCGCGCCGCGCTCGACCGCCGCTGGTTCCGTGACGGACTTGGGGAACTGGCCAAACAGCGCGGGTGCGATGGCGCCGACAGCCGCCATGGTTATGAGTAATCCTGTGTGTTTCGACCTCTTCACTCGTTCCGCTCCTCGGGCCGTGCAAACGTCCCCGCCAGTACGCCGCGACGCAACGTCGTTTGATGCCCGCACTCCTTTATACTTGGCCCGCTCGATGGAGGTCACGATGGACCGGCGTCAATTCAGCCGAAGGATGGCAATTGCGGGTGTTGGCAGTGCGTTGCTGGGGCGACAAGGCGCGGCACAGGCCGCTCCATCGCCTGCCGTGAAGTTCTCGGTGATGCTTTGGATTATGGGCCGCAACTTCACCATCGAACAGCGGCTGGAGACAATTGCCGCGGCCGGTTACCAGGGCGCGGAGATGGTCGATGAGTGGATGAAGTGGACCGCGGAAGACCGCAAACGCATTGTGGCGAAGAAGAACGCGCTGGGCGTGACCTTCGATGTGATGTTCCCGAGCCTGACGACGCTGGTAGACCCGGAGGCCAGGCCCAAGCTGCGGCAGGAGATCCTGGCCGCGATTCCCATTGCGCAGGAGATTGGCTGCAGGCAATTCGCCATGAAGTCAGGCGCGCGCATCGCCGGACAGTCGCTGGAGCAGGGCCGGCAGTCGATCGCAGACGGGTTAAAGCTGGCCGCTGATGCTTGCCGCGATGCAAAGATCGAGGTGCTGCTGGAGCCCATCGACGTGCTTGAGGATAAGAAGCAATTTGTGAATTCTGTCGTCGAGGGCTTCGCGATTGCCCGTACGGTAAACGACCCCGGCGTGAAGGTGTTGTACGACTTCTACCATGAGCAACGGGGCACCGGGAACCTCATCGAAACCCTCGAGAAGAACATCGATCTCGTCGGCCTGGTGCACATTGCGGATGTGCCGGGAAGGCATAAGCCGGGCACGGGCGAGATGAACTATCGGAACGTCTATCGCAAGCTGGCCGCGCTGAAGTACAACCGCTACATCGCCATGGAGTTCTACTTTCAAGGGGACGCTGTCGCGGAGCTGAAGGCCGCAAAGGCCGAAGCGCTGACTGCAATGCAGACCGCATAACAGGTACGATTGCAAACGACCCTCGGGCATTACATTACGGAGAAGGCATGAACCGTCGCGACTTTCACAAATTATCCATGGGCGCTGCTGCTGCATCGCTGCTGCCCAGCCTGCCGGCGTTTGCTGCCGCACCTCCCACGGTTGCCAGCAATGACGGTCATAAGTTCTCCGTCATGCTGTGGACGCTGCCCAAAGGCCTGACCTTTGTGCAGCAACTCCAGCTTGCTTCCGATGCCGGATTTACCGGTGTGGAAGTTGGGAATGAATACGAGAAGTGGACGCCAGAGGAATGGAAGACAAATCTGGCGAAGCAGCATGAGCTGGGCATTGCGGTCGATTCCGCAGTCCCGGGACGGAATGCGCTTGCGGATAAGTCGAAGCGTACGCCGCTGCACGACGATCTGCTGAAGGCGATTCCGGGAGCGAAACAGCTTGGCTGCAAGCAGTTCATCTACACGGCGTACACACGCGTGCCGGAGCAGACACCGGAGGAGCAGCGCGCCGCAATCGTCGATACCCTGAAGTACGCGGCAGACCTGCTGGAGAAGGACGATATCGAGATCGTCCTGGAGCCGATTGACCTGCTGGAGCACAAGCAGGAGGCGGTGGTCAGCGTTGGAGAAGCCTTTGAGATCACGCGTGCTGTTGGCAGCCCGCGCATCAAGGTTTTATACGACTTCTACCATGAGCAGCGACAGGCCGGAAACCTGATTGAGAAGCTCACGAAGAACGTCGACCAGGTCGGCCTCGTTCACATTGCGGACGTCCCGGGACGTCACCAGCCGGGCACGGGCGAGGTCAACTACACGAACATCTATCGTGAGCTGGCACGCCTGAAGTATGACCGCTACATCTGCATGGAGTTCATGTCCCAGGGTGATCCCGTGACGGTGCTGCGCAAGGCAAGGGAAGAAGCCATTGCTGCGATGAAGTCCGCATAGTTCTCGAAATCGCCGTCGCGTGAAAGTCCAGGGATACGACAGAACCGGGGCACCCGGAGTCTTGTCGATCCCTAGCGGCGGCGCTTCTTCGCTGTCGTCTTTGCGGGAGCAGCCATACCTCGGGATGAGGTCTTGCCCCCGCGCGACGAAGCGTAGCTGCCGCGAGATGACGATCCGCGAGAACTCGCGCGGCCGGAGCGGGATGTGGTCGCACGTCCACGGCGGCCACGGCTTGGTCCCAGACGCACCGGCTCTGCCACGTAAATCTTGCGGCCTGCGGGCAGGGCAGAGCTGGACAGATGATTCCAGTCGCGTAGATTTTCGGTGGAGACGTTGAAGCGATCGGCCACGGTGACCAGTGAGTCGCCACGGCGCGTCGTGTATTGCAGCGGATGCGCTCCGCCACTGCCGTTGCTGCCAGCGACGGGAATCACGAGGTCATCGCCCGTTTGAATGGTGGCGGTGGGTTCCAGGTCATTCGCCGCCAGCAGGTCTGACGCGCTCACATGGAACAGCTGAGCCACCTGATCCACCGTTTCACCAGCGACCGTCTCATGGAAGCGCCAGGAGGCGCGCTTGTCTTCCGGGATGGCCGCGATGCGTTCGGTGAACTGATCTTTGGTGCCCTGCGGTACATGCAGGTCATAGCCGATGTCACGCGGTGTGCTCAGGCGCAATAGTGCGGGGTTAAGGCTGACAATGTTCGCGAGCGAGGTCCCTGTGACATCCGCGGCAAGGCGCAGGTCCATGGCGTAGTCGACGTGGACGGTGTCGAAGAGCACCGATGGATCCGGGTTCATCTTGTCCAGGCCGTACTTCTCCGGGTTCTTCGCCATAATGATGGCGGCCAGGATCTGCGGGACGTAGTTCTTCGTCTCGCGCGGCATGGCATTGCGGCGGTAAAGCTGCCAGAAATCGGCATAGCCGGTGCGCTGCACGGCTTTCTGAATGTTGCCGGGTCCCCAGTTATAACCGGCCATGGCCAGGTACCAGTCCCCGAACTGGTTGTAGAGACCCTTGATGTAACGGGCATACGCGCGCGAGCTCTTTTCCGGGTCGAAGCGCTCATCGAAGTAGCCGTTGCGCGCCAGGCCGTAGGCTCCCGTGGGCATAAACTGCCACATGCCGCCGGCGCCGCTGCTGGCGTTCATGGCCTGGGGCTGAAAGCCCGACTCGGCGACAGCGAGATAGATCAGATCCTGCGGCACGCCTTCCTGCTTCAGTACGTCCTGGATCAGGTCTTTGTACTTGCCGGCACGTTCCAGCGAACGCAGCATATGCGCGTGGAAGGCGGGGGAGTTGGCGAAGGCGTTGATGTAGCCGGCGACCTCGTCGTTGATGACGAGCGGAAGATCTGACGTTGTGTTCAACGTGCTCTTAAGATTTGCCGTGACTTCCGGCGAGGCAGCGGGGAAGGTCAGCTCTCCGACGGCGTCGATCGGCGCCTCTTCCGTGCGGGGGCTGAAGCCGTTGCCCTGCTTCAGCGCGTCCATCTCCAGCGCGCTGACCGCGTCCACGGTGCGCTCAAATTCATCGCTCAGCGTGCTGTCCGCCTTGATGTCGATGCCGCTGGTCAGCATCAGGTCCACGGCGAAGTCGAAGTCCATGCGTGCGGCATCGAGCTGGCCATTGCGATAGTTGGTGACGCCGCTGCGATAGCTGCGGTCGACCTGTGCGATCAGGCTGGCGACCCGCGGGTTCGCCGACTGCTCGGCTGTCTGTACATTGTTGCCGCCAACGGTCTTCGGCAGCGCAGGTGCCGTGGCATTCGCTGGAGTCTTCGCCGCGACCGTCGTGGTGATGCCGTCCTGCGGGCAGCCCGTGAGGAAGATGGTGCAGGCACACGCAGCGGTGAGCAGGAGCGGGCGAACTGCGGAGGAGGCACTTCGGCCTGGCTTCATCGGCACAACCCTCATTGTATCGGCGCGGCGATACGGCTGGCATCTCTTGCCGTATTTCAGTTTGAGGGGTACGCCCGAGACTTCCACGTCGCTGGCCGGCCCAGCAGCTTCCGCGCCAGGGCGACCCACTGCAGCACCAGAAGCAGTGCCACACCCACGGGATGCAGTAGCGCGCCAAGCCAGCTTTGGCGATACCGTACGGCATTGACAACACGCGGCAGATAACTCAAGAGCAGCGCAACCACGGACCACCACACCGGCGCCATGCCGATGCGGATGGGTGGCCCCAGGAAGGGGATGATGAACGTCGTCCTCTCCCATGCCAGCCACAGCAGTGGCAGCGGTAAGACCTGTCCCAGTCCCAGCAGCAACGTCATGGGCACGATGCGCGCGGGCGCGGCGATGCCTTCCGTGGCGTTCTTACTTAGACCGTTCCACGTAGCCGCTGCAGTCGTGTACATGCGGCATTCGGCCAGATGGGTCAGGTCGGCCAGCCGTGTCGTGTAACCGTTCGAGCGCAGGAGGCGAGGCAGCAGCAGGCCATCGTGCATGGTGTGTCGGATGGCCGCATGGCCGCCGCTGCGGTTGTAGGCTTCCCGATCCACCAGCAGGAACTGACCGCAGCCCGCGGCATAGGCGGGCTTTGTCGTGCACCGCAAGCCTCGCATGGGGAGCAGACCCAGCAGCACGAAATGGATCAGCGGAATCAACAGCTTCTCAAGCCAGGTGCGGGTGATCTGCCGCGGAAAGCCGCTCAACAGTGCTGCGCGTTCCCTCACCATCTGTGTCACGGTGCGTGCGAGTGCATCGGGATGCAGACGAACATCCGCGTCAAGGAAGCACAGCAGCGGCGTGTTGGCTGCCTGCGCACCCTGCCAGCAGGCGTGCTGCTTGCCGTTCCATCCTGCAGGCAGTGCCACGGATGCGATGAGCTTCAGGCGCGCGTCCTGCGCTGCCATGCCGCGCACGATCTCCGCAGTGTCGTCGGTCGACGCATCATCAACAACCAGGAGTTGCAGATCAACCTTGCTCGAAGCCAATACGCCGCCCACGCAGGCCGCGATACCGCCAGCTTCGTTGCGTGCGGGGATGATCACCGTCACGGCTGGCAGTCCGTCGCTCGTGATGGCAGAAGGTTCGCGGTACTCACGCAGGTTCACCACCGTCATCACGGCGGGGATCGCGGCGCACACAGCGGAAGCGATAGTCCATGCGACAAGCATTAGTCGGTCTCCGACGTACGATCTGCGCCCGGTATCTCGAGTTCGCCACGCATACGTGCGCGGAGACGTTGCCACAGGCTGGCGCCATTCGAATCCAGCAATGTCTCAAAGATCGAAGGGTCGCGCAGCATCGCTGCCGCAGCCAGTTCGTCTTGCGCGGTCTGCAGCTCTTCTTCCAGCAGTTGCGTCCACTGCCTCGCGGTGTTCGGCACTGCCGTGGAACGGACGTCGATCGGTGTTCCCGCGGCTGAGAGTGCCTCCGGCTTCACACCGTTCCAGAAGGTGTACTCCAAGGCCAGCGGTAGCACCGTGACCGGGCTCGCGTCCTGCAGTCGATGCAGCAGCGCTCCCAGGCCGGCCTTCAATGTTGCAGGACGAAGCCGAACATCGCTGAAGCGTCCCTGGGCGGTGATCCAAAGCACGCCGCCTGATGCAAGCACAGACTGACTGCTGCGCAGGAACTGTGCTGCTCCACGCGCCGATCCCTGGTCGACAGGAAACATCCCCAGTCTGCCGAACATGGGATACCGCACCAGCGACGCGGCGCTGATGGGGGCGTAGTGGGTGCGATGTGGCAGCAGCTTGCGCGCCAGTGTGAGGCAGAGCAGCGGATCCCACCACGAGGGGTGGTTCAGATAGACAATCAGCGGTCCTGCCCCGGCCTGCACCAGCCGCTCCGCGTGCAACATGCGTACCGCACGAAAGCTGCCGCGCAGGCGCCGTCGCGCAATACGCGAAAAGCCTGCCAGGAGCAGCGGCGATGGTGTTCGCACCCCGGGCTGTGATGATGGTCTCTGCTGCATCTTGAAGAATCCGATGCTAGCAGGAGCAAGAACGCCGTTCGACCAACGCAGTCATCTCCATCGGGAGCAAAGCTCGCCTCGCTGAAAAGGAAACATTTCACCACAGGCACAAGGAAGCGCCTTTCTTTCGGCAACACGGTGAGTGATTGCGGGTTAACTGATGACGGAGGCCTCATGACGAAAGCAACAACCTGTCTGACTGCAACACTTGTTTCTCTACTGGCATGGACTACGGCACGTTCGCAGGAGAGTGTAACGGCTCCTCGCAGCGATGGGCAGGTCACTCCGATGAGCGTTTACCGCGCATCCAGCCGGGGTGGCTGTGCCCCGCTCGCCGTGCTTTCTCCGGGAGCCGGTGGGACTGAGAACGATTACCGTTACCTCGCACAAGGGCTTGGCAGCGGCGGCTTCACCGTGATCGTCATGGGGCACCGGGAGAGTGGTCCTGCGGCGGTGCGCGCTACCTTCTGGCATAACGGGATGGGCAAGGGCATGTCTGCGCTGGTTGGAAGTCGCGAGGCCGAGACAGCGCGCCTGCTCGACACGGGCGCAGCACTCACATGGTCCGATCATCAGTGCAGAGCGCCCTTCCGTGTGCTGATCGGGCACTCCATGGGAGCAGAGACAGTGATGCTGGAAGCCGGGGCCACGAATGCCATTGGCATCAGCTCGCCGCCCGCTGCGCAACATCGCTTCGACGCCTACATCGCCATGTCTCCGGAAGGTCCTGGCCTGGTCTTTCCCGATCACGCATGGAGCACCCTGCATGTGTCGATGCTGGTGCTGACCGGTACGCGTGACCAGACGATACCGGGCGGCGGTGGTCCGGCAGCCAGGCAGATCCCGTGGAAGGACATGCCTGCCTCGAGCGATGGCTGTCGTTGGATGGGTGTCCTCGCCGACGCGACCCACATGAACTTTGCCGGCCGGGGGCCAGGTGCGAACTCCGTGACTCCAGTGGTCGTCGACACCATTCGAAACTACCTTTCCCAGGTACAACACGGCAGTTGCCGGGATACCAGGTCTTCCACTGCATTGACGCTCTCCTCGAAGTGATCGGGTGGCACTCGCACGCATCACACTTCTGCGCAGCTGTTATCGGAGTGCGGGAGTGTGGTGCGATGGCGAAGGTGGATGACGCCGAACTGCTGGAGATCGATGGCCGTACCGTGCGGGTCTCCAACCCGCGCAAGCCTTACTTCACGCGCGGCGTGCAGCTCTCGAAGATCGACATTGTGCGGTACTACCTGTCGGTTGCGCCGGGCGCTCTGAATGGCATCCGCGACCGTCCCATCGTGCTGAAGCGCTTTGTCGATGGCGCTGAGAAGGAACCCTTCTACCAGAAGCGAGCGCCCGCAGACAAACCCGACTGGCTGCGCACCGCGACACTCTCCTTTCCCTCCGGCCGCACCGCAGAAGAGGTTGTCGTGGACGACACCGCCGGCCTTGCGTGGATCGTCAACCTTGGCTGCATCGAGCTGCATCCGCATCCCGTACGAACCGGCGACCTTGACCACCCGAACGAACTCCGCATCGACCTCGACCCGCAACCCGGCGTGGCGTGGGACGATGTGCGCTCTGTTGCCATGGAGGTGAAGGCGCTGCTGGATGAGCTGGGGCTTGTCGCGTGGCCAAAAACCAGCGGCTCTCGCGGCATCCACGTTAACGTACGCATCGAGCCACGATGGAGCTTTACTGAAGTTCGCCGAGCAGCGCTGGCTTTGGCACGGGCCGTCGAGCGGCGGTCACCGCTCGCCAGCAGCAAATGGTGGAAGGAGGAGCGCCACGGCGTCTTCCTCGACTACAACCAGAACGCGAAGGACCGCACGACCTGCTCGGCCTACTCGGTGCGTCCGCTGCCCGATGCGCGCGTCAGCACACCGCTGCGCTGGGACGAGGTGATGACCTGCGATCCCGCCGACTTCACGGTGCTCACGGTGCCCGATCGCTTCGCAAAGATCGGCGATCCGCAGGCCGCGATGGACGACCATGCAGGCGTACTCGACGCATTGCTGGAGATGGCCGCGCGCGATGAGGCCGAAGGCATCGGCGACGCCCCGTGGCCACCGCACTTTCGCAAGATGGAGGGCGAGCCCTCCCGCGTGCAGCCTTCGAAGGCTCGCAGCAGCAGTGCAAAGAAGAGTGCCGCAAAGAAGGCTGCGGCCGCAAAGGAGGAGGGATCTGAGGCAGACCCTGCTGCCGAGACGGCTGCGCCAAAGAAGCGTGCGGGCAGACAATCGACGATGCCGCTGATCGTCATCGCGCAGTCGCCGGACAAGGCTGCAGCCGAAGCAGGTCTGGAGCGATGGAAGAAGCAGCATACGGAAGCCGCAGCATTGCTTGCTCCCGACGATGTGCTCGTCGATCGCATGCGTGGCTCGGCCTACATCTGGTACCGCATCCGCGTGAATCTGCGGCATGTGCCGGAGGATCAGCGCCCCGCGCAGGGAACGGTCGATCCCGACGACGACCCAACGCGCGCCTGGCGCGAAGCAAAGGAGCAGCAATGAAACGAACGTTGCGTTCTATGGTTTGGGCGGTATGCGGCCTCGGCGCATGCAGTGCGTTGAGTGGTTGCGTGATGGTGGGCTATTCATCCCGAAGCGGGTTCTTCTTCTGGCCCGGCGGACTTGGGCTGCTCGTACTGCTTGGGATCCTGTGGCTGATCTTCAGCCGCCGGTAGGGTGGAGTCCTCCCTTACGAACTCATCTTCGCGATCTGGAACGTTTGGCGATCTCGGAATGCTTGGAGATTTTGAAAGCCTGGAGATTTCGAATGCTAGGCAATCGCGAATGCTTTGAGATCTCGAATGTTTGGCTTTCGGAAGGGCATGGCTTCAGCCATGCCAACATTGCCTGAAAAGAAGAACGGCTTCAGCCGCTGGGGTACGCTTCTTTCCTCGGAGCAACGAGAAAAGCTAAACCTCAGCGGCTAAAGCCGATTCCTTTCCGATCATGATTTGGCACAGCTAAAGCTGTGCCCTTCCAGACGCCGCGCCTTTGGCCTTCCGACCAGCCGCACCTTTGCCTTCCAAACGCCGCGCCTGTGCCTTAAAACGTAGCGCCTACCGGCTCAGGCGCAGCGCAAACTGAGCCACGCGGGGATCGGTAACCGTTGCCGTGATGCTGCCGAAGGCTGTCGTACCGAACGACCCATTCGGCTGCGCGAAGCCCGGCGTGTTGGTCACGTCGAAGAGTTCCGCACGGAACTCCACATCCGTCTTTTCGCCAATGCGTGTGTGCTTGATCAGCGAAAGATCGCCGTCACGATAGGCCGGTCCGCGCACCGGATTGCGCGATGCGGAGCCGAACTGGAACTGCGGTGTGGTGGCAAAGGCTGCCGTGTTGAAGAAGCGAGCCTTCGTGCGCTGATCCTTGGGCAGCGACGGATTCGCGATCTGGTTGGGCCGCATCAGCGCCACACCGGCGAAGCTGTTGGTGTTGGTCGATTGCGTGACGGTCACCGGCATACCGCTCTGAAGCGTGATGACGGTGTTGATCGTCCATCCACCCAGTGCGGCTGTTGCAAGGCCGTGGCCCGCAAACTTGGGCAGCGCGTAGACCGCCGCCAGTGTCAACACGTTCGGCATGTCGCCATTGGAAGAATCGCGTTCCAGGTACGGGCGGTAGGTGTCCGCTGCAATCAGGGAAGACGAGTTCGGTGACGACAACACCGTCGACGAGAAGACCGACGATGCATCGTCGATCAGCTTCGAATGCGTGTAGCCGAACAGCAGCGACAGGTTGTGCGACATGCGCTGCTCCACCTTCGCTTCGATCGCGTTGTAGTTCGTCTGGCCCGTGTTGTTGCGGTAGATGGAGACATTCTGGAAGCGCGGATAAGGCTTCAGCAACTGGCCGGCTGCGATGGTCCGTGTTCCCAGCGGGCTCGACGCCGGCAGGATGCCGAAGTACGGATTCGCCACCGTCGCGGTCAGCGCTGTGCCCTGCGCAAGCTGCGCCGCGGTCAGCTGATTCAGGTTGCTGTCTGGTATGCCGACATGCACGATGTGCGAGCCAACATACGCGACCTCCACCGAAAGATTATTCGTGATCGCCCGCTGCAAGGCCAGGTTCCACTGCTGTACATAGCCGCTGCCCGCCTTGCGCGTCGCCGTGTAGACGCTCTGTCCCAGGCCTGCATCCGGGGTGTACGCGATCGGTGAAACCGTTGGTCCATTCGATAGCTTGAAGGGTGCCGAGTAGCTATCGGTCGTCTTCTGCTGCACGTTCTGAATGAACGGATACTGCGGCGTGGTGAAGGGCGTCGTGATGCCGCTCTGGTCGATGAAGACAATGCCAAAGCCTGCACGAAGAACGGTCTTCGTGTCCGGCGAGTAAGCCAGACCGAAGCGTGGTGCAACATTTCCCCAATGCAGCTCGCGAGCACTGCGCGAGTTGCCATTCATGCCCAGGTAGTCAAGCTGCTGCGTCGCCAGGTTGAAGATCGCGCCCTGGTTGTGTGTCTCGGTGGACGGCAGGTGCAATGACCAGCGCAGACCTGCGTTGATCGTTAGATTCGGTAGCATGCGCCAGTCGTCCTGCACGAAGAACTCATGGATGTAATCGCGCGGTCGAATGGTGCGTGCCTGCAGATCGATGGAGAAGGTATCCACCTGTCCAAGCAGGAAGCTGGCGAGTGCATTGCCACCCGTCGCGCCTGTTGCTCCCTGGATGTTGGTGCCCGTCGTGGTGAAGGCAAAGGAGCCCGTCGGGTTCGGCGGTGCGATGGCATTCAACTCGTAGCGGCGCAGATCGAAGCCGGCTTTTACCGAATGCGCTCCACGCACCCACTGCACCGTATCGACGAGTTCACCTACGGCAGTCTGGTACTGCGAGAAGGTGCTGGCACTGGGCCCAAGCTGTGCGAATCCCGTCAGCGTGAAGAGCGGCAGAGCGTTGTTGAACGCCGCATTCGTCGGAATACCCGGAATGCCCAGCGAGTTGGAAGCGGTGTTGCCCAGGCTGGTGCCCGCCTGCGTGTTGCCACGCCGCGTGTAGCCGAGGCGGAAGTTATTCAGCACCGCGCCGTTGAAGGTGTGCGTCTCGTTCAGCACCACTTGCTGCCCCGTGATGTGGGTCAGGCCTGTGACATTGCCTGCGCCCAACACCGATCCGCTGATGGCGCCGGAACCGTCCGGCAGCGGTGTCGCCGGCTGTTCGACCTCGTGGTAGTACGTGTAGCGGGCGAAGCCGCGGTCACGCTGTCCATGTGCCGCATCGATGCGTGTATCGAACTGCTGCTGATGATCGTCATCGTTCGCCGTGCGTGTGTAGTTGTTGGCTGCGCCTGAAGAGGTTGGCAGTGGGAAGCGGGCCAGGAGAGCGACTGCCGCGGGGTCCAGCGGCACGTTGATGACGTCGTTCGGGAACTCGGTGCGCGTCAGTCGTCCGCCAACGGTCGTCGTGGTGCTGGGGTTGTAGATGTGTGTGCCGGTGAAGATGCCGGCGCGCTGCGCGACGGTGGGCACCGTTGAGATACGCGTGACGCCGATGCGCTGCAGAACGCCCTGGTAGTCGCCGAAGAAGAACAGGCGGTCATGCAGGATGGGAGCGCCCAGCGTTGCACCGAACAGGTTGCGGCGATACATCGGCTTGCGCGCGGTGGATGTTGCAAACCAGTTGCGTGCGTTCAGGTCTTCATTCCGGAAGTACTCAAACAGGCTGCCGTGGATCTGGTTCGATCCGCTGCGTGTGGCGACGTTGACGACGCCACCATTGAACCGGCCATACTCTGCGGGCACGTTGTTTGCCTCCACAGTGAACTCGCTGATCGAGTCCACAATGGGGAAGAAGGCGACCTGGCCCGGCTCCGGCTGCAATGCGCTGATGCCGTCGAAGAGATATTCATTCGTGCGCGGCCGGCCACCGTTGATGCGCGGCAGCAGCGTACCGGGCGGCAGCGCCACACCGGGTGCAAGCTGCGCAAGCTGGATGAAATTGCGTGTGTTGAGTGGCAGCGCCTGCACGGTGCCGCTGGCGACGGTGGTGGCGATGTTGGAGGTCTGCGACTGCAACAGCGGCGCGTCGGAATTAACGGTTACAGCGTCGGATCCCGATGCGGCAAGTGGAGCATCGAGTCCGACCGTGCCACCCGTGGCAATGGTGATCCCGCTGCGATCATAGGTGGCAAAGCCCGGGCTCTCGACATGCAGGCTGTATGTGCCGGAGACCAGCTGCGGAAAGTCATACAGGCCGTCCGCGCTGCTGGTTGCAGACTGGCGAATGCCGGTGGCGGTCTGCGTCAGGGTGACGTGCGCGCCGGCGACTGCGGCGCCCGTGACGTCGAGGACGCGACCGCGTAGTTCCCCCGCTACCTGGGCTTGCGCAAAGGGAAGCGTACAGGCAGCGAGAGCAAGCGCGCCAACGCGCAGGGTGGTACGTGCATTCCGGAAAGGCATGCTACGAATCTATGCGATTCTATCCGTATAGCCAAGAGATTCTGTCGGCGTGCTTTCAGTCCCTGAACGTACCGCGTAACCAGGCCATGCGAGTTTCTCCGCTAGCTGTCTTTGCGATACAGCATGTTGCGGATGGTGTCGCGGCGCGCTGCATCCATCTCGCTCTTTTCGCGGCGCTGGTCCGCGTCCATGCCAGTCTTCTTGGCAGCCTCAGCGGCTGCTTCCTGCTCTTCTGCAGTGCACTCGGGACAGCGATTGGCGAAGCCCGGTTTGTCGGGCTTCAGCTCGAACTCTTCGCCACACACGGCGCATTTCTTGATGGGGAACGGCATAGCTCCCATGATAAATCCGGTGCAGAACGTCTGCGGTGCCAGGGGACGCCTGCGAACAATTTCGCATCCAATAGTGACGCACAGCGAGACGTGCGGCTCTCGCCCGGAACGGATCCCACACGTGCACCGATCGCTGTCGCTCTTTCTTTGCTCCCTTCTGTCTGTTGGTCTTGCCTCCGGCGAAACCATTCCCGCGAAGCAGCAGCAGGGTTCCCTGCATGCCATGCTGCTGATCTATACCGAATCCGGCAAGCTGGTTGGCGTAGCGGACGATACCAACGTGGCTCATGGCAAAACGTGGACCGCGCGCTTGACGTTGCGCTTTCGCGACGGATCCGTGGATGACGACACCACCGTGTACACGCAGAGACCCGATCTGCATGTCATCAGCGATCACCACATCCAGAAGGGGCCATCCTTTCCGAAGCCGATGGACATGACCGTGGACACAGCCAGCGGCCAGGTGACCTACCACGAGGTGAAAGGCGGCAAGGATGAGGTGAAGACAGACCACCTGGACGTGCCGCAGGATCTGGCCAACGGGCTGCTTGGGCTCGTAGTGCAGAACTTTCCGCGCGGTGTCGATGAGGTGAAGGTCGGTTACATTGTTGCGGCACCCAAGCCGCGACTGGTGAAGCTGGCCATCTCACGCGATGGCCAGGTCGGTTTCACGATTGGCGGCGAGCGTCGCAAGGCAAACAACTTCAAAATCCACTTCGAACTCGGTGGTATCGCGCGCGTGATTGCGCCCATCATCGGCAAGGAACCGGGCGACCTGCACATCTACGCCCTGGGCGGAGAAGCACCGACGTTCATGCGACTGACGGGCGAACTGTACAACGGTGGCACCGTGTACGACCTGGAACTTTCCGGGCCCACGTGGGCTAAGAACGCACCGGCTGCCGCAAAGTAATTGCAGAATCGCCTGCATGCCCTGTTGGCCACGGTTAAACCGTCGTCAATAGGGCATTTCTTCGTATTTCCCTGAGAATTTCCTTGCGGCCCCGCAGCGCGCGGCTCAGTATGGACACATCCCCCGCATACCCGCAGATGGATGGAGTCCGCACGATGGCCACCACCACGTTTCCCCATATCGTTAAACAGCGCGATGCCGTGCTGTACCCGCATGCGCACTGGTACTTCCTGCTGGCCATCGCCACCACGTGGCTTGGCTTTGCGCAAAGCTATTTTGTTGTGATCCGCACCCAGCCGTTGCTGCACCACATCCACGGGGCACTCATGGGTGGGTGGATCGCGCTGCTTATCGTGCAGCCCATCCTGTATCAGCGTGGCAAGATGCGGCTGCACCGCACACTTGGTCGATGGGGCGCTTTCGCGCTGGTGCCGGCGATCATGGTGGTTGGCTTCCTCATGATGCGCAGCGCGCTTATCGCTACGGCGATTCCACCCTTTCTGATAGACCATCTGCTTTTTCTGGATTTCACAGCGCTGTTGCTGTTGCCGACCTACGTGGGACTGGCCATCTATTACGGCCGCAATATCGATCTGCATGCGCGTTATATCGTCTCCACGGTGCTGCTGCTGTTGCCGCCCGCCATCGTGCGCGCGATGCCCATCCTGCCCATCTTCCGGAAGAGTTTCCACGCAGATATCAACATGGGAGTCGGGCTGATGAGCCTGATCCTCGTCGTTCTGCTGATCGACGATGCCCGTCGCGGCAAAGTGCGTGCGCCGTACATGGTGGCACTCGTTGCCAATACGGCCGTCGGCGTCGCCGCCAATTACGCAAAGGACTGGGCCTGGTGGCACGCGCTGACCGCATGGATGGTGCGGTTGTAACGAAGAGTTTCCCGGGCTGTGATGACCGTCACTGCCGCGCTGGACGTATCGCCGTACAACATTGCCATGACGAGCGATCCGGTGGCGATGAATGTGGGGCGCGTGGATATGCTGATGCGCTTTGGCATGGCGGCGGTACTGTTCAGCGCGAATGCCGTGCTGGATGAAGGGCAACGGTGGGTAGCTGTGGCGGGCTTTCTGCCGCTGATGACGGGGCTCTTCCGCTTCTGCCCGCTGTATGACCTGCTGGGCGTTCGGACATGCGGCGCGGAACTGCGTAAGTAACCGACAACCCCGCGCACCCCCAGGGAAAGTGCCGACTGATTAGACTCGAAGCATGAAGTTTCTTTCCGCCCTGGTGCTTTCGTTTCTTGCGGTCGGTACGTGCCGCGTGCAGGCACAGCCTGCTTCGGCTCTCGCTCCGCTCGTGACCAACCAGCGCATTACGCATCCAGCAGAAGGCGCGACCAGCGAGCACGGCGATCTTGGCGGCGTACCCTACCGCATTGAGATACCGGCGCACTGGAACGGATCGCTGGTGGTCTTCTACCACGGCTATTCCTATGTTCCCTTTGGTCCGGAGCTGGACAGGCCGCTCACCAGCCAGGAAACGCCGGAGTACAACCGCGGCTACGCCATCGCGCAGTCAGCCTACTCGCGCACAGGATGGGCGCTGGAGCAGGCCCTGCCGGAGACCGATCGCCTGCGCGAATACTTTGTGAAGCAGTACGGCAAACCGAAGCAGACGTTCGTTACGGGCGGCAGCATGGGCGGTGCGCTGACGATGGTCACCATGGAGCAGCGGCCCGAGGTGTACGACGGCGCACTCGCACTCTGTGGCCGGCTCGGACCCACCGACCCGCCCATGCAGCAGCGCTTCTCCTTCCGCGCGGCCTTCGACTATTACTTTCCCGGTGTCATGCCGCCGCTGGTGCCCACTCCTGCGGACTACATGGACTCCGATGCAAATCGCGCCAAGGTCACCGCAGCCTTGAAGTCCGATCCGGCGAAGGCGCGCAAGATCCGCAACCTGATGCGTCTTCACAACGACGAGGACGTCGCGCACATGATCTCGTACATCGGCTTCATCATTGCCGATTATCAGCAGCGCGCGGGCGGCAATCCGTTTGATAACCGGGACCTCGTCTACAACGGCACGGACCCGGACGACTCGGCCAGCGACAACGATCTGAACGACCACGTGGCCCGCTACGCCGCCGATCCCGTTGCGCATCAGTATCTCGTGCGCAATGTAACGCCGACGGGAAAAGTTCTGAAGCCGATGCTGGCGCTTACAACGACTTACGATCCATTAATCCCTGCGGCGACCATCTCAAGTTATCCGCAGATGATTGCCGCTGCAGGGTTCAGCCAAAACTTCGTGCAGCAGTATGTCAAGCGCGACGGGCACTGCACCATGTCCGGCGAAGAGACGGGTCGCGCCTTCGATGAGCTGGTGAACTGGGTCAACCACGGCAAGCAGCCGAAGGCCGGCCTGCTGCCCTGAGCATTCGATAAGGCTTGGCTCACCGGGCTAGAATGGCCCGCATGTTGAATCGTCGTGAGTTCATGGTGCGGGGAGCCAGTGCGGGTGTCGCCGCGTCTGCGCTGCCGAGCCTGTCGTATGCAGATGCCGTTACGCCGCCAGCAGCATTGGCACCGGTAACCGGTGCGATGCCGTGGAAGATTGATATCTACAGCAAGCACCTCCAGTTCCTGCGCGATCCTCATGAGGTTGCAGCAGCCGCAAAGGCCATGGGCTACGACGGCCTGGACATCACGATCCGGCCCTATCCCGGCCACATTGATCCAGCCCGAGTGAGGCAGGATCTGCCGCCGTTTGTGAACGCCGTTCGCAGCCATGGGGTCGAGGTCCACATGGTGACAGCGCCCATTGCAGATGCCGACTCGCCTCATGCGGAAGCCATCCTGGAGACGGCTGCGTCGCTTGGCATTCATTCCTATTGGTGGGGTTCGTTTCTGTACGTCAAAGGCCAGCCCATCCTGCCGCAGCTTGAGGCGATGCGGCCACGCGTGGCGAAGCTGGCGCGTTTGAATGAGAAGTACGGCATGACCGCCATGTATCACTGCTACGGCGGGGAGCACACTGTGAACGACAAGGTCTACGTCAGCGGGCCCATGTGGGATCTGCTCCACGTGCTGAAGGACCAGGATCCGCGCTTCGTCGGCATCCAGTGGGATAGCTGCCACATGACCAACGCCGGCGGCATGCGGACATGGGAACTGAACCTGCGCGCGGCTGGTCCGTACATCCGCGGCGTCTCCTGGAAGGATTCACTGCCGGAGAAGGCGGCAGACGGCCGCTGGCTGCCGCACTATCTGCCGCTCGGCCACGGCAACGTGGAACTCGCACGAGCCAACGCCGTCCTGCGCGAGATCGGCTTCAACGGCCCCATGGAAATTCAGCCGGAGCATATGAAGGGTGCCGCAGGCGACGGCAAAGACACGCTCACCGAGCCCAAAGAATGGGTTTTCGCCACCATGACCGAGGATCTGCGCATGCTGCGTGCGGCGATCGCGGAGAGCGAGAGTTACAAGCTCTAGATCGCTGGAGTGGGTGCTGAGCAAGCATCGTCTCCGCACACCGCGAGAGGCTCGCATTCGCCGGGAAGAGCAGTCATCACTTCGGCTGCGGCAGGTAGCCAACTGCCCCGAGTGATGGAGGTCACTGACAGAGCCTTTCCGCTGCCCTAGAACAGGCGTAGAGGTTATGCCATGAGGAATGTTGGAGTGGTGGATATGGTGGTGCGCCTGGTGCTGGCGGCGGTGCTACTCAGTCTGTTCATCCTGCTGCCGGGAAATCTGCGATGGATCGGGCTGATCGGCTTCGTGCCGCTGGTGACGGCGATCTTTCGCTTCTGCCCGCTGTATACCCTGCTCGGTGTGCAGACGCGCGGCGCGCGGTTCAGTCGATAAAGCTGGATCTTCTGCCGACGAGCAATTTATTAACTCTCTCGCGTAACCAGTTTTGCTTGCAGGTGCTTCACAGTCCCTGAACGTTAGTCGGGGACGATAAGTGAGGAAACACCTCTGGACAAGAATTTATGAGAGGGAGTACAAGATCATCGCCGGTCGTGGATGCGGCCGTGCGGAGGTGAGTGCCATGGACCAGGTTAATGTCGGTGCTCTCGATATGTTTTTACGCTTTTTATTGGCAATGATGCTGTTCACGCTTGCGACGTTCCTGCAGGGTGACTGGCGATGGCTGGCGCTGCTGGGCCTGGTGCCGCTCTTTAACGCAGTCTTCCGCTTCTGCCCGATCTATGCCGCGCTCGGCTGGTCAACGTGCGATGAGGGCCGCCAGAAGCGTCATCTGCACGCTGCTCACTAAGGTAGTCGCTCACGAATATCTTGCCGAATAATCCAGCCTCAGGACTGGGTTAACCTGGCGGCGCTGCTTCGCAGCTTGCGATCATTCGGCGGGGAGCGGATGGCTTACTTCGAAAATGGATGCTGCGAGAGCGACCGACGCCGCAAAGAAAGCCCGCTGCATCAGCAGCGGGCTTTCTCTTGCGAAGAATGATGAGGATTTAGCTGCGAATCACCGTCCGCAGGTGCAGATCGCGCAACTGCTGTTCCGTCGGTTCGCTCGGTGCCTGCACCATCAGGTCAACGGCCTTGGCAGTCTTCGGGAACGCGATCACCTCGCGCAGCGAAGTCGCTCCGGCCAGCAGCATCACGATACGGTCCAGCCCCAGCGCGATGCCGCCGTGCGGAGGCGTGCCGTACTCAAGCGCTTCCAGGAAGAAGCCGAAGCGTTCCCTGGCCTCTGCTTCATCCATGCCCAGCGAGCGGAAGATCTCCTGCTGCACGTCCTTGCGGTGGATACGGATGGACCCGGAACCAAGCTCAAGACCGTTCAGTACTACGTCATAGGCCAGTGCGCGGACGATGCCCTTGTCATTGAACAGCGCGCCGGACTTGATGTCGTCCTCATGCGGCGAGGTGAACGGGTGGTGCGCCGCGTCCCAGGTTTTCTTCTCCTCGTTGAACTCGTACATCGGGAAGTCGGTGACCCACAGGAACTTGTAATCCTCCGCGGTGCCCTTCTTCTCGAAGAGCTTGTGCTTGTCCGCGTACTTCTTTGCCAGTTCCAGGCGCAGCGCGCCCACACGCTTTGGAATCCACTGGCGATCGAAGTTCCACATCGCCGGTGTGCCCAGCTTGGGCGTGATGACGATCGCGAGATCCTCCGTCGTGAAGCTGTCGCCGTTGAAGGCGATGGTGGTCGCATTCAGGTGGCTGCCAATCTCTTCGGCCAGCGGCATGAAGGCTTCCGCGGTGCGCAGTCGAACGAGGTCGAGGATGTCGAGGCCGCTCTCACCGAAGAAGGTGCGAATCTCGCTCAGCAGCGCCTTACGCGCGGTGCCACTCAGTTCGCCAACCCTGGGGATGACGAAGCCGTAGACCGGCAGGTCCTGCTCGATCTTGAGCGTGGTGCGGATCTCAGGCGTCAGCGTGGCTGTCAGGTCGGCCATGTGCGGCAGACGCATGTCCGGCTTGTCGATGCCGTACTTAGTGATGGCCTGGTCGTAGGTCATGCGCAGGAACGGCGTCTGGATGGTGGTGCCCGCCGCCGCGAAGGCAGCGACCAGGAAGCGCTCGGCCACGCCGAAGACCGTCTCCTGCGTGGGGAAGCTGATCTCCAGATCGATCTGCGTAAATTCCGGCTGGCGGTCGGCGCGCAGGTCTTCATCGCGGAAGCAGCGGGCGATCTGGAAGTAGCGGTCGAAGCCGCCAATCATCAGGATCTGCTTGAAGATCTGCGGCGACTGCGGCAGCGCATAGAACTCGCCAGGGTGAACGCGCGACGGGACCAGGTAGTCGCGAGCGCCTTCCGGCGTGGAGCGCGTCATGAAAGGCGTCTCGATCTCGAGGAACCCTTCGCTCGAAAGCTGGCTCCGGACGGCCTGTGCGACCTTGTGGCGCAGCAGGAAGTTCGCCTGCATCTCCGGCCGGCGCAGGTCGAGGTAGCGGTACTGCAGGCGCAGCTCTTCATTGCCGATGGCGTCTTCCGCGGGCGAGAACGGCGGTGTCTTCGCATCGCTCAGCAGCAGCAGGTCCGTGCAGACGACTTCGATGTCGCCGGTGGGCATGTTCGGGTTCTCAAGACCTTCAAACCGCTGGCGAACCGTGCCGATGGCGGCCACGACAAACTCCGGCCGCGATGCCTCGGCCTTCTCGAGCGCAAGGCCCGAGCGTGACTTGTCGACGACGATCTGCGTAATGCCGGTGCGGTCGCGCAGGTCCAGAAAGATGAGGTCGCCGTGATCGCGGCGGCGATTGACCCACCCCATTAGGGTGACGGTCTGGCCGGCGTCGGCGGAACGAAGGTCGCCGCACATGTGCGTGCGCTGGTGCTGTCCAAGAAAGTCGAGTGTCACGATGCTTCTATTGTACGAACTTCGGGGCCTCTGGTTGGTCCCGTCGCGCCGCTTTCCGCATGGTTGCGATGATTGCGGCGCATCCGAGGGCCGGCAGGGCCATCGCCGCGATGCCCCGGCCGTAGCTGCCGGTCAAGTCGCGCATGAACCCGATCCAGTACGGACCCAGGAAACCGCCAAACATGGCGATCATGTTGATGACCGCCACGCCCACCGCCGCCCTGCGTCCTGTGGGGTCACGCAAAAATGAAGCCGGCAGTGCCCAGGCCGGCCCCTGCATCCCGTTGAAGCCCAGTATGACGATGCCCAGGCCAAGGATCGCCGAGACCGGCGTATGGCCCAGACCGTAGACCAGGAAGCCGCCCGCCAGCAGGCCGCACCACGGCAGAATGTGCGCGTACCGGTCAGCCTGCGTGCCGAGTGCGCGCGCGGCTCGCTGCCGGCTGTCGGAGAAGCGAGCTCCCAGCAGCATCGCCCCGGCTCCAAGCAGGGAAAGCGCGGCCACAATGTAGCCGATGCGGGCCGAACTGAAGCCTGTGGCCGCTTGCAGCACGGAGGGTGCCGAGAACGTGTAGGCGTAGGAGCAGCCAAGGCACATCAGGTTGAAGAAGCCTAATTGCCAGATCCGCCGGTTGCGGAGGGCTGCGGCGATAGCGCCGTGGCTATGCGTCACGGAGGCGGCGTCTTCCGTGGTTCTCTGGTGGATCCACTGTTTCTCCGCGGTCGTCAGCCACTTGGCATCTGCCGGGCTGGATGGCAGGAAGAACAGGAACACGATGCCCAGCAGGATGGGCGGTAGTCCCTCCACCAGGAAGAGCCACTGCCAGCCGTGCAGCCCGGCGCGGCCTTCCAGACCCAGCAGCGCGCCTGCGGCGGCCCCCATGAAGACCGAGGAGAGCGGCAGCGCGATGTAGAACTGGCTGAAGGCGCTGGCGCGCAGCTCCGGTGGGAACCACCGCATGAAGTAGTAGACGACGCCAGGGAAGAAGCCTGCCTCCGCCATGCCCAGCAGGAATCGTGCCAGGTAGAACTGGTGCGGCGTGCGGACCAGCATCATGCCCATGGCCAGCAGACCCCACGTGATCATGATGCGCGACAGCCAAACCCGGGCGCCAAAGCGATGCAGCGCCAGGTTCGAAGGGATCTCGCTGGCTGCGTAGCTCAGGAAGAACAGCCCCGCGCCGAAGCCGTAGACGGTCGCGCTCAGGTGCAGATCGCGGTTCATGCCCAGCGCGGCAAAGCTGATGTTGACGCGGTCGATGTACGCCGCGCAGTAGCCAAGGCCGATGAGCGGCACAATGCGCAGGCGCACCTTGCGCATGGCTGATCGGCCGACGGCTTCGGCAGTATCCACTTCAGGGTGCAGCGATGTTGGCACGGTTCTCCTGCGGGGATGGCGTGAGTTTGCTGCGTGGGATTGGGTGATTGGAGTGAGCTTACTGCATCTGATGGCAAACCGGGTTCAGGCTCTGCGCGATGTTGCCCAGGAAGCATCCAAACAGCCTGCGCGTGAACGTAGCGAGCAGAGGTGCATACGGTGAGGCAAGCGATGACGGGGACACAGCGATCAAGATGGATGGGGATCGCGCTGGCTGCGGCAGGCTGGTCGCTTTGTGCGCACGGTCAGACGGCAGAGATGAATCCGACGCGCCCCACCGTCGCCAACAGCGCCGCCATCCAGGGCAAGGGCACGGTGCAGGTTGAGACTGGCTACGATGCCTATCCCGGAGCCATGCAGACGGTCGACACCGCCCTCTACTACGCCCCGCTCGATCGCTTGAGGCTCGACTTCATCTGGTCTGCGTTCTCGCACGAGGTGAACGACGACAACACGACGACCAACGGCATCAGCACGCTGCAGATCGGTGGCAAGGTCGAGCTCAAGAAAGAGGACTATCACCGCTGGGCGCCGGGCATCGCGGTGCAGTACGAAGCGGAGTTGCCGACAGCCTCAAAGAGCGATCTGCAGGGCTACGGGCAGCAGGCCATCCTGCTCCTGAACCACCATTACGGCAAGAACGGCGACCTCGACATCATGCTCAACGGGTCCATCGTGCAGGAGGGCTGCCGTGACGCCACCGGCTGCCGCTACGGCGGTCAGCAATCCTTCGCTGTGAGCTACCACGTCACTAAGTCGACGCGCCTCTACGGCGAGGTCTTCGGGCAGAACAACTCGCAGTCCAATACACCGCCGGGAACGTATGTCTTCGCGGGTTTTTACCACCCCTTGAGCGACTCCTTCGGCATCGACGGCGGCATGCGCTTCGGCGTCACGCCAGGCTCAAGCTCCTATGGGACAACAGTGGGACTTGTCTTCGGAAGACACGTGCACGGCAACGACAAGCCGTCACACTAATTGAACTGCGGTGGTCAACTGCTACAGATCTTTCGGTTGCAACCCCGTCTGCTTCGCGATCCTTGCAAGCATCTTCGGTCCGATCTCTTCTCCATCGTGGAAGGCCCACGTAAAGGGCGGGAAGCCAGGTCGAAGAAGTTGAAGATGAGAGCCGACCGCAGGACGGCTACCTTCGACCCAACCGATGGACTTGAGCGCGCGCAGAACTCGCTTCGATTTACTACTCGGCCAGACACTCACGCGGCGGCGAAGCCGACGTGATCGGTGGTCGCCTGATCGCGCTCCAGCTGGTCTGCCGTGACACGTAATGCCAACGCCTGGACTCTTGATGCGGCCTCTGCCTTCGTCGCGCCGTAGACCATCACGCCGGGCAAAGAAGGAATCTCGGCGATCCAGCGGCCGTCGTCTTCCTGCTCGAACTCGATTTCATAGTCCATGCGGGAAGTATAGCTCCGCTCTACCGCAGTAAAGCGGCATCCTTCCCCTTCGGCAGGATCTTCCGGAAGTCGGCATGCGTCAGCGCCTCAGCACCCCGCGCAAACTCCATCGCGGCACGGTACCGCTTCGCTTTAAGCGCCACAACAGCAGCACGCGACATGCTGCGATAAATGGTCTGAATGGCGCGAGGAGCCTCCGCGCAGGCGCCATGATCCTCGGCACGCTGCAGCAGATGTTCCACCTCTTCGTGCAGTGCCGAGAGGAGTGATGCAGCAACGCTTTCATCCGCGGGCTGCGTGTTCTGCAGGATCGCAAAAAGATTGTGCTCAGACGCCCGCAGCAGCTCCGCAGCATCCTTCGCCTGTTCGGCGCGCATGGCATTCTGCGCATGGGTTGCAAGCGTCTGTGCGTCTTCCGTCCCGCCGGGCAGCGCCGCTGCCAGTGACTGAATGCGGCCAAGATGTTCGTAGGCCCGGCGAGTGTCCTTGCCCGGGTTGCCGTGCGCGGACTTCTTCGCAGCATGTTTGGCTGCGTGTTTCGCGGGTGCTTTCTTGGCCGCCTTTTTCGCGGACTTCTTTGCTGCCGTTCCTGCTATCTGCTTCAGAGCCACAATCCCACCTTCAACGCGAGCGCCTACAGGCACGCGTGACTTGTCGGAGCGCAGCGACGCCGAAGGGGTTGCACGTGTGGCGGAAGGGTGCGCGACTACCCCAGGCCGCGTTCCACCATGTCCAGCAGACGCTTGCCAAACTGCTGTGCCGTCGGCGCATCGATGCCGCGCAGCGGACCGTCCAGCATCAGGATCGACATGCCATGCACGGTTGACCAGGCCAGGAACTCGGCGCCGGGCCGATCCTTCGCCTTCAGAATGCCGGCATCGACCATACGATCCAGCGCAAGGCTTAGCAGTTGAAAGGGATTCATCCCGGTCTGACCGGCGTTCGCAGGATTCGGTGGTTGCTGAAAGACCGGCGCGGGCACGCTGAATGCTGTGTGGAAGAGACCCGGCTCGCGCAGCGCGAAGTCCATGTACGCCTTACCCACGGCACGCAGGCTGCGCCGCGCGTAGCTGGCAGCATCTTTGCCGGGGCGGATGGCGCTGAGTTCGGCTTCAATCGCCACAGCCAATGCGGCGATGGAGGCCGAGCGCACGGCGGAGAGCAGCTCTGCCTGGTTGTGAAAGTGACGGTACGCCGCGTTCGGCACCACGCCCGCCCGCCGTGTCGCCTCCCGCAGAATCACCGCCTCCGGCCCACCCGTGCGAGCCATGTCCAGACCCGCGTCCAGCAGCGCGCGTCGCAGGTCGCCGTGGCGAAACGTAGTCCGTGCCGCAGATTCTGCGCGTGGTGAGGTGGGTCGTGGCATCCAGTTATTTCCAAGTCTAACGAAAATTCATAGTCCTGCATCTGGACAGAGTCTGCCTTCTTGCGTACATTGTGGACGTTGTACACATAGGGACAGACGGTGGGGTGAGTTATGACCAAAAGTGGATTTGTCTGGTACGAGTTGATGACGAACGGCGCCCTGGACGCCGCGGTTTCGTTCTACAAGCACGTAGCTGGCTGGGATATCCGGGACAGCGGCATGCCGGGCATGCAGTACATGATCTTCGGCAAGGATGGCAAAGACGTCGGCGGCATGATGAGCTGGAAGGCCGTTGGCCAGCCGGACATGCCCACCGAGTGGGTCGCACACATCTACACCGCGAACGTCGACGCTGAGGTCGAAGCCGTTGTGAAAGACGGTGGCACGCAGATCCAGCCGCCACGTGACATCCCCGGTGTCGGCCGCTTCGCCGTCGTGACCGACCCGCAGGGTGCGAAGTTCCTGCTCTTCCAGCCGGGCCAGGCGTATGCACCGCCGCGCCTTGCGCAGAACGAGGTCGGCAACGTGGGCTGGCACGAACTGATCACGACCGACTGGGAGAAAGCATGGGAGTTCTACAGCAAGCACTACGGCTGGCAGAAGGACTTCGCCATGGACATGAAGGAGATGGGCATCTACCAGACCTTCCGTATCGACACCGACCGGTACATCGGCGCCATGATGAACATTCCGCCCTTCATGAAAGATCTGAAGCCCGGCTGGCTCTTCTACTTCCAGGTTGCGGATGCCGACGCCGGCGCAAAACGCATCACGGAGAACGGCGGCACGATAACGCACGGGCCAATGGATGTCCCCGGCGGCTCACGCATCGTGCAGGGCATCGATCCGCAGGGCGGTCGCTTCGCACTGGTGTCCACCAGCAGCACAGCCCCGGCCTACGGCGCATAAGCGGGCGCCCCACATCCTGCAGGGATGTGGGTTCCTTCTTGCGAGTCCTTGATGCTGGAATGTGCTCTCCGGCGGGGCCGTGGCGTCAGCCGCGCCGGATCAGCACGCAAATCTTGACGCAGGTTCTTTCGGAGGGGCATGGCTGAAGCCATACCCCTCCGAAAGCTTCTACGCAGTGACAGTGACAGCCTCGGGCACACCGGACAACCAATCGCGCCACGCATTCAGACCGCGCTCGCACTGGATCCGGTGGCGTTCCTTCTTGTCGCGAATCTTCTTGCGCAGCTCTTCCTCCAGCGGCATCAGCAGGTCGAACGTGACGTTCGCCGGCTGGAAGCGCTTCGCATCCGTATGGGTAATGTAGTGAACCAACGACCCATGCGCCGACAGGCGCGGCGCGGGTGTCGGCTGCTCCCCGCGCACAAGAGCCGCGGCAAAACGGCCCGCCAGCATGCCTCCTGCGATCGATTCCGTATAACCCTCCACACCGCTCAACTGTCCGGCAATCATCACCTGTGGATGCGCACGCAGCTGCAGCGTCTCCGTCAGCAGTGTGGGGCTGTTGATGTAGGTGTTGCGATGGATCTGGCCGAAGCGCAGGAAGGTCGCATTCTCCAGCCCGGGGATCAGCCGCAGGATGCGCTGCTGGTCGCCGTACTTGATGTGGTTCTGAAAGCCCACCAGGTTATAGCTGTCCGCGCGCAGATTCTCCTGGCGCAGCTGGACGACGGCGTACGGCGTGATCTCCGTGCCCGGGTAGCGCAGGCCCACGGGCTTCATGCAGCCGAAGCGCAGTGTGTCCTTGCCGCGGCGCGCGATCTCCTCAATCGGCAGGCAGCCTTCGAAGTAGTCGAGCTTCTCCCAATCCTTCGCTTCGACTTCCTGCGCAGCAATCAGCGCGTCGTAAAAGACGTCGTACTCTTCCTTCGTGAAGGGGCAGTTGATGTAGTCCGCGCTGCCTTTGTCCCAACGCGCCTTGAAGTACACGCGATCCATGTTGATCGTCGTCGCGTCCACCACGGGAGCGATCGAGTCATAGAACGAAAGGTGATCGGCGCCTGTCAGCCGCTGCAGATCCGTCGTCAATGACGGCGAGGTCAGCGGCCCGCTGGCCAGCACGGTAATGTGATCGCCGTTCTCTTCAATGGAGGTGACTTCCTCGCGAACCACGGTGATCCGCGGCTCGGCTGCGATGCGCTCGGCAACGCGCCGCGAAAACTCCACGCGATCGACCGCCAGCGCATGGCCCGCAGGTACGGCGCAGGCATCGGCCTCCGCCAGCAGGACCGATCCGGCGAGCCGCATCTCCTGTTTCAGCAGCCACGGCGCGGTGTTCTCGCTTTCGCTCTTCAAGCTGTTGGAGCAGACAAGTTCGGCAAAGTCGCTGGTCTGGTGCGCTTCGGTGGAACGGTGGGGGCGCATCTCGTACAGCGTGACCTCACAGCCAGCACGCGCCGCCTGCAAAGCGGCCTCGGGGCCGGCGAGTCCGCCGCCAATTACTTTGATCTTCTTCACACTTCTATTGTCTCGCGGATTTCTTTTGAACTTTTTACGGCGGAAAGCGTAGGAATATCTGTGCGGACGTAGGCTTCTGGAAACCCGCACCGAGGCCCATTGATGCTTTGCCTGATCCTGATTGTCCTGTTCTTCAGCCGCCGGTACTACTGGAATGGCTACGGGCCATACAACTATTACGGCGCACCCTATTGTGGCGGATACCCCTACAACGCTTATCCGTACGGCGCCTACAGCTACTACGATCCCTATTGGCGCTACGCCCGCTACTACGGCTACCGCGGCGTCTACCAGCCGTATCGGGGTTACTAACGCGCCGCAGGCGTCGCGACAGGTCTGCTGACACGGCACGAGTGTAGGCAGACCTGCTGATGCGGCACAGGTGCACTTTGTTCGGAAGGGCATCGCTTCAGCGATGCCAGCAAACCTTTCGGCACAAACGTCGGCTTTAGCCGCTGAGGTTTAGCTTTTCGCTCTTGCAGGCAAGGAAGAGAAAGCGGCCGTCAGCGGCGAAAGCCAGTCCCCTTGACCGTGTTTGTTGGCGCGGCTGAAGCCGTGCCCTTCCGAAAGCAGGAAGATCGAAGGCAGCAGGGGATTAGCGTAGGACGGGCTAAAGCTCAGAAGTTTAAACTCTTGTGCGAACACCCACTCTTCCGCAAAACGCCACGAAAAAAACAGGGCACTTGATTCGAGTGGCGGTCCGTGTCGCGACGGTTAGCGCGTTGATCCGGCTAATGCCTGCAACGCATCCCCGGTCACCCGCAGGTTCAGCCACTCCCGCAGCACCTTGGCCCCGGCGTTCTCATAGAAGTCGAGCGCAGGCTGATTCCAGTCGAGGCACTCCCACTGGAAGCGCGTGCATTGCCGCTCCAGCGCAATCTGTGCCAGCCGCTGGAAGAGCGCAAGTCCGATGCCGCGCTTGCGAAACGGTTCGCGGACGTACAGGTCTTCCAGATAAAGCGCGGGCCGGCCCTCCCATGTGGAGTACTGGAAGAAGAAGAGCGCGAACCCGGCCACGGCACCGTCCCACTCCGCCATGATGCAGCGGAAGTACGGCTCCGGCCCGAAGCCGTCGCGCAGCAGATCCGCCTCCGTGGCAATGGCAGCGTCCGGCTCGTTCTCATAGATGGCCAGGTCGCGAATCAGCGCAAGAATCTCAGGCACATCGGCCGACACGGCATCACGAATCAGAAGGCTCACGGTCGGTTTCCTGGGGTGGTGCTGTTGGGTGCCGCCGGGGTGCCTGGCGTGGTCGTGCTTGCCTTTGCAGCGTCTTTCTCGGCCTTGGCTTCCGCAGCTTCCGCGTCAGCCTCAGCCTTGGCGCGGGCCGCGGCTTTCTCCTCGTTCTTTTTGGCGTCGGCGACGGCCAGGTACTTGTCAAAGGGAACGCTAAAGCCGAACAGCTCGGTATCCTTCGTCTCAGCCTTCGAGTGAATCATCTTGACGTACAGTTCCGCGCCCCGCAGCGGCGGATCATCCAGGTCCTTGATGTCGTAGAAGAGGAAGCCGCTGGCCGTGGTGTGCGGCGGAATCACTGTCTGCGAAAAGCCGAAGTCCTTGTCGTCATCCAGGATCTTCTTATCGACAGGCGTTGGCCGGTACGCGATGGGCGTGCCGGGGATGTGCTTTTCCTTGATGTCCTTGAAGCGGAACAGGCGGCGATTCAACTCGTCCGGTGTCGCCGCGGGCAGCTTCGTACCATCGGAGGCGATGAACTGGATGCGTGCCTGGTTCAGGTCCAGCGGTGCATCGCTGTCGTTGGCGATGACCAGCCGCACCGGCAGAACGCTGTGTCCCAGGTAGTCGAGCCGGAAGAAGTCACCCTGACCGCGCCCGTCGAGCGGCTCAGCGGCAATGGTGACGTGTTCCTTCTCATGCGTCTCGTGCGCGGGATAGGCGGTGGCAGCCAGCGCGGGCGGCGCTTTCTTCGCGGCGGCGAAGGCAGCAGGGCTCACCAGCAGCAGCGCGGCCAGCAGTGAGAGTCGACTTGGGGGCAGGGAAAAGCGCATATCGGTGAGACGTGCGGGCAGTCGCGCTGGTTCACGCGGCTGGCTGCGCCGTCTTGCCATTATCAGTCGGCCCGCTCGAGAGGGTAAAGTGACCTTGCGGCGGTGCAACTCTGCCACTGTGGTGATCTGCCCGGAATGATGATGCTTTACAGCCTTGCGGTGACCGTGGCGCTGGTGCTTAGCGCACCGGTGTGGGGCTGGCGCATGCTGCGGCAGGGCCGCTATCGGCAGGGTCTGCAGCAGCGTCTGGGTGATGTTCCGTTACGTCTGCGCGACTTTGTAAGGGACCGTCCCGTCCTCTGGCTGCACGCTGTCTCCGTGGGCGAGACACTGGCCGCGACCCGGCTCATCGCGGAGCTGGAAGCCGCCCTGCCGGGCTATGCCGTCGTCATCTCGACCACAACCCCCACCGGCCAGCAGGTCGCGCGCGAGCGCTTCGGCGTGGATCGTGTCTTCTTCTACCCATTGGATCTTGCCTTCGCCGTACGACCCTACCTGCGCGCCCTGCAGCCAAAGCTTGTCATCCTGATGGAGAGCGAGCTCTGGCCACGCATGCTGGTCGAGTGTGAACGCGCGGGCGTCCCCGTGGCCGTGGTGAACGCACGTGTCAGCGACCGATCCCTCCCGCGCTATATGCGTTTGCGAGTCCTCTGGAAGCCACTGCTCGGCAAGCTGTCGTTGCTGCTGGCGCAGAGCGATGAGGATGCGCGGCGCTGGCGCAGCATCGGCGCGCCCGCAGAGCGTGTGCTGTCTACCGGCAATCTCAAGTACGACATCCGTGCGGCCAACGAGACACCACTGACTGTCCTCGTCAGAAAGCATCTGCCCGCAGACGCGAGGGTGCTGGTTTGCGGCAGCACGCATGACGGTGAAGAGTCGTTGCTGCTCGATTGCTGGAAGTCCCTCTCGCAGAATCGAGTGATGATCCTTGCACCGCGCCATCCCGAGCGCACCGCCGCCGTCGAGCATCTGGCACGTGAGCGCGGACTTACGGCGACACCCCTAAGCCAATGGCGGCTTGCTGCTGCGACGACCGCGCCGGGCGCCGTCTTATTGGTCGATACCGTTGGCGAACTCTCGTCGCTCTACGCTCTCGCGACAATCGCCTTCGTCGGCGGGTCGCTCATCCCGCACGGTGGACAGAATCCCCTGGAGCCCGCGAGCTTTGGTGTGCCTGTTGTGATGGGACCGAGCTATGCGAACTTTCGCGGCATGGTCGATGCAATGGTGCAGGCGCACGCAATTCGCATGGTCGCGCGGGAAGACCTCTGCGTGTCGCTGGAGCAACTGCTGACGACGCACGATGAGGAGCTCGGAGAGCGCGGGCGTCTCTTCGCCGCATCCATGACCGGAGCAACGGATCGCACCGTCGCTGCGCTGGTTCAGTTGCTCGAGCGGGGCGCAAGATGAAGCGTCCCATACTGCTGCCATTGGTTCCGCTCTACGCAGCCGGTGTCGCCTGGAAGTCAAGCGCCTTCGACCGGCATCCGGACCGTGCGCAGCGACTGCAGCAGCCGGTCATCAGCGTAGGCAGTCTTTCCGCTGGCGGAGCCGGGAAGACACCCTTCGTCATTGCACTCGGCGAGGCCCTGCGCCGCGCCGGTCATGGTATCGACGTCCTGTCGCGCGGCTACGGCCGCACGTCGGACGAGGTCCTGCGTGTGAATCCACTGGGCAGCGCGGCCGACTTTGGCGATGAGCCCTTGCTGATCGCCCAACGGCTCGGCTGCCCCGTCTATGTCGCACGCAAACGCTTCGATGCCGGCCGATGGGCGGAGCGCGATCGACACCATCTTCGCGAGGACAAGACCCTCTCGCTGCACCTGCTCGATGACGGCTTTCAGCATCGGCAACTCGCACGCGCGGTCGACATCGTGCTCTTCACCGCGGACGATGCGCGCGACACGCTGCTGCCCGCAGGTGATCTGCGCGAGCCGTTGCGTGCGCTTCGCCGTGCGTCGATCATCGCTCTGCGCGCAGATGAGGCGGATGCATTGCGGCCGTTGCTGGATCGCTTCAACAAGGGAAAAGCAGTGCCGCCAATCTGGATCGCAGATCGGGCATTCGCCTTGGTTGAGGGGCAACCAGCGAGCAAGCCTTTGGCCTTCTGTGGCATCGCTCGCCCCGATGGCTTTCGTGCTTCGCTCACGAGCAAGCATGTCTCGCCCGCAGACTTTGTTGCACTGCGCGACCATCAGGCCTATGACGCGCCGACGATTCAAAGGCTCATCGCACGTGCGAAGGCATGCCATGCCAACGGCTTCGTAACGACAGCCAAGGATGCGGTGAAGCTCACGCCGCCCTTGCGTCGCTTGCTGGAGGATGTGGGGCCGCTGTCTGTCGGCGATGTGCGAGTCACGTTGCGGGATGAAACCCGGTGCGTCGCCGATCTGATCGCGCAGGTGCAGACATGGTGGTCGAAGTTATGAGCGAGCCTATGCGCATCCTGATCGTCCGCGTTGGTGCGATGGGCGATGTACTGCATGCCATGCCTGCTGTTGCTGCATTGCGCAAAGCAGTGCCCGATGCGGAGATTGGCTGGGCGATTGAGCCGAAGTGGTCACCGCTATTACGCGCAGGGGAGGATGCTCTGCCATCCTCCCCCGCGATGCCGCTGGTGGACCGTGTGCATCTTGTGGCGACGAAGGAGTGGTCGAAGAAGCCGTTCTCATTGGCCACGCTGCGCAGTGTGCTCGCGCTGCGCCGGGAACTGCGTGCGCGGCACTACGACATCGCCATCGATCTGCAGGGCTCCATCCGCTCGTCGGTGATTGCACGCATGAGTGGTGCGCGCCGCGTCGTAGGCAGTGCCACCACACGCGAGTCGCAGGCACGCTGGCTCTACAGCCAGAGCGTGGGCCTGCAACGCGCCCATGTGGTGGAGCAGGCAGCGGAGATCGTCTCTGCCGTACTGGAATCGCCGGTCAAATCTGCCATCGCGCCGCTACCCATCGATCCGGCAGCAGAGCAGTGGTGCCACGATCTCCTGCGAGATCGCCCTCACGGCCCCTTGGTGGTGTTAGCTCCTACCGCCGGATGGGGTGCCAAGGAGTGGCCCGCCGAGCGATACCGTGCTGTCGCGCAGGCGCTCGCCGCGCGGGGATGCACGGTGCTTGTGAACGCGTCGCCCGTTGGTATCGATGCCGTGGCGGATCTCGTCGTTGCGGGCAGCAATGGCGCAGCATCGGCGGTGGCCTGCACGCTGCCGCAACTCACGTCGCTGCTTCGCCACACATCGGTACTCATCGCAGGTGACTCCGGCCCGCTGCATCTCGCGGCCGCGCTGCGCGTGCCCGTCGTCAGCATCTTCGGACCGACCGACCCAGTGCGGACCGGGCCATGGGGATCGCCCTCGCGTGTCCTGCGCCATGCCACCAGCATCACCGACCATCGACGTCATCGCGAGCCCGAGGCCGGGCTGTTGCAGATCGGTGTCGAACAGGTTGTGAGTGCCGCAGAAAGCCTTCTGCTGCTCGCGCGTGGATAATGACAGAGGCATGGCAGCAGAGATGAGCAGAGGCGAGCGGTTGGTGAGGCGCATACGTGTGCCGTTGGGTTTCGTCTTTGCGGCGATTTTTCTGTGGCGTGCAAGGCCTTCAATGACGTCGCTGGCGCTCAGTCTGTTGCTGGTGATTCCCGGCCTGTGGCTGCGTGGCTATGCTGCGGGTTATGTGAAGAAGAACGCAGAACTCACGCAGACCGGCCCCTACGCCTACACACGCAACCCGCTCTATCTGGGCTCCATCCTGGCAGCCTTTGGCTTCGCCTTTGCGTCGCGGCAGTGGTACCTGGTGGTGCTGCTGGCGGTGCTGTTCCTTGTGATCTATGGGCCGGTGATCCTGTCGGAGGAGCGTTTTCTACGAGGTCATTTCCCCGACTTTGATGCCTATGCCGCGCGTGTCCCGCGTCTGCTGCCACGGCTGACCGCAGCGCCCACAGGCCAAAGCGCGCCAGTCGCGGCGTTTTCACCCGAGCGATACCGCAAACACCGCGAGTACAATTCTGTGATGGGCGCGGCTGCCCTGTACGCTACGCTGCTTCTGCTCATGTTCGCCCGCATGCACTATGGCGCGCACTGAAGGGATGCAGTTTCAGACCAATGAGAAGGGGCAACGACGGCTTGCAATCGCTTAGAAAAGCCCTTCTGCTGGCAGCGTGCCTGCTCGTCTCCAGTGCTCGCGCACAGAAGGAAGGCGTGCCTCCTGCCTCTGCGCCGCCCGTGATCCCGCCCATGCAGGGCTATAGCTTTCCGCAACATCAGACACTGACCTTCGCAGTCGACTGGCGCGTCTTCACCGCCGGCAGTGTCACCTTCCAGTTAGACCAGCAGGGACCGTTGATGAAGGTGGGGGCGACGGCTGACACGGTGGGCGCGACCAATATGATCTACCAGGTCATCGACCGCTTCCAGTCCAGCTTCAACATGGCAACCGGCTGCTCCGCAGGCTTCAGCAAACAGACACAGGAGGGCCGTCGCAAGGTCTCCAGCGACCTGGTCTTTACGCCCGGTGCAACGGCTCCCGCACCCGGCAGCAGCTCCACGCCGGTGCTTGGAACGCAGAGCCTCAACGAACGCAACCTGGTGAAGAACACGACCAAGCACCAGGAAGGTCAGATTCCCGCGTGCGCGATTGATTCGCTCTCGGGAATCTTCTACGTCGGCTCGCAGAAGCTGACCGTGGGCCAGGACTTCAAGCTGCCACTGGCCGATGCGATGCGTACTGTCGCCGTCACCATGAAGGTCGAGGCGCGTGAGGATGTGAAGACACCGGCCGGCACCTTCAGTGCGATCCGCGTCCAGCCAACGGCGGATGCCGGTGTGGTGAAGAACCGCGGCACCATCACCATCTGGTACTCCGACGACGCGCGGCATCTCCCCGTGCAGATCCGCGCCAAGCTGCTGTGGGGAACCATCACGTTCCACCTGCAGTCCGTCTCCTAGACGCTCTTCGGTCCCATCATAACCATTGGCATCCTGAGCGGAGCGCAGCGTAGTCGAAGGATGCATTCCGCTTGTGCAGCCATCGATGTGGTGAGGTCCGACCGTGCGTCGTGGAGCAGCCGCAGGGCGGAATACAGTCCTTCGACTGCACTCCGCTGACGCTCCATTCGCTCAGGATGACACCGGGGACGGCGGAAGACGATCGGCTAGCCCGGGGGCCACGTCATCGAACGCCCGCCCAGCACATGCAGGTGCAGATGATCGACGGTCTGGCCGCCGTCTGCGCCGGTGTTAGCAACCACTCGGAAGCCATTGGACAGGTCTTCCTGCCCGGCCACCTTCGCAGCCGTCAGCATCAGGTGTCCCAGCAACGCTTCGTGGCTTTCCAGAGCATGTGCGGTCGATGCGATGTGCTCTTTCGGGATCACCAGCACATGGACAGGCGCGGCCGGATGAAGATCGCGAAAGGCAAGTGCGCGGTCGTCCTCAAAGACTTTGGTTGACGGGATGGTCCCGGCAACAATGCGGCAGAAGATGCAGTCAGCAGCCATATCTAGAAGTGTAGCGACTCCAGGTTCGCATTGGGATCGAGTCCAAGCAGAACGGGGACTGTGAGCATGCGCAGTCGAGGAAATCGTATGATAGCGACCGACCACGCGAGCAAGATCGACGCCTTCATACTGATGCGCGATCCGGTTCCTCATTCCAATGGTTCGACCGAGTTCTGAGCGTCCGTTGTCCTGCAGCAAATCCGGATCTTCATCGCGTATTCGCTTGGCGATCTCTCCGAGAACTTCGAGCTGCCGAATGACGACGTCCTGAGCAAACCTCGCGGATAGTGTCTCGCATGCATCGCGTTGTGACCAGAACGAAAGGCTAGTCCAGCCGCACCAGGTACGCCTGCGCGTCGGGCTCTGCAGCATGAATTGCGGACGCGATCTGCAGCGCCTGTGTGCGCGATGCGCTGATGGGATTGATGCGAACCCAGTGGCCGGTCGGTCCCTGGAACTCGATGACCTTTGCGCTGGTGGCGTAGCGTCGTTGCAGATCGCTCTGCAGGCGCCAGGCGTTGTTCTTATCGAGGAAGGCCCCGATCTGGACGCACCACTTACCACCCAGGTCGGCGCCGGGGCGCTGTTCGAGCACCTCAACCCGCACCTTCGCCAGGCCCATCCGGTAGATGCCTGTCTCTTTCGCGGCTGCAAGCGACAGGTCGATCAGGCGTCCGTGCACGAACGGTCCACGGTCGGTGATCTTGACGGTCACGCTCTGCGATGTGGTTAGGTTGGTTACCCGAACCACCGTGCCCATGGGCAGCGTGCGGTGCGCGGCGGTCATTGCATTCTGGTCGTAGACCTCGCCGTTCGCGCCCTGGCGGTTGTGGTAGGGCGGACCATACCAACTGGCCAATCCAGTCTCGGTAGAGTTTGTGTGACCCGAGGCGATTGCGTTGTCATCGACGTTCGGATCCGGGATGGCGTAGGAGGGCAGCGGCCCGCCGTGCAGGCCACGCTGCGCGGTGCTGGTTGAGGGTGCCGCTCGCGATGGGGAACGGGTGGGCGGCGGCGGTGGATAGTGACGACTGACCTTCGCCTTGTGGTGGCAGCCGGTGGTCAGCAGAGCCACGAAAAGCGCCATGCATGCGAAGGCGCACCGGTGCACCAGCAGCCCGGTGTCCGAGCGGTTGCCGGTATTACTTGCGGTCATCCATCTTCTCCGCCAGCTTGCTGAGCTGCTCTGCGGCAGACCGCAGGGCGCTGGAGCTGTGCTGGCGTACTTCCGGAACCACTTCATCGTTCAGATAACGGATGAGCCGCTTCACCTCGGCCTCGGCGCGCTCTGCGGCATCGGTTACTTCCTTGTTCCAGTCCGTCATGGTCAGCTCCTTTGCGCGCGGGGTGGGGCCGCTGGCGCAGGTTCCCCCAGTAATTAGAGCGAAGTCCACAGGCGTCACTTCGTGGAAATACGACCGCAGTGCCGCGTTGGTTACTGGCCGTGCGAGCACCTTTTTGAACTCAACTCACCCGAAAGGGCTATTCAGCGCGGCCGTCCACTATGCAACTTAGTGGGTCTTCAGGGACTCAAAGTACTAAATCACGTGAAACGCGGGCCTTCGAGGCATGCCTCACCACTACCAAAGGAAATACATGACTCGTTCGCTCTCGCTCGCAGCACTGCTCGCATTCGCACCGATCCTCACGGCCCAGTCTGTTCCTGCGTCACCCTCCATGACCCCACTCCAGGTGGCGTCGGTGGAGACGCCTTCGCTCCTGCCGACCGAGGCTGGTATGTCTTCCAGCAACCTGCCCGATGCGCCCAGCGCCGTGGCTGCTATGGCCGCTGAACCAATGGAAGCCGCAGCACCTGCGTTTGATTTTGGCCAGGCACCCTCCGGCGTAGGCACTGGCGCGGTTGCACCCCGATTCTCGACCATCATTCTGCCGGGTCAGACCGCAGTGCCACTGCATGGCATGGAGAAGGTCGTCTACGGTCTGCACGATTCGTTCAACCTGACGCAGCTTGCCGGCATCACCATCTCCGCAGGCTGGTCGCAGCTGATTGACTCGCAGCCGCACTACGGTCGGGACGCGGAAGCCTTTGGCAAGCGGGAAGGTGTTGCAGCCCTTCGCAGCACCGTGCAAACCCTGGCAACCGACGCAGTGTTCTCGCCCATGTTTCACGATGACCCTCGGTATTACGCGCTCGGCGACGGCCATAGCTTTGTTAACCGCGTCGTCTATGCGGCATCGCGCGTTGTGGTCACGCGGTCGTCGTACAGCATGAAGAACAAGATCAATGTGCCACTGCTGCTGGGCTACGGTTCGGCTGCCGGTCTCAACAATCTCTACTACCCGGATGGAGATCGTGGCGGCAAGAACACCATGGAGAACTGGGGCACGTCGCTGGTTGGCGCCGCTCTCGGCTTTGAAGTCAGCGAGTTTCTCGATGACGCGCTGAAGATGGTTCACCTGCGTAAGTAGTCGATATACCCAGCGACATATCGCGCCAAAGGGTCAGCCATATTGGCTGGCCCTTTGCTTCGAAGGAAGGGCGCAGATTCCCGTTCGCTGCTCGTCCTCGCACTTCGCTGCGCTATGTTGCGGTTCGGTAAATCCCCCTGCCCAATCAGAGCCTGTGCAGTTAGCCTCGAGGAGGCTCAAACCGCTGTAACTGTGCGGGTTCGCCGATAAGATTAGAGACGTACCAGTGCACCGGAGCATCCTAATCTCGTCATAGGAAGCGTTCGGAATCCACCGTACGCAGCACCATCATTTTCAGGAGAAGCAATGGCCAAGGCATCGAAGCTCGCAGAAAAGTCCCTCACACTCGTCGCAAAGGCAGGTTGGGCGGTGTTTGAAAAGCTGAACGCGTTCAGCCCAAACGCCTCATTCACGCCGCGCTGGTCGGACAAGCCCCTGCTCAAGAGCTACCAGAAGGAGAAGCCGCCCCTCGGCTGGCCGCGTACCACTGACTCTCTTTGCCCGCGTTGCGTTCCCGAGATCCGTCAGCAGATCATCGACGGCAAGCTCCCCCACGAGATCCTGCTGAACGAGAAGGTCGGCGAGATCAAGGCGCAGATCATCGAGCGCGACGGTCAGATCCTGATGGTGAAGGACTGCCCGATTCACGGCCACTTCGAAGACGTTATGTCCATCGATCCGCCGATGATGCAGCACCTGGAAGAAGTCTTCCCCGGCCGCGACATCCGCGCGCACAACGATGAGAAGCTGCACAACCACGGCACGTCGACTGTTACCCACGGCCGCGGTTCGGTTCTCACGATCGATCTGACCAACCGTTGCAACATGATGTGCGATCCCTGCTTCATGGACGCGAACCAGGTCGGCTTCGTTCACGAACTGACATGGGACGAGATCAAGACCATGCTGGACAACGCCGTCCAGATCAAGCCCAAGCGCCAGATGTCCGTGCAGTTCTCCGGTGGTGAGCCGACGCTGAGCCCGTACTTCCTGGATGCTGTCGCTTACGCCCGTAAGGTCGGTTACACCTCCGTGCAGGCTGCGACCAACGGCATCGAGTTCGCCAAGAGCAAGGAATTCGCAAAGGCAGCGGCAGAAGCCGGTCTGCGTTACGCCTACCTGCAGTTCGACGGCATCGGCAACGCAGCCAACAGCCACCGCAAGGTCGGCAACTCGTTCGACGTGAAGCTGCAGGCCATTCACAATCTGCACGAGGCCGGCGTCGACATCGTTCCCGTCACCTGCATCATCAACGGCATCAACAACGAGCAGGTTGGCCGCATCATCGAGTTCGCGCTCGACAACCCGAAGAAGATCAACTTCCTCTCGTTCCAGCCGGTCTCCTTCACGGGCCGCGATGAGGCTGTCAGCGATGAGCGCCGCATGGCGCAGCGCTACACCCTGAGCCACCTGGCACACGACGTCAAGACGCAGACTGGCCTCGGCGAGTCCACGCGCGACTGGTTCCCCATCTCGTTCATGTCGACGTTCTCCGACTGGGCCGATCTGGTTCACGGACCGGATCACGACTGGGGCCAGCTCTCCTGCGGTTGCCACCCGAACTGCGGTATCGGCATGGCCCTGATGATCGATAAGGAAACCAAGGAAGCCGTTCCCGTCACCGCATTCCTCAACGCCGATCGTCTGGCGAAGGACGTTGCGAAGGTGAACGACGCTGCCCGCGGCAAGTTCCTCTCGATCCTGGGTGTGTCGCTTGCGCTGCTGCGCAATTACGATCCGTCCAAGGCACCGACCCACTTCAAGATCAAGGATCTGCTCCTGAAGTTCGACAAGTGCTTCGGCGCCACCGGCCGTAACTACGGCAAGGTGACTGCAGACCGCACCATGGAAGACATCAAGATGCGCCGCGCGGATCGTTGGAACTTCCTCTTCATCGCCGGCATGTGGTTCCAGGATCTGTTCAACTACGACTTCCGTCGCACCGAGCAGTGCATCATCCCGTACGCCACGCAGGAAGGTGAGATCAGCTTCTGCGCGTACAACACGGGCGTTGGCTGGCGCAACATCATCGAGAAGATGCACATGACGTCGTCCCTCACCAAGTGGTACGAGGAGCACGGCCGTCACGAGATCTTCGCCGGTGGCAAGAAGGTTTCGATCGAGAAACAGGAGAAGTACGACCTGGTTCTGAACGAGGCGCACGTCAACTCGGCTGCAAACGACACCTTCGACAAGAGCGGTATCGCCAAGAATGCGCGCGAAGAGAAGATCCGCGCACGCGACGCGAAGCTGAAGCAGGATGCAGAGAACGCCCGCATGGCGAAGCTCTACCGCAAGGAAATCCTGAAGGAACCCGAGACCCCCGGCGGCTTCGTCGCCATCGGCGAGATCGGTGGACTCGGCGGCATCAAGCCAGCAGCGCCCGCTCCGGCAGCTTCGAACGTCGAAGTCGTCAACATGATCAACAAGGACGAGCTCGTCGCAGGCGACTAGTTATTCCCCGCATCAAGCAGTGCAAAGGCCGCCCGAAAGGGCGGCCTTCCTGTTGCTCATCATCACTTGATCAACTGGGAATACACGCGCTCCAGCGCCACCGGGCTTACGCTCACCTTGCCGCGGAAGGGATTGTCCAGTGTCGCGATCAGGAAGATCATCAGACCCAGCAGGCCGCTCATCAATGCCGTCATCCAGACGTGCATGCTGAAGCTGCGCAGGTCAAAGAACATGGTCGTCGTAATCGAGACAAGCGCGCCGAGGATGACCATCCACCACATGGAGCGCGGCAGTGAGGTCGTCACGCTGTCCAGCCGCGCGCGGCGGCTTTCGACCAGTTCGTTGAACTGGTGATAACTCTCCTGATAGATGACCTGCTGGCCAGACGTCTGCGGCGAATACTGCAGCATGTGCTCCTGCAGGTGATCGATAAAGACGCCGGACCCACTCGGCACAAGTCCCCTGCGCTGCTGCGGCCAGCTATGGTCGATGACTTCAAGAACATAGTCCTTCAAATCCTGACGAAGCTCGGAACGAACCGGCTCGGGATAGCTGCTGACATCGCGGTAGAGCGACGCAACGTTTTGCGCCTCGTGGTCGACCTTGTCCTGAATGGCGGAGTAGTTGTTCCATGTGCCAATGGCGACCAGGCCCAGCGTCACGCCGTAGAAGACAGTGATCGCCGCGAGAAAGTAACCGACGATGTCATTGTGCGAGTGATCCTCGCGATGCACGCGCTTCACAAAGTCGCGTGACAGGTAAGTGCCGAGGACGCCGAAAAGAACAAAGGCAACTGTGCAAAGAACTCCAAAAAGCCAGTTGGGAATGCTGTAAATCCAGTAAAGCGTCATTTGAAAAAGACTCATTCAGGGGGAAGATGCGAACGCGGTTCCATGTGGTGTCCGTCGTTAGGCAGATGCGATGCAGAACAAAGGAGGTGTACCGCAGCCGGTCGGCCGGCATTCCTTCTCTCGCGTTCATCACTTGCCGCGCATATTTGACGTGACCTTCCGCAGGGCAAGGCGTACTTTGGGTGCGAATACGAACAGAGGGAGAGGAACGCCATGAGCACACCACCGCAGGCAGCACCCCCGATGGATCAGATCAAGCAGGCCATGCGCGCCACGTGGATGGCCGGCGACTTCGGGGTGATTGCGAAGACGATCGAAGGCAGTGCGCAGGAACTGGTGCGCCGGCTCGCCATACCGCCGGGACAGCATGTGCTGGATGTGGCCACGGGCACAGGTAATGTAGCGCTGCCGCTGGCTCGTTCCGGCTGCATCGTCGCCGGCGTGGACATTGCGCCAAACCTGCTGGAACAGGCGCGCGCACGTGCCGCGGAGGCAGGCCTGACGATCCAGTTCGATGAGGGAGATGCAGAGGCGATGCCATATCCCGATGCCAGCTTCGACGCAGTGACCACAATGTTCGGAGCAATGTTTGCGCCACGACCGGAGCGCGTCGCGGCAGAATTGGCCCGAGTGCTGAAACCAGGTGGCCTGTTGGCGATGGCCAACTGGAATCCCGAGAGCTTCACTGGCAGAATGTTCCGCACCGGCGCGAAGCATGTACCGCCGCCACCGGGTGTTCCACCGCCCGTACAGTGGGGCGATCCAGAGAAGGCGCGCGAGCGTCTTAGCGCCGGCTTCGACGATATCCAGACCGAACTGATCCCGCTGAACTTCGAGATGGATACAAACGTTGCGGGCGCGGTCGAAACCTTCCGCACATACTTTGGTCCGACCAAGATGGCCTTCGCGCGGTTGGATGACGCCGGCAAGTCCGCGCTCGAGGCGGACCTTGTGGATCTATGGACTTCCGCGAACACCGCAGCCGATCCGGACCATGCAACGGTTGTTCCCAACACCTATCTGCTGGTCACCGCCCGGAAGCGATAGGCCTACGCCAGCGCCGACAGCAGTGCCTGGATATCGCCCTCGTGGTTGTACACAGAGGGTGAGACCCGCATGCGTCCCGGGTTCAGCGAGACATCGACGTTTGCGGCCTTCAGCTTTGCAGCCGTCTTTGCTGCATCCGCCACACGGAAGCTGAGGATGGACGCACCCGCATCCTCCGGCGTGATGCACTCATAGCCCAGTCGCGGCATCTCTCGGCGCAGCGTGGTGTTCAGGGTGTGTGCGTGTGCCTGGATGTTGGCAACGCCCATGCGCTGGATCCACGGCAGGGAATCACTCAGCGTTGCCAGCACCGCATTCGCATACGTTCCCAGTTCGAAGAAGCCTGCGGCCGTCTGCAGTTGATCGAACGTGGCAGGGTACGGCCCGGGCGGGTCTCCCGGCAGTGCGTGATACTGCATCTCGCTAAACTGCCGGAAGCTCCACTGCGTGCGTTCCAGCGTCGGCAGCACGTCCGCGCGCGCATACAGAAAGCCGAGTCCGAAGTCGCCCATCAGCCACTTGTAACTTGCCGATGCAAGGAAGTCGACGCCACTCGCGCGGACATCGATGGGCATACAGCCTGCCGCCTGTACGGCATCCAGGAACAGCTTCGCACCATGCGCATGCGCAAGGTCGGCAAGCCACTTCGCATCATGAGTGAAGCCGTTGATCCATGACACCTGCGAGACGGCTATCAGTCGCGTGTTCTTGTCGACCGCACGTTCGATGTCAGCCCTGTCGATCACCCATCCGCGCGGCTTCACGATGCGAACGTCCACGCCGCGCTTCCTCAGTTCGCTGTAGAGATACAGCGAGCCCTCGAAGTGCATGGCATCTGTCACGATGTTAGGCTGCGGCCCGGAGGTCGCGGGACGCGTGAGTCCAAGTGCGGCAACCACCAGGTTCTCACCCGCCGTGGTGCTGTTCACAAAGGCAACTTCATCGGCATGCGCGTTGATGAGCGAAGCGAAGCCCTGACGTACTGCGATCGATGTGGGGCTCGTCAGGCTGGTCTGGTTAAAGACACCGCGCGCCTTGTAGTCCAGATAGGATTCCGTCGCTTTGCGTGCACTGTTGCTTAGCGGATGCCAGCGCGCGTTGTTCAGACACACCTCGAACTGCGGTGTCACGAAGGCATCGCGAACAGGCAATGTTGTCGCGCCCTCCGCGCTTGCGATCGGAGCGGAAAGAAGCGACTTTGCTGCAACTATCGCGGCACCACTGTTCTTTATGAGCGATCGTCTCGAGAGCATGTGCCTCACAGGTTATTTGGGTAGTGAGGTTAATTATCCTTCACCGCGATGCCCATCAACTCAAACCGCGCACCAAACAGCAGCGTGCCCGAGCCAAGAAAGGCGCGGGGTGGCAGGGGACCGGTAAAGTACGTGCGATAGATCGCGTTGAAGGATTCCCACAACGACACGTCAGAGCTGAACACCTGTAACGAGACGAGATCATCCATCGTCATCCCTGCCATGGCAAGCACGCCCTGCAGGTCGCGCAGTACGGCATGCGCTTCCTCTTCCATGGTGTCGGGAATGGTCGTTGTTCCCGGCACGAAGCCAATGCGGCCGGAGATGTAAAGGGTCTTGCCGTCGATCAGAACGGCGTCGGCAAAGGGATACTGCGGATTGCGTGCGAAGTACTCGCGGCTCACAGGGCACTCCTTGAAATGCGAGAATGCCCTTGAGTGTAGCGGAGGCGCTTAGTTCTTCTTCAGGTCGTCGACCATCTTTAGGAAGACGTCGGTCGTTCGCAGGTCGGCGAACTCCTTGTCATGCAGCAGCCGGTTGCGATCGTTGAAGCCTTCACCGATAGCCTTGCGCAGATAGTCCAGCGCCATGGCGCGGCTGCCCGCCTGCGCGTAGGTCATGGCCATGTGATAGTGCAGCTCGCTCGCGGCATCGGCCTTTGACGTGGTCTGAATGCCGGTGTGAGCGCTGTGCTCCAGGATCTGCGGGTCAATGGCAAGGGCTTCCTTGTAGGCCGCATCACCCTTCTTGTACTTGCGTTGCGTGTAGTACAGCGCACCCAGATTCTGCAGGGTGTTGGCCGCGTGCGGCTTTAGCTTCAATGCCTTCTTGTACATCTTTTCCGCGCGGCCCAGGTCGCCCAGGCTATGGAAGAGTGTGCCCATGTTGTTATAGGCCTCGGCGTAGCCGGGGTTGATCTTCAGTGCGGCTTCGAAGCTGCTCCGCGCGCGGTCGAACATCAGCATGTGTTCGCAGGCGATGCCGGTCTTGTTAAGGATCGGTGCAGTCGGCGGCAGTTGCTCAAAGACTCGGATCGCGGCAAGATAGCGACCTCGCGCCATCATCACGTCGCCAATGCCTTCGCTCGGCGGCAGCGAGAGCGCGGGCTCTGAGGCTGCGGCAGGCGTGGGTGCCGGGGCGGCGACAGGCTGCGTGCCCGTGGCTTGTTGAGAAAACAGGTTTACCGGGAGAAGGAGTGCTAGCGTGATCAGGGTCGTTCGGAGTGGGGATACCATAACGCCTCCCATACAACTGGGGCTCAGGACAGATATAGTGCGCCGGTGCATGCGAACTTCGCAAGTACTGTTTGCAGAGCGAAACAAGGCTCCCGAGGGTGACAGGATGGGGAGATAAAAGTCGCTCGTGGCGACATGGAAATCAGCTGTTCGCAGAGGCTGCGTGGCGCACTCCAGCGCTGCCGCGGATCGTTTCCGTTCGCATCCAACTGTGCCGAGGAGACAGAAGATGCCTTATCTGCAGACGAAGGACAAGACCGCGATCTACTACTACGACTGGGGCACCGGTGCCCCGGTCGTGCTGATTCATGGATGGCCCCTCAGCTCCGCCAGTTGGGAGGCGCAGGCGCGCGTGCTGGCGGATAACGGCTATCGTGTCATCGCGTATGACCGCCGCGGGTTTGGCCGCAGCGACTGGGCCGGATCCGGTTATGACTACAACACGCTCGCCTCGGATTTGAATGACCTGATGCAGGCGCTCGATCTGAAGGGCGCTACGTTGGTCGGCTTCTCCATGGGCGGTGGCGAGGTGGCGCGCTACCTCGCAACGTACGGCAGTGCACGCGTCAGCAAGGCGGTCCTCATCAGCGCAGTGACGCCCTACCTGCTGAAGACCGATGACAATCCGGATGGTCTGCCAAAGGAAATTTTCGACGGGATCGTCGAGAAGCTGGAGCAGGACAGGCCCGACTTTCTGAAGGCCTTCGGCAAGATGTTCTATGGCGTCGGACTTGTAAGTCATCCGGTGTCGGAGTCATTCCTGGAGTTCTCGCAGGGCATGGCGCTGACGGGTTCGCCGCTCGCAACCGTGAAGCTCGTGCGCACGTGGAGCGAGACTGACTTTCGCGACGACCTGACAAAGATCACGGTGCCAACGCTTGTCATCCACGGCACAAGCGACAAGACCGTTCCGATCGAGAACAGTGCCCGCCGCGCCATCAAGCTGCTCGCCAACGGCGAACTGCTGGAATACGACGGCCAGCCGCATGGCCTGACCGCCACCGTGCCGCAGAAGCTCAATGATGATCTGCTTGCGTTCCTCGCGCGGCCCGCAGCAACGGCTGCGCTCTAAGTTAACGATCCAACATGTTGTCGCGAGATGCCGCGGGCCGGTGAGGGGTGGATTCCCTTAGCCCGCGGCATCGGACTTAGTGGAATGATTCGCGGACGGAGCGTCCGCAGGAGAGCACTATGGCAAATCCATTGGCATTCGTTACCGGCGCATCGGCTGGTATTGGTTACAACCTCGCAAAGGTGCTGGCCGAACGCGGCTACGACCTGATCATCACAGCGGAGAGTCAACGACTGGACGAGGCAGAGGCCGACTTTCGCGCGCTGGGTGCCAACGTCTTCGCCGTGAAGGCGGACGCACGCAAGCGGGAGGAGGTGGACCGCGTCTGGAATTACGTGAAAGAGACCGGCCGTCCGCTGGATATCGCCTGCATCAATGCTGGCATCGGCGAAGGTGGTCTGTTTGCCACGGAATCATCCCTGGATCAGGAGTTGGATATCGTGCAGCTCAACTGCGCTTCGACCGTTCATTTTGCGAAGCATGTCACCCGGCAGATGGCCGCACGCAAAGCAGGTCGGATCCTTTTCACGGCATCGGTCGCCAGCGAAATGGTGGCGCCACGCGAGGCGGTCTACGCTGCCTCCAAGGCATTCGTCCTGTCGCTTGCGAAGTCCCTGCGTTATGAACTCAAGGATGAAGGCGTGACCGTCACGGCATTGCAGCCCGGCCCGACTGACACCGACTTCTTCAACCGCGCGCATCTGGGGAACACCAAGGTTGGCACAGAAGGGAAGAAGCAGTCGGAGCCCTACGATGTCGCAGTGGATGGCATCGAGGCGCTGCTCGCTGGCGAGGAGCATGTCTATGCGCACGCTACCGCCCTGAAGATCGAGGGCGCGCTGATGGGCATTGTTCCGGATGCGGTTCAGGGCGCGATGCATGACAAGCAGGCAAAGCCGAACGAACGAGAGTAAGCCATTCAACACCTTGTCATCCTGAGCGGAACGCAGCAAAGCGGAGTGCAGTCGAAGGACCTGCATTCCGCTCGCGCGGTTACAAATGCGCATGGCGATCCTTCGATGTTCTCCCGCAGAAATTGAATGCGGCATCGAGCGGTAGACGGCTATACTGCGGCCACCATGCCTGCCTCTACCTCCGCAAAGCCCACGGCAAAACCCGCAGAGAAATCCAGCATCGGCAGCACGAATCCAGCCGTCGATGCCGTGATCGCCAAAGCGCCAGCCTTCGCGCAACCCATCCTCCGGCAATTACGCGCACTGGTGCATGAGGCCGCGCCGGACGCCGTCGAAGAGATCAAGTGGAGCCGCCCGTTCTTCTCGGTCAACAGTGTGCTCGTCTGCCAGATGTCGGCGTTCACAAAGCACTGCGGCTTCGGCTTCTGGTCGCCGGAGATGACGGCGCTCCTGACTGCAGATGGGGTGAGGGGCCAGGATGCGTCGGGGTCCTTCGGCCGGATCAGCTCGATGGACGACCTGCCACCGCGTGAAAAGTTACTCGGATACATCCGGCACGCGGCTGACCTGGCGCGCTCTGGTACAGCGGGAAGCCCTGTTGCCGGCCGGGCCCGCACGTCGGCGAAAGCACCGATCCCCATCCCGCCGGAGTTCGCGGCGCTCCTTGCGAAATCAAAGTCTGCAACGGCTACCTTTGAGGCGTTTCCGCCGAGCTGCAAACGGGAATACCTGGAGTGGATCACCACGGCCAAACGGCAGGAGACGCGCGAGCGCCGCATGACCGAGGCCGTCAACCGGATGGCGGCCGGACGTCGCTTCAACGAGGAATATCAGTCGAAGTAGCTCCAGCGAAATAAGGCAGGTCGGACGCACTGCAAGCTCGCGCCGGAGCGCGTCCAACGTTGCATGCAGTGGTTTGCCATCGTTTTCGCGCTGGTCGCCGGCGCCGCCAATCCCTTTCAGTCCGGCTCGAACGCGGCCTTGAAGACACAGCTCGGACAGCCCCTCTGGGCGACGGTGTGGGTCTATGGCACGGGCCTGCTCGGCGTGCTCCTGATGCAGGCGATTCTGCGTCAGCCACTGCCTTCCGGTGCGCAGGTATCCACGGTGTCGTGGTGGGCCTGGACGGGCGGCCTGATCTCCATCATCGCCACCGTCATCGGTCTGATGCTGGCACAGAAGCTAGGATCGGGCGTCTTCACCGGTGTCAGCATTACCGCATCGGTCGTCGTGAGTATTCTGCTGGATCACTTCGGCATGCTTGGTTTGAAGCAGCATACCGCGTCGCCGATGCGGCTTGTGGGTGGGGCCTTGATGGTGTGTGGCGTCTGGCTGGTCGCGCGGTTCTAGCGACCTCAAAGAAGACGGCCTGCCCCAAAAGGACAGGCCGTCGTTTCATTCTGAGACGATTCAACGTTCGGAGGTTCGGCGACCTTATCGAGGTCCGCCGGGGCCGCCCATGCGGGAATGATCCCAGAAAGCGCGGTAGCCGCGTTCGAATGCCATGCGATACGCGCGACGCTCCGGTCCACGGTAGTTGCGGTATTCATCCCGGTTGTTTACGTTCGGCCGGCGGCGATTTTCAAGGTCGCGTCGTGCTCCCTCCAGGCCGTCATGGAACGCATTGCGCTGCAGGTCACGCGTGAACTCAGAGGGCGGTGCGTCCCATCCGCCCGGTCCACCCGGTCCGCGACCATAGCCTGGGCCCTGGCCATATCCCGGGCCCTGGCCGTATCCCGGAGGCGGTGGTCCCTGTGCAAGGGTGACTGCCGGCAAAACAAAAAGACCGGCGCTAAGAACAACAGTGGCGAATCGTGCGGTGATCTTCATGGAGCTCCCCCTCTTCCGAAAACACTGCGCGATGGCAGCAACGGAAAGAACACCTTCTTTGAGGGAAGGTCGCGGTGCGCTGTTGCCTTTCTGGTGTTCGATTTTGGGTTGCCTGAGGAAGCCGTATCGCTCTGTGATCACCAGACCTTGCAGACGTTTGCCTTCACCATGGGCGCCGTCTTCGGGCAGCTAAATGCGGTGGCGAACTGCGGCAGGTTCGTCACGATGCCGTTGATGCGTGCCTCGCCTGGCGAATGTGGATCGGTGGCCGCATGGACGCGCAGTTGTTCCGGCCGCTGGTTCTCACAGGCCCACTGCGCAAAGCCGAGGAAGAAACGTTGGTCGGGAGTGAAGCCGTCCACCGGCGCCAGCCGCTCAGCCTTGGTCGCGTCGCGCCACGCAAGATAGGCGAGCAGAGTTCCGCCCAAGTCCGCAACATCCTCGCCGCTCGTCAGCTTGCTGTTGATGTGAATGTCATCCACGACCGTGTAGGTCGCGAACTGGTCGCGCACACAGTTGATGCGGTCTTCGAAGCCCTTGGCATCGTCCTTGGTCCACCAGTCGCGCAGGTTGCCGTTCGAGTCAAACTGTCGGCCCTGGTCGTCGAAGCCATGCGTTAGTTCGTGCCCGATGGTCGATCCCGTGTTGCCATAGTTCACGGCATCGTCTTCCTTCGGGTCGTAGAGCGGCGGTTGCAGGACGCCTGCGGGAAAGTTGATGTCATTCATCTGCGGATCGAAGTACGCGTTCACCGTCGGTGGCGTCATGCCCCATTCGTTACGGTCCACGGGCTTACCGATCTTCGCGAATTGCCGCTTGCTTTCGAACTCCACCGCCCGATGCCAATCGCCAAAGTAGTCGTCGCGATCCACCTTGAGCGCGCTGTAGTCGCGCCAGTGATCGGGATATCCCACCTTGTTGCGGATGGTCGACAGCTTCCGCAGCGCTTCCGCCTTGGTGGCCGGACTCATCCAGTCCAGTTGCTCGATCTCGAGCTTCATGGCGTCTTCGATCTCTTTGGTCATCAGGACAGTCTTCGCCTTGGTATCTGCGGAGAAGGTGCGGCGAACAAACTCCTGCCCGAGCGCTTCGCCAAGATAGGCGTCCACCTGGCGCGTGCAGCGGCGCCACTTGGGAGCCAGTGTCGGTGTGCCGCGCAGCGTATGGCTGAAGAACTCAAACTGCGCATCCTGCCAGGGCTTGCTCATCGCGGGCGCGGCTTCCGTCAGCGCGTGGAAGCGCTCGTAGGCCTGCAGGGCGGGCAGCGGTGTCGTGGTCAACACGGTCTGAACGGCGGCATTCAGAGCGGGCTGCTGAATGTTCATGGTCGTGAACGCGGGCGCGCCAGAGTGGCGGAAGAACTCGGTCCAATCCATCGCAGGAATCTGCTTCTGCAGGTCCGCGAGTGTCAGCTTGTGGAAGGTCTTGTACGGATCGCGAAGGTCCACGCGCGACAGCGCTGCCGTCGCCAGGGCTGTCTCAAGTTTCAGAACAGCATCCGCATCGGCCTTCGCCGAGGCTGCGGGCTCACCTGCCATGACGAACAGTTGCGCGATATATGCGACGTACTTCTGGCGGATCTCGATGCTCTTCGCGTCGGTCTTCAGGTAGTAGTCGCGATCCGGCAGCCCCAGCCCTCCCGCAGACTGTTCGGCGATGACCTTGTCGGAGTCGTCAGGATCCTGCGTCGATCCTGCATTGAAGAAGAAGGATCCATCGACATCGGCAGCGAAGGCGGGCAGATCGCGCAGCAATGCCTCGCGAGACCTGTAGGCAGCGATCCGCGCCAGCACAGGACGGATGGGCGCGTCCCCGCGACGGTCGATGGCGGCTTCATCGATGCACGCGGCAAAATAGTCGCCGATCTTTTGCTGCGTCGCATCGCGATCCTTCATGGCAGCGGCGTCGCGCAGAATGCCCCACAGAAACTGCTGGTTGTCGTAGGCCAGCTTGCCGTAGACGCTCCAGGACGACTGGTCCGCCGGGATCGGATTGTTCTTGATCCAACCACCGCAGCTGAACTTATAAAAGTCCGTGCAAGGGTCGACACTGCGGTCGAGGTTGTTCACATTCAGCACGGGCGAGTAGGGAAGCTTCTCCAGCGGCACCTGGATGGTCGCGGCAACAGCCGTGGGCGAGCCTGCCGCAGGGGTCTGCGCCCCGATCGACAGGGCGGAAGAGACTAAGGCGACGGCCGATAGAGCCTGCAGTAGAGAACGCATGTTGGACAACCCCCGGGAAAGCTTTTCCGTTGGATCTGTTGTATCAACTACGCAGGATGCAGGGGGCAGTGCAAGCGGAATGTTTCCTGTCAGGGCGATGCTGGCGGCGCGAAACTGCTGCCGGCGGGGTGCGATGTGCCCCAGACCGGTACATTGACGATCACGCAGCCTGCGGAGATCTTGCAGGACATCCAGGACCGCGTGGACGCTGGCGGATTCCGGTCGGCAGCGAACTGGTCGAGAGCCGCCTTGTCGATGGCGAATCCATCACACAACGTGCAGACCGAATGCTCGCCAAGAATCAGGACGGCGTGCGATACGCCAGGCGATGCGCCGCTTCGAGGTTCGGTCAGGAAAGAACTCCGTCCCTATCTTCGAATTATCAGTTCGCGGCCGGGTAGCACTGCTCTTTAGCGTTGGAGAGGACGCTGTGACGATTCTGGATATTCGTTATGCCGGCTGGGATCACGCGCTATCGCGTCAGGAACGCTAGTCGCTATGCGAACGTAGCCGAGCGGGCATCTCATCCCGCGTCAGATCGTGGCCGCACTGGACGCAGTACACGTCCGTGATGTGGACGCCGCGGAAGCACTGGCCGCACACTGGCTTCATCTGGAACTGGCACTGTGGGCAGAAGTGAAAACCGCTGGCGACCTCCGTCCGGCAGGACGGGCAGCGGGTCATCATCGGTTGCCGCAGCATGAAGTAGACGATTGCCCCGATGCCGCCGGGCATCACCAGGACAATCAGCATCCAGATGCCGGCGCTCATGTTGCGACGTTTCACATCACGACTGATGTAACCGATCAGCAGCACGTAGCTCGCCAGCGCAGCTCCCCAGCTATAGCTGCCCACCACATGCATCACGGGGTTCCCGCGATGTGGCATGGAGTTCTGACGGCCCCAGAAGCTGAGAACCTGGATGCCCGCAAAGACGACGAGCGACAGGATCACCGACCACAGCGGGATCATCTTCAGCTCGTTGCCCTCGTCCTCAACATCCGGACGCGATGGCGGATCGATTCCCCAGGCCATTAGCGCGGTACCTCGTCGTTGCGGTCGTGGCTGCGGCTGCGACGCAGCATGACGATGGCCGCTGTAATCACGGAAAGTGGCAGGAACCACACGAGCACGATGCTGATGGAGCTGCCGGCGTCGCCGCCGAACTCAAGAACGCGCTTGCCCAGTCCGCCTTCAAACTCTGCCAGACTCTCATCGCCCAGCGACCACACAGCGCTCGCGATCAGCAGCAGGATGGTGGAGCAGATCGCAAAGGGGACGATCAGATCCTGAACGGTACGCTTACGTGCCTGCATGGCGGCCGCACGTGCTCGCACGACGCGGCGGGTGCGATTCACAATCGCAGCACGTGCATCGAACACCGGTCGAGCCCCGTGCTGGTCGTCTGTAATCGCCATGCTCAACAAAACCCTCCGCTCACGACTTGCCGCCGCACCTGGTTACGCTCGCCGCGCAGTTTCTCAAGCTGCGGCTTCAGCGCAGCCAGACCACGGTAGAGACGGGATTTCACGGTCGACAGGGGCGCCCGTGTGACGGCTGCAATCTCCTCCAGCGCCATCTCCTCGTGGAAGCGTAGCACCAGCACCTCTCGATAGCTGGCGTGCAATTCCAGAAGTACGGCAGAAACTTCCGCGGCATCCTCGCGGGAGCAGAACTGCTCAAAAGGCGAAGGGCCATCGATGGCAATCTCAAAAGGACGCTCGTCCTTTGTGGGGTCCTGCAGTTCATCCAGGGAAGCCATCGTACGCTTACGTGACAGGTCAATCACCAAATTGCGGGCGATCGTAAACAGCCATGTATCGAACCGGGCCTTGCCGTTGTACTGGCCGCCACGCATCAGCACACGCATCCATGTCTCCTGGAACAGGTCTTCCGCAACCTCGCGTTTGCCGGTCAGGAAGGTCAGGTAGCGCATCAGGCGATGTTGATAGGTATCGATCAGGCGATCCAGCAGCTCCGGGTCCTGCTGCTTCAACCCGCGTGCAATGTCGGCGTTCTCGGCCTCATTGGCCTCGATCATTGCCGCCGTCATGGGCAGGGTCTGCACGCCCTTGTTGACGCGATATTTTGTGGGAAAGACGCGGACAGCGAAAGATTTTTCTTCCAGCATGGGTTTCGCCTCGGGGAATCAACTGCGCAGGGGGACGCTGGCGCGATTATAGGATTGGCTTCCGACCGCTGTGGGTAACGATTTGTAACAAGTAGACTTGAAGAGTGGCGAACGATTTCAGCGCATTGCGCTCGCGCCTTTCGGAGCGGTCTAGCTGATGGAAATAATCTTCGGTGTTCATCCCGTAACTGAGGCCGTCCGCATGCGGCCGGCAGACCTGGACCACGTTACGGTGCTGTCCGGCGCGCCGAACCCCCGTGTGGCGGCGCTGGCGGACCTGTGCCGCGCCTCGAAGATTCGCGTGAGCTCAGCCAGCCGCGAAGAGCTGCAGCGGATGAGCCGCAGCGAAAATCATGGTGGGGCCGTCGCCTTTCTGCGGGAGCGCAAGGCACTGACCATTGAGGACCTGCTAAAGCCCGTCGCAACCAAGCGCTTTCTGCTGGCGCTGGACGGTGTCGAAGACCCGCATAACCTGGGCGCTCTGCTGCGTACAGCGGATGGTGCCGGTGTTGATGGCGTCCTGATCCCCGAGCGCCGCGCCGCGTCCATTACCGGGACAGTCGCCAAAGCGAGCGCGGGCGCAACGGAACACGTTCGTGTGGCGAAGGTAACCAACCTGGTCCGGTCGCTGGAAGACCTGAAAAAACAGAACATCTGGATCATCGGCCTCGACGAGCGCGGGACGATGGATTACGACCAGTTCGACTTCAACGCCGACATTGCGCTGGTGCTGGGCCGCGAGGGCGCCGGTCTGCACGACCTGACCAAGCGCACCTGCGATTTCCTGCTGCGCGTCCCCATGGCGGGCGCCGTGCCTTCGTTGAACGTTTCCGTCGCGGGAGCCGTCGTCATGTACGAGGCGGCACGCCAGCGCCGGCACGCCGCTACCCCGGCCGCTGCCGAAGCTGACCCCAAGCCGTCCAAACCAAGGAAGGGCCTGGGCTCCTGAGCCGAGGTCCGCTGGTGCAAATGTCCCCAAGTAAGCCAAATCACGCGGTAGCGGGTCTCGCATGTCTTGCCCCTGAGACGCTGGATCCGATGACGGACTCTCCCACATTTCCAACGTGCGCCCGTAAGTCCCCACATCCGTTCAGGATGTGGAGCGCCCGCGTCTTCGGTGCGTTGGCGCTGGCGACAGTGACTTGCAGTGCCCAGCAGCAGACCCCTCCTGCCGATCCCCAGCCGCCGCTCCCCAAGGGCAAAGTTCTATTTGAGCGGCACGAGCCACCGGCGCCGCCGGACGAGGATCCTGCGCAAACGGCTCCAGCAGCCGATCCTGCGACCCAACCCAAGCCCAAATCTGGTGTGTCCACCAGCAGCCGCCATCCGCGCTCGCTGAAGCGCCGAACAGACACGCCGGAGGAACCGGCAGTCGAGTCGCCTCCGGTCATCGTGACAGAAGCTCCGGCAGAGGCAGTTTCCAGCAGCACGGACGCCCCCGAAGCCATCGTCCTCACGGCTGCGGATCTTGCCGCGTCGGCCAACGTGACGGTGGCCGAGCGGGCTGCACCGCAGATCGCCCGCACCTATCTTGACCTCCATCTGAACTCGCACACAGGCGAGATCGAGACGCGCGCACAGCTCCTGGTCCGCAATACCGGTTCCTCGCCCATGACACGCCTGCCGCTGCGCGTCTCCGGCGCCCTGCAGTGGGAGAGCGCCCGAGCGGCGAATGCGCCGCTGAAGCTTGAGCAGCACCACATCGCGGATGACCTGGACCACACCGGCGTCGGCACGGAACTGCTGCTGACGCTGCCGGAGCCGCTGGGCCCGGGCGCGATGGTTGCGCTGGACCTCTATTACGGTGGGACGATCACCGCCAGCACAGGCCGCCTGACCGCCATGGGCGCACCAGCCGGTCGTGCAGCATCAACTGACTGGGATACCGTCACGGATACCTTTACCGGTCTCCGCGGCCTGGGAGATGTGCTTTGGTATCCGGTCACGACAGCACCAGCGCTCCTTCGAAATGGTGATGCGGTGCCTCAGTCCGTCGCTGCCGCTCGCATCGCAGACGCGGCCAGTCCCTTCCGCCTGGATCTCACGGTGGAATACACCGGAACCCGCCCGGACGCAGCGTTCTTCACCGGAGAGCGAGCTGTCCTGCGGCCCCTCGGCGGCAGCCAGGCTGCGGCAGGGAACACCGCGGACGGTGCCGGCGTCGTCACGGCCAGCTGGTCCCGCGCGGCAATGGGGCCGCACACGCCATCCCTCTTCATCGCGCAGGCTGCGCCGCACCTGGCTGCGAACGGTCTGCTGCGCGTAGTCACCGACCGGGCGGATACCGTTGCTGCATTAGGTGAGGCCGCCACCCGCCTGCGACCCATGATGTCAGAATGGCTCGGCGCCGCGCCTCTGTCCGCGATCGATGTCATCGATCTGCCAATCCGAAGTGCCGCTGGCTATTCCGATGGCACGCTGCTAGTGGCTCCACTCGGAACCGCGCCCGCTGCCGCTCTGGCGCCTACGCTGGTCCAGCCGGTGGCTGCCGCGTGGCTGCCGCCCGATGTTGCGGCCGCATGGCTTCGCGAGGGCATTCCCACGTTCCTGCAGGCGGTCTGGTCGGAGCGGTCGCAGGGCAGGGCCGTCGCCCTCAACGGTCTTGCCTCCAACGCCACCGCGCTCCAGGCGCAGGCTGCTCCATTACCGTCGCCGACCTCTTCTTCGTCGCAGGACGCCTTCACGACACAGACACTTCCGCCCCTGGCGACATGCGCCGATCCTGCCTGCGCCCGCGCCCGTGCGGCGTATGTCTTTGAGATGCTGCGCGGCATGCTGGGTGACAGTGGCCTGCAGCAGGCTATCTCCGGCTGGCGCCAGCGCCTGGCACCCTCGGACGCGACAGGTCAGATTCGGTCAACGGATGGCGCATCTGGCGGCGCTGCGCTAGCAGAGACAACTGCGATGGAGCAGATGCTGCAGCAGGTTGCCGGCAAGCGCGATCTCGGCTGGTTCTTCCGGAGCTGGATCGACGCGGGGCATAGCCTGCCTGACCTGTCGATCGTGACCGTCGCGCCGCGTCGCGTGGAGCGGAATGCCCCCGTGGACTACCTGCCTGCAAAGAAGCCCGTCGGTGGCCCGATCGGCCCGGAACCCGTGCCGCAGGTCGGTGACCCCACGTACGAGGCGGAGCGCAAGCCCATCGCGCCCGGCGATCGCATCGCCCCGGCCGTTGGTTCCTGGCTCGTAGCAGTAGAGGTTCAGAATGCCGGTGAGACAGAGGCTGAGGTCCCCGTTACTGTTCGCGCCGGCGACCTGACCAACACGCTGCCTCTGCGTGTTCCGGCTCATGGCCGCGCCACGATCCGCGTGCCGTTTGAGGCGGATCCGCAGGAGGTCGTCGTGAATGACGGCTCTGTGCCGGAAGCGCGCGCGACGACACATCGCCGTTCCATCACAAACCTTCCGCCTGCCCGATAGCGACAGCCGGGAGCTCGGTTTTTAACGGCGTCGGCGCGAACGTGGTTCGGGCTTGGCGGGTGTTGCTGCGGTCCATGTCTGCGGACCGCCCCACGGGCGCTGGACCTCAAGTGCAGTCCCGGTGTCGGGCGTGGGCATGCCGTCGCCCAGTGGCGGCAGCAGTGCGGCAGCCTGTTCTGCGGTGGCCCGTGTGCTGTAGATGAGGGTGTAGCCGTTCCGGCTCAGCTGGCCTGACACAGCTGCATCGCCATAGGACTTTGCCACGACAGGCTCTGTGCCCACATCCGTGGGAGATGGCCTGTAGGCATTCACGGCGATCGCGCCGGCAGGTGTGTCCCCGTGTGCGCCCAGCGCGCCATAGGTCAGCACCAGGTTCCAGCGGTTGGCCTTCTGATTCGTAACGCTTGTTGGGGCCGTCTCGCTGCCTGCTGTCGTGTCGCTCTTTGCGGCAGGTGGCGGCGGCAGCGTGCAGGCGCAGACCAGCGTGCCGCCCCAGCGATCGCTCGACGAACCGTTGTCTTCCTTCCACGCTGTAAGGTCCAACGTTCCGCCAAGCCCAGCGTCACGCGGAATCCGCTTGGAGAAGAGGCGAAGCCACGCCAGCGCGTAATTCGCCTTGGCGTTTTTTAGAGAAGCCTGCAAATTCACCGTCTGCCAATGCATCACGTCCGGCACGTCACCACGCAGCAGCAGTACGCCGGGCTTTGCCGAAGCATCCGGCAGGTCATGTCCGCTGGGCACCGTCCGGCGCAGAAACTCCATGGCGCTGAAGATCGAGGTTTCTTCATCGGTCGGCACCGCGCACTTGATCTCATGCAGGCTGCCCAGCAGACCATTCGTGTTCGCTTCGCAGTGGGCGTTGATCTCCGCGGTATGTTCGGGAACAAAGTCGGCACGGCGCAGCGATAGCAGGTGAAGATCGCCTGTCAGCTTTGCCAGCGCCAGCGTTCCCTTCAGCGAAGCCTCAGCAGATGCTTCGCCGCGCCAGCCCATGTCGTGACCAAAAGTCAGCTTGCCCGCCTCGCCCAGCGGTGTGGGCTTCCAGCTTGCCTGTAGTTCAATGGGCGCTGCCTGCAGGCTGGTGCCTTTGCCCAGCGTGGCCTCAACCTTCAGCAGGCCGACGTCGCTCACATCGGTGTCTGTCCGGACGGGCTTGCCGCTGAAGCGGAGGTGCCATTCGTCCGGTTCCGGCAGCCATAGGGAGAACTGGGCTTCCTTCACGCTGAACGGCATCTTGGTATCGCCGTTCTTGATGTTGAAGCGGGCGTCAGTCGCCTCGATGTAGGGGAAGCGTGGAGCGTCACCGGCCGCGGTCTGCGCCGTGGGTGCCGAGGTGATCTGCGACGCCTGCGTCACAATGCCCTGCAGATTCCAGCGGCCCGTATCGGTGCGGCGCACCAGATTAATGCTGGGCGCCTCCATCGAGATCCGCGAGACCTCGATCCGGCGTCGCCACAGCGAACTGATGCGCAGCCGCGCTTCCACCGTGTCGGAGACCATCACGGGCTCTGAGCCGAACTCCGGCAGTTCGCTGACGACCAGGTACTTGATCGTGAGTCCGGGCAGCGGCAGCAGGTGCATCTGGATGCTGGAAAAGTGCACCGGTCGGCCAAGCTCGCCGGAGATAGCGGCGGCCACACGCCGCTGATAGCGGCTGATCGAGATATAGGGCGGCAGAATCACCAGCAGGAGCAGCACCACCACGGCGGCGCCTGCGTAGGTAGCGCGGCGTTTCCGTATCGGCGTCCACAGCGGGTCGTCCTCGTCGTGCACTTGGGGCGTACTGCTCTGCATGCGCCCTACTGTATCCGGTGGAAGGTCCGCTTCCAACGTGTATCGCTGAAGAAGTGCGTCGCCTCATGGCCGATCCACGCAAGCGTACTGCCTGCACCGGTCTTCAATTCCTGGTCAGACGGAGTGAGGAAGGACCAGTAGACGAACATCGGTCGGCCGATCAGGTTCTGCATGGGCACGAAGCCCCAGAAGCGGCTGTCAAGACTCTGCAGGCGGTTGTCGCCCATCGCGAAGACTGAATTCGGAGGAACGATCAGCTCGCCATTCTGCACATGATTCCGAATCTCAAGCGACCAGCCGGCAGCGTTGTTGTTGGCGGCCGCTGCGGCGATGCCTTCCAGATCGCGCGGGAAGTCGTCGCGTGCTGTCTCGTATTCGTGTCCTTCGGATCCATCGGGCATCGAGATCTGAGGCTCATTGACGCGCTCGCCGTTGCGATACAGGACGCCGTGCTCCAGGTGAATGCGGTCGCCGGGCAGGCCGATGGCGCGCTTAACCAGGATCATGTCCGGGATTTCAGTGTTCGGCTTCACGAAGACGATCACATCGCCGCGCTGTACCGGGCGCTGATGTTCCAGCGGCATCCAGGCGGTTCGCGGTGCCAGCGTGATGCGATCCACGACCACATGGTCGCCGATCAGCAGCGTGTTCTCCATGGAACCGGAGGGGATGGCGAAGTTCTGAAAGAGAAACGTCATCACAAACAGGCCGATGACAAGTACGTAGGCCAGTCCCGCGAGGGACTCCGGCAGGGTCTCGTGCCGCTCTTCCGCTGCGGTCGCTGGGACCAGTGTGTTCTCTTCCATGACGGGATTTAGTCTATCGCGGCAAAGGCCTCAACGCCGAAACAGGCATACATACGGGCACCGTTACGGGTGCGCGAAACAGAATGGCCCCGGATTACTCCGGGGCCATTCTGCTTCCTGATGCTGTTGACTACTTCTTCTTGTTCTTGGCGTTCGCCTTGAAGTCCGATACCTGCTTCTGGTCGAAGGCGCTGACAATGCCCTGGACATCCGCAGCGTGCGAGCCGGTGGGAGCAAGCTCCAGGTACTTCAGATAGGCCTCGAGGCAGCCTTCCGGAGCCGTCATCTTCTGCGTCTTCGAGTCGATCGAAGCCTTGTCGATCAGGCTCTGGCCCTTGATGTAGTAGGCGTCGGCCTTGGTCGGATCGGCAGCGATGGCCTTGTCGGCGGCCTGCGCGCTCTGGTCATGGGCACCGGCGTTGTACATCACGGCAGCCTCGTTGTAGTAGTAGGTCGCAGCCTTTGCAGGCTCAGCCTGGGCAGCCTTGTCATACGCTGCAAGTGCTTCCTGCGACTTCTTGTTGGCAACCAGGGCCTGGCCCATGTTGTTGTACGCGCTGCCGGATACAGCCGGGTTCGGCTTCTTGCTGGCTGCGTTCAGATCAGCGGCCTTCTGGAAGGAGACGACGGAATCGTCATACTTCTTTGCGCCAAGCTGCGCGTTGCCCAGTTCAAGCCACAGGATGGCTTCGTTCGGGCCCTGCTGCGTTGCCTGCTGCATCTCCGTGATGGCGTCGTCGAATTTGCCGGCCTTCTCATTCTCGCGAGCCTGGGTCAGCAGCGCGTTCATGTTGCCGACGGCCTTATTTGCGGCCATGGTGGCTGCATTCTGCTTCTTGAACTCTTCGATCTGCTTCTTCATCTCCGGCGTCATGGCCTTCACGAACTCTTCGCGGGTCATGTCGTCGTTCTGCGCCAGGTCAACACCACTCTTGATCTCGACGTTGTCGATGTAATCGACCGAATCGCCCTTGACGATGTAGAAGAGGATGTACTTGCCCGGAGCAATGTCCGTTCCCTTGAAGTCGCCATTCGCGTCGACCGGGAAGGAGTACTGATACTTGCGGGCCTTCGCATCCGAGTTGCGGTCGGTCGTCAGCTTGATATCGCCGGTTGCCTGGGGCATGCCGGCAGCGTTCTGCACGTGACCATGGATGCTGCCCGGTGCGGGTGCCTGCGCAAGAACAAGAGCGGCCGGCGACAGCAGTGCCAGCAGTGCGGTAGAGGAAAGGAAGCGGCGGTTCATGTCGTACTCCTTGGCTGGGCGGCGCAGCGGCCGTCCCATGGGTTCAAACGCAATCTTGTGGGCCTTGTTGCGCCCCGGTTCAGGGCCGGTCGCGCCCTGTTTCGGCACGTCAGCTTTGGGCGTAGGGTATGGGATCCGTTGTGCCGGCCTCCCGAAATGCCCGCAACCGAAGCACGCAGCTTTCGCACACGCCGCAGGCGAAATCCTCGCCTGAGTAGCAGGACCAACTTACATGTAACGGCGCACCAAGTTCAACACCCAGCGCCACGATCTCACGCTTTCTCATGTGGATGAGCGGTGTTTCCACCCGGATATCGCCCACCGCGGTGCCCTGCCGGATCAGCGCGTTGAAGGCATCGTAGTACGCCGGACGACAGTCCGGATAGCCGGAGCTGTCCTGTTCGACTGCGCCAATCAGGATCACTTTTGCCCCGATCACCTCAGCCCAACTGACCGCGGCAGAAAGGAAGTGCGCATTGCGAAACGGGACATAGGTCACCGGAATGGCATCGCCGATGGCCGACTCTTCAGCCGGAGCGTCAGGAACTGCAATGGACGCATCCGTCAGCGCCGAGCCGCCAATCTGACGGAACAGGTCCATTCGCAGCGGCAGGAACTGCTTGAAACCCAATGCCTCCGCAACGCCGCGGGCTGAGAGCAGCTCACGCGCCTCCGTCCGTTGGCCGTACGAAAAGTGCAGGGCATAGGCATCATAATCGCGGGCGGCCAGCGCTGCACAGACGGTGGAATCCATCCCGCCAGAGAGGCAGACGACGGCCTTCTCGCGTGGCTTTATTTGGGAACTCATAGCTTGATTCTAGGCGCTCTCGGCGGACACCGGCCTGGGTGCCCGCCATCGCGAAGCCGTTACAGATCGTCACCGTTGTCCGCCAGCGACGCGCCCACGCGGGAGCTGCCGCTATCCACGCCATCTGCATCCGTCACAGTCGGTACGGTGTTCAAAAGCTCGCGAGCTGTCTCTACGTCCGACACCTTCACCTGCAGGCGTGCGCCGCTCATCGGCAGAAGGATGTTCGCTTCTTCGCCGCTCAGGAAGGAGTCCACGCCCGCGCCGTCCAGCACGCTCTGCGCCAGGGCCGCCTCACCCACCTCCGAGTAGCTTGCTACTGTCACAAAATCGTCTTCATCGCGCTCTGCCATGCTGATTGCCTCCACGTTCTAGATTCCGTATGACGCGCCCACAGCCAGAGCGGGTGCCCCGGATCCTGGGCATATGCCCCCTGGTATGCCGCAGCACGTTCTCCGAGACAGCTTCTAGGGTCTGCTTAAAACGGACTTCCAGAACGTAGCACGCAGGCTGTCGAGCTTTGACTCCACCTTGAACGTGTCGCCCAGCACGTTGAACGGACCGCCACCATTGCGTGCAGGGATCCACGGCGGTCCGGGCGTGCCGGTCTCCGCGAAGTGGACCCAGGCCATGACAGCTTCTCGGCTGACCGCACGATCCGTCGCATCGTAGTCACGGTCCTTCACGCGGTCCAGCGTCCCGAAAAAGTACGGGATCTCTGCAGTGTGATGGGCACCGAACTCCGGATGCGCCTTCCACGGCGGCACCCGGCTGAAGTCGTACAGAAAGACCTCCGAAGTGCGTCGGCGTACGTATGCGTCAGCGTAAAGGGCTGCCACGGCGTAGTTGCGATCTCTGCCCGCAGCGACCTGCGACTTCGCTGCCTGCGCGTCGTCGTTGCCGGGATACAGCTTCAGGAATCTTGCCGCGTCCGCGCCCAGCTTCTTCTCAGCGTCCGCGCGATAAGCCTCAGCGGTCTTGCCGTTAGGCACAGTCGTGCCGCCCTCATCGCCATTCCAGCCTGCGATGACAGGCACATCGCTGCCCACGGGACTGCGAAGGTCATCGCCCGGCTCCTCGGTCAGCCACCATCCATCCACCACGGGCCTGCGCGGCGGAGTGTCCTTTGCATTCATCAGGTCCTCCGCTGACATCGCCCGTAGGGCCGCCAGGCTGCCGCCGTGTGCGTGCGTGAACCTGTCGCCTGCAGCCTCAGCCTCGGGCAGAGGTGTGATCGATGTCGCCGGCCACACCGGCGGTCCGCTGTTCATGATCGCGCGGGCGAAGAGGCCCTTTGCACGCGGGGATGCGATCAGCTGCGCGACACTCTGCGCACCGGCAGACTGACCCGCGATGGTGACACGAGACGGATCGCCGCCAAAGGCTGCGATGTTTCGTTGCACCCAGCCGAGCGCCGCGATCTGGTCAGCCAGGCCGTAGTTCCCGGCGCTGTCATGGCCTGATTCAGCTGCTAACGCAGTCGTGGCCAGGTAGCCGAAGACGCCCAGGCGGTAGTTCGCGTCCACGACGATCACGCCGTGCTCGGCCAATGTTGTGCCGTCATAACCGGCGACACTGTTGGAACCTTCATTGAAGCCGCCGCCGTGGAAGAAGACGAGTACGGCATGCCGACCGCCCTTTGCAGGCGCCCAAATATTGACGGACAGGCAGTCCTCGCTGGCGTTGTTCTGCACCATGAAGGCTTCCGTCCAGGGCAGTCGACTGCGGGACAGCACCTGCATGCACGCGGAACCAGGCTTGTCTGCCGGCAACAGCGTCGCGCTCCGAACAACGGGCCGCGGCGCCTTCCAGCGCAGGTCGCCAACAGGTGGCGCGGCAAACGGCACTCCAAGGAACGCGCGCACATTGCCGCTGCGAACACCGGCAAGATCGCCGCTCTCTGTCTTCACCGCGGTCTGCGCCACACAAACCGACACGGACAAACCCACTAGGAACGCTGCAAACAAACGCACGTGGCACCTCTGACACCGACGAGAGGCGATCATAACGCGGTCCTTATAAATCCCGCACCACTGTTCCCAATTCCGGAAAGATTGTCCGCGCTACGACAGCATAAGCACCGAGGTCCAGCGTCCGGCTGGAAAAGGAATCTTGCCAACCCGCAAGCGCATCGGATTGCGCATGCGAGTTGTCATCTTCGGCGCCAGTGGCATGGTTGGCCAGGGTATTCTCCGCGAGTGTCTGCTGGACCCCGGAGTGGTTGAAGTGCTCACGGTCAGCCGCAGTGCGCTCGATGCATCGGTCGACACGGCCGTCGACCGTAAGAGTCCAAAGCTGCGCGAACTGGTTCGGCCCGATGTCTTTTCAGACCTCGACTTCACGCCCATCGCCCGCGAACTGACCGGCTTCGACGCGTGCTTCTTCCCGCTGGGCGTCTCGTCGTTCCGCATGAAAGAAGCCGCCTACAAGCGCGTTACGCGCGACCTGACGCTGGCCGCGGCGCGTGTCCTGGCGAAGCAGAACCCCGCCATGGTCTTCCTCTACGTCTCAGGCGAAGGGACCGACGTCCGCAGTAAGACGATGTGGGCGCGTGTGAAGGGGGCAACGGAAAATGCGCTGCTGTCCATGCCATTTCGCGCGGCATACATGTTCCGACCGGGACTGATCCTGGCGAAGAACGGCATCCGGTCAAAGGTGGCCATCTACAACCTGCTGTATCGCGCGCTCTTGCCTCTGGTAGCGCTGCTTGGCCGCTTCCCCAAGCTGGCAACCGACACGCAAACGGTCGGCCGCGCCATGCTGCGTGCTGCACGCGAAACGCCTGCGGAACGCATCTGGAACACGGCCGGGATCAATCGCCTGGGCCGGTAACTACGGGTAGATCCGGTTCAGCGTCCGCGCGAACGGAATTGTTTCGCGTACGTGATCCAGCCCGCAGATCCACGCGACGCAGCGCTCAATGCCCATACCGAAGCCACTGTGCGGCACGCTGCCATACTTGCGCAGATCCAGGTACCACTCAAATGCTTCCAGCGGCAGACCATGCGACAGGATGCGCTCCTTCAGCAGGTCATAGTCGTCCACGCGCTGCGATCCGCCGATGATTTCTCCATAGCCTTCGGGCGCCAGAACGTCCACGCAGAGCGCCTTCCGGGGATCCTTCGGATCGGGCTGCATATAGAAAGCCTTCACCTCCGCCGGGTAGCGATGCACCATCACCGGCCGGTCGAACTGGTTCGAGATGTAGGTCTCATCGGGCGCGCCGAAGTCATCGCCATAGACATGCGGCTTCTCGATCAGGCCTTCGGCGAACGCCTTCTCCAGCATGGCGTGCGCATCGTCATAACTCACACGCGGGAAGGGTGCGCTGATCTTCTCAAGCCTTGCAGCCTTATCGTCTGCGCCCGTGATTGTCTTCAGGTCGATGCGGTGCTTCTCCAGCACGCGTGTGACGATGTGCGACAGGAAGTTCTCCGCCAGCACCATCAGGTCATCCAGGTCGGCGTAAGCGACCTCCGGCTCGATCATCCAGAACTCAGTCAGGTGGCGGCGTGTCTTGCTCTTCTCTGCGCGGAAGGTGGGGCCGAAGCTGTACACCTTACCCAAAGCCAGTGCCGTGGCTTCGATATAGAGCTGGCCGCTTTGCGTCAGGTAGGCATTGCCTTCGTCGAAGTACTTCATCTCGAAGAGTTCGCTTGTGCCTTCGCAGGCTGCAGGTGTCAGGATGGGTGGATCGGTGCGCGTGAAGTCCTGGTCGTCGAAGAACTCTGCCGCCGCCCGCATGATGGTCGCGCGGACGCGCAGAATGGCCGACTGGCGCGGCGTGCGCATCCACAGGTGACGATGCTCCATCAGGAAGTCCGGACCGTGCTCCTTCAGCGTGATGGGGAAGGGCTGGTCAGCACGCACGGCCTGCTGCACCTTCACGTCTTCGACGTCGAGCTCAAAGCCCGAGGGAGCGCGCGAATCGGCACGCACCTTGCCCGTGACGGTCAGGCTCGACTCAAGCTGCAGATCCTTCAGCGTCTCGAAGACTTCGGGCGATACGGCAGCCTTCGGCACAATGCCCTGGATGGTCCCGGTGCCATCGCGAAAGATAGGGAACAGCAGCTTTCCGCTGGCGCGCAGGTTGTACAGCCAGCCGCGCACGGTGACTGTCTGGCCGACGTGGGTGCCGATGTTTGCAATGGACGTGATGGGGGCGCTGGATTCGGTGCTCATGACACTGTTCAGTGTATTCCCGCGCGTATTCCTGCACTGCCACCGGGGCCAGCGGGCATGGTGTTATCAGGTGTTTGCGCACTCGGCGACGCGCAGGCAGTTGCAAAACAGGCGCTGCCCCGTAGGTGTTAGCGGTGCAACGTACAGGCGTAGGCGCCGATACACGAACGATATTTTGCGACACGCCTTTGGGCAATGGTTGCAGTAAGGCAAACAGGCGATTCTAAGTCTGTCAGGAGAGGGCACTGAACCTCACCGGCAAAGCAACAGGAGACCAGGATGCATGACTTATTTGTAGCAATTGCTTTTCTTACCATGCTGCTTCTTCCGTGCGTTGTCGCCACCCTCAGCGGCACCAGCGAAGTTTAGATCTTGGGCGCGAGCATCTGCTCTGCGCAAAGAAAAAAGGGCAACATGCGCCAAGCATGTTGCCCATTATTTTTTTGTCCGCTGACCGCCCTGGAGCTACTTCTGGCCTACCGGCTGCTCCAGCATATGAAATGCCGTCGCAGCGTTCGCGCTCATGGACTTCGCGTCAATCTCAGGCTCGTAGCGAATTTCCAGTGTGCCCGTAGGAGGCTGCTTCAGCGCTGCAATGCCTGCCCGAACCTCGTCCCACTTCACGGTTCCTTCGCCCGGCCAGCAATGCTCATCCTTCTCGCCGCCGTTGTCGTGCAGATGCAACTGCTTGATACGGTCGCCGAGGATCTCATAAGCTGCCGCAACACCACCCATGCCATGCAGATTCATGTGACCCACATCAAGGCAAACGTTCACGGAATCCAGGTGGCCGATGCGCAGCATCTCCATCAGGTGTTCGGGCGTGGTCACGTCGTTGGGGAGGGTCTCAATCAGCGTCTTCACACCCAGCGGTGCGGCAAATGCCTTGATGTGTTCGACGGCAGTCATCGAAATGTCGAGCGTGCGCTCGTTCCAGGTGTCGTTCGCTGTTCCCAGGTGCAGAACCATGCTGTCAATGTCGATCTGCTCGGCTGCTTCCAGGGCGCGCTTGACCTCATCCATCGCATCGATGCGGCGGGTCTTCTCAACATCAATCAAGTTGATGGACGGTGGCACGTGCTTGCTCCAGTTGGAGCCCCGGCCATCGAAGATGGGCTGGTGCAGGGTGGCGCGACAGTCGTTGCTGCGAAACCACTTCGCCAGCTCCTTCACCTCGGTGCGGTCGGCGTAGTCGAAGTGGTGGCGCGCCGCAAATAACTCAATCGACTGGGCGCCGGCGCCGACCATCGCATCCAGCAGGCCTGCGTGAAGTCGTTGTTGCAAGAACACGTGGGTACTGATGGAACGCTTCATCATCACCCAAAACGATAGCAGGGACGGCGGGGCAGCGGAGCATCAGCGATGGTTCGCGCCCCGCACGCTCGAAACGGCGGCTAGTGAGCAGGCAGTGTGCGGTCGATGGCTGCCTGCGCCAGCGGCGCCATGATGGCGTACCCGGCTGCCGTGGGGTGCACGCCGTCGAGAGCGGTGCCGGGCTTCATGCCACCTGCCGGTGTCGCCAGTGCCGTGTAGTAGTCCAGGTAGGTGAAGCCGTTGGCCGCGCAGTATTGCTGAATCCACGCGTTCATGGTGCGAATTTTCTCTGCCGGTCCAAGACCGCGACGCCATGGGTAATCGTCTGCGGGCAGCACGCTGGCAAGGATGACCTTGATGCCGTGCGCCTTCGCCAGCTCCGCCATGGATCGCAGGTTATCCTGCGTGCTCTCGGCCGACGCGATACCGGTGTTGCCAGCAATGTCGTTGGTGCCTGCAAGGATCAGGACGGCTGCAGGCTTCAGTGCGATCACGTCCTGCTGAAAGCGGATCACCATCTGCGGCGTGGTCTGGCCCCCGATGCCGCGATTGATATACGGCTTGCCGGGGAAGAACGGGACGGTCTTATCGCGGTGAGACCAGCCGTCCGTGATGCTGTCGCCATAAAAGACAACGCGACCCGGCTCCGTAGCCGCCAGAGTTTTATTCTCTTCGCGATAGCGCGCAAGCTGCGCAAAGTCTGCCAGCTTCGTTTGCAGGCCCTTGATCTCGGCGGGTGTCAGCGTCGCCGGATCCTTTGTCAGAACGGGGTCGATCGGCTGCGGTGCGGACACAGCGGTTGCTGCTGGTGCTGGAGCGACAGTGGTCGTGCTTTGTGCGCTCAGGACGAGACAAGAAGTGAATGCAGCTGCCGAAGCGATGGCGAGAGAACGAATCATGAAGCCGATACCCCTGTGGTTCGCAAGTGTACGAACTCGAGCGCACACATGCAACGCCGCGTCGCGTTACGCCAGGGTTACCAGTAGCGGCGTATGGTCGCTCGGCTTCTCCTGGGCCCGCGGCGTCTTGTCGATCTCGCATGCGGTCAGGCGCGGAGCAAGCCCCGGCGACAGCAGAAAGTGGTCGATGCGGATGCCGCGATTGCGCTCAAACGCCTGCCGGAAGTAATCCCAAAAGGTAAACGCATCCCTGGTATCGGGGTAGAGCGCACGGAATGCATCGACAAAGCCCATCGCCTTCATTGCGCGATAACGGTCACGGGGCTCCGGCTGAAAGAGCGCGTCACGCAACCAGTTCGCTGGCTTGTCGCAATCGATGTCTTCCGGAATCACATTGAAGTCGCCGCCAATGATCGTCGGGATTGGATCGTTTTTCCAAACCATCATCTGCTGGATCAGCCGATCCATCCACGCCAGCTTGTAGAAGAATTTCTCCGTGCCCACAGGATTACCGTTCGGCAGGTAGATGTTCACGACGCGCAGCTTCGTAGGCATATCGAGGATGGTCTCGAGGTAGCGCGCATGGGTGTCTTCGTCATCCCCCGCGAGCTTGTTCGTGACCATCTCAATCGGCAACCGCGAAAGGATCGCGACACCGTTGTAACTCTTCTGCCCAATGGCGACCGACTCATAGCCAACGGCGCGAAATTCCTCCACGGGGAACTCGAGACCCTTCAACTCCTGCAGCAGCAGAACATCCGGCTGGCGCGTCTCAAGGAAAGCCAGCGCATGCGTCATCCGCGCGCGGATCGAATTCACATTCCAGGTTGCAATAACGATGGCCAGTTCTCCTTGCGTGCGCTATCAGGATAACGGCTTGCTCGGTGAGGCATCGTCCAAGGCCCAACAAACCATCTTTAGCGTCCGACGATCCTGACGCCTGACCGCCGCCGATCCGGGTGACGAATGCTTCGACGATGCATCCGCATAGCTTTAGCTGCTCGAACATAACCTTTATTGCGTAGATCTATCCGCTCGGAAGGGCACAGCTTAAGCTGTGCCACAACGACCCCACAAAAAGCCGGCTTTAGCCGCTGAGGTCAGCTTGCTTACGATGCGCCGACGACCACGGATAGTCCCCGAGATCTTCGACCAACCGTCGCGACACGGGATTCTGCTCGAGGTAAGTCTTCCGTGCAAGGTAATCGATACGGTCGCGCACGCGATGATCCGCGAAGCCACGTTGCCAAACCGGCGAATGCTTGCCACCCGCATGGTGATATCGCTTGGAGAAGCCGCCCTTGATGCACTGCATCGCTCGCTCCAGCGTAACCGTCGGAGTCAGGAAGACGTGAAGATGCTCCGGCATGATGACAAAGGCGTGCAGTTTGTAGATGGACCGGTAATGCTGCAGGACATCGAACATCAGCTGCGCGGCGGTGTCCCTCTGGAAGACCCGCTTCCGTTCCGCGCATACGGCGGTCACGAAAAATGTACCTTCCTGACTGGTCCTCGTGGGCGCGGACATCGCGAAAGCTCAACCTCAGCGGCTAAAGCCGGGATTCGAACAAGAGTATTGGCACAGCTAAAGCTGTGCCTTTCCGTGCAGCGAGCAGCGTGCCCAATGGAAGCGATGTTGACGCAGGAAGCTGTGCTCTTTCGATCAAAGACATCAGTCGACCCAGCTGAAGCTGCGCCTTTCCGTGCAACGAGCAACGTGCCCAACGGAAGCGATGTTGACTCAGGAAGGCGTGCTCTTTCGAGCAAAAACATCAGTCGACCCAGCTGAAGCTTAGCCCTTCCGATCAACGAGCATCGTCCCTCACGACCATCCGACTGAACCCATGTTGGCACAGCTAAAGCTATGCCACACCGACCGACTGCCCTTCGCCGAAATCAGTAATCCCGATTTGGATCCGAACAGGGCAAACTTCAATACCCGCTCGCCTTTCCAAAGCCCTTGCGGGTGTCATGTCCGCCGAGCAGTTCGCCTGTCTTCGGATCGACTGCGATCAACTCGCTGTCGCCCCAGATGCCGGGGTTGTGCTCGTCGAACTCGCCGGATCGTTTGATGTTGTAGCCGTCCGCCTTCAGCACCTCGCCGGCGGCAGCTGGGAAGCGCTTCTCCACCTGCAGTTCGTCCGGCAGGTACTGGTTGTGAAAGCGCGGAGCGTCCGCTGCTTCCTGCACATTCAGGCCGTTATCCAGCACGCTGATCAGGTCGTTGGTCACGGTCGAGATGATGGTCGGTCCGCCCGGCGATCCAGCGACGAGCACAAGCTTGCCCTTCTTCGTGACCACCGTCGGGGTCATCGCAGAGAGAGGCCGCTTGTGCGGTGCGATCGCGTTGTTCGGTCCCTGGATGAGGCCAAAGCCGTTGGGCACGCCGACTTTGCTGGTGAAGTCGTCCATCTCGTCATTCATTGCGAAGCCGAGACCCTTCACCACCACACCGGAACCGAAGTAGAAGTTAAGCGTGTAGGTGTTGCTGACGGCGTTACCATCTGCATCCACAACGGAGAAATGCGTCGTCTCTGTGTGATCGGTGACGCCTTTCTGTTTTGGAGGTTCGGGCATGAAGCCCGCGGGCCGGACCAGGTCCTTCGACAGGCTAGCCTTCACCGGGTCAATCGTCTTGCGCCATGCCTTCGCGTACTTGCCATTGCTCATCTCTTTTAAGGGCATCTTTGTGAAATCGGGATCGCCAAGGTAATCACTGCGATCCATAAATGCGCGGCGAAAGGCCTCTGTGATCAGGTGCACCTGTTCCGGAGAGCGGTCGCCGCCCATCTTTTTCAGGTCATAGCCCGTGAGAATGTCCAGGGTTTCGAGCAGGACGATACCGCCGGAGGACGGAGGAGGCGCCGTCGTGATTTCGTAGCCGTGATAATGACCTATCAGCGGCTTGCGGTCCTTTACCGAGTAGCCTTCCAGATCGGCCCTGGTGATGGTGCCGCCGCCGGACGCCATCTCTGCCGCGATCTGGTCGGCCATGTGGCCGTGATAAAACTCATTCGGATCGGCGGCGATGCGCTCCAGCGTCGCGGCCAGTTCGGGCTGCCTGATGACCTCGCCTGCCTTGTAGAAGTCGCCGTTCCGCTGGTAGATGCGGTAGCCCTCAGCGTTCTTCTTCAGCAGTGCCGAGTGCCATACATTCAGCTCTTCCTCGGTACCCACAAAGCCATCCCGCGCCAGTCTGATAGCGGGTTGCATCGCCGCTTTAAGTCCCAGCTTCCCAAAGTGCTGCTCTGCATAGGCCATACCGGCAACGGTCCCAGGTACGCCACTGGCTGCGTAGCCCTGAATGCTCATGCCTTTGGTGACGTTGCCGGTTTTATCCAGGTACATGTCACGACTTGCAGTGGCCGGTGCCTCTTCGCGATAGTCGATGAAGTGCGCCTTGCCATCGCCCAGCTTCTTCGCTCCTGTGGCATGCGCCGGCTTGATCAGCATGAATCCGCCACCGCCAATGTTGCCCGCCTCGGGAAAGACCACGGCCAGCGCGAAGGCCACTGCAACGGCTGCATCCACCGCGTTGCCGCCCTGCTTTAGAACGGCAAGGCCTGCGTCGGAAGCTTCATGATGCACGCTCACCACCATGGCATGCTGGGCGCGTGCGGGCGGCGGTGTTGGCAGTGTCTGAGCCCAGCAGGTTGCGGCCAAAGACAAGATCGACATGACGGCACAAGGCCGGGCCAACGCATTCATTCAAAACCTCACCGCAATTTGTGGCAGAACTGAAGAATAACGCGCAGGTATACAGTCCTGTAACCCTGATGGGGTACAGAGCAGTGCGGCTCGCAGAATCGAAGCCGCGTCTTACTACCTGCCGCACTCTCACTGTGTACAGAAAGCAGAACCACATTGCCTGGAACCTTCGACACCTGGACGATTCTGTTCTCATTCAGCATCGCCACGCTGGCAGGATTTGTCGCATTTGAATCGATTGATCACATGCGCGACAGTCCTCGCCCGGCGGTGTGGACCTTTGTCAGTGGCGCGATGCTGGGACTAGGCATCTGGTCCATGCATTTCGTCGGCATGCTTGCATGGCAGCCGCCCTTCCCGCTGTATTACACGGTCCTCCCGACGGTGTTGAGTGTGCTGGTCGCCATCTTGTCGTCGTGGCTTGCGATGCACATCACCGTCAGCCATCAAGCTGGCGCGTCACAGCGGAACCTTATCGGCGGCGCATTGCTGGTTGGGCTGGGCATCTGCACCATGCATTACCTGGGCATGTGTGCACTGCATTTTACGCAGCCCGTCATGTGGAGCTGGCCAGGTGTTGGCCTCTCCTTCCTGATTGCGGTCCTGGCATCGTTAGGCGCCATGGCCATGATGCAGCGGAGTCAATCAGAAGCTCTCAGCCTCGCCCGTCAGACCGGCGCATCGCTTGTGATCGGGCTTGCGATCTGCGGAATGCACTACACCGGCATGCTCGCCATGATGCTGCCTGCTGGAGCCGTCAGTATTGCGCTGCCCGGATCTTTCTCCGGCCCAGTACTTGCCCGCATCGGTGTTGGCAACTCATTGCTGTTCATGGCCTGCCTTCTGGTCGTCTTTCAGCGCGACAAGGTTCGGCTGATGCGTCTGGCCAATGAAGCGCGCTTCGCGCTGCAGGAAGCCGCCCGCAACTCCGAACGATTGGTAACTGCCAACAAGATCGCTGCCACCATCTCACACGAGATCAACAATCCCCTGGAAGCCGTGACCAACCTGCTGTACCTCGCGGAAAGTGGAATGATCGGCGATACGGAGCGGACGTACATCCAGGCAGCGCAGACTGAAATTCGCCGCATTGCGGAGATCACAACGCATACGCTGAAGTTCTATCGCAACGGAAACTCGCTGGTGGAGACAAAGCTGCCCGATCTGTTTGAGTCGGCCCTCGTCGTCTTCGACAAGCGTCTGACGCAGGCCGGCATCAAGATCGAGAAGCACTGGGCGTCCAATGCACCGGCGATAGTCTGCCGGCCGGGAGAGATTCGCCAGGTCTTCGCAAACCTGGTCAGCAACGCGATGGATGCCATGCCAAATGGCGGCTTGCTCTGGGTGGCAGTGCTGCCCTGCGAAGGCGGCGCCTGCGTGGAAGTTGCAGACTCCGGCACGGGCATCCCTGAGGATGCCCGTGCGCATATCCTGGAGCCATTCTTCACGACCAAAGGCCTCAGCGGAACGGGGCTGGGGCTGGCGCTGTGCGCGGAGATCGTGCAACGTCACAACGGCAGACTTGACTTCATGAGTAACACCGCCCCTGGCCGCAGCGGAACAAAGTTCACGCTGTTCCTGCCCACGCGTGGCGCTACTTCCGAGACTGCGGAGACTTCATCGGGCTCGTCCCAGCCCGCCAGGCAAAGCTAGCCGGGATCGCCGGAACGTCGCTCTTGTCTCCCAGCAGCTCCCAGCGCTGCAGGCTGAAGGGAACGCTGCCATTCAACCACACGAAGTCCTGGTACGCCTGCAGGTTGAACTTGTCGCCCTGCTGCAGCTTCGCCATCGTCAAGCCCTTCAGGATGTCCATCTTGCCAATCTGGTAGGTGATGGCCTGGCCCGGTGTGCAGGCGAACATGAACGATTCGTCGCGCGCCGTCGCCTCATCCATTGGAACGGTTTTCGTCATGTAGGCCTGTGCCTCCGGCTGCGTGAACTCACCGAGAGCCAGCTTTACATCCACCGCGACGCGCAGCGTGCGCAGGCGGTTCAGAGCGTAGATAGCTTCCTTCATCTTCGGCGTGTTCTCGTACAGGCCGGCGATCATCATCATCTCTTCCGCGTAGAAGCCGATGCCCTCCTGCGCCTCGGAGTCATAGTAGTGGCGCCGCACCGGGTCCGGATGGTGCATGCTCCACGCCATCTGGAAGTAGTGGCCGGGCATGCCTTCATGGTTGGTCAGCGGCCGCACATCGCGCGAGGTGATGTTGGCCCAGAAGCCGCCCAGTCGTGGTGTTCCCTTGTAGCTGCTTCCGTCCTCGTTCAGCCGCATCGGGTTCGTCAGGTCGTCCTCGACACCCAGAAAGCCAAGCGCGCCAATGTAGGGCGGCGTCGGCACATAGTAGTAGTGCTTCACACCGGCAGGATCACCGGTCAGCAGGCCGTGATCGGTCAGGTATTTGCGCATGGCAAGCTCCTGCTTCTTCTCATCCGCGATCTGGGCATCCAGCGAGGGGTAAACAGGCAATTCCGGCATGCCCTTATCCGCCGCCTGCTGCAGCGCCTCAAAGCCCACGGCGCGCTGAAACTCGATCTCGCCATCCTGAAGAATCTGTTCCGGCGTATAAGGCAGCAGAGCGACGTTCCGCAGGAAATAGAGGTAGCCCTCGCGGCCCACCGCCGTCTCCTTCTTCATGCCTGCCACCTGTGGCTTCAGCCACTCGCGGTAGGCGACAAGGGACTTCGCGGCAGCCTCTTCGGCCTTGTCGAAGGCGGCAAGATTTTCCGGGCTGAAACCAGCCGCGGAGTGTACGCCGTCGCGAAAGCGCTCCATCCGGGTTTCAATCTGCGCCAGGTTTCCCATGGCGATTGCGGCATACGGCTGACGCATGTCGGTCAGGTTGGAGCGGCCCTCGTCCAGCAGGCGTGGAATGCTCTCCAGCCGCAGAACAATCTCATGCTGGCGCGCCGTGCTGATCGGCGCTTTCTCCAGCGCCAGGGTATACGTCGCCGTCAGACCCTGATCCACATAGAAGAACGGATTCCGTTTCCAGTCCGGAATGACCTCAAGTTCCCAGCGCACACGTGCGATCGCTGACCCGATCAGGCGATAGTCCACCTGCACCGGCACGGGCGCAGCGCTTACATCCAGCGCGCGCCACTGCTTTTCAAATTCCGCGATGCGAGCCTCATATCCGGCAACATCCTTCGGGGACCACCGGCCGACATAGCCCGCCGGTCGTGCGAGCCGTGGAATGTCGTCATTGGTAAACGGCTGCTCCGTCGCCCGCCAATCCCAGAACGTCTCACTCAACGCCTGCACCTTGGCCTCAGCCGTCTGTGCCGGCAGGGTGGTCGTAAAGGCAATCGCAAGGGCCGACGTGATGATGCACGCGGCAAAGGCGCGGGGCAGAGCAGGTAAGAATCGCATGTTTGGACAGTAGCGCAACGGACGCATAAGCCAAAGCAATTTCAAGAACTCGCAGTTCAGTCGACGAGACCGAGTATCCAAGAGATTCGGTTTCCCACCCTTTCGCGACGAAGCCGTCGAAGAATGGGTCACGCGGCCAGTCGCCGCCGAGGCGTCACGAGGAATTGCAGCAGCCCCTCAGGTCAGCATTGTCCTGCTCCCCGTACCCGTACCGGTACACCGGCGCCACAGCACCGAGTCCGAAACGCTACCATGCAAGGGATGGCCGTACGCGCGTTGCCGCGTGCGCAAGGGGAGATTCCGTTGGCAAAGAAGCTGCGCGTGGGTGTGTTGTTTGGTGGCAAGTCGGGCGAGCATGAGGTGTCGCTGCGCTCGGGCGCATCGATTCTGCTGGCCATCGACAAGAGCAGGTACGACGTGGTGCCCATGGGCATCGCCAAGACCGGCCAGTGGCTGCCCGCCGAAGCGTCCACCGCTATGCTTGGCGGCGACTTCGCGCCGAAGCTCGGTAAGACCTCCACAAAGAAGAAAGCGGCTGACACCAGCATCGCTTCGCAGGCACCAGGCACCGCCGGCCTCGACGTCGTCTTCCCTGTGTTGCACGGCACCTTCGGTGAAGACGGCACCATCCAGGGCATGCTCGAACTTGCCGACGTTGCCTACGTCGGCTCGGGTGTTCTCGGCTCCTCAGTGGGCATGGACAAAGACGCCATGAAGAAGATGTTCGCCGTGGCCGGCCTGCCCATCGTGAAGCACGTCACCCTTCTGCGCGGCGAGTGGAAGGCCAATCCGAAGAAGTGCACCAAAACCATCGAAGACAAGCTGAAGTACCCGGTTTTCGTAAAGCCCGCAAACCTCGGCTCCTCGGTCGGCATCAGCAAGGTGCGCGAACGCGCCGAACTTGCCAGGGCCATGGATGAGGCCGCGTCCTTCGATCGCAAGATCGTTATCGAAGAAGGTGTCAGCGGCACCGGCAAGCTGAAGGGGAAGGGCAAGCCACGCGAGCTTGAGATCGCCGTGCTGGGCAATGACGATCCCATCGCCAGCGTCGTCGGCGAGATCGTGCCCGACCGCGAATTCTACGACTACGCCAGCAAGTACGACAGCACCAGCACCAGCGAACCGGTCATCCCGGCGAAGATCACCAAGGCACAGTCGAAGCAGATTCAGGCGATGGCCATCGCCGCCTTCAAGTCCTGCGACTGCAGCGGCCTGGCCCGCGTCGACTTCCTCATGGAAGCCGTCGAACCCGGCTCAAAGAAGGAACCAAAGATCTTCCTGAATGAGATCAACACCATGCCCGGCTTCACCAGCATCAGCATGTACCCCAAGCTGTGGGAAGCCACGGGCATCGGCTACAGCGAACTGATCGACCGTCTGATCGCACTCGCCATCGAACGCCACGACGAGCGTGCTGCGACGACGTTTTCAAAGTCGTAGCCGACAGAGCAGATTCCGATAAGCCGACTCGTCGTGATCTGCTTCGGGGAGCGCATCGGCGAGCGGGAATGTGAGATCCCGCTTCGTCTGCACTTCTCGCGCCCTTGCGCACCCTTGTCCCGGCCGTCCGGTTGCTTCGATTCAAGATCCGGTCGGGCCCCTGCTTAGGCAGCACTCCTGTCGAACGATGACGCTACCTCGTCTGACGCCGCAGCCGCGCGCTTTGTGCAGATGGCGTATTGGTAGCCGTCGCGGTACACCATCTCAACCTGTTGCCACGGTTGAGAGTGGACGAGCCGTCCGAACTCATCCGCGGATAAGACCTTGACTGGAGACGATGCGTTTGCTCTCCAAGGACTGTCCCCGCTCAGCAGCTCGGAGATCTGCATGAACCACAACGGCAGACGTGTCTTGAATCGCGTTGTCGGCTCGGCCACGAAGCATCTACCGCCGGGCTTCAGGATCCGAAAGATCTCGGACACCACTCGCTCCCGGTCGTGCACGATCAGGAACAGGCGCGACACCACGATCGCGTCGACCTGTTCCAGGCCGTCGTGCAAGGCGCACGCATCGCCGTGACGGAAGGAGCAGTTCTGCAGATGCGATGCCGATGCTCGCGATCGTGCCCACTCGAGCAGGCTTACCGACTGGTCAATGCCGATGGTCTGTATCTGGGGGAACAGGCGCGCCAACCGGCAGGCATAGAAGCCCGGGCCGCATCCCAACTCCAACACACGCGTGCCAGGACGCGGTCCACTCGAAGGAAAGATCGACCGCTTGATCTCTTCCGTGTGATCGCGAAAGACATGTTCGCGGAAAAATGCGTAGAGCCAGTGGCGCCGTTCAAAGAGGTTCCTTCGCACCACCACTTCTTCCGTCGGACAACAACCAGACTCGTCCAGCTTCAAGCACTGCATGTTCATCCTTGTCCTGCGCTCATCGCGTGTGGCATCCATTACAGTCCGGCGTACCAGTCGTATCCCAGCTTGGTCCAGTAATCATCGGGCTTGTTGTTCGTATAACTGATCAGCCCGATCCGTTTGATTTGCTTGTAGCCGTACTTCGTCGGCATGTGCAGTCGCAGCGGCGCCCCATGAAACTGGGTCAAAGGCGCACCCATCATCTCGGTCACCAGCAGCGTCTGCGGATGACGGCACACGGCCAGGTCATAGCCGGTGTAGTAATCGCCATCCGGCGTCTCCATGTACACAAACTTCGGCTCGCGGCCGCCAACCTTCTCCGGCGGATAAGCCTCAAGAAAATCAGCCATGCGAACACCAGCCCAGTGAACGATCTGACTCCAGCCCTCGATGCACTTGAACTGCGTTACCAGTTCCTGCCGCGGCAGCTTGAGGACATCATCCATCGTCAGCAACAGACCCGGTGTGCCGGGCGCAAGTGTGGAGTCGCTCTCGCCAGCGTCCTCTCGACCACGCTCTGGTTTCTCTCTTATCGTCTGGTCCGTCTGGTGCGGAGCACTCTTCGTGTCATGTCCGTGATCTTCTGCAGACTTTGCCTGCGTGTAGCGATACTCCCACGCAGTAACATCCCGGCTGAAGCGAGCATGCTGCGCACCCGCGGTGGACCCAACTACCTGGAGCCTGTAGCTCTCAGGCACCATTTCTTCCTTGAGGCCGAAGACACCGTTCACCCGCAGGTTCTCCGCTTGATGCAGCGGATAGGTCGGCGCCAAGGCGTGATCGTGAAACAGTGCCTTCGAGATCGCAGCATTGGCTTCAAAGGCGTCCCGGTACGGTATCTGTTGATCATCCTCGGCGGGTCTCCCCTCGATCCACCGGTAAAGGCCGAACCCTGCGGCAGCGGCTACGCCCGCTCCCAGGAACGATCGGCGCGTGTGTCTGCGTGACCGCGCCAGGATGACCTTGTTCTCTTCTTCAACGGTTGCCATCACCAGGACTTCCTTTCTGCTTCCACCGATGGTTCGTCGACACGTTTGATCTCAAGACCGCTGACCATCGCGCGGAAGTTATTCCATCCGGCCAGCACCACCTGTCCCACATGAACCAGGAAGAATCCAAGAAAGCTCATCGTCAGCCAGAAGTGCTCCCATCGCGCCATCTCATAACCACCCAGCAACGACGTCAGCCAGTGCAACTGCGTCGGCTTGTAGATTGCGAGACCGGTGACCAGCATGCCCGCGCCCATCAGGATTACGGCCGAGTAAGCGATGCGCTGCGCACCGTTGTACTTCGTCTGGGGCGGCAACCCCTTGCGAAGATGCAGATCGACCAGTGTGACTTGCACGGCATCCCGCAGACTGCGCTTTTGCGGAACGAGAAATCGCCACTCGCCGGAGAGGACAAGGAACAGAACGTAAGCGATGCCGTTCGCGACAAAGAGCCACATGAAGAAGAAATGATGACCCAGTGCCTGCGTCACGTGATTGGGCGCGTTCGTCGCCTTCCAGAACCAGTCCGGGAACAGCCGCACCAACGTAAAGGAACCGATCCCGATGCGGTACACCGCGTGCGGATGCTGGTATGGGTTGTCGGAGTCGTTCCAATAGATCAGCAGCCCGCTCCAGATCATCAGGAACAGCAGCGGGAAGTTGATCCAGTGCATCCATCGAATGGCCAGCGGATGCTTCCGGTCGAGTTGCAACGGTTCTTCCTGCACAATCTTCCTCATTCCAAAGTCCCGGCTGCAAGCAAAGTGCAAGCTTCCGTTCGTTAGAGAGGAAAGTAGGGAAGAGGTTACAGAGAGTTCGAAGAAATCTCCGCTATGCTTGAGCCGGAGCTGCGCACTACATTCCTATGAGCCAACACACAGACGCCTCGCCAGCAGATGACAGCCGTATCAAGCCGTCGAACTGGTTTCTGAGTATCACCAGCCTCCTGTTTATCGTCTTGCAGAGCCTGTGTACCGCCGTGATGGCGATCAGCGGCGTGCGCGTTCTCATCGGGCTGAGTGCACTGGCGGCAGCCGCGGGGCTGAACCGACCGGCGTCGGGCTACCACGCAGACGCCATACGCATTCCGATGATGACGATTGCGGTCGTTGGCTCACTGGTCAACCTGTATGTCGTGTGGAGGATTCGCAGTTTGCGGAACCGGCCCGCAGCACAATGGCGCTCCCAGCCGATCAGCCTGAGACAGAGACGTGCGGAGATGTTTCAGATCGTGCTCGCCGTAGTCTCGCTGATCCTTGTCGCCATCGAGTGGTGGACTCACCGAATCGTCCACAATGTCTAGGACGAGTCGCCTAAGCCTCGGTCCTTGTTGATCTCCGCGTTCAGCCGCTGATGCAGACGATCACTGAATCCGATGGGCAGTTCAAAGACACGATCGTCGGCTGTCAAAACAAGGATGTTCCGCGTCGAATCCAGAATGGCCGAGCAGATCTCGCAGTGATCGAGATGCCTCTGCACCAGTTCCCGCGTCTCGGGCGGCAGTGAGCCATCCAGGTAGTCGGAGATGTAATCCCATACGTGCTTGCACTCTATGACCATGGGAGCCACCTCCTCTTTGATTTGGATGTTGCGGCCCGAAGCTCTGGCGTCAGTTGCCGCTGCAACATCATGCGTGCACGATGCAGCCGGACCTTTACGGATGGGACGCTGATCTGCAACGCCTCCGCCGTCTCGATCACACTGAATTCCTGAACCTCTCGCAGAAGAAACACGCGACGATAGATCTCTGGCAGATCGGCAACGGCCTGCTGCAGCAACTGACGCACTTCGCCGCGCTCGATCGCTTCGGATGGAATCTCGCGCCAGTCACGAAGCATCGCCGGAGAGGCTTTCGAACTGTCGTCCATAAGCTCATCCAGCGATTCGACACGGACGGTCGCCTGCTTGCGTAACCGGCTGCGAGCCTCATTCAGGGTGATGCTGATGAGCCACGTGCTGAACCTTGCCTCCGACCGGAAGCTGGCAAGATTGCGATAGGCCTTCAGGAAGGCCTCCTGTGCAACGTCCTCAGCATCGCTTTCGTTCTTCATATAGGTCAGGGCCATCAGATACACGCTGCGCTCATACGGACGGATCAGCTCGTGATAGAGCTGTGTCTCGCCGGCCAGGATAGAAGCGATCATGCCTGCTTCATCCCTGATGTCGCTCTCGTTCCTCATTCGGCGATGCCAGCTCCTGAATCCATCCCTGCAACGACCTTCGCACCATTAGAGCTGCAGCGCGAGAAAGGGTTACAGCGACGTTGTAACCCGTGATCCATCGCGGCGTCTCATGACCGTTCGCTTCGGAGGGAACAGCGATGAATACGTTTCGCAAAACGACATGGTCGATTGCCGCCTGCCTTCTGGCAGTATCTCCTCTGCCCATGGCAATTTCGCAGCCGAAGCATGCAGAGACGCCGCCGAACATCGTGCTCGTCGAGCTGTTCACCTCGGAGGGCTGCTCCAGCTGTCCGCCCGCGGATGAACTGTTGCGCAAGGTGAATGGCAGGCAGACCGCAGCAGGTCAGCTCGTCGTCGGAATCAGTGAACATGTGACGTACTGGAACCGGTTGGGATGGACGGATCCGTTTTCTTCCTCGACCTATACGGACCGGCAGGATCGCTACGCGAACCGTTTTGGCCTGGACAGTGTGTACACCCCGCAGATGGTCGTAAACGGTCAGCAGCAGTTTGTTGGAAGCAATGAGTCTCTTCTGGGTCGAGCGCTTGCCGATCAGGTCAAACAAAAGAGGATCAATCTTCGGATCCTTTCAAGCGAGTTTCAGAACGGCAACATTGCAATCCATTTCGCGGCATCGCAACTGCCCTCGAATCGACCGCTCAACATCGTCGCTACACTCACAGACGACCTTGCAATCTCCAAGGTGATTCGCGGAGAGAATGGCGGGCGCTCCTTGCAGCATGTTGCCGTCGCTCGGTCACTCGCAACGATTGCGACCATCCACGGAGATACGGACACAACCGTCAACGTGCCGTGGAACGCAGTCGATGCGACGAAGCAGGGAGCGGCGCATCATCTGATCCTCTTTGCGCAGGAAGCAGGGCAGGGCGCAATTGTCGGCGCGGATGCGACACCGGTCATCCTGTGAACCATGCGTGCAGAAAGTCTGTAACTTCTTGCCGAATTCCTTGTCGAATGCGCAAAGCCACATGAGGCCACACAGGGAGATAAGAAACATCATGCCCATCGCAACGACGTCTCATAACGTTTCCAGCGTATCGTCCCGCACGTCTCTCATCCGCAGACTGCTTGCTGTCACGTTTGCTGCGTCCACACTGCTGGGCGCGCTCCACGCACAGACTCCTGCAGTGGGTAACGTCGCGCCGGACTTCACGCTCAACACGCCCACGGGTAATTCGGTGCAACTCTCGAAGGGGCTCAAACAAGCGTCGACGGTCCTGATCGTGTTGCGTGGCTACCCGGGCTATCAGTGCCCCTTCTGTCAGAAACAGCTACACGACTTCATCGAACATGCGTCGGAGTTTGCGGCGAAGAAGGCGACGGTCCTTCTCGTCTACCCGGGTCCGCCGGCAGATCTCGATCAGCGAGCAAAGGAGGCGCTCGCACAGCAGGCCAACCTTCCTGCGAACATCACGCTTGTCGTCGATCCGGATTACACGGTGACGAACCTCTACGGCCTGCGATGGAATGCACCGCACGAGACGGCTTACCCGGCCACGTTCATCCTGGATCACAACGGGAAGGTCCTCTTTGAGAAGATCAGCCACGGCCATGGGGATCGCACCTCCGCGCAGGATGTCCTGGCCGCGCTTCGCTAACTCTTCGAATGGTTCTGCCGCGTGACGATGAGATGCCTGTCTACCGCGAGCTCAGGCCAGTTTCGTGACGGCCTCTGGAGACGAGCACTACAGCAGCAATCACGATGGAGAGTGCTAAGCCAGCCCCAAACTCAGAGGTAATGTATTTGGCCGCGCCGACCGGAGCCGTCAGCGGATCGTAGATGCCCTGAACGAAGGTATTGTGGCTTGCGTGGATAAGAACACAAGGCCAGAGGCTGCCGGACTGTAGCCGCAGGTAGCCCATGAGGTACGCCATCGCGACCACGCCCACAGTGAAACACGTCATGGCGAAGAAGGGATTGGTGCCGACGTTGTAATCAGCCCAGAGCAGCCCGGGGAAGTGCCAGACCGCCCAGATCGCTCCCGAGATGAGGCATGCGCCGTGGAAGCCAAACCGTTGATGCAGACGGGGAAACAGAAAGCCACGCCAGCCCAGTTCCTCACCCAGCGCCCACACGCATGTGGCGATTACATTGACGGTGAATAACAGCGGTAGAGCGACGGCAAAGGTTCCAAAGACAGGCCACTGTCTCAGTCCGTACATGCCAGACATGGTGGCTTCGAAGCTTTGCAGCGAAAGCGCGCCGTGGATCGCCAGCCATGTGATCAGGTAGACGGGTGCGGCATAGAGCAGTGGAAGGAAGTACGCGAGCTTCAGGAACCGCGGTGCGGGCCAACTCCAGCCCAGGCTTCCGACCGGGATTCGGAGCACGAAGCAGGTACAAAGCGCAGCGAACCCGGGGCACCACATCGTGAACCTGCTCAGTGGCGCATCCATGTGGTGGCTGTGAATCACAAGCGCGTATGCGGCTGCGCTGAAGAGACCGAGGAAAGCGAAGAAGACGGGCAGTTGCTTATTCAAATTGCGCACTCTGATGCTACGAAGTTGGAAATCATTTGTTCCCTCCGGCTTGTTACTTGGCAAGAACAAGGGACATGTAGCTGCGGGCGTCTTTCAGAAGTTCTCTGCGTGATACGCCAGCCTTGGCGCGAAGCAGCAATCCCTGCATCAGGTCGATGAGCGCACGGGCTCGCACCTTCGCCGACAACGTGCGAGTCAGGCGGCCGGCCTTCATCTCCTGCTCAAACCTTTGTGCGAAGACATCAGCGCTCGCAGTAAGGCCCTTCGCAAAATAAGAGCGGATCTCGATTACTCGCTCCGACTGTCCGAGCGCCGCGGCAGCCATCATGCATCCGCCGCGCGCTTCGCCCGTAGCGGTGTCGACAGTGGCGACGCAGAAGGCGGTCACTGCCTTGTGGATGTCCGGCTCCGCCTGGAACGCCGCGATCATGGGAGCACCATAGGTCGTTGCATAACGTTCGACCGCCTTGAGCAGCAAGGTCGGCTTGTCGCCAAAGGCGCGGTACAGCGCAGGTTTTGTGACGTGCACGGCTCGCGCGATCCGTTCGACATCCACGCCTTCATACCCATGCTCCCAAAACATCTCCACGGCACGGTCAAGGGCATCCTCAGGCAGAAAAGCCTGAGGCCGCCCGGGGGCCCGTCTGTCTGTATTAGTTACCATCGCGTACGAAACTCCTTGCAGCGTTCTTCTGATTATCGTACTCTGTCGTACGGAATACCTCAAGAGTGAATCGGGTCATCGGAACGCAGTCTGACCGTTTCTGGAAACGCTCTCCAACTTCAACTTCCAACCGAAAGGTATGAGTTATGTCGACCCTGCTTGCCCTGGACGTGAGTCCTCGCGGCGACCGTTCGATCTCTCGCGCACTTGGAAAGCATTTCGTCGGCGGATGGCAAGCGCTTAACCCAGATGGGACCGTGATCTATCGCGACCTGAATGCATCACGCATTCCCTACATGGACAACGACTGGATCGGAGGCGTGTATGCTCCGGCAGAAGTGGAGCGGACACCCGAGATGCACAGAGCGCTGGCGCTCTCAGCCGAGTTGATCGCCGAGCTTCAGGCGGCTGACGTGCTCTTCATCAGCACGCCGATGTACAACTTCACGATCCCTGCCGTACTGAAGTCATGGCTCGATTACGTCGTGCGGCCCGGCTATACCTTCCAGCTCGCGCCAGGCTGGCCCGGCATGCTGAAGAACAAGAGAGCCAAGCTGATTGTGGTGTCGCGCGACAGTTATGAGGAAGGCCAACCCACCGAGACTGAAGACCATGTGACGCCAGTACTACGCAAAGTACTTAGCTTTATGGGAATCAACGAACTGGATGTGGTGCGGGCAGGAGGTAGCCTCGCCGTGAATCTTGGGAAAGTTCGACTCGAAGATCACCTGAAGCACTATGCTCCTGCGGTGGCAGCGCTCGCAGGCAGCTGACTTGATCGAGGAGGAGTCCCTGCTGCGGCACGGGAAGACCGGCGCAGCAAGGATGCTCGTGATGCTCGATGCCCAGGCGCTGTAAGTCAGCCATAAAGCTGGCTTGTGCGTTCAATCGATGCAGGGCGATAGCCAACGCGATCATCGGCCTCGGTAGCCCTTTCGAACCGGAGCACGATGCAGGCTCTAGTGGGCGTCGAGTGTGATCTTGCCAATGATCTTTGGCGGCCGTTTCAGCAGCAAGACCAGCGGCAGCAGGCAGGCCAGCACATACGCGAACAGCCGGAACTGGTCCATGTAGGCCAGCAGGGAGGCCTGCGTCTGCACCTGGTGGTAGACCATTGCCAGGCCTGCGTAGCTGCGGTCGGCCGCGTCTCCACCCACGGCCGCGCTGGCGGACTGTACAGCCTGCATCGCGAGCGGATTCGATGCGGAGATATTTGCCGCGAGATACGTCTGGTGCTGCTGTGTCGTGCGCTGAAGAAAGGTGCTCGACAGCGCAATGCCGATCGATCCGCCTTCATTGCGCACCAGCGCGTAGATACCTGCTGCATTGCTGCTCTGATCCGCTGGCAGGAAGCGGAACATGATGGTGCTGAGCGGGACCGTGGTCATCCCAAGGCCCATGACCTGCACAATGCGCGGCCAGACCAGGCTGTGTTCGCCTACGCTCAGGTTCAGCAAGGAGCACCAGTAGGTGCCGGCCGTCATGGTGATGATGCCCATCGCGATAAGTCTGCGAGCATCCGAGCCTCGGCTCATAAGCCAGCCCACGAAGGGCACCTCAAGCATCGTGACAAGGCCCGCGGGTGACACGGCGAGGCCGGCTGTCGTCGCGTCGTACCCCATCAGTTCCTGCATGTACTGCGGCAGCAGAAAGGTCGATGCATACAGGGCCGTGTACATGCCCAACACGATCGTGCAGCAGAAGAGGAAGTTCCGTTCCTTCAGCAGCCGCAGGTTCACCACGGGGTTGGGCGTATAAAGTTCCCACGCGATGGCGCCGACGATGGCGATGCCTGCAACGATCGCGGTCCAGGTGATGAAGGTGCTGCCGAACCAGTCCAGTTCCTGTCCGCGATCGAGCACAATCTCCGTCGCCGCAAGGCCGATGCTCACCAGCGCGAGACCGGTACCGTCGATCCGAATCTTCTTGCCCTTGTTGGCTTTGCGCGCGGCGGTCAGATGTGGCGGATCGACCAGCACCATGCGCGTGAAGATCGCGCACAGAACACCCACTGGAATGTTGATGTAGAAGATCCAGCGCCACGAATAGTTGTCGGTGATCCACCCACCCAGCGTCGGGCCAAGCACCGGTGCGCACAGAATCGCGACCGTATAAACCGCCATGGCCATGCCACGCTTCTCCCCAGGAAACGCATCGGCAAGAATCGCCTGCACCGACGGCTGCAGACCGCCACCACTTAACCCCTGCAACACGCGGAAGACCACCAGCGCGCCCAGCGTCGGCGCAATGCCGCATGCGGCTGAGAACACGGTGAACATGACCACGGAAATCAGGTAAAAGTTCTTGCGGCCAATGACACTAGAGATCCATCCGCTGATCGGCAGGATGATGGCGTTTGCGACCAGGTAGCTGGTCAGCACCCACGTACTCTCATCCTGTGACGCGGAGAGACTGCCCGCAATGTGCGGCAGCGCAACGTTCGCAATGGAGGTATCCAGCACCTCCATGAACGTGCCCATGGTGACAACCAGCGCAATAATCCACGGATTGAAGACGCGAACCGGCGGCGCCTGGGTCTCAAGCGGCACGCCCGGCTCAAAGCGTGCGGCAGAGGGCGCCAGCGGCGCTTCGGCGCGGTCCGCGGCGTCTTCAAACGGATGGGATTCGATCTCGGGGTCCTGCGTAGATGACTGCATGGTCAGAAAAATGACTACTCAGTCAGTTAGATTCTTTCAGACAGTTGCCGGATTCACTGTGATAGCTTCAGTTGCGTGAAATCCACCAGGGCTGCTACTCCCGGCAAGAAGGCAAAGACCGTGTCCCCGCGGCAGATGCTCACCGATCTGCGGCGCGGCGAAATCATCGCCGCGGCCATGAAGGTCTTTGCAAAGAAGGGCTTTAGCGAGGCACGCGCCGAGGATGTCGCAGCGCAGGCCGGCATCGCCAAGGGAACGCTCTATCTTTATTTCGATTCCAAGGAAGCCATCTACGAAGCCGCACTGAAGCACGCCATGACTGCCCTGGGCGCGACCGTGGCGGCGCGCGTGGGTGCTGCAGCCACGGCCGAGGAACGTATTCGCGCCTGGGTCGGCGCACGCATTGATTTCTGGGGAGGCCAGGGCGACCTCTACCGCATGATCCTGACGCTGGGCCGCGAGAAAAAGCATCGCAAACAAACCGCGACGCTGCTGCGAGAGAGCGTCGATAGCTTCATGAATGTCTTGCGGATGTCGGTTGCATCGGGGGAGTTGAAGGACAGGCCGCTGGAGCCGATTAGCTGGACCGTGCTGGACATGATCCGCGGTGCGAACGAGCGGCGCATCGACGGCCTCTCAATCCACGATGCAGGCAGTGATACCGAAGGGATCGTAGAGACCGTGATGCGCTACTTCGCGTAACTACCGCGCGCTGGGCGTCAGGTTATAAGGCGTCGAAGTGCTGTTGCCATCGACCGTGTAGCCGACGGTCTGCTCGGGGCTCGACGAAGCCGCGCTCACCGTACCCGTCATCATCAGGGCTGCATCCAGTACCAGGGCCGTCGCCAACATCCATTTCAGCAGGTTCATCCGGTCTACCTCCTTGACTTCTTGAAGACTAGACCTTTGGATGCACTGCCTTCTACGGGAAAGAACTTCCGAAAGGCCGTGAAAAGGTGGGATTTCAGGAAGTCTTTGCCCATTTTCGCGCGTTTATTTGAGCAAATCCAGCAGCCCCTGCTCGTCCAGGACACTTACGCCCAGATCCCGCGCCTTATCCAGCTTGCTGCCGGCCTCTTCTCCCGCGACTACGTGGCTTGTCTTCCTGGAGACAGTGCCGGCCACCTTTCCACCGGCGGCCTCAATGCGAGCCTTCGCCTCATCACGCGTCAGCGTCGGCAGTGTGCCGGTCAGCACGAAGGTCAAACCAGCCAGCGCTGTCCCCACCACTCGCTTCTCCGCGGTGAACTGCAGTCCCTGTGCCCGCAGGGCTTCCACCAGCGCGCGATTCTTTTCAATGCTGAAGTAGTCGACGATCGTCTTTGCAACGATGGGACCGATGCCTTCTGCACGAACCAGTTCCTCTTCCGTCGCAGTCATGATTGCGTCCAGGCTGCCAAAGGTATCCGCAAGATCCTGCGCGGTGCGCTCGCCCACATGCCGGATACCCAGCCCCAGCAGCACGCGATACAGCGGCGCCGAGCGCGATCGGTCGATCTGTGCGATCAGCGATTCCGCAGTCTTCGGCCCAACGCGCTCCAGCTTCAGCAGGTCGTCTGCGGTCAGCCTGTAGAGGTCAGCAACGGTATGGACAAGCGCGGTGCGTGTCGGCTCATCGGCTGTCGTGTCGTTGGACTCTTCCAGCATCTCCGCATCACGCACATCCAGCGACATCGGTGCATCCTGCGCCTCTACATCAGCCAGCGAGACAGGATCGTTCAGCGGGTGGCCCAGCAACTGCGCCACCATCGCCTCGCCAAGACCTTCAATGTTCATCACACCGCGTGAGGCATAGTGCAGCAACTCTTCACTCAGCCGCGCAGGGCAACTTGCATTCACGCAGCGGAAATCGATCTCGCCATCCTCACGCACCACGGGCTCTTTGCACTTGGGGCAAAGCGTGGGAAAGACGATCTCCCGGGTGCCGCGCGGATGTTCCGTATCCTCGACGACTTCCGTGATCTTCGGAATCACATCGCCACCACGCTCCACGGCAACGTAGTCGCCAATGCGAACGCCCAGCCGCGCGATCTCATCCGGGTTATGCAGCGTCGCGCGCGCCACCGTGATGCCACCAATGCCAACGGGATCCAGCGCAGCAACCGGTGTCAGCTTGCCGGTGCGGCCCACCTGGAACAGAACGTTCAACAGCTTCGTCACCGCACCGCGCGCGGGAAACTTGTACGCAATCGCCCATCGCGGGGCCTTGCCGGTAAAGCCCAGCCGCCGCTGCTGCGCGACCGAGTTCACCTTGATGACGATGCCATCGATCTCATAGCCCAGCGCGTCCCGCTTTGTCTCGCCTTCGGCGATGAACGCTAGAACCTCCTCGATCGTCTTCGCGGTTCTCGCGTGCGGGTTGGTCAGGAAGCCCGCGGCTGCAAGCGCGTCCAGCGTCTCGCTCTGGGTGGGCAACAGGAACTCGCCGTCACGCAGCAGAAAATACGCGTAGTAGTCCAGGCGGCGCTGCGCAACAATGCTCGGTTCTACGGTGCGAATCGTACCGGCGGCAGCATTGCGTGGATTGGCAGCAGGCGACTGGCCTGCGGCTTCGCGCTCCGCATTCATCCTGGCAAAGGCTGCCTTCGGCATCACGACTTCGCCACGCACTTCAAAGGTCTGCGGCAGGCCGGCCTTCTTTAGCTTCTCGGCATTCACGGAAAGCGGCACCGTGCGGATGGTGCGTACGTTGCCCGTCACATCCTCGCCAACGGTTCCATCGCCGCGCGTCACGCCGCGTTGCAGGTGCGCGCTGCCGTGAGACGCAGCCCCGTAGTGCAGCGCCAGCGACAGGCCGTCCAGCTTGTACTCGCACACAAACTCCAGCACATCGCTGGAGTGCAGCGCGCCTCGTACACGAACAGCCCATGCACGGAGCTCTTCTTCGTTGTAGGCATTGTCCAGCGACAGCATGGGCCGCGAATGCGCCACCTTGGCAAAGCCATCTTTCACCTTGCCGCCAACGCGCTGCGTCGGCGAATCGGGCGTGACCAATTCCGGATGTTCCGCCTCCAGCGCCTTCAGCCGGTTCACCAGCTTGTCGTACTGGGCATCCGTCAGCGTGGGCTGATCCATCACGTAGTACAGGTGTTCGTGATGAACGATCTCGGCGCGCAGGGCGTCGATCTGTTGCGTGGCGGTACCGTGGGCTTGGTTTGAAGAAGACATAGGCCTCTGCAGTTTAGGACGTTTCAATGCGACCGTGCCGTGGACGTCTTCCACCGGGCACCCTCGGGACGGTGGCCTGATGGCAAGCGCTTTCCGAGTCCAGGGCAACGCCCCGGGTTCGTATGCCGGCGATCATCGGAGGGCTGGGAAAGCGCGCACTTTCAGCGCGCGTCGCCGACGGTTTTGCCCGTCACGAATCGAGCAGATCCGGCCATCCGCCGGTCGGTTCCACCCACATCGCACGGGCCCGCTGGTCCTTCACCACATCGAAGTCGTACAGCAACGCGTGCAGATCGCGGCGCGGCCCGTAGCGCTCCACGGCAAGCTGCACAAACGCGAGTCGCGAGGTGCCATGCGAGGCCCGCAGGAGACGCACAAGGACCCCGATCCACATGCGCGTGAGCGTTTCGTGATAACCACTGGTCGCTGAATTAACGCCGCCGATGGCTTGGTTATAGGCGCGTACGCGGTCGCGCATGTGCCCCATGGCGCGCGCTTCGCCGAACAGGTAGACGTAATGGGCTCCGGCGACCAGGTGCCCCTCGTGCGTCCATCGCGACTTGGGCAGGCTGCCTGCCTCAAACGCACGCAAAAATGCATCGAGTTCTTCCACGCTCGCGGGCGCTTGATGGGGATCGGTTTCAGGCGTCATCTGGGCAGTATCGCCCAGTGTGAGCCGCAATGCTTTCAGTGGACTAAAGGCGCGATCTATAGAACGTCCGCGGTCGACCGAATGCGTGGCATTCGGGAGCCGGAAGGTCCCTTGCATGTCGGCATAACAATGCTGTCAAGAGGCAAAACTTGTAACTGCATTGGAAGCAATGACTTACGGGTGGCCGGTATTTCCGCGGAAATCGCTACAATAGATATAGAGCTCTTTCCAGCGGACGCCGCACCTCCCATTGCGGCGCTAAGTCCTTTGGAATCTAATTTTTACCCGTAAGTCCTTTGGAATCTAATTTTTGCCGATCCGGGAATCGTCAACTCCTTTGGAATCTGATTTTTACGGGTTTCAGGGGGAGGGGTACCCCCCTCTGCCGACAGACTTGCCACACCACAGAAAGAAGTCCGAATGAAGATTGTTATCGCCGAGAAGGTATCCCCCGCAACGCTCGCCGTCTTTCAGCAGGAGCCTTCGTGGCAGATTGTGACTGCCGATAAGATCACCAGCCTGGAAGCTGAGCTGGCCGCTGCGGATGCGCTCGTTGTCCGCAGCGCCGTTCAGGTGGACGCAGCCCTGCTGGAGCACGCTCCCAAGCTGCGGGTGATTGGACGCGCCGGTGTTGGCGTGGACAACATTGACGCGGATGCCGCAACCAAGCGCGGGATCGTGGTGATGAACACGCCCGGTGCGAACGCCGTGGCCGTGGCCGAGCTGACGCTGGGCCTGATGGTCACGATGGCTCGCCAGATCCCGAAGGCGACCGCCGCACTGCATAACGGCAAGTGGGAGAAGAAGAGCCTGCAGGGCACCGAACTCCGCAACAAGACGCTGGGTATCGTGGGCCTGGGCCGCATCGGCCTTGAGGTTGCGCGCCGTGCGCGTGCCTTCGGCATGGACTTGATCGGCTACGATCCCTTCGTTGCCCCCGTCATCGCGCGTGAGAACGGTGTGACGCTCGTCGACATTGACACCATCTTCAAGCAGTCGGACTACCTGACACTGCACGTCGGCTTGACACCGCAGACGGACGGCCTCATCAATGAGCACTCCATCGCCATCATGAAGAAAGGCATCCGCATCGTGAACTGCGCGCGCGGTGAGCTCATCGTGGATGAGGCGCTGGTGGAAGGCCTCAAGAGCGGCAAGGTTGGCGGCGCAGCACTGGACGTCTTCCGCACCGAGCCCCTGAAGAGCTCCTCGTACTTCGGTCTGGACAACGTCATCCTCACGCCGCACCTTGGCGGATCGACCGACGAGGCGCAGGAGGCCATCGGCATCCAGCTTGCGGACCAGGTCAGCGCCTACCTGAAGGACGGTGTGGTGCAGAACGCGGTCAACGTACCCTCGCTCAGCCGCGAAGAGTATGTCGAGGTCGCACCGTACATCGATCTTGCGCTACGTCTCGGCACCTTCCTGGGCCACGCAACGCCCGGCAACCTGGAAAACATGGAGATCGCCTACTCGGGTCGTCTCGCCTCCGGCAAGACCGACCTCATCCGCAATGCGATCCTCGCGGGTGTACTGAACGATTCCGATGTGAACAGCATTAACGCCACGTCAGTCGCAGCGGAACGCGGTATCCGCATCCAGGAAGACAAGAAGGAATTCGCCAGCGGCGGCGCCGGATCTGTCCTGAAGCTCATCCTGCATGCTGCCGAGGGGGAGGCCTCCGCGTCTGCAACGGTGCTGCATGGCAACGCACCACGCCTGCTCTCGCTGGATGGCATTGACATCGAAGCGCCGTTGACCGGAACACTGCTGGCAATTCGAAATCATGATGTCCCAGGCGTCATCGGCCGCATCGGAACGGTGCTGGGCGAGCATGGTGTGAACATCGCCAACTTCGCACTGGGCCGCAGCGTACGCAGCCAGAGGGTCCCGCAGGGCCAGGCGCTTGCCGTTGTGCAGATCGAAGCTTCGCCGGCAAAGGTCGCCGACGTTGTTGCTGCCCTGCGCAAGGTAGATGCCATCGCCAGCGTGCGCGCCATCGAACTGCCCTAACCAGCACCGAACGAGAGGAGAGCTCTTATGCCGATCTACGAGTACAAATGCAACGATTGCGGACGCGCGCTGGAGAAGCGGCAGAAGTTCTCGGACCCCGAGCTGACGGAGTGTCCGCACTGCGGAGGACGCCTGGAGAAGCAGATCAGTGCGCCTTCATTCCAGTTCGCGGGCGGTGGATGGTACGCGGACGGCTACGGCAATAAGGCCTCTGCGAAATCGGCTTCGAGTGAGAGCAGCAGCCCTTCCAGCGATAGCTCCAGCACGCCCGCGAGCACGCCGTCACCGGACTCGTCAACAACTGCCAAGCCTGCATCGACACCGTCGGCACCCAGTGCTCCAGCGAGCACCGCAACGCCAACAAAGTAGAAGCAGCGTAAGACGGAAACACGAAGGCCGCAAGGATTGCTCCTTGCGGCCTTTGTATTGCTTCGAGCAGGTGGCTCGTCAGCGTGTGAAGACTACTTCTTCTTCGGTGCTGGCGGAACCTTCTTGCCGGCCTTGCGAGCTTCGCTCAGACCGATCGCGATTGCCTGCTTCGGGTTCGTGACCTTCTTGCCGCTGCGACCGCTCTTCAGCGCGCCCTTCTTCATCTCGCGCATCTCGGTCCCGACCTGTTTGCCTGCAGCGGGTGAGTACTTACGCGTGGTGGTCTTCTTCGCTGCTTTGGTCGCAGTGGTCTTCTTCGCGACGGTCTTCTTTGCAGGAGCCTTGGTCGCAGTGGTCTTTTTCGCGACGGTCTTCTTTGCAACGACCTTCTTCGCAACGGTCTTCTTCGCCGGGGTTGCTACCTTCTTGGCGGTGGTCTTCTTCGCCGGAGCAGCCTTCGTTGCGGTGGTCTTCTTTACTGCGGTCTTCTTAGCGCTTGCCTTTTTTGTTGCCATGACTACTTCTCCCTGTGTTGCTTCTTGCATGGTGCTACGCGTTCGGTATTGCACGTGCGCGTTGTGACTCTGTTGCGTTAACGACGACTGCGGCGGAACCGCAGCAACCAAAGTACAAGACCGGAGGCAATCAATACACCTGCAATTGTCAGGGCTTGCCCAGTAAGTACATAGCGATGATGCAGATCACCCTGCTGCCAGGCGGTCTGCGACCGGATCAGATCATCACGCAGACCAGGAACCGTGATCGCGTTCATGTCCGTCGTTGGCAACGATCCGAAGATGCGCTCGAATGCAGGCGGAGCTCCGCCAGTGTCTTTCGGCACTGCTTCCATCAGCTTCGTGATCTCATCATCCGGCTGATCGCGGAAGAGTTCTGTCTTCGCCGTGTTAGGGAAGAGCGTCGTTCTGCCGGTCATGCGCTGCTCAATTGCGCCGACTACGTCCTGGCAGACGCCCAGCGTGTAGTAGCCGCCAAACGGCAACTGCGGATGCGCCGCATGCAGGTACGCATACGCACGCAACATCTGTCCGGTCAGGCGTGTGACTTCGATGGCATCTGCGCCGATGTATTCATGCGCATGCCGTCCCATCACCCACGGCTGATTCAGCTGGTCGTTCGTACGAAACTCCGCGCGTCCGTCGATGCCAAAGTAGAACGTGATGTCTGCATTGATCTTCGGTCCCCGTATAAACCACTCGTACTCCGCATGCGCAACTGGTACCAGCAGCCGATGCGAGCGCTGCCACCAGTGATCGGTTGACACGGAGATCTGGCTGTCCAGAAAGAACGGCATCTCGACATCCTCGCCGTTGTAGTGGAAGTGTCCGAAGTTGGCGAAGTAACGCGCGTCCGCAACGGTGACTTCATGGCCGGTCTCGACTAATGCCTGTACGAGCTGCTGTGGAGTTGTCACGGTCTGTCCACTGATGCTGGCAGCGAACGGAGCGGTGGATTGGTAGCCGTTGAGCGACAGCCGATTCATCACCTCGGCGAGCCGAGCGCTCTCCGCATGCATCGGAGCGATCTTCGGATCAGCACCATCGCCGTTCGTGACGGAGTCAGTCAGCTTCGTGACAAGACCCTTGTCCGAGAAGCCAGGACGATCGCTCGGCGTGTCGAGCGAGGCGGTCATCGCCTTATCCAGCGTGTAGGGTCCAATCTGAACACGATCGCTCGCGGCGACGGCATCCTTGCTCTTGGACATCAGGCTTTCGCCGATGTGCACAGTCTGCGTGACGCGATGGATCGTCCAGCCTGGGAAGCGGTCAAGCCCGCTCCAGTCCTTGCCAAGCACGAGTTTCCGGAAGGTGTCGAAGAGCTCCGGTGTCAGGAACGCACCGTTCTTCTCGCCCTTGTTGATGAAGCTCAGCAGCTGATCGGTGAAGCCAGGCTGAGCAGAAAGCTCACGCATCATCTGCGACAGCATCACCGTATTCGGCGGCACTGCCGACGAATCGCTTGCGATGGAGCGCTCCACACCAGCGCGGCTCGCGCATCCAGCGAGCAGCAACAGGGAAGAGAGACGAAGGTAAGACAATGCACGCATGCAACATCTACGATGCAGCATTGCATCGTGATGGCGATACACAATGCACCACAAAACACACGAGGCGCAGGGATTACTCGTTGCGCCTCTTTGTTTCCGAGCCTTCGCAGGGCTTATGCGGCGTTGAGCTTCTTCATGACGAGCTCGTTCAGCAACGCAGGATTCGCCTGTCCCTTCGACAGCCGCATCACTTGGCCGACGAAGAACGCAGACACTGTCGTCTTGCCGCCTTTGAACTGCTCCACCTGCTTCGGATTTGCGGCGATGACCTCATCGATCATCTTCTCGATCGCGCCGGTATCACTGATCTGTTCCGGCTTCTCGCGGTCATAGACCACGCCGAAGTCCTCGCTCTTCTCGAACGCAATGTCGAACAGGCCCTTCAACTGCTTGCTGGAAAGCTTGCCCTCTTCGACAAGGTCCGCAGCCTGCACAATGCCCTGCATCGAAACGGGCGATTGCGAGAGCTCTAGTCCTGCAGCGTTCAAGCGTCCGACGAGTTCACCGAGGATCAGGTTGGCAACACGCTTGGGACTCTTCGCAGTCTTTGCTGCAGCCTCAAACGAATCTGCGAAGGCGCGCGTGTTCGCGAAGGTTGCCGCATCTTGCGCGGTCAGATCGTAATCCGCGATCATGCGCGCGCGACGCGCTTCCGGCAGCTCCGGTAGATCGGCAAGGATCGTCTGCATCCATGCGTTATCGACGTGCAGCGCAGGCAGGTCCGGCTCAGGGAAGTAGCGATAGTCATGCGCGGCTTCCTTGCTGCGCATGCTGTACGTGCGGCCCTCGGCCGAGTTGTAGAGCCGCGACTCCTGGATAACGCGCGCGCCGCTTTCCACGACTTCGATCTGCCGTTCGATCTCGAAGTGGATTGCTTCGCGAATGAAGCGGAAGCTGTTGACGTTCTTGACTTCGGCTTTGGTGCCGTATTCGGCCGCACCCTTCAGCATCACGGACACGTTGGCATCGCAACGCAGCGATCCTTCTTCCATGTTGCAGTCGCTGACGCCGGTGTAGAGAAGGATCTCCTTCAGCTTTGTCAGGTACTCATAAGCTTCTTCCGGCGTCCGCAAATCAGGCTCACTGACGATCTCAACCAGCGGGGTCCCGCAACGATTCAGGTCGATGTAAGTGCTGCGAGCGGAGTCGGCGAAGCCGTCGTGAATGCTCTTGCCGGCGTCCTCTTCCATGTGAAGGCGCGTAATGCCGATGCGGCGCGTGCCGCCTTTGCCGTCGCTCACGTCCATCCAGCCGTTCTCCGCCAGCGGCTTGTCAAACTGCGAGATCTGATAGCCCTTCGGCGAGTCGGGATAGAAGTAATTCTTACGCGCGAAGATGCTCTCCTCGTTGATGGTCAGGTTCAGCGCCTTCGAGGCGAGCACGGCAAACTCAACCGCCTGGCGATTCAGGACTGGCAGCGCGCCCGGCAGACCGAGGCAGACAGGGCATACGTGCGTGTTTGGCTCACCACCGTAGCGGTTGATGCAGCCACAAAACGCCTTGGTCTGCGTCAGCAACTGCACGTGAACCTCAAGCCCGATCACGGGCTGGTACTTCGCGAGAACATCCGGAGAAAGTGCGGCGGCAAGAGACATATCACCTCTGATTCTAGCGAAGCGCACCCGAGAACTGCGAGATTACTTGGAGTCCTTAGGCACCGCCTTTCGTCGCCCGGCTAAACTGTAGCTAGATGATTCTGCCGTTTGTCCGCGAGATGATCGCGGACCTGGAACACACTGACGCCTTTGAACGAGTCCGCCGTCACCTGAGCGCGGGCAGTGGGCGCCGACGTGTGTCCGGACTCACTACCACCGCGCGTGCGATTTACCTGCCGCTGATGGTCCGCGCCAGTAACGCGCCGGCGCTCATTTTGGTTAGCGACAACAAGGCTGCAGAAGCTCTACATGCGCTGCTGAACGCTACGTGCGACCTGACCGGAACGCTGAAGTGCGAAGAGGTGCTGCGGCTGCCCGCGCACGATGTGTTGCCCTTTGAGAATCTGTCGCCGCACGCCGAGATCCAGGAGCAGCGTGCCGCAACTCTGTGGAAGATCTGCAGCGGCGCCGCCCGGATTGTCATCGTCCCCCTCGAATCGGCGTGCATGCGGCTCTTCAGCCGCGATTACTATGCCGCACTGGCGCTTGAACTGAAGCGCGGCGAAGAGTACGACACAGCGATGCTTTTGGAGCACCTGCTGACTGTCGGCTATACGCGTGTCGACGTGGTGGAGATGCCCGGCCAGGTTACGCTGCGAGGCGGCATCATGGATGTCTATTCGCCGGAGATGGACCGGCCAGTGCGGATCGACTTCTTCGGCGACGAGATCGAGAGCATGCGCAAGTTCGACCCGGAGACACAGCGTTCGTCTTCACCTGTCGACGAAATTGTCCTGCTGCCTCTCACGGAGACACCGGTCACCGAAAAGCTGCTTGGCGCCGTACATGCGCGTCTAGTGCGCGGTGGCACTGCCGGCGCTGGTCTTGAGGGCGGCGAGGAGCCGCGTGAATTGCAAACAAGCGTTGGCGAAGTCTCGGTGTTCCCAGGTTGGGAGTTCTTCGCGCCCGTCGCGGGCGCTCACGGCACGGTGCTGGATCTGCTGGGTCCGAAGACGCGTGTGTATGTAGAAGAACCCGCCATGGTGAAGAATCAGGGCGAGCGTTGGTGGAACAAGGTTGAACAGCGGCACGATCGTAGCGGTATCGGTTCGCTGGTCAAGCCGGACGATGTCTACCTTTCGCCGTGGGATTTCGCTGATCGCGTGCGCATGTACCCCGGTATCGAGCTCGACCAGCTTGGCGCGGTGGATGTTCTCGATGCGGAGGCTTCATCGCAGAGCGAAATCGAGTTTGCGACACGGCCAACGATGCGTTTCCACGGCTCGATCCCACAGTTCACGGAGCATCTGAAGACGCTCCAAAGTCAGGATGCGCGCGTCCTCATCGCGGCCCATAATCAAGGCGAAGTTGAGCGCCTCGCTGGGCTGCTGCAGGAATATGGCGTTGCCTACCGTATTGGCAGCCGCGTGCAGCAGGCAAGTGGCTCAGCAACCGTCTACGACGAGAGCAGCTACCTGACCGGCGACATTCGCACGCCGGTCATCGTTCGTACCGCGCTTGCGAGCGGTGTGCAATTCCTCGATCTCGACAAGGCAACGGCTCGGCAGTTCATCATCGTTGGCGCGCAGGACCTGAACGACGAGGCGGATGTTACCGCGCGGCCTGTGCAACGCAAGTCGAAGACATCGGCTTTCATCAGTGACTTCCGTGATCTGACAGTTGGTGACTTTGTCGTGCACGTCGAGCACGGCATCGCGAAGTACATGGGTCTGCGCACCATCGATCAGGACGGCACTCCGCTGGAATTGATGATCTTGGAGTTCGCGGAGCAAGCGAAGCTGTATGTGCCGCTAACGCGACTCGATCTCATTCAGAAGTACCGCAGCAGCGAGTCTGGTCCAGCACCCGAGCTCAACAAGATGGGCGGGGCTGCGTGGGCAAAGACAAAGGCTCGGGTCAAGAAGGCCATGCAGGACATGACCGGCGAGTTGCTGAAGCTGTATGCGCAGCGGCAGGCAGCCCTCGGTTACGCGTTCACGCCGGACTCGCAGATGATGCGCGAATTCGAGGATGCGTTCGACTACAGCGAGACGGACGACCAGCTCGCAGCCATCGCAGACATCAAGCGTGACATGGAGTCCACGCAGCCCATGGATCGCCTGCTGTGCGGCGACGTGGGGTACGGCAAGACGGAAGTTGCGATGCGCGCGGCGTTGAAGGCCGTGCAGGATTCGAAGCAGGTCGCAGTATTGACTCCAACGACCGTACTCAGCTTCCAGCACTTCCAGTCGTTTAAGAAGCGCTTCGCGCGCTTCCCGGTGAACGTTGAGATGATCTCAAGCTTCCGCACCGCGAAGGAGCAGAAGAAGATCCTTGAAGACACCGCCGCTGGCAAGGTGGACATCCTCATCGGAACGCATCGCTTGCTGTCTAAGGACCTCGTCTTTCAGGATCTTGGTCTTCTCGTCGTTGACGAAGAGCAGCGTTTTGGTGTGCGACACAAAGAGCGGTTGAAGCAGATGCGAGCACACATCGATGTGCTGGCGATGTCTGCTACGCCAATCCCACGCACATTGCACATGAGCTTGCTGGGCCTGCGGGACATGAGCGTCATCGAGACGCCGCCAAAAGACCGTATGGCAATCCAGACGATCGTCGCTAAGTTCGATGAGAAGCTGCTGCGCACCGCAATCGAAGTCGAGCTGGAGCGCAACGGTCAAATCTACTTCGTGCACAACCGTGTTGAGACGATCTATGAGCTTGCCTCGAAGATCCGCGAGCTGGTGCCGCAGGCGCGCACCATCGTCGCGCATGGTCAGATGGGTGAGGGCGAGTTGGAGAAGGCGATGCTCGCATTCATGGACGGCGAGTACGACGTGCTCTGCGCGACCAGCATCATTGAGAACGGCTTGGACATCTCGCGCGCGAACACCATCATCATCAACCGCGCAGACCGTCACGGCCTCAGTGAGCTTTACCAGCTTCGGGGCCGCGTCGGTCGAAGCGATCGCCGCGCTTATGCATACCTTCTAATTCCACCCGAGAACGAACTGACTGAAATTGCACGCAGGCGTCTCGCAGCGTTGAAGGAGTTCAGCGATCTCGGCGCGGGCTTTAAAATCGCAGCGCTCGATCTTGAACTTCGCGGCGCGGGTAACATGCTTGGCGGCGAGCAGAGCGGCCACATCGAGGCCATTGGCTTCGAGATGTACACGTCGATGCTCCAGGAGGCCGTCGCCAAGATCAAGGGCGAAGGGCAAGAAGAGCGTCCCGGCGTTGTGCTCAATCTGGGCATCTCGCTGCGGATCGATGCGACATATATTTCGGAAGAGAATCAGCGCCTACGCATGTATAAGCGCATCGCCGGCGCAACCGATACGGGCGTGCTCGCGGATGTCCGCGCAGAGATGATTGATCGCTACGGCGAACTGCCGGAGAGCGTCGTGAACCTACTCGCTGCCGCGGAAGTGCGCCTGCAGTGCGAGCGAATCTGCATCGCGCAGTTGGACCGTAAGCGCGTCCAGCTCGAGGAGAATAGGCAGAAGGTCTTCCGCGAAATGCTGATTCTCAAGTTCGATCAGAAGGCGAAGATCGATCCCGGCATGTTGATGAAGCTCGTCTCGCGCAACACCAAGAAGGGCGCGCAGTTCACGCCTCAGGGTGTGCTTCGTTGGCCGCTGTCGTCGGCCCAGTCTGCTGATGTCATCGCAGAAACGAAGGCGCTGCTGGAACAGCTTGATCTAGCGCCTGCGGCTGTGTAGTCTCGCGGCATCCACAACATTCGCAAGAACGACCGTGTGATCAAGGTCAAACTGTGACGAAATCTGCTTCTGCGCCTGCTGAGCTCAAGATTCTACCGCTTACCTCGGTGCGATTCTTTGCTGCTATCTTTGTCGTCTTCTATCACGGTTGGCCAACCATACATTCCCATCGGAACCATGATGATCTTGTCTTCAGGTTCATTGGTTTGGGGTATGTAAGTGTCAGCTTTTTCTTTATGCTTTCAGGCTTTATCCTGGCTATCGTCTATCTGGGCTCGGGCAAGCCAGTCCAGCTTAGACGCTTCTTCGTCAGCCGCTTCGCCCGCATTTATCCACTCTATGTTGCAACTCTGCTTTTGGATCTGCCTCACTTTCTTCACACGTACCGTCCCATCAGTGCTGGCTCGTTCCGTGCCGTCGGCATTGTTCTGGCCAGCTTTGGTCTTGTACAGTCGTTTTCTCCCGCATTGATGGGTCTGAATATCCCTAGCTGGTCTCTCTCCGCAGAGGCCTTTTTCTATCTGTTCTTCCCATTTATCGGGCCTTTCTTAGGGGAATTGCGCTTACGCACATCGCTTTTTTTAAGTCTGCTGATCTATGTTTTCGGCACATGGATTGTGCATTCTGTTGGTGGTTCCGGTCAGACTTATTCTCCCTTCCCCCACTTTTACGTGTTTCTGCTTGGTATAAACCTTGCTAGGCCATTCCGTTGGTTGACGGAAGATCTTGAACGGAGGCGGATGCTGGAGCGGAGCGCGCCGTACATGCTCATCTTCAGTCTTGGTGCCTTTCTTGCGATTCCAATACTTCGGCTTCCGATCTCTGAAAACAGCTTGCAGCATGGTCTTCTGGCTCCGCTTTTCGCGATTGTCATCGTGGCACTGGCCAGCGGGAATCGTCTCATCAAGTTTTTGCTTTCGCCGAAATGGCTCGTGTTATTAGGCGAAGCGAGTTTCGCGCTTTATTTGATCCACATGCCGATTGCGACCATGCTCAGGCGTCCTTTACAGCGCTATGGCAACCCTGCATTCTGTGTCTATGTATGCCTGGTGGTTGGAATCAGCGTACTCAGCCTTCTCTACTTTGAGACGCCCTGCCGTCTCTGGATACTTACAAAGGAGAAGGTCCGTACCCGCGAGACAGAAGCCACCAGTGTCTTAATGCAATAGCTCTCTCACGACACTTCAGGGCAAGACGAGCGGGTGATCGTAGGGCGTGCTGAAGTATGTCACGCTTTAAGTTTTCCTTGCCACACTGCTCCGGAAGTAATGAAATGGTTTGATCGGACTCCAGCGCTTGTAACGTCTCGCCTGTCATGCAAATTGCGGTTTGAGCCTGAATGTTTATCGGGTGTCGATATGAAGAAAAACTTCCAAGCCGCAATTGAAAAAGGGACAGGGGGGCTTGGCTGGACGATCGCGCAAATCCCGTTCGATCCCCTAGTGGACTGGACTGATCGAATCCGTCTGCGTGTGAAGGGAACGATTAATGGGTTCTCTTTTCGCACTTCGTTGTTTCCGCTTGCGGGCGAAGCGGGCAAGTATTTCCTGTTGGTGAATCGCGAGATGCAGACCGGCGGTCGAGTCGGGCCCGGGCACGTTGCGCAATTCGTGTTGGAGGCCGATCTTGATCCACGTCCGGCTGAAGTGCCGGAGGAACTTGATGCGTTGCTTGATGAAGAGAATGGGTTGCGCGCTTGGTACGACTCTCTCTCGGAGTACACGCGGCGCGAGATCGGCAAGTGGATCTGCGATGTGAAGAGCGATGAAGCACGCATGCGTCGTGCGCAGACGATGACCGAACGTCTCTTCGGAACCATGGAAGCCGAAGCCGAATTGCCACCTGCGATTCGCAAGGCGCTGGATGCCAGGCCGAAGGCGAACTCCGGATGGCAGACGATGACCCCGACGCAGCGACGCATGGAGTTGTTCGCCGTCTCCGCGTACCAATCGCCTGAGTCGCGCGCTAAGCGCATCGACAAGCTGTGCGATGCCGCGGTCAAGCACGCCGGGAAGAAATAGCCGCGCTTCATCGGCTCTTGCGAGACGTGCTCGCCGCGATAAGATGTTCGCAATCATGCGCTTTTTACTTCAGTCCGTCGCGGTCTCGTTCGCACTCGTCGCAACCCTCTCTGTCCCGGCACGTGCGCAGCGCATCGGCGCCGATGGCGCAAAGCAGACATTTGGTTTCGTAAGCGAACAATACTTCGACGACGTTTACTTCAAGTTCAACCCCACCAGTGGAACGAGCGTCGGCTTTCATCAGTACGACGCGCAGCTTGAGGACTATTCCGCTGCGAACATCGCGAAAGAGACGGCTGCGCTGCATCAGTACCAGGCGAAGCTTGAGGCGATTCCCGCGGATGGTCTTGATGCTCCTGTTGCCGCGGACCGCGAGGTGCTGCTGAATTCCATCAAGTCGCAACTGCTGAGCCTGGAGACGATCCGGATGTGGCAGAAGAATCCGGACAACTACTCCAGCGGCGTTACGAGCTCGATCTTCACACTGATGGAGAGGCCATACGCACCGGTGAACACACGCTTACGAGCGGCAATCGCTCGCGAGAAGCTGATTCCGCAGGTCTTCGCAGAGGCGCGGAAGAACCTGCAGAATCCGCCAAGAATCTACACAGAGATCGCGTTGGAGCAGATCGACGGCAGCATCAGTTTCTTTGAGCACGATGTGCCGCTGGCCTTCGCCTCGGCTACCGACGCTGCCGCGAAAGCTGAGCTCATGAAGACCAACGCTGCTGTCGTCGACGCCATGAAGAGTTATGCAGCATGGATGAAGGCGGACCTGTTGCCGCGTTCGAACGGCAGCTTCGCCTTTGGTGCTGACACGTATCGTAAGAAGCTGCAGTACGACGAGATGGTCGACACTCCGCTGGACAAGCTGCTTGCCGTAAATGAAGCGAACACGAAGGCAAACCAGGCGGAGTTCGCGCGCATTGCGAAGGAGCTCGATCCGAAGAAAACTCCGACGGAAGTGCTGGCGGAACTGGCCACTATCCATCCTGCACCGGACAAGCTGCTGGATGCCTTCCGTTACAGTTTCAACGCGGAGATAGCATTCATCCAGACGCATCACATCATCACGCTGCCGAGCGACGCGCGCCCTATCCTGCAGGAGACACCGCCGTTCATGCGCGCGACGACCTCTGCCAGCATCGATCCTTCAGGACCGTTTGAGACAGGATCGAAGGCCGCGTACTTCAACGTGACGCTGCCTGAAAAGGGATGGACACCGGAGCACATCGCCGAACACATGGCGGAGTTCAACGTTGGAACCGTCGTCAGCACCAGCATCCACGAGACGTTTCCCGGTCACTACGTCCAGTTCCTCTGGCAGGATCAGTTCCCATCGAAGGTGCGCAAGCTGGTTGGCGCGAATACGAACGTAGAGGGCTGGGCTCACTACACCGAGCAGATGATGCTGGATGAAGGTTTTGTCACACCCGGCGCGGAGGAACGCACACGCAAACTGGTCCGGCTGGGCCAGATCCAGGATGCGTTGTTGCGCAATGCGCGCTTCACAGTGGCCATCAAGATGCATACGGAAGGCTGGACGACGGAGCAGGCTGAGCACTATTTCGTAACCGAAGGCTATCAATCACCGTCTGTAGGGAAGATGGAAACCAAGCGCGGAACGGCCGATGCTACCTATCTGTATTACACGTTGGGTAAACTAGAGATACTGAAGCTCCGAGCTGATGTGAAGGCAAAGCAGGGCGCACGATTCAACCTGCAGGACTTTCACGATACCTTCATGCGGCAGGGTCCTGTACCGATCAGGATCGTACGCCAGGCGATGTTGCACGATAACTCGCCGGTACTGTAAGCCGCACAACGTTTGCTGCGTCACTGAACTGCTTCCTGCACTGTCGTTCATCGACCTACAACGGATTCGGGATACGCTTCCTCGAATCCGCTCACTAGCATTGGGCAATTGAAATCACTGTAATTACATCTCGGAAAGTGTTTGGAAACCAGTCACGCATGACACAGAAGATTCGTAAGGCCGTATTCCCCGCCGCCGGTATGGGCACCCGCTTCCTTCCTGCCACCAAGGCCACTCCCAAGGAGATGCTGCCTCTGGTCGACAAGCCGTTGATCCAGTACGGCGTCGAAGAGGCAGTCGCTGCCGGATGCACAGAGATCATCATCGTCACGGGCCGCGGCAAAGGCACCATGGAAGACCACTTCGACCGCGCACCGGAGCTTGAGGCGTCGCTTGAGAAGCGTGGTAAGACTGCTCTGCTTGAGATCGCGCAGTCTGTCTCCAAGCTGGCCAAAATCACCTACGTGCGCCAGCCAGAGGCGCTTGGCCTGGGCCACGCAGTGCTGATGGCGAAGGAACTCGTCGGCGATGAGCCATTCTGCGTGCTTCTGCCGGACGACATCGTGGATGCGACCACACCCTGCATGAAGCAAATGGTGGAAGCCTTCAACCGCACCGGATCGTCGATCCTGGGCAGCGAAGTGGTCGAAGGCGAAGCCATCTCGCAGTACGGCTGTCTCGACTGCGCTCCGGTCGCCGGTGATGAGCGCCTGCTGAAGGTTCGCGACATGGTCGAGAAGCCCAAGGCAAGCGAAGCACCGAGCCAGAACGCGATCATCGGTCGCTACATCCTGACGCCTCGCATCTTCAGCCTGCTGGAGCAGCTGACACCCGGCGCTGGCGGCGAACTGCAGCTGACGGACGGCATCAAGGCGTTGCTGCAGTATGAGAGCGTCTACGGCTTCACCTACGAGGGCAAGCGTCACGACGCGGGCGATAAGCTCGGCTTCCTGAAGGCGACTGTCGAGTTTGCTCTGAAGCGCGACGACCTGGGGCCGAAGTTCCGCGAGTGGCTGAAGTCGTTCCCCATCTAAGAACGTCGACGACCTGAGATCGGGGGGTACCCCCTCCCCCGATTCTCGTAAAAATCAGATTCTAAATAGGTTGACGATTCCTAAATCGGCAAAAATTAGATTCTAAACGGCTTAGACGCAAAAATCAGATTTTAAAGGACTTAGGGCAAATCACAGAGTCGCTGTGATTTGCCCTATTTCTATTGTACCGAGTCGATGGAAGTCAGCGGCCAACTCGATGTCTTTTTGAATCTATGAGATAAGTGATTTAGGGGCTTGACAGCTTTTTGGCAGCGGGAAAGTTCGCGCGAGCGCGAGTACCCACCTCTCGTGATGGAGCCGCGAAAGGATTGGGCACCCGGAGCGGCGGCAGCCCACTTACGACAATGAAGCTGTCACGAATGGGCCACCGGATTTGTGGCGCGCATGGGCTCACTAACCTTTTTCTATCTCCCGTGTCTATCACTGTGAGATCGATCTTCTGACTCCGGAGTCAGCGCACGATGGGTACACAAGCTTTTGGTGACGCAGTGAGTGGTGGCGCTTTTGCAGCAAATACCGGTGGTTTTGCCGGCAATGGGGCATTGGTGGCGGGTGTGGTCGCGGTAGAATCGCCAGCAGTGGCGAAGGCAGCGGCAGGACGAGCAGGCAGGGCGGCGCTTACTCCAGCGCAGATGGAAGCCCGTGCCCAGCAGCGGTTGGAGGATGACGAACTCATCCGTCAGGCGCAGCGCGGCGAGCGCGATGCATTCGACCAGTTGGTGCGCCGGTATGATGGTGCGGTTCTAAGGCTTGCGCTGCACATGCTGGGCAATGAGCAGGATGCGCAGGACGTGCACCAGGAGGCGTTCCTGAAGGCCTACCGGCACCTGTCGAACTTCCGCTTTGAGTGCTCGTTTTACACGTGGCTCTATCGCATCGTCACTAACCTTTGCCTGGACGCGCTGCGCCGGCGTAAGAGCCGTCGCGAAGATCCGGCGGTGGTGATGGACGGCAGCGGTGATGCGATCGACCTGATGAGCAACATCAGCGACGACCGCGCCGGTGCCAACCCTGAACTGGAGCTGCGGCGCAATACGCTGCACCTTCGCATCCAGGAAGCGCTGAACCTGCTGACGCCGCGCGAGCGGATGGTGTTTGAGTTGAAGCACTACCAGGGCCTGAAGCTTCGCGCCATTGGCGAGATGCTGCAGACCACGGAAGAGACGGCAAAGAACACGCTGTTCCGCGCAACACGGAAGCTGCGCGCGAACCTGGCGGACGCTTAGAAAAGTTTCGTAGTTTCTGGTTTCTAGGAACTACGAAACCAGCAACAAGAAACAGCAGCACCAGCAGGACCCCGCAGATCAGGCACAGGCCGGCGCGGGTGCAGTACACAGACCACGGCAGGCGATCGGGACACCAACGACCGGCCGGGACAGCAGCACGCAACAACTTTTGGGAAGCCACACAAGGAACACGCGCCATGAACTGCGAAGAAGTCAAAGTAAATCTCGTTTTGTTGGCCTACGACGAGCTCCGAGAGGAAGAGCAAGCCGATCTGGAACTGCATCTGAGGGGATGCGCTGAGTGTCGGGAGGAGTCGCTGGCAATGGCCGCGATGACCGGAGTCCTGGCCCAGGAGACAGTCCCCGAAGTGTCGCCGAACATGCTGGCAGCCAGCCGCATGCGCCTGGACGAAGCCCTGGATGAAGCCGCCGAAAGCACCTGGAGCATGCGCCTTCGGGCTGCGCTGATGGGCACGTGGCAGCACCTGTACGCCGCGCCCGCATTGGCCACGCTGCTGGTGGGCGTAGGGTTCCTGGGCGGCAACTTCGTCACGCGTTACCAGGTGGACCATGCGCCGAAGCCCACGTCGCCTTTTTCGGCGACCATTGGCGAGGGTGTGATCGGAAGTATCAATGACATTGTGGCGACGCCCGAACCGGGCGTCGTCCAGGTGAAGTACACGCGGATGGTGCCAACGATGTTCCAGGGCCGCCTCGATGAACCGCAGGTGCGTGAACTGTTGACACTCGCAACACAGCGACCGGGCGATAGCGAAGTGCATAAGACGTCTGTCGGCATATTGGTCGATGCATGCAAGGCCGGCAACATCTGTGATCATGGCGAGGGGCAGGCGCCGGGTTACCGGGACGTCCTGTTGCAGCGGCTGCGCTACGATCAGAGCGCTTCCGTTCGTTTGCGCGCGCTGGAGGGCCTGGGCCGCTATATCGGTGAGGATCCAAAGGTTCGTGATGCCGTGCTGGAAAGCCTGATGAGCGACTCCAATGCCGAAGTGCGAACCCATGCCATTGGAATGCTGGAGCCCGTCGAGGGTGATTCCAGTGTGCGCCAGGTGCTCCACACGGTTTCCACGCGGGACGAAAACCCATACATTCGCAATGCCTCCGCGCAGGTACTGGGGACCATCGATGGGATTCAATAGCCGGGTTGCGATCGCCGGACTCGCGGTGTCTCTTTCGGCCGGAATTGCGATGGCACAGACGGCATCCCTGCCGGTGCAGATGTGCAGCACTGCCGATTTGAGTGCCATATTTGCAGGCGCAGGTTTCGCCTCCTTCAGCGGTGCGCACTCCCAGCCGCCGCAGGGATATCTTGGCATCGCATTTCACGGTGTGAATGACGGCGAGATCGCTGCCATGCACCTGAAGGATGGCCACGGTGCCGAGATCATCATGGTCGATCATGATGGCCCGGCGGGTAAAGCCGGACTGCGCGAGCATGATGTGGTGCTGAGCGTGAATGGGGTCAGCATCGAGGGTGAGGACCAGCTACGCAAGATGCTGCGTGACACGCCTCCGGGAAAGTCGATCGCGCTCTACATCTGCCGCAACGGCGTGGAGCAGACGGTAACAGCCGTGATGTCCACGCGCGAAGAGGTCGATAAGCAGGCGCGCCAGACCCGCTTTATCGTGCCTGTGCCCGTGGACGATACGGCAATCGTCGTTGCGCCTGCGGAGCCGCCGGCCTCGCGGAGCGGCTTCGGTCATGGCTTCATTGCGGGACATCTTCTGCCCACACCCACCTACACGGGTGCAACGGTCGACGCCATGGGCGCGCAACTAGCCGACTACTTCGGCGTGAAGGACGGGAAGGGTTTGTTAGTCCACGAAGTGGAGAACAACAGCCCGGCCGCTGTGGCAGGTTTGCGCGCCGGTGACGTCATTGTGAAGATGAATGGCGGCCGTGTGGCGACCGAGAAAGACTGGACGCGCGCCCTGCATGAGAGCAAGGGACGTGCGGTGACGATGACCGTTATTCGCGAGCGGCGCGAGCAGGTGCTGACCATGGTGCCGGACTCGAAGAGACGCAGTTCGCTGGACAGGGCGACGGAGCCGGGCGCAAGCGGTTTGCCTGCGATGATGCTGCGGTAAGGCTGCGCTACGGCACGATAATCCCCGAAGAAAAACATGCGGACGGCCTCTTCGCAGGCCGTTGAACGGTGAGGCACGCTTCTGGCGTCCGTCCCGGACCTCTATACTGAGGCCACCGATGGACAATCTCGAGCCGCTTCGGCCCAACCTGGAAGACTACCTGCTGGACAACGCCTACGACGAAATGTTCGCGGGGCCGGACCAGTTGCGCGGCACTTATGAAGTGCTGATGGAACAGTTTTCCGCCCTGCCGCGCGCTGAAGTGGAGCGACGCAAGCAGGCCGCTGATCTATCGTTTCTGAATCAGGGCATCACCTTTACCGTCTATGGCCGCGATGAAGGTACGGAAAAGATCTTCCCGTATGACCTGCTGCCGCGCATGATCACGAGCGCCGAGTGGGCGACGGTGGAGAAGGGCCTGACTCAGCGCATTACCGCGTTGAACCTCTTCCTGAAAGATATTTATACCGAGGGCCGCATCCTGAAAGAGGGTGTGGTGCCGCGCGAACTGGTGTACAGCTGCAAGCAGTTCCGCCGCCATATGATCGGGCTGCAGGTGCCGCGCAACGTCTACATCGCCGTTGTGGGGACGGACCTGATTCGCCTGGAGAACGGCGAGTTTGTTGTGCTGGAGGATAACCTGCGGGTGCCGTCAGGCGTGAGCTACATGCTGACGAACCGGCGCGTGATGAAGCGGATCTTCCCGCAGATGTTCCGCAAATACAACGTGCGCCCGATTGAGCAGTACACCCAGCTGCTGTTGAGCACGTTGCGTTCGCTGGCGCCTGAGGGGCGTCCGGAACCGAATATTGTTCTGCTTTCGCCCGGTGTTTTTAACTCGGCGTACTACGAACACGCGTATCTTGCACGGCAGATGGGTATTGAGCTGGTCGAGGGACGTGATCTGGTGACGCACGACAATGTCGTGTACATGCGCACGACCAGCGGCCTGCGCCGCGTGGATGTGATCTATCGCCGCGTGGATGATGACTTCATCGACCCCATGAGCTTCCGCGGCGACAGCATGCTGGGTGTAGCGGGCCTCTTCAACGCCTATCGCGCGGGTAACGTGACGCTGGCGAACGCCTTCGGCACCGGTGTTGCCGATGACAAGGCGCTGTATGCCTACGTGCCAGACATCATCAAGTACTACCTGGGCGAAGACCCTGTGCTGAAGAACGTGGAGACGTATCTTTGTGCGCGGCCCATTGAGCGGCAGCATGTGCTGGCGAACCTGGACAAGATGGTCGTGAAGGCCGTGGGTGAGAGCGGTGGCTATGGCATGCTGATCGGCCCGCAGTCGACGGCGGCGCAGCGTGAGGAGTTTGCACGCAAGATCGAGGCGGATCCGCGGAATTACATCGCGCAGCCGACGATTCAGTTCAGCCGCGCGCCATGTCTGTTTGGCAATGGCTTTGAGCCGCGTCACGTGGATCTGCGGCCGTACGTCCTGTACGGCGATAAGGTGAGCATCGTGCCGGGTGGACTGACGCGCGTTGCGTTGAAGAAGGGGTCGCTGGTTGTGAATAGTTCGCAAGGCGGTGGCAGCAAAGATACATGGGTGCTCAGTCAGTAATGATCGTGCGGCGGTGGGTGGTGTGTGCGTTGCTTGCGGCTGCGCCGCTTGCTTTGGCGCAGGCACCCGCCAGTCGCAACCCACCGGCGCAGGTGCCGATCGAGAATGCGCCGCCGGCTGACACGGCTCCGGCGCTGTTTCCGCATACGCTCACGAAGCCCTGGTACATCGCAGGGCAGGCGAACAGCATTTTGCAGGCGCATGGCGCGTTTCACTCGCCGTATGAGGGCGTAAACAGCTTGCGTGCGCGCGGCGAGTATAAGGTGTCGCTGCTTGGCACGGTGTATCTCGGCCTGCAGCCGTGGCAACTGCTCGCAGGCGCGGACTCGGTAAAAGCGAGTCGTTACAACACAGATTTTCTGGTCAATGTTGAGGCGGCCGGTGGCCGCGGCATCAGCCAGGCGCTGGGACTCGCAGGCTTTACGAATCTTGATGTGGTGCGGAATCCCACGCTCGGGTCCAAGCCGTACATCGCTCGGCTTGAGGTCCATCAGACCATCGGCTTTACCGATGCGATGACGGACAATACGCGCGGTCCGCTGTCGCTCGCGACGAAAGTGCCTGTTCGACGCCTGGAGTTTCGCGCCGGCAAGATGTCGACACCGGACGTCTTCGATCTGAACAGCGTGCTGAGTGACAGTCATCTCCAGTTCACCAACTGGAGTATCGACAACAATGGTGCGTGGGACTATGCGGCGGACACGCGTGGCTACACCTATGGCGCGACGCTCGAATACCAGGATCGCGACTGGGCCGTGCGCTATGGCCTGATGCTGATGCCGACGGTGGCTAACGGCATCGACCTGGACTGGGCGGTGAAGCGTAGCCGCGGGCAGAATGTGGAGGCCGAGCTTCGGCACGGATTCCTGCCGGGGAAGAAGGGAACGCAGCGTGTCCTCGCTTTTGTGAACACAGCCCACATGGGCAGCTATCGTGAGGCAGTGCAGGCGTATCTGCGCGGTACCGATGCAACACCGGACATCACGCTGCACGAGCACACGTCGGCGCGGAAGTACGGCTTCGGCTACAACATGGAGCAGGCGGTTACCGATGACCTGACGGTGGCCGCGCGGTTCGGCTGGAATGACGGCAAGACCGAGTCATTTGCGTACACCGAGATCGAGCAGACGGCGCTGGTTGGCGCCAGTTACGACGGCAAGCAGTGGGGCCGGAAGAATGACAAGGTGGGCCTGGCGTTCAGTTCGAACGCCATCAAGCGCGATCATCAGCAGTATCTTGCGAACGGCGGCCTTGGCTTCATCCTGGGAGACGGCCACCTGCGCTACGGCCGCGAAAACATTGTGGAGGGTTATTACAACCTCCACCTCTGGCGCGGATCGTACTTTGCAGCGGGCGGGTCGCACATCAATAATCCCGGTTACAACCGCGATCGCGGCCCGGTCTGGGTACCGTCGTTGCGCATGCACATGGATTTCTAGCGAAAGGTTTGGAGGGGCACAGGGGCGGGTGCCCCATTCTTTCGCGGCTCCGTCGCGAAAGAATGGGTTCTTTCGCTGCAATTCGTACAGATCTGTGAAGCAATGCGGTTGCGCTGTCGCGCGATATCCCACCCTTGCTTCGCAAGGATGGGGCACCAACCGGATTGACTGGTGCAGGTGTCGCACGTTCTGCAACTGGTCCGTCGGTCTTGCCCCGATGAAAAGCCAGCATGCCGGGCTAGCTGCACTACACTGTATGGACCGATGAAGCTAAATGACGTCGGATGCGACTTTCCCTATGCATCGCGGCGACTCTCATTTAAGCCGTACTGAAACCTCATACCTGCCTCTTCCAACCGCCTCGTAACCGGAGACACATGCTTTCAAGAGTTGCAGACAGCCTGTACTGGATGAGCCGCTACCTGGAGCGCGCGGAGCACACGACGCGGCTGCTGGATGTGAACCTGAACCTGATGCTGGACGAGCCGCAGACCAGCGCGGACCGTCGTTGGCAGCGCGTGCTGCAGGCGCTGGGTTCGCCCAAGGGCGCGAAGTTCGAGGGCGATGCCATCGCCTTGGCTCGCTGCCTGACCTTCGACGCGAACGTGCACGCGAGCGTCCTGTCCTGCATCATCGCGGCGCGCGAGAATGCGCGGCATGTGCGCGAGCAGATCTCCACCGAGATGTGGCAGAAGCTCAATTCGCTCTATCTGCAGGTCACTCGTCCAGAGATGCAGAGCGACATGCACGCCGAGGCCTTGTTGCAGCAGAACGAAGGCCCGACCGAGTTTCTTGGGCAGGTGATGGAGGGTGTGCATCAGTTCCAGGGTGTGACCGACTCCACCATGAGTCACGGCGAAGGCTGGCAATTTATCCAGGTAGGCCGCTTCATGGAGCGCGCCTCCGCAACGGCCATGCTGATGGAGGCCTACCAACCGGAGCTGTGGGCCAAGCATGACGCTCTGCCGGACAGCAACGAGTACCTGGAGTGGATGGGGCTGCTGCGTTCCGCCACGGCTTTCGAGGCTTATTGCAAGGTCTACACCGCCGACCTGGCACCTGACTGGATTCTCGAATTCCTTCTGCTCGACGAAGACTTTCCGCACTCGCTGCGGTTTTCGATCGACGCGATGCAGCATGCGCTGGAGGCCGTGCAGGATGTGAGCGGCGGTGCTCGCTCGCACAACCTAAGCCGTATCTCCGGCCGATTGCGCGCCACGCTGAGTTACTCCAGTGTGGAAGAAATTATGAGCGGTGATGTGGTCACGTATCTGCGCGAAATCCAGATGCAGTGCCGCGAGATTCACAACGCCATCTATGAGCTATATGTCGATTACTCAATCCAGGCGGCGCTTGCCGGGTAAGAGTTTCTTGTTGCTGGTTTCTTGTTTCTAGTTACCGGCCGAAGGATCGATGCATTTCACGGTCACTAGAAACCAGCAATAAGGAACTAGAAACACGGAGTCCCCATGTATTACACGGTCCGGCACCTGACAAAGTTCGTCTATTCAAATGCAGTGAGCGAAAGCATCATGGAGACGCGCATGCATCCGCGGTCCGATGCTGTGCAGCGCTGCTTGAACTTCCAGCTCTCTGTCAGCCCGCGTTGCCGCGTCTTCAGCTATCGCGACCACCTGGCGAACAACGTGCACCATTTCGACATACCCGGCGCCCATGAGCAGTTGGTCATCGTTGCGGAGAGCCTGGTCGAGATGGAGCCGGCACCCATGGTGCCGTCGTTCCTGTCGCCCGATGCATGGGCAGCGCTCGATGCGGATGTGCAGGCCGGTGACTTCTGGGAGTTCCTGTTTCCCAGCGAGTTCACGACACCAACACCGCTGCTGGAGGAGCTTGGAAACAAGCTTGAAGTGCGCCGCCGCGACGACCCGCTGATGGTGCTGCACGACCTGAATGAGAAGCTGTATCGCTACTTCGACTATGTGCCGAAGTCGACCGAGGCAGACTCGCCGATCGATAAGGCGCTGGAGCAGAAAAGCGGTGTCTGCCAGGACTTCTCGCACATCATGATTGCGCTGGTGCGGTCGCGCCTGCAGATTCCGTGCCGCTACGTCAGCGGCTACCTGTACCACGGCCAGGGCGACAAGGACCGCAGCGCCACCAGTGCCACGCACGCATGGGTTGAGGCCTACCTGCCGCAGTTTGGATGGGTTGGCCTGGATCCAACGAACTGGCTGATCGCAAGTGACCGACACATTCGCACGGCCATCGGCCGCGACTACAGCGATGTGCCGCCAACACACGGCATCTTCCGTGGCTCGGCGAATACGGATCTAACGGTTGCAGTACGCGTCTCGCCCAGCGAAGGCTCGCCGTTGCCGGACCAGGAGCTGCCCGTGCCGGAAGACTGGTCCATGCTGGTGGAAAAGGCGCAGCAGGTGCCACCACCGCCGCAGCCCATCGCCGACAGCATGAAGCGCATGCAACAGATGCAGCAGGCCCAGCAGCAACAGTAAGCCCTTCGTGCCGCTCTCGATATTTCGCGTGAGCAAGCCCGGCCTCGAGCCGGGCTTGTCTTTGTGTGGAGAGCCCGAGTTCGGGCGCCCTAAGTCTCGATTCTGAGAGGTGGGTTCCTCAAATTTCGATGGCGCTCACAGAACCCAAATCTCATGGAGATGTGGAGCGCCCGATCCTCATTGCTTGCACTTCATTCGGCGCGCGGTCCTGTTGGCCGCAGTGAAATGGCTCTCGCTCGTGAACTTCAGGCCCGCATCTCACTTGATCGTTGAGGTGATTGGGCAATGAGCGAGATGAGCATGCAGGACCTGGCAAAGAAGATCGGTGACATCGACTTCACGATGCTGTCGACAAAGACAGACGGCGGCGCAATCGCCGCGCGTCCCATGAGCAACAACGGCGATGTTGAGTTCGACGGCGACTCGTGGTTCTTTACCTGGGAAGAGTCACGCATGGTGCAGGAGATCAAGGCCGATCCAAAGATAGGCCTGTCCTTGCAGGGCAAGGGACACTTGCTGGGCAAGCCTCCGCTCTTCATCGCCATGGAAGCTACGGCGGAACTCATCCGCGACAAGGCGGTGTTCACGAAGCATTGGCAGGCTGAACTGGAGCGATGGTTCAAACAGGGTGTAGATACACCGGGCCTCGTGCTGATCAAGGCACACGCCGAACGCATCACGTACTGGGACGGTGAAGAAGAGGGAACCGTCAAAATCTAGCGATGTCTCTGCCATGCCACGGATCGGATCTTTAAGCTTGAGGGGCTTATCCTCACAGGCTCTATCGGCACTCCTCGGAGCGAAGTTCTGTCCCGCCGGCTGATTGCCTTTCGGCGGAATCGCGTGCCGAATAACTCCGTGCAAATCAAATGCCGCATCCGGTGGGAGCGAGTAACGGCTGGTGGCTACGGCCGGAACAGTTCACGCCAGGTGCGATCGAGCTGCAGCCAACGGGCGTTCTCAAACCAACTTGTCTGCCACTCTGGCTGGTGCAGGAGGCCGTGGCCTCTGTCACACATCTCCTCGGTGGCGTTTGAGTCCAGCAGGCTCCATGAGGGTGAGCCCATGCGCGCGGGACTGCGCAGCGACCTCATGCAGGTGGGGCAGCGCTGGCGCTGATCGGTGAGAGCCCAACTGACGGCAACTACATTGAAGACCAGTCCACAGGCCATCAGCAGCCAGTCTGCCTGTGCGCCCAGAAGGTGCTGGAATGGCATCGTCACGTGAATGGCAAGCAGATAGCATGACAGCACCGCAAAGACGAGCTTTGCGCCAAGGAAGCGCCACCGCAGCCATCTTTGGGCCATGGTGGCTGCGTCGCCGCGATAAGCGTCACACGCGCCGTAGCGCGAGGTGACAACAGTGGACGGCAACGAGAACAGTGCGAGTGCGATGAAGCATGCAAAGGCACCGTGTCCCCAGTTGGAGAAGACCAGGTGCCGGAGCTGCGGCTGCGCCATGCTGCATACAAATAACAAGAAGAATGCTCCGCCCACCATGCGCACGCAGAGGCTGGGTGCCCGCCAGTCGATGGCCTCAAAGCGGCAACGTAGTTGAAGGCGACGCATGGCGATAGCGTCCGGCACCAGGCCCTGCGCAAGCTGTGCTGCAGCGTGAGGATCTTCGCAGTAGGCATGGCTCAGTTCCGCGACCCACTCTGTCTGCCAGGCTTCGCGCTTTACGGAAGGCACGATAGCAGCGGCCGCGCGTAACTGGCGATGCAGGCTGCGCAGCTGCCGGTGCGGCGTCATGCCTTGACCGCCTTGGGCCGTGCGAATTGAGCGATGAGCGGATACTTCTTCTCGGCTTCGACGAGTGCCACCTTTCCTGCGGCGGTCACCTTGTAGTAGCGGCGCGCGGGCCGGTCCTCCTTCTGCGCCTTCTGTTCGTTCTCCCACGTGCCGTCGATCAGGCCATCATTCTCCATGCGGCGCAGTGCGGGGTAGACGGTTCCGCTTGGAAGGCCGGTGATGTTCATGATGTCGAAACCATAGCCATAACCCTCCTTCAGGGTCTTGAGCAAGAGCGCGGCGGAATGGGAGAGTCGAACGGTTTCGGACACGGCAAATCCTCGGATCGGTAGCTATGTAGTTTTCTACTTGACCGCGCATGTTCGTCAAGGATATGAAGAATGCTACATAGGGGTGGAGCTTGCTCGAACTGCTACGGGTTACAAAACGGTACCGCGGTATTCCGGCGGTGGAGGATGTCAGCTTTCGCCTGGAGGCCGGTGGTGTGCTCGGCTATCTGGGCCCGAACGGTGCGGGCAAATCGACGACGGTAAAGATGATCACGGGCATGGTGGAGCCGACGCACGGCGAGATTTTATTCCGTGGACAGAGCATCTTTAAGGATCTTCCCGGGTATCGAGCGCGGCTGGGCTATGTGCCGGAGGAAGCGCAGGTTTACTTGCATCTGAGCGGCCTTGAATACCTGCAGCTTGCCGGGCGTCTGCGGGGGATGCCGGAAGTGACGATCGAGCGTAAGGCGCGGGCGCTGCTGGAGCTATTTGGTCTGAAGGCTGCGGTGGAGGCCCCGATCAGCGACTACAGCAAGGGCATGAAGCAGCGTGTGCTGCTGAGTGCGGCGCTGCTGCATGATCCGGAACTGATCATCTTCGACGAGCCGTTGAGCGGTCTGGATGCCGTGACGGCGCGGCTGTTCAAGGACCTGCTGGTGGTGCTTCGCAGGGAAGGAAAGGCGGTGCTGTACATCTCGCATGTGCTGGAGGTGGTGGAGCAGGTATGCGATCGCGTGATCATCCTGGCTGCCGGGAAGGTGGTTGCGGATGCTTCGCCCGGAGAACTGACGCGCATGACTTCGCAGCCAACGCTGGAGCGCGTCTTTGCGCAGATGGTGCAGCAGCGGGATACGGCGGGTGTTGCAGAGGACCTTGTCAGCGTAATGCGGGGCGCGAGTGTTTAGGCGGCTGCGCCTGGTCGCGCGCGGACTGTTGCAGCCAAGGCATCTGTCGCCCCGGAGGGCGCTGACGGCCCATTTTTTGCGGCAGTTCTTTCAGGGTGGCGATGCCGGGTCGGCGGAGACATCTCTGGTCCGTGCGCTCGCCGGTGTGGCTGCGCCGATGCTGATGGCGGCGTTCTGGATTGTGACGCTGGCGGGCAAGCTCTCCTCGTGGTCGGCAGCCGGTATCCACTACCTGTTCGTGCTGTACGCGTTCTGCGCCATGGGGTGTGTCACGACGCTGCAGTGGGAGCGACTGTTTCCGGAACGCATCGACTTCCTTGTGCTGCTGCCGCTGCCATTGCGCGGCCGCATGATCTTTGCGGCTAAGCTGCGCGCCGTTGCCGCGCTGCTGCTTCTGTTCCTGTTCTCCGCAAACATCTTCGGGACGCTGCTGATGCCGGCGCTTACCGGCCGTCGGCTGCTGACTGCGATGGCTGCCCATGCTGTGGCGGTCTTTGGAGCGGGCGCGGCCTCGGCGCTGGCGGTGCTGGCACTGGAGTCGCTGGTGATCGCTCTTGTCCCGGAGCGCCTGTTTCGCTACGTCGCTCCCACCGTCCAGACAGTGCTGGTGGCGTTGTTTCTGGTGCTGTTCCTGCGCATGGGTGTTGTGACGGAAGGTTTGCCCGTGTTGTTCTCAAGTCAAGGGAATGTGACGCGCTGGTTTCCGCCGTTGTGGTTCCTTGCTGCGTATGAGGTCTGCGTGGGAGGCGCGGCAGCGACACCGTACGCGCATCTGCTGGCGCGCCAGGCATTCCTGTACCTTCCCATCCTGCTTGCGTGCGCGGTCGCTTTGTATCCCACGGCGTGGGTACGAAGGCAGCGCATGGCGCTGGAGGGGACGCGCAGCGCGACGTTGCGCGATGGAGCCGTATGGGCCGGCGTGGTGCATCGGACTGTGTTGCGCACGGCGGACGGACGCGCCGTCTTTCACTTCATGCGGCAGACGCTGGCCCGGCTGAGTCGCTATCACGTAGGCCTGGCGGCGTATGCGGGCACGGGCATAGCGCTTAGCCTGACCGCTGCTGTGAAGGTGGAAGTGCGTGGCGGTAGCCTGCACGTCGGCCTGATCGAAACAGGTGCGCAAGCGGTGATGCCATTGCTGTTGTTCTGGCTGGTGGCGGGTCTGCGAACGGCGTTTTCGCTCCAGGCAGATATGGGCGCGCGGTGGGTCTTTCGGCTCGCGGGACTTGAGACGCGGCGTGTGATTACCACGGCGAAGCTGTTTGTGTTCAGCGGCTGCTGTGCCCTGATCGCGCTGGTCGTGCTGACACTCGCAGGCTGCGGCTGGCGTGGTGTGGACCTGGCGCTGCAGGGGGTCTACGGTTTGCTGTGCGCTGTGCTGTTGACGGACCTCTTCTTCTACCTGGAGGCGCATGTGCCATTCACGCGTCCGCCGCTGCCGGGCCGGACCAGTCTGCCGATGACACTCGCGGTCTACATTTTCGGTGTGCCCGTGTTGCTGCTGCTGATGGTGACACTGGAACGCTGGACCGGCCATCATGCGCTACGTGTTCTGGAAGCCGTTGGCGGAATCACCGGAGTGCATGCGTTGATGCACTGGTTGCGTGGTCTGCCTTCACATCCCGCTTCCGCGGATGTTTTTCTGGATGAGTTGACGGAGGAGATCCAGACACTCGGCCTGAGCGGGTAGGCTTGGTCGGGAGAGGCGTAGCGCAGCCGAAGAGCGCGCCCCTATACTCTCCGCATGATCGTTCTCTCCGTGCTGTATCCGAAGACTGCCGGCGCTCGTTTCGACTACGAGTACTACCTGAACAAGCACATGCCGCTGGCGAGCGCGCGTTTCAGTAGTATGACGAAGTCTACGGTGATGCGTGGCGTGTCTGCTCCTGACGGCAGCGCACCTGCTTATGAGGTCCTTACGTTGCTTGAGTTTCCGTCCGCGGAAGCGCTCGCTGCTGACATGGAAGCGCATGGTGCCGATGTGACTGGTGACGTTCGGAATGCAACGGACATTCAGCCGTTGCTGCAGATCAATGAAGTGCTGGAGCAGGGGCCTGCCGGGATCGATCTCTAAGGCCGGAGGACCGCAAGCGGGTGCCTCTATTCCTGTGTGTTGTTTGCGCAGGAATGGGCTTGATGCGCAGGGTGCTGACGAGCGTTTTGCGAACCCACTCATGACGATGGTGCCGTCATGAATGGGGCGCCCGGTTTCGTTGGTAGACGGAGCTACCTCATTTCGCCGCCGGTGTAGTAGCCGTCGCGTGCCTGCAGGATGACCTTCTTCTGTTTGGGCGTGTCGACAATGAGCTTGTGATATCCCGGCTCGTTGTTGCCGGGCGAGAAGCCCAGGCGGTATTGGCTGCGTAGCTCTTCGGCGATCTGCCGGTAGATCTCGGTCAGCGGCAGCTTTTTGGATACCTCGTAGACACGACCACCGGTCTCGTCGGCCATCCGCTCCAGAATTTTCTTGCCGTCGACTCTACGTTCGCCGCCGCCACCGCCACCGGTGCGTCCACCGCCGCCGGGGAAGCCACCGCCGCCACGTCCGCCACCACCCATGCCGGGGATGTGGCCAGGGAATCCGCCACCACCGCCGCCGTGGTCTTCTTCACCCTTGTAATAGATTGCGTAGATCGTCGCATCCGTACGCTGCGCAGCCTCGATGGCGTCGGTCAGGGACTCCTTGCTGCCGCGATCGTCGCCGTCCGTCAGCAGGATGATCGCTTTGCGTGAAGGGCCGCTCGTGACAGTCGATTTGGCCGAAGCGTCGCTGCCTGCGACCGCTTTGCTCTCGGCCGGTGCGGTGGGCGCCTTCTTCAGCACCTCGTTCGAGGAGAGATAGACTGCGTCGTACAGGACGGTGCCACCACCGCGGCTGGAGCCGCCACCTTGCCCTCCGCGGCCACCCCGCCTGCCGCCGTACCCACCATTGTTGCCACTGCCGGTGTCATTCGGATCGTTGCTATTTCCGCTGTCGTTTGGATCGCCGTTACGGAAGCTGGGCCGGCTGTCCGTGTCGGCCTCGATCTTCTGCAGGCCTGCCTGCAGCCTGGGCAGGGACGGCGTCACGTCCGCCAGCAGGTCGGCCGACTTGCCAAACTGCACCACGAAGGCGCGGTCGCGGCCGGGTGTCAGCATGCCGTCGAGAAACGCTGACGATGCCGTGCGCTCCGAATCCAGGACCGTACGCTGGCTGCCACTGACGTCGACCAGGAGGCCCACCGTCAGCGGCAGGTCATCTTCGCGGTCGAAGTAGCGGATGGACTGCGGCTTGCCGTCGACGGTCAGCGTGAAGTCATCCTTTGCCAGCGTGCGGATGAAGTGGTCCTTGTTGTCGCGCACGGTGACGGGTACAACCACCAGCCGTGCATCGACCTTTAGCGTGGTGGTCTGCGAAGCGGGGTCAGCCTGCGTTGCCGATTGGGCGAGCGCATGGGGCAGGGTTGCGGCGGCACACAGCAGCACGCTCAAGGCGGAGGAAGGACTGCAGAATCGCATAGCTGATTGGACGGTATGGGTGTCCCGGAGTCTACGTCGCCAACGGAAATGACGCGGAAAGACAACAGCCTAAGGCCCTGACGCGATACCATCGCCGAATGATCCCAGTACAGCCCAGGTCCCACACAAGCGGTCTGCAGCGCGGCATGGGCACCGCCGGAGCGCTGGGCGCGAATGTGATCGACATGGTCGGCGTCGGACCGTTCATTACGTTACCGCTGATCGTTGGCGTCATGGGAGGCCCACAGGCCATGCTGGGCTGGTTGCTGGGTGCATTGCTGTCCATGGCGGATGGCTGCACATGGAGTGAACTCGGCACAGCGCATCCCGAAGCCGGCGGGTCGTATGCGTACCTGAAGCACAGTTTTTCGCCGCGATGGGGCCGTGCGTTCTCGTTCCTGTATGCGTGGCAACTATTGTTTTCTGCGCCACTCTCCATCGCTTCGGGCTGCATTGGATTCGCGCAGTATGCCAGCTGGTTTCTGCCGGGCGCGACGCATACCGTGCAGACACTCATTGCGATCGCCGCCTGCGTCGCGTGCACCGCCCTGCTATTTCAGCCGGTGCGCAAGGTGAGTGAAGCGACGAAGGCACTGGGCATCGTGGTGCTGCTGACGCTTGTGGCTGTCATCGTCATCGGATTCACGCACTTTTCCCCAAAGCTCGCACTATCGTTTCCGCCGGGAGCATTTCACCTGGGTCATGCTTTCTTTCTTGGACTCGGTGGCGGCCTGTTGATCTCGGCCTATGACTACTGGGGCTACTACAACGTCTGCTTCCTGGGGGCAGAGGTGCGCGACCCCGCGAGGACGATTCCGCGGGCGGTGCTTGGCTCCATCGCCATCGTGGGAACGCTGTACCTGTTGATGAATACGGCTGTGCTGGGCGTGCTGCCCTGGCAGTCTTTGATCCATGAGGACGCGGGCGCACGGCAGTACACCATCGCCATCTTCACGCAGACGGCCTTCGCCTCGCATGCCTGGTCACACACGGCTGCCAGCGGTGCCGTGGTGTTAATTGCCGTGGCATCGCTTGCATCGGTTTTCGCGTTGCTGCTGGGCTATTCGCGCATCCCGTATGCGGCGGCAGAGGATGGTAACTTTCCTGCGATCTTCGCGCGTCTGCACCCGAAGCATCGCGTGCCCACAGTTGCTCTGTTGACGCTGTGCGGTGTCACGCTGGTGTGCTGCCTCTTTCGTTTGCAGGAGGTGATCGCATCGCTGGTGGTGGTTCGCATCGTCTTTCAGTTCCTGCTGCAGGGCGTTGCCGTGATGATGCCGAAGCACCGTGCGGAGCGGAGGCAACGCGGCCGCTTCCGCATGCCGCTTTACCCGCTGCCCACGCTGCTGGCGATGTGCGGCTTCGTCTACATCCTGCTGTCACGCCCACGCCTGCTGGTGGAACTGCGGCCCGTGGCATTCGTGCTCCTGAGTGGCCTTGCGGTCTATGGCGTGCGAGAAGTCCTGTCGCGTCGTGCACAGCCGGTAGACTAGGCCGATGAATGCGTTGCTCGATGTTGGCGCGGGTGCTGCTGCTTTGGGGCTGCTGGCCGGCGGCTATGCCTATGCGGCGAACTGGCCGACGTCACAGATCTTCGGCAGAACACTGATCGCTGGTCGCGACGGTGCTGATGGCCTCCATCGCGTCGCGCTGACCTATGACGACGGCCCCAGCCCGCGCAACACGCCGGCACTGCTTGACCTGCTGGCAGACCATCATGTACATGCGACGTTCTTCCTCATCGGCGAACATGTGCGCAAGCATCCGGATCTGGCCCGCCGAGTCGTTGCGGGCGGACACGTCATCGGCAATCACACGGCGATGCATCCCAACCTTCGCAAGAAGTACGATGCGCGTGTGCGCGGAGAGTTGGCGACCTGCCAGAAGACGATCGAGGACACGCTTGGCATCACGCCGGTGCTCTTCCGTCCTCCGTATGGCGCGCGACGCCCCGGCGTTCTGCGAATTGCACAATCGTTGGGACTGACACCGGTGATGTGGAATGTGACCGCGCACGATTGGGATCCGATTGGATCGGACGCGATCCTGGCGCGGATCGACAAGGGAATGCGTGCGAATGGGAAGCGCGGTGTTGCCTCCAATATCCTGCTGCACGACGCCTCACACCTTGACGGCATCGAACCTGCGTCGCGTGTCGATACCATCACGGTGACTCGCACGCTGCTACGGCGCAAAGGGCTTCACTTTGTGACGCCGCTGGACTGGCTTGAGGACTTCCGCAAGCACTAGAAGGACGTGTAGGTCTCCTTCACGCCGATCTGCGTGAACACCACAACCACCAGGATCGTAATTGCCAGGGCGATGGTGGCAGAGATGGCACATGTCTTCATGCGCTTGCGCAGCGCGCCGTAGCCCAGCAGTGCTGCGTATACGAGCACAACAGCAATCAGCCAGTCGAAGTCATAGGTGCGGGTGTACAGCTCCGTGTGCGCCGTCACGCGCGAGATCCGCAGCGCCGGTACTGCAGCGCCCAACATGAAACCGCCAAGCGCCGCTACAAACAGCAGCAAGGTCTGCCCTAGAACTGCAAGTGCCGTTCTCATCGTGTCTCCTTCGTAGTAGCCACCGCAGTCGACTCAAATGCGCGGAAGCGCTTTTCCAGTTCCCACTGCTGTTGTGCCTTGTCACTTGTCTTCAGGAAATCCGCGCATGCGGCGGAGGGCGCATCGCCCTTGCTGGTGATGCACTCGTGCCGCATCGCAGCGAATTTGTCGCGCGCTGCCCACAGGCTGTCGCCGGGAAGGAACGAGTGTTCCAACGAAGCTCGTGCGGAAGACTTCAGCTGAGCGTACGTCAGGCCCTGTTCCATCACGGCTCGCACATACTCGTGGGTTAGATCGATGCGCGACACGCCTTCATCATCTGTCGAAAGTGCAAACGGCACGCCTGCACCGATGTAGCTCTGTAGCGAATGATCCTTGCCTCTCACGCCCAGGATCACATCGTTCGAAGTCAGGTTGATCTCAACCATTACGTGCTTCGCGGCCATGTCTTTCAGCAGCGCGTCCGCGCCGTCCTCGAACATGACGTCAACGCCATGTCCAATGCGCTCGGCGCCGGCCTTCTCGACCGCATCGTGGATGTGAAACCGGAGACCATCCGGCGGCACCATCCCCGGACCAAGCTCGCCGGCGTGCAGCGACAGGTGCACCTTGGGGTAGGTCGCATGCAGATACTGCAGCATCGTCATCTGGTTGTCGTACTGCGACATCGCCAGGAAGGCGTCCTCCGGTTGCACGAAGTTGATGCCAACCACGCGCGGGTCGACGCTTGCGACCTCGTAGCCAAGCAGCGTCTGCGCAAAAACGCGCTCCGGCGGAGCGGATCGCAGGATCTGGTAGATGTAGCGCACCTGCACCCTGCATGCAGGCTTTGCTTCCGGCGTGCCGCAGTGCTCACGCGCGTTGCGTGTCGCTTCGAGAGCGTCAATCTCTGCGCGATCTGTAGCGATGTTGTCCCGCAGCCCACCGGCGAGCAGCGCATCGCGCATCTTTGCAGGATCGCCATCCCAGTGCTGCTGCGCTGCAAGGCGTATCGCCATGCCAAAGTCCGGCGTGTTCATCAGTTCGAGATACTGCTCGTTCTGCGAGGCAGCACGGGTGGCGACTTCATCCACCCACTCACCCTGGTGGCTCTTCGCAATGCCGCCGAAACGGGCAAAGGTCGCGAAGAACTGATCGTGGCCGCTCCAGCCCGCACTTGGGACGAAGGAGCGCATGCTGAAGCTGTCGACCAGCCTGTCGTAAAGCCCCTGGTCGCGGAAGGCGGTTGCAGCAGGCTGCGTGCCCTCAACGCATACGGGCTGTGGCGGCAGGCTCTTCGTAAGGCCGCGGTTGGGCAGTAGCACGCCCTTGATCGGGTCCACGCAAAGATTGTCTGCCGCGGCGTTCTGCAAAAAGGTCTCCGCATAGACGGCACCTGACAGGTGTACATGCAAGTCGCCGCCCTTGGGCATGCTGACCAGCAGTGCGCGCAGCGCAGCGGGGTTCGATCGAAGTCTCTCAATCTTTGCAGCCATCCGCGCTTCACTGCTGCCAGCGGCAGCCTGTGCGGATGCACCCATCGAGGCAGTAGCCGTCGCGCCCAGTAGCGCAACACGGAAGACTTTCTTCCACGAAACCATTCGGATCTAACCTCATGAAGCGCCGGCAAGCCGCCAAGGACGGGCTCTTTGCGCAGTGTGGGAACGATGCCTAAGCATATCTGACGGAGCACTGCGCGCTGCAGGGAAAGGTCATCGGCCAAAGGAATAACGGACTCCGATTTGGCGCACCGGCCATGCGTTGGTATACTCAGGAAGTCGTTCCAGCCGCCGCAGCAAGCAGAGGATTTGGAATCACCGGCGGCACCAAGGGACCCCGGGCTTCAGCCCCCAAAGCAGAAGTGATACATCCCACGGCCAGATAGCTCAGTGGTAGAGCGCGGCCCTGAAAAGGCCGGCGTCGGCGGTTCGATCCCGTCTCTGGCCACCACTCCTTCAACATCTAAAGAGTCCGAGCCGCGCTCCTTGAGCGTAGCTCCGTGGCATGCCCGCGGCCATGGGAAGGCCCTCGCGTCGGCGGTTCGATCCCGTCTCTGGCCACCACTCCTTCAACATCGAAAGAGTCCGAGCCGCGCTCCTCGAGCATAGCTCCGTGGCATGCCCGCGGCCATGGGAAGGCCCTCGCGTCGGCGGTTCGATCCCGTCTCTGGCCACCACTCCTTCAACATCTAAAGAGTCCGAGCCGCGCTCCTTGAGCGTAGCTCCGTGGCATGCCCGCGGCCATGGGAAGGCCCTCGCGTCGGCGGTTCGATCTTATCTCTGGCTACCACGAATGTATTCATCGAGCGCGCAGGGCTGACCGGAAAGTGCGAAAGCTTGCGGATCAACTCATGAATTGGATCGAGTCCCAAATCGCAGCTCAGCGCGAATGCTTCGCGCGAGACATTGACCTTGGCAGTCGTTACGGTGGAGCCAGCACCTGGGAGTGCCTTCGCTGCCTTCTAGCATGCTTTGATGGAGGGGAGCGCCGGGGTTCGCCGGCCGCGCATGTGTAGCAAAACCTAAAACGAATGGCGCTGCCGTTCAGGCAGCGCCGCAGGGGTTTTGGGGCCCAGGCTCTGCTTTGCCTGTTAGCCATTCATGGTGCTGCAGTGACGCCAATTTCTCAGCCGCGGCGAGAATCATAAACTCGTCGACGGACAAACTCTGAGCCTTGGCCACCTCCACGATTTTCGAGTACAGAATCTCGGGTAATTGCAAGGAAGCGGTCATTTAATCCTGGGAAGACCGCGGTGCAGCGTACGGCGATAAGTGAACAACAGCGTACGGCAGGAGCGGCCGGGGAGTTAATGGATGTTAGGTAGAAAACCGAGCGCGCGTGCGTCGGCATCAGTCAGTTGCCGGTGAACAGTCTCTCCACCGTCGATAAGCTTGAGGACATCGTCGACTTCATTCTCTGTGAAGCAGGTAAGCAAGCAGGTCCGCAACGCGTCGGGAGAATCACAGGTAAACGGTTCAGCCGAGTGGAAATTAACCTCGGTTAAGGCAATGCAGCTCATGCGCACATAGATTTCATCCCCATGTACGGGAAAGATGCTTAGTAAATGATTTTTCAAAAGAGTGATCTGCCTCTGAACGTGCGGCAATAGGTGCTTTTTGCCTGCACAAGGATTCAAAGTATGAGGCAGTTTTCGCCTTTTTGGTTTTCCATAGGACCTGTCTTTCGGCAGGCACTCATACGTTGCATTTGGCACAGGGAGAACCCTCAGGGTGTTGGAGGCTCTTTCGCTGCTAAGGAATCCTAGCGTCTTCGAAGCTGCGCCGAAGGCGCACTGGCGCGGATTGCGGTGGGCGATGGAGCTTTCGCGTCGTTCTGCCGAATCCAGCTGTCGTGTTCGAGGCGGCTGAGTTTCTCGGCAACGGCGAGGCTGATGAAATGGTTGAGCGAGATCCCTTCCTGGCCTGCAATCTCTGTTGCCTGCAGTCGAATGGACGGGCAAAGACGGAGTGGGAAAGATAAGGCGCGTTTCTGTTCCATGTTTCCTCGGCTGCCCCATTTGGATGCGAGCGCTCTACTGGCTGACCTATGAAGAAAAGTGATTGACCGCTTGGAATCGATGGGTGGCTGAACCGCCCATTCGACTGACGACACTTCGCCTCACTCGCTGAGGTCGACGTAGTACAAATGCCCTACATATCCCTACATGCAATAGCCCCGTACCAGGCTGAGTCGGATAACCGTCTCAGTCAGGTAGGTGACATATGGGGAGGTTGCCACGCATGCCGACCAGGAGCAACACCGCTAAAGTGGTAGGCGCGCAAAACGAATATAGTTTTCCGTCTTGTGAAAGTGTGCGTAGCTAACCCCTTGCATTTCAATAAAAGACCTATTCCCAATTCGGGAATTTGCTTTTCTTTGTTTTAGGGGCAACCTTTTGCTCTCCGCAAACTCCTGATTCGCCAATTGTCGCCGCTCTCGTGACGCGATCCGTCCTGGAGTGCTAGATCGCTGCTTCCGCGAGCGCCTGAGAAGGATCATGACGGCGATCCCTTGCCTGTTTGAAGACCCTGATATCAAGCGTGATATCCAAACTCGGCTTTATGTTTTCCCGGGCGGGAAAGCGCTCTGCATCCGGCATACAAGCAAATAGAGACACGTAAGCACATCCATTTGTGCCAGCTATTTGACCTGCCTTTTGCTTAGGAGCCGCCATGGAAATACCTCGGTCTTTATCCGCCGCTGACGCTGCGCTGAACATGCGAGTGAATCATCCCTCGCTGACGTTTGTTCCCTCCGCAGTGCGCAGCCGCACGCTCTGGACGACCAGGCAGACAAGACAGGTCCTGTCTGTCCTGTTGCTGCTTCTGCTCTCCAGCTTCATGGGATTCCTAGCGGGTTGCGGCGGCGGAGGCTACGCAGGCACGGGCATCACCAGCCTGTCGAAGAGCACGGCAACGATCGACGCAGGCCAGTCCTTCAGCATTGCTGCGGCAAACCCGGGGAATCTGCCGCTGACATGGACGTTGACAGGGCCAGCCTGCAGCGGCGCTACATGCGGTACGTTGTCGGCGAGCGACAGCGCATCCAGCACGGTCTACACGGCACCCGCGACGGTCACGACGCAGATGACGGTGACACTGAGCGCGACCGTATCCGGAACGCAGAGCACAAAGGTTGTTGTCATCACGGTCAACCCGGCGCTGGCGATCACGGGCACGACGCCGTCCGGCGTTGTTGGCGCCGCTTATAGCGCGACACTTGGCACCACGGGTGGCACGCCCACAGTCACGATGAGCCTGGTTGGCGGCACGCTGCCGGCCGGCCTCACATTCGATCCCTCGACGGGAAAGATCACGGGCACGCCGACTGCTGCGGGCACCTCCAACTTCACCATCCAGGCTGTGGATCACAGCGACGTCGTAGCGACCGTAACGTCGTTGCGGCAGATCACCATTGGCACCGCCGGCGCAACGCTGAGCGTCACCGGCACTCCTCCTGCGGGCGTCGTCGGCACCGCGTATAGCTACGCGCTGCTGGCCAGCGGCGGCACATCGCCTTATACGTGGGGGATTACGTCGGGCGCGCTCCCGGCAGGGCTGACTTTGTCCTCCACGGGCGTGATCTCCGGAACGCCCACGACTGCAGGCACCTCCAGCTTCGTGGCAACGGCTACCGACGCTGCTGGCAATAAGGCTGGTTCCTCCTTCGGCATCGTGATCACTGCAGCGGTACCCACAGGCACCCTCACCATCACCACAGGAACGCTGCCAAACGGCACCATCAATGTGCCCTACAGCTCCGTCATTGGAGTCAGTGGCGGCACCGGTCCTTACACCTGCACCATCGTCAGCGGAACGTTGCCAGCGGGGCTCTCGCTCGGCGCAGGCTGTGCGGTGACGGGTACGCCAACGGTCACGGGAACCAGCGCACTCGGCGTCCATGTGACGGACTCCTCCAACCCGGCGCTGAGCACCACGGGGAATGTCAGCATCACCATCGGCGCCAGCACCCTGGGCATCACCAGTGGAACGCTGCCGGCCGGCACGGTTGGCACGGTCTACACGGCGACCATCCCGGTCACGGGGGGAACGTCCCCCTACACCTGCACGCTCACCAGCGGCACGTTGCCTGCAGGCCTGACGCTCGGAGCTGGTTGCACCGTCACCGGCACACCGACAACGGCTGGCACCAGCACGGCGACCATCACCATCAAGGACGCCTCCAACCCGCAGCAGACGATCACTCCATCGATCAGCATTACGATCGCTCCCTCTGCGATGAGCGTCACCAGCGGCACGCTGCCGAGCGGCACCGTCGGCACGGTCTACACCGCGACCATTCCGGTCACGGGTGGGACCGGACCTTACACCTGCACACTGGCAAGCGGCACACTACCCGCGGGTCTGACGCTTGGAGCTGGTTGCACCGTGACGGGAACGCCGACGACTGCCGGCACCAGCACGCCGACCATCACCATCCACGACTCTGAGAATCCACCTCAGACGATCACACCGGCGATCAGCGTCACCATCAACCCCAGTACCCTGGTCATCAGCAACGGCACGCTGCCGAATGGCACGGTTGGCACGGTCTACAGCGCACCCATTCCCGTCACGGGTGGCACGTCGCCTTATACCTGCACACTGACCAGCGGCACCCTGCCCGCGGGCCTAACGCTGGGAGCAGGTTGCACCGTCACTGGCACCCCAACGACGTCGGGCGTCAGCACACCGACCATCACCATCAAGGACTCGTCCAGCACGCAGCAGACGATCACGCCGACCATCAGCATCACGATCGCTCCTGCGACCTTGAGCCTGACCAGCGGCACACTGCCGAACGGCACGGTTGGCACGGTCTATAGCGCTTCGCTTCCGATCACGGGTGGCACGGCGCCGTATACCTGCACGGTGACCAGTGGCACCTTGCCCGCAGGCCTGACACTTGGCACTGGTTGCACCGTCACTGGTACGCCAACGACGGCCGGCACCAGCACGCCAACGATCACCATTCACGACTCTGAGAATCCAGCTCAGACGATCACGCCGACCGTCAGCATCACAATCGCTCCCGCGACCATGACACTGACCACCGGCACGCTGCCGAACGGGATGGTTGGCACGGTCTACAGCGCTCCGCTCCCGATCACGGGTGGCACAGCGCCTTACACTTGCACACTGACCGGCGGCGCACTGCCGGCAGGTCTGACACTGGGAGCTGGTTGCACCGTCACCGGCACCCCGACGACGGCCGGCACCAGCACACCCACGATCACCATTCACGACTCGGCGAATCCAGCTCAGACGATCACGCCGACCATCAGCATCACGATCGACCCCAGCAACTTCCGGGTGACGAACGGTACGCTGCCGGACGGCACGGTAGGCATCGTCTACAGCCAGTTGATTCCGATCGTTGGTGGCACCTCGCCTTACACCTGCGCTCTCGCTTCGGGGGCCATGCCTCCTGGCCTGACGGTGAACGCGAACTGCACCGTGACCGGAACACCGAGTGCGGCGGGAACCTTCTCGCCGACACTGACAATCCACGACTCCTCGAACCCGCAGCAGACCATCACGTCGGCTCTCAGCATCACCATCAATCCGAGCGCTCTCGCAGTCAGCAACGGAACGCTGCCTGCTGGTACGGTTGGCACGCTCTACAACGCAACTATCCCGGTAACGGGTGGAACCGCACCCTATGCCTGCACACTGACCGGCGGCACACTGCCCGCGGGCCTGACGCTTGGTGCAAACTGCGCTGTGACCGGCACTCCGACTACGGCCGGTACCAGCACGCCGACCATCACCATTCACGACTCCTCGACCACGCAGCAGACCATCACGCCGACGATCAGCATCACGATCAATCCTGCGGCGCTGACGGTTGGCACCGGATCGTTACCGGGTGGCACGGTAGGTGTCGTCTACACGCAGCCGATCCCCGTCACGGGCGGCACCGGTCCCTACACCTGCACGCTGACCTCGGGCACACTGCCCACCGGTCTGACACTCGGCGCAGGCTGCACGGTCACCGGTACTCCCACGACGCCTGGCACCAGCACGCCGGTCATCACCATCCACGACTCGGGTAACCCGACGCAGACCATCACCCCGACGATCAGCATCACCATCAGCCCCGCACCCCTGGTGCTTGGTACTGGCGCTCTGCCGAACGGAACGGTTGGCACGGTGTACACGGCAACGCTGCCGGTCAGTGGCGGCACCTCGCCTTACACCTGCACGCTGGGCGGTGGCACACTGCCAGCTGGTCTGGCGCTGGGAGCAGGTTGCACCGTGACCGGAACACCGACCACGGCTGGCACCAGCACCCCCACCATTAACGTGTCAGACAGCAGCAATCCGGCTCTCACAACGTCTGGCCCGGCGAGCATCACGATCGTTGCCGCGCCTCCCACACTCGTGATCAGCTCACCGCCTCCTGCAACCGTGAACGTGCCCTACACCGGCACCATCCCGGTCACGGGTGGAACCGGACCGTATACCTGCCAGGTCGTCAGTGGCACGGTACCCGGCCTGACGGTGAATGCAAACTGCTCCATCACCGGCACACCCACCACGACTGGCTCCACACCCATCTCGGTCACCGTGACCGATTCGAGCCAGCCGCCTGCAACGAAGACTGGCACCACCACCATCACGGTCAACGCGGCCACGACCACACTCACGCTGACGTCTCCTGCCACGGCGACGGTCACCGTTCCGTACACCGGCACCATTGGTGTCACGGGCGGCACCGGTCCCTACACCTGCGCAGCCCCGGCAGGAACCATGCCGGCCGGTCTGACACTCAATGCAAACTGCTCCGTTACCGGAACGCCTACGGTCGTGGCTGTCACGCCGGTCAACGTAACCGCAACGGATTCGGCTAGCCCCGCAAACGTCACCACCGCACCGGTCACCATCACCGTGCAGGCAATCCCTGCGCTGACGCTGACTGGATCCCTGCCCAACGCAACGGTCGGTGTGGCTTACACGCAGACACTGCAGGCAGCGGGCGGCGTTGGTCCTTACACCTACGCGGTCACCGCAGGCGCTCTGCCTGCCGGTCTGACACTCGCTACGAACGGCACGGTCAGCGGAACACCGACTGCACCTGGCGCCAGCAGCTTTACTGTCACCGCAACCGACTCGGAGGGCACGCCGCAGACGGCGAGCCTGCCGCTGGTGTTGCTGGTGGTCTACCCAACCACACCGGACGACGCCAAGCTGAAGGGACCGTACGCGTATCTCTTCACAGGCAATGACGACGTCCTGCTCGGCATCCTCGCCTACCGTACGGCCACGGCAGCAAGCTTCACCGCGGACGGAACGGGCGTCATCAGCGCCGGTGAGATGGACAGCAATCACCAGACGTCCACAGCTACCGGCAATACCATCGCGACCAACGAGTTCGTCGGCACCTACACCATCGGTACAGACCTTCGCGGATCGCTCACCCTCAGCACGCTCAACGCAGACGGTACTGTGCAGTCCAACACCACCTATGCCATTGCACTCCGCGCGCCGGTTTCGCCGGTGACGATCTCCTCAACCGCCAGCATGACGTTGGCTGACACCAACCTGCTTGCTTCAAGCAAGGGCTCCGGAACCATCATGCTGCAGGACGCGACGAAGTTTGCCGCGGGCCTGACCGGTAGCTATGTCTTCGGTCTCCAGGGTGATGCACCCTGCTTCCCGACCTGCACTTTGGGCCTGGTTGCGGGACCTGCTGCTTCGGTCGGACAGTTCACGGCGACCGCTGGCACCATCTCGGGAACGGGCGACGCCAACCTGGCTGCAACCAACTACCCACAGTCCACACTTGCAGGCAGCTTCGGTGCGGCCGATGCAAATGGACGCTTACAACTCAGCATGACCACCTCCGGCCTGGCGGGTGTGGCCTTCCCAACCGACTACGCGGTCTATGTGGTCGATTCCAGCCACCTGTTCGTTGTGTCGACGGACAAGCACTCCTCCTTCGTCCTGCAGGCTGGTACGGCGCAGCTGCAGACGCAGGCTACCTATAACAATGCGTCGATGAATGCACCCTTCGTCGGCTATGAAAACTCCCCGGTCAACCCTGGACTGGTGGGCGCCACACTGCAGAGCGTTGCCAGCCTCTCGTCCGCAACGATCTTCCGCGGAACGGGTAACGGCAACGGAACCTGCACAACCACCAACGTGGACACGGGCGGCACCACCGGCCTGGTCAACTCCATCGTCGGAGCGGTCGGCGGCGGGGCTCCCCTTATCGGAGGCCTGCTGGGTACCTACCAATCGCTCGGCAACAGCAATTGCGCGGTGACTTCGAACGGTCGCGTGGTGCTGAACTACCCAGCACCGAGCTCACTCCTGACCTCAATCCTTGGTCTGCTGGGAGTCCAGGCAGTGGCGCCGGCACCACGCATCGTCTACCTGGTTTCGCCTAACACCGGTTACTTCCTTGAGAGCAGCTATGCAGGCGTCGGCAACATTGAGGCGCAGGTGGGTGCTCCCTTCACCACGGCAACGCTGAACGGAAAGTTCCTCTATAACCAGGTTCCGGCCAGCACGATCGCAACCATCAGCAGCTCCGGCGAATTGACTGCCGACGGAGCAGGACACACCATCTCCACCCTGGACGAGAACATAGGCGTTGGTTCCCTCAACGTCCTTTCCCTCGGCGTCACAGGAGCGGATACCTACACCCTGACGGACGGGGTTGCAGGACGCTACACGCTCGGGAATTACGGCACGGTCTACGCCATCTCTCCCGGCAGGTTCGTCCTTCTGCAAACAGATGCAGTGGGTACTTCACCCTACATCGCCCTGCTGTACTAGGGTTCCTAAACGGCACGACCGGGCAACACCCGGCAAGGGAAAGGTATAAGGCATGCGTCTGATCACTGCTTCACTGCTGATGGCTCTCTCCGGACTCCCACTTGCGAACGCGCAAGTGGGAGCCTATGACCCCACACCGAGCGTCCCGCGCTTTACCCTGGCGGCTCAGTACAACTACATCCGCGCCAATGCTCCCCCGGCCGGCTGTGACTGCTTCAGCCTGAATGGTGGAGATCTCCAGGCAGGTGTCACCATTCGTTACTGGCTCCGTGGCGTTGCCGATGTTGGCGGCGCGCATGCCAACACCATTGGTCCGCTGGGTCAGAACCTGACGCTGCTGACCTACATGGGCGGCCCCGAAGTTGTTCTGCACGGCCGCCGCATTGAGACCTTTGCGCACGGCCTGTTCGGTGCCGCGCATGGCAGCGACTCATACTTTCCGACAACCACCACCTACAGCACCTCTGCCACCAGCTTTGCGTACAAGGTTGGCGGTGGATTCGATTATGACCTCACTCATCGGCTTGCGATCCGGGTGGTGGAAGTGGACTACCTTCACACCGGATTCCCAAACGCTGCCAATAACTCACAGAGTCACCTGGTCGTGGGTGCGGGCCTGGTCTTCCACTTGCGCAACAAAACCTGGACGCCGGATCCCGGCAACCAGCGCCGCGATGCAAACAAGGCTATGCATGACATGGACATGCAGGCCCTGAAGCCGCCAACGCCGCCGCCGTCCGCACCAGCCCCGGCCCCGGCAGCACCACCGCCGCCTGCCCCGGTCGTGGATAACGCGCCCATCAGTGAGGCGACCTTCCACGAGCACATCAAGGATGCTTTGTTCGACTATGACAGCTACGCGTTGCGTCCCGATGCGCAGCAGGCGGTGCAGGAGGCTGCGGCATATCTCAAGTTGCACCCGTCGGTCATGGTGCTGGTTGGTGGCTACTCGGACGAGCGGGGAAGTGCTGACTACAACCTGGCTCTGGGCGACAAGCGCGCCACCGCCGCACGCGAGGCGCTGATCCTGAATGGTGTCAGTCCGGATCGCATTGAAACCATCAGTTACGGCAAGGAAAAGCAGGTCTGCACCGCGGAAGACGAAGCCTGCTTCCAGCTCAATCGCCGAGCTGCCTTCATGCCGAAATAAGTTAACCCTCCCCATGGCGGCCGGCCTCTGTCACTGCGAGGCCGGCCTGAGGAGATTCCATTTCCCACACCGCATTCCTGCCATGGATGCGGTGTTTTTTTGCGCCTGAAGGAACCTGCAGTGCAGACCAGGCGGCGAGGATCACAAAGGGGATAGTGGAGGTCGGAAGGGAGGGCCATCGCAGGCGTTTAGAGGCCTCTGGACAAGGCCGGACGGTCCATCCCGACCGGATGCCAGTAGCAGAGGTAAGACGGCCAGCGGCGGGCCTCGCACAACTTGCGTGAAGCGTGGAAGGGTGCCACGGTGCCTGATTCACTCGGCACCGTTCGTGATCGACTGGCTTCTACCGCTCTTTTGGAGTGGGGAAGATCATGGGGGGCGCGAGAGCTGCAGCGCCGTGCATCTGCAAGCGCTTATTGACAACTGGCGGCAACATCCGCGTGGACTTGGAGATCGTCAGTCCATTCCTCAGCAGACCGATCATCATATCCATGGGTACAGGCCTGCTGTAAAGATAGCCCTGCGCATGCATGCATCCCTGCTTCAGCAACGCAGCTTCCTGCTCGACCTCTTCAACGCCCTCGGCCGTAACGGACATCCGGAACTCGTGCGCCAGCGCGACGATGAACAGCACAAGGTTTGTCCCACCCTCGCTCTGGTTCATCGCCCGCACAAACGATTGATCCACCTTCAGGGTGTCGATGGGATAGCGGGTGAGATAGCTCAGGGAACAGTAGCCCGTGCCAAAATCATCGAAGGCCACCTTCACACCCAGCGCACGAATGTCATGTAGTAGCGACCCGATGGACGTTGCATCCCTGATAAAGATGCTCTCCGTAATCTCAAGTTGAAGCTGAGAGGGTGGCATGGATGTCTCATCGAGTACATCCTGCAGAATCTTCAGAAAGGGTGTTTCGAAGAGCTGCCGTGGCGACACATTCACGGACATCAGCAGGTCTCTGGAGGAGTTCTCCTGCAGGGAAGCAAAGTCGCGGCAGGACTGCTGCAGCGTCCAAAGGCCGATGGCCAGGATCTGACCGGTCTCCTCTGCAAGTGGAATGAAGCTTCCCGGTGCGACCAGTCCACGCGTTGGATGGTTCCAGCGAATGAGCGCTTCCACGCCATAGATGCTGCGGTCGCGCATGTCGACGAAGGGCTGGTAGTACAGAACGAACTGCTCGTGCTCTACCGCAGCCTTGAGCTCCATCTTTCTTTGCTGCGCTTCCAGCAGGTCGTCGCGCATGCTAGGGGCAAAGAAGATGCATTGTCCTCCACCGCTGCGTTTCGCAACCTGCATGGCGGTGTCGACGTCGCGGAAGATCTCATCCGCGCTGCTCTGGTTGTTGTTCACCTCGCAAAGCCCGAGGCTCGCGGACAAGTTCACGACCGCGCTGCCGACCGAGATCTGCTCTTCGACGCTGGACAGCATCAGGTGTGCCTTGCGGCGCGCCTGCTCCGGGGTTGGCAGATGCTTCAGCACCAGCAGAAACTCGCCGCCGCCCACACGCGCGAGGACGTCCATTTCCATGGCGAACCGTCGTAGCCGCTTCGATACTTCCAGCAGGACAAGATCTCCGGTGGCACGGCCCACAAGATCGTTCACGCTCTTCAAACCATCCAGGTTCAGCAGGATGACCCACGGCCGCGATTTCTTGTTCTGCTTGGACTGCAGCATGTCGGCCAGCTTCATGGAGACTGAGGTGCGATTTTCAAGACCGGTCAGCGGATCGTGAAACGCAGCAAACAGCAATCTTCCTTCGGCGCTCTGACGTTCCTGCATCTCCTGCAGCAGCGCTTCATTCTGCAGCCGGGTGACACGCTGGTCCAGGAGGGCATCCCGCATGCGCTGCTGATCCAGGCTGACCTGCAATTCCTTTGTGAGCAGGAACGTCTGCCTGCTTACGCTGGTGGCGGCCAGGGCAATCACCAGCACGCTGATCGTTCCCAGGCATAACGCAGTCAGCGGAATACCGGCGGCAAGATAATCTTCCGCGCCCGCAAGGCCCATCGCTCGATCCACCTGAAAGGTGAAGACAAGGCTGCCGCTCATCAGCAGTCCCATGACGGGCGCGGCCCATAAGGTTCGAAGGTTCCATGCAGACTCTTGTAATTTTGCGAGTGCGCCAATCTTCAGGAATAGATAGGCCGCAGCAGTTGCCACAAGAAACGACAGGGCGGATGTCTCATAGACGGTTGGGTCGGCCCGCATCCGCAGCAGCGTCACGTCGCCCACGGCAGTAAGTCCAAAGGCAAGGGCCAGGCTGCTGGCGATGACCCAACCCGTCGGCAGGCGACGGCGGCTCAGTGCGAACAGGGACCAGACACAGCCTGCACAGGCGAAGATTGCCTGCACGATATGGTCTGGTAGCGCCGCCGGCAGTGACCCGCCGATGCCTTGCGCTGCAAGCTCCATCGTGCAGGACACGCCCAGCGCTACGGCGAGTGAGCCACAGCCCAGCCACAGGGCAAGCCGCGTACCGGAGCAGCGCTGAACCTGCCTGGCAAGTTCAAGGATCGTATGCGCCGTAAGCGTCGGCACGACCAAGAGCGCGATGACACGCGCAACGCTATAGCTCTCAAAGGAAAGATGGTTCCAATCCATGCGGGAATTCCTTTCCTGCGCAGAGCGAACCTGATTCGTCAGCGCATTCAAGAGTGCTCTGACAGAACACCTGCAAGTAGTTTGTAACCTAATCGCCCTAGAGGTTGTATTGGGTTTTGCGCTGCACAACCGATATGTGCAAAGAGTGATATCACCGTGGATATCCAAAGCTGTATTTATGTCATGCACATACTTTTTGCGCTAATCCACGGTGATAGTCTCACCCCAATAGAAGGGCGTGCAGAAATAAAACATCTGCTTCCGCCGAGTAGTTAATGCTACACAAAACCCTCCCCATTAAGGAAAACCAATGAAGAATCTGACCCTGAACGTAAAGAACCTTATCTCTGATGAATCCGGACAGGACCTGATCGAGTACGCGCTGATCGCGTCTCTTATTGGTTTGGTGGCTGTTACTACACTGACCAGCGTTTCGGGTGCGATCACCGCTGTCTTCGGACGCGTCGTCACTGCCCTCGGCCCCGCCACCTAGAGACAGGCGCGGGGCGGGTTTCGGTACCCGCTCCGCACTGGCTTTCCTTATTCGATGAACTGCGGCACTTGAATCTCTGGACGGTGACATGATCAGCATAGAAAAAGATCTTACGTACGCCGCCGCCGCTAATATCGTCGCCCTCACCGCAGCAGTTTGGGATGTGGCGACGCGTAGAATCCCAAATCTTCTTGTGCTGGCCGGCCTTACTGCGGGCCTTGTCCTGCATCTTGTCTACGACGGCTGGCACGGCCTGTTCTCTGCGCTCCTTGCGGGTTTCGTTGCGGGCGCCATCTTTTTTATCTTCTATAGCGCAGGCGGTATGGGAGGCGGCGACGTCAAGCTGATGGCCGCCGTGGCGACGCTTTATGGCTTCGCAAGCATGCCCTATCTATTGGTACTTACATCGCTTGCCGGCGGTGTCCTGGCCCTCGCCTTCGCGTTACGGCATCATCGCCTGAAAGAGACCCTCTTCAATGTCGGCACACTCGCTGCGCACCATGCGCACGAGGGACTTACGCCGCACGACACGCACCACGTCCGCAACAAGTCATCCCTGCGTCTGCCTTATGGCGTTGCCATTGCTGCGGGATGTCTTCTGGTTGCAGCGGGGCGTGGCTAACTTATGATCGCTCGTCGACTTATCCTTGCCCTGTGCGTTGCTATCCTTGTCTCCGGAATTTTCACTTATTTGCTTAGCCGCCGGTTTTCTAAGTCAGCCCCTGCCGCGGCGCAGTTGCGTTACGTAGCGACCGCGAAGAATCTTGAGGCAGGCCAGATACTGGAAGCGTCCAACCTGACCATGGTGAACTGGCCCGTCGGTCAGCCGTTGAAAGGCGCTTTTCTTAAGACGGAAGATGTTGTCGGCCGCACGGTGATGTATCCCGTTGCGGGAGGGGAACCGGTGCTTGACCGCCAGGTCTCTGCGATCGGCGCAGGCACGGGCCTGTCCACGCGGATCCCTCAGGGTATGCGGGCACTCTCTCTGAAGTCCGACCAGGTTGTAGGCGTTGCAGGCTACCTGCTTCCCGGCACACGAGTCGACGTGCTCGTAACCTTTCACACCCCTGCTTCTCCCGATCCCGTAACGTCGACCGTCTTGCAGGACGCGCAGATCCTTACTGCCGGTCAGAAGATGCAGCCCGACCCCGATGGCAAGGCGAGCACCGTGGACGTGGTTACGCTGCTGGTCACACCCGCCGATGCAGAGAAGGTTGTGCTTGCAAGTGCGCAGGGTACAGTCCACTTCGTACTCCGCAATGGAGCCGATCATGAGTTACATGATGATCCGCCGACACAGCTCTCTTCGCTGGGTGCAGCGGTTCGTGTAACTCCAGTGGTAAAGGCCGCCCCGGTGAAAACCGTAGCTGCTGTGCCCCAGGGGCCCAAGCCTTATCGCGTAGAAGTCGTCCGCGGCGACAAGCAGACCATGGAGAACTTCTGATGCGCACAAATTTGCTCTCCCTCTGTCTGTCTGCGGCAATGCCAATGGGTCTTTGCGCCACTCCGATCAGTGCCGCCCAGCAACCGATCGCTGTTGCCGCTGTTACGTCCGCGCCCGCCCCATCTGCTGCCGCGAACGACACGGCCTTTACCAGCACCAGCTTCTCTGGTGACATGCAGCACATTACGGTCGGTCGATCCATATCGCTGCGGACGGCGCACCGGCTCGCGAAGGTATATGTCACCAATCCCGCAGTCCTGTATGCGTATACGGCGAACCCCAATGAGGTTTTGTTGACGTCCAAGCAGCCCGGCATCAGTTCTGTCGCGCTCTGGGATGAGGCGGGTGGATCGCAGACGTACCTCTTCTCGTCCGACATCGACACGGAAACGCTGCGTAAGTCCATTCAAGGCGCCATGCCCACCGAAGACATCCATGTGCAGTCTGAAGAGGGGCGCGTTGTTCTCTCCGGCAGTGTCACCACAGCGGCTGTCTATGACGCGGCTTACAAGATGGCAGGACTGTATTCGAAGGATGTCTCCAATACCCTGGTCGTGAATTCATCCGCGATCAAGCAGGTGAAGTTGAAGGTGCGCATCATTGAGGTCGACCGTTCCAAGCTGGATCAGTTTGCCTTTAATTTCTTCAACGCGGGCGGCAACATACTGGGCCAGACCACCACGACGCAGTTTCCATCCACGCTCAACGCATCTACAAGCGGATCTTCCAGCAGTAGCAGTGGTGGCGGTGTAAATTCCACGGCTGGCAACAAAAGCGTCTCTGTCACGAATCCGTTGAACTTCCTGCTCTACAGCTCGCAACTCAATGTGGGCGCTACGTTACAGGACCTGGCGTCGCGACAGCTTCTGCAGATTCTTGCTGAACCCACGATCACCACACTGAGCGGAGAAAAGGCTAACTTCCTCGCTGGTGGTGAATTTCCATTCCCCGTCGTGCAGGGTGGGGCGGGCGGACTTACTTCCATCACGATCCAGTTCCGTCCTTACGGCGTGAAGCTGGAGTTTCTGCCGCTTGTGAATCCGGATGGCACCATTCAATTGAAGGTAGCGCCGGAGGTCAGTGCGCTGGATTACACCAACGCGGTGCAGATCAGCGGTTACACCATTCCGGCCATCTCCACACGGCGTGCAGAAACGCAGGTAATCCTTCGCAGCGGTCAAAGCTTCGCCATCTCCGGCCTGCTGGATAAGCGGACCACGGACCAACTCGGCAAGACACCCGGCATCGCAAGCGTTCCAGTGCTGGGAGCACTGTTCAAGTCGAAAGACATCAAGCGATCCACGACAGAGATTCTCGTCCTCGTTACCCCAGAGATAGTGGATCCTATGTCGGCTGCTCCGACCTGGGTGGAACCAACCTCTCCGGTTCCGACGCTGGATGAAAAAGAATTCGATCAGGCAATGCCAAAGATCAAGCCGAAAAATTAGGAGCATTTATGACAGGAGATCATTCGTTGAACAACGCAACTTACAACGAGGATGGGCTCTCCGTCGTGGTGCTCACCGTGGCCCTGGAGTCGGGCGGGGCAGATCTGGTGGAAGAGGCCGTTCACCAGAAGCACTGGAACGCGGCGAACTCGCGTCACAAGCATTACATCTCCGGAGCGAGACGGCCCGCCTTTGCTCTGGGCCTGAAGCCTTCCAATCAGTATGTGGCGTTGGTGAATTTCGATCAGTCCGTCGAACAGGCATCGGAGGCTGCGCGTTATCTCTCGCAGACCTTTGCGGGACATGTGACGGTGGTAGCGGTAGCCGCATCGCTCAATCCGGAAATCATGCTGGCAGCAATGCGAGCCGGCTGCAGTGAATTCCTTTCCGATTTGAAATCGACGGAATTGCGGGAGCTATTTGACCGCCTTGAGACGCGATGGATAAATACCGAAACCGTCGAGCCGGCACCCCAGGGATCCATCCTGTCGCTATTTGGAACCAAGGGTGGCGTGGGTACCACGACACTCGCAGTGCATCTCGCCATGTTCCTCGTGCAATGCCATGGCAAGCGCACGCTGTTGATCGATCAACGCCGTGAGCTGGGCCACGTCTGCGTCTATCTGGGGATAGATGGAAGCCGATGCCTTTTCAGCGAAGTGGTACGTAACTTCAACCGTCTGGATAGCGAACTGTTGAGTGGGTTCGTCGGTCATCACAGCAGCGGTCTTGACATTCTTTCCTCGACCGATATCAGCGGCTCGGGCGCTTCCGTCAACGGGGACGCCGTCGCACGTACACTGGCATTTCTTCGGAGCGAGTATGACTACGTCGTCGTTGACGGCGGCCCCCCGGTCGATGAGACGTCCGTTGCGGTACTCGAAGCGTCGTCGCACCTGTACGTCATAGCCAGCCCTGAGATTGGTGCGGTGCGTGACCTCTCTCGTTACATCGACAGGCTGGCTCCAATCGATTCGTTTTCCGAGAAGATCAAGGTTGTGCTGAATCGCTCCGATGCACAGCATGCCATCCACATTGACCAGATCGAGAAGGCAGTGAAGATGCCGGTTGCGATTCAACTACCGGACTGTTATGCGGAGCTGGTTCGTTCCCACAACCTTGGCGAGCCGATCTCTCCCAGTGCGAAATCCGCCATGGCGCAAGCCGTGGTGAAATGGGCAGATTCGATCGTGGGTAGTTCCAGCCGAATCAAGGCCAATCCCAAAAAGAATGGTCTGTTCTCGCTGCTTAAGCAAGGTTTGCCGCCGCGCGTAGCGGTAACGCGCGCGAACTGATCGGGGATATAGATGGCGACATCGGATGCCTTATTCTCACGGCCGAGTACCGCGCCTTCGCGCATAAGCCGCGGCGTGCCCGATAGCGTGCAGCAACACCTGAAATCGGTGGTGCACCGTGAGCTTGTCCAGCGGCTCGACCTGGATCGCCTGGGCGAGATGAATGAGACACGCGCCGGTCAGCAGCAACTGCTGCTGACAATCCAGCGCCTGATCGGCGAGCAGACCGTGCCGCTGAGCGGTGCGGAACGCGATAAGCTCTCGCAGGAAATTCTGGACGAGGTCTTTGGCCTCGGTCCCATCGAGCCGCTGCTGAGCGACTCGACCGTCAGCGATATTCTCGTCAATACCTACAGTTCGGTGTACGTGGAACGTCGCGGTGTGCTTGAACTTACCGACGTTGTCTTCAAAGACAACCGTCACCTGATGCACATCATCGACAAGATCGTCTCGGCGGTCGGCAGACGTGTCGATGAATCCTCACCCATGGTGGATGCACGTCTCGCCGATGGCTCCCGTGTCAATGTCATCATTCCTCCGCTTGCCATCGACGGTCCCATTCTTTCCATCCGTCGTTTTGGCAGCACGCCACTGGGTCCCGAAGATCTGCTGCGCACGCAGATGCTCACGAAGCCGATGCTGGAGCTGTTGCAACGCGCGGTAGAGGCACGCATTAACATTGTCGTCTCAGGCGGCACGGGCGCTGGTAAGACCACGCTCTTGAATGTCCTCTCTGGCTTCATCTCCAGCAAGGAACGCATCGTGACGATTGAAGATTCTGCCGAGTTGCTGATGCGGCAGGACCACGTGGTTCGGCTGGAGACGCGACCACCCAACATGGAGGGCCGTGGCGCGGTACGTCAACGCGAGTTGATGATCAACGCGCTCCGTATGCGGCCCGACCGCATTGTGCTGGGCGAGGTGCGCGGCGAAGAGACCATTGACATGTTGCAGGCCATGAACACCGGCCATGACGGGTCACTGACAACCATCCACTCCAATTCACCGCGCGATGCGCTCGCCCGCATGGAAACCATGGCCATGATGGGTGAGATTCGCCTGCCGGAGTCAGCTATCCGCGCGCAGATTGCTTCCGCCATTCACATGGTCGTGCAGGTTGCCCGCATGGGCGATGGATCGCGCCGTATCACGCACATCACGGAACTTACCGGCGCTTACAGCGAAGCCATCAGCATGAATGACCTGTTCCTTTTCGAGAGGAAAGGTATGGGCGCCAACGGGAAGCTACGTGGTCGCTTTTACTCCACGGGCATCATGCCGCGGTTCGCAGAGAAGCTGACCGCAGCGGGCATCGCGTTACCGGCGGGACTGGTCAACCATTCGGTGGAGATCTGAGGGATGCTATGACACTGCTCATTCTCGTCTTCCTCACCATGCTCATCATGTGCTTCAGCGTGCTTGCCGTGATGCTGCGTCCGCGGCCTGAGCAGACTGCCCTTACGGATCGTTTGGCTACACTCGTGTCGCAGGACGCTGTCACCGTCGGCAATGCGGAACTCCTGCTGAAGCCGTCGTCGCAAACAGGTACGTTCGGTTGGGCCGAAGACCTGCTGGCAGGCGCGCGCGTCTTTGAGTCGTTACGGGTTCTCACACTGCAGGCCAAGGTGACGAGTTCCGTGTCGACCCTGCTGCTCACGTGTGCCGTGGTCGGGGCCGGGACGCTGCTGCTCGCCTATGTTGTTACTGGCAACATTCTGGTTGCGATCGGTGCTGGTGCATGTCTCGCCTATCTACCGATTCTTCGGCTGCAGATACGGCGCAATCGTCGCGTTGCCGCATTCGATGCGGTGCTGCCAGATGCGATCGAACTCTGCGCGCGGTCGTTGCGCGCAGGACATTCCTTGATCGGTGCAATTGGCAATGTCGCGGATGAAGGTCCGGAGCCCGTGAAGTCAGAGTTTGCGGAAGTCTTCCGATTGCAAAACTTCGGTCTGCCTATCCGCGACGCGCTGACTCAGTTGATGGACCGCATGCCTTCTGCGGACCTCCGCGTCGTCGTCACGGGAATCATGGTGCAGAAAGATACCGGCGGCAATCTCGCCGAGATCATGGACCACATCACCAACCTGGTGCGTGATCGTATGCGCATCAAGGGAGACATACGGGTTCACACTGCGCAGGGGCGGCTCACCGGCTGGATCCTCTGCCTGCTGCCCGTCATCCTTCTTGGCGTCATCAACCTGGTAAATCCCGGCTACTCGTCCTTGTTGTTTCGCGATCCCGAAGGGCAGAAGTGGCTCTATCGTGCCCTCGTCCTTATGATCTTCGGCGGTCTGATCATCCGTCACATTGTGAAAGGGATCGAGGTCTAGCCATGGAGATCGCCTTACTTTTCGCAGCAGCATTTACCGTCTTCTGTATCTCGGCCCTGGTCATGGCCCCGGTCTTGTTGCGTCCCGATGCTGAGGCGCGCCGCATTCAATTCGTGGTTGCAACGGAGAGGCCGGATCGCCGTCACATCACGCAGAAAGAACGGCTTGAAGAAGGCGTGTTGATGTTATCGCGCGGGCTGCGCGAGCGCCTGGGTATCTCGCTGAGTGCGGGCTTGCAGAAGCGCCTGACACTCGCGGGCATACGGACTGCTTCAGCACCCGATATTTTCTTTGCCGCACAGTGCCTGCTGCCGCTGCTGGGTGCATTTCTGGCCAGCTTCATCGACGGCAATACCTGGTTCTGGATTTTTGCGCTCGGTGTCGTCGGCTATGCGTCTCCGAACGTATGGCTGACAGAGACGATCCGTCGTCGCAGGGAGCGAATTCGCCGTAGCCTGCCGGACACGATTGACTTGCTCGTCATCTGCGTCGACGCGGGTCTCGGGATGGACCAAGCCCTGTTGAGAGTTAGTAAAGAACTCGCGATGAGTCACGGAGACATGCAGGATGAATTGATGCGCGTCCAGTTGGAACAGCAGGCAGGCAGGCCGCGCATGGAGGCATGGCAGCATCTGGCGGAACGTGTGAAGTTGACCGAGATCACCGCGTTCGTCAGCATGCTCAACCAGACGGAACGCTTTGGAACTCCGATTGTGCGTGCGCTCAGTCGCTTCTCCGCAGACCTTCGCCTCAAGCGAAAACAGCACGCGGAAGAAGCAGCTGCGAAGACAAAGATCAAAATCATATTTCCTCTTGTGTTCTGTATTTTCCCCTGTCTGTTTATCGTGCTGCTCGCACCTGCCGTGCTCTCTATCGCCAGTTCGCTCAACAGTGCCGCGAAGTAAGGACAGTTCACGCTTCAATCTCTCTGGAAGGAGGAATCGCCGATATGGACCCGATTAGCCTGGTACGCATTGCCGCCGCTGTTCTCGCCGTTCTCGTACTCGCAGTTATTGTCTATCGCCGTAAGAAGAGCTCCATCTAACGCACTTCTCTTGAGGTCGCCTTTTGCAACGCATCGCCATCTGGAATCAGGCTCGGACCATTCTGTTCAGCGCTTCCGTCGAGGTCGCCGACACTTCGCTGAGCCGTGTCTGGGGTCTGCTGGGAAGGGCGGGATTGGACGCGGGGGGCGGCCTTTGGATCAGGCCGTCCTCCGGCGTCCATACCTTCGGCATGCGGTTCGCAATCGACGTTGTCGGGCTTGATAAGGAGCATCGCATCGTTCGACTTTGGCAGTGTTTACGACCATGGCGTATCACCTCCGTTAGTACTGCCGTTCGAAGCGTGCTGGAACTTCCGGCCGGCTTTGTCTCGCAGGCGGGTCTACAAATTGGACAGAAGTTACACCTTGAATCTGCTGAGGAAAAGGCTACGTGAGGCCCGTACGCAGTCTCCTGAAGGATGATTCAGGGCAGGTGCTTGTGATCACCGCGCTTTGTATGGTGGTCTTGCTCGCGTTCCTTGGCCTCGCTATCGATGTGGGTCACCTGCGGCTGGTCCATCGACAGATGCAGACCCTTGCTGACGCCGCTGCAATGGCTGGCGGGTTAGAGATTCGTGTTTGCTCCGCGACGGCCAGTTGTCCCGCAATGCAGGCTGCAGTAAAGAATGCAATGGTTGAGAACAAGCAGACGAGTGCCGCATTCCTGATGAACTGTGCAACGCCCGGAACGGGCCTTACGGTGACGTTGAATGATCCTCCTTGTGCTCTTGGAAGTGGAAAAGATCCGAACACCGGCAACACCAAATTTGTGGAAGCCGTTGTCACGCAGCAAGTGCACACTTACTTTGCCTGGGCTGTCGGCTATGACAATGTCAAGATAAGTGCTCGTGCAGAGGCTAAGCGTGGCGTTGACCCTTGCATCTGGGCTCTTAATCCGCACATCGGCAGCGCGATCACTGCCATTGCTGCACTCGGTCTCAACTCCACCTGCGGCATCGTGGTGGAATCGGATAGCACGTCGGCGCTCAGTTGCCTGATCGGTGTGGTGAATGCCCCAACGATCAAGGTCACTGGCAAGGTCGCCAGCCTGCTTTGCGGTTCGTCGTCTCCCATCACCACGGGCGCCATCGTTCCCACGCCGGCCGACCCCATGGCGTACCTGCCGGTTCCTCCCACGGCAAGCGATCCCTGTCCCACAACCAATGGCACGGTCAATTTGCTCACGGGTACAACCACTTATTACGGCGCCAAGAACGGTGTGAATGCCATTCTTGGCTCGTTTGTCTTTAATCCCGGCGTCTATTGCGGCGGCATCAGCATCACGGCAGCCCTGGCATCCAGCATCACCTTCAACCCAGGTGTTTACATACTCCGTGATGGCACCACGATTCTGAACATCCCGCAGGGCGGGCTGAATCTTACGCTGCCCCTGCTTGCCAACATCACAGGGAACGGTGTGATGTTCTACAACCAGGGGAATGTCAGCAATCCCGCTGCAAGTGTCGGTAGCCTTTCCATCACGGCACCGGTACCTCTCGTCAACGCTCTGAATCTTTCTGCCGCCACAAGCGGCACCTATGGCGGAGTTCTGTTCTGGCAGGCCAGGGGCGTTGCAACATCCGGCACTTACCTTGCGAATCTGCTCGGCGGCGGTAAGTTCGAAGGCGCTATCTACCAGCCGAGTGCCAAGGTCGCCTACGCAGTCGGTCTGCTCACGTCTTCTTACAACATCCTCGTCGCGGATCAGATCAACTTCACGGGACAGGTCCTGAGTACGGTCGGCAGCAACTATGCTGCTCTTGCAAATGGTTCACCGCTTCATGGCGATACCGCGGTGCTGGTCCAGTGACAGCGACTCTCCAACAAGAAAGGGCCAACCCTATGCCGAAGCGTCCTTTCGCCCGTAAGTTGCGAGGTGACAGTGGCAGCAGCCTGCTGGAAGCAGCATTGGTGGCGCCTGTGCTGATCCTGATCCTTGTCGCTGCCTATGATTTTGGCCGAGCTTATGTGGTTGGCATTCAACTCTCTTCTGCTACACAGGCTGGTGCGCTCTATGGCATGCAGACACCGACGGATATCACCGGCGTCGTCGCGGCAGCAAACCTGAACGCCACAGGCATTACGGGCATCACTACGACGGCCACCTTCGGTTGCGAGTGTTCTGACGGTTCTTCCGTCGTAGCCGGGTGCGCCGCCGGTCCTGTCTGTGCCTTCAATGTTCTGAATTATGTCGATGTTATTTCGACCACTACCTATACCCCCATCCTGAGGTACCCCGGTATCCCGGCGAGCATCGCCATGCGAAGCGAATCACGCGTACGGTCGGCTCAATGACGCCCATGACAAGCAACCGGTGGGAACGGAAGCCAGGAAGAGTCATCGCGTTGTCTCTGCAGCAATGCAGGCGAGACAACAGCGGCAGCGGGTTGGTGGAGTTCGCACTCACCATTGCAACGCTGATGACGCTTGTTCTTGGAATTGCTTACTGCGCCCTCGCTCTCTACACGGACCACTATGTAGCCGATGCCGCCCGCGCCGGGGCGCGGTATGCCATGGTGAGGGGTGCGACCTGGGGTGTGACCTGTGCTTCTGCGACGAGCTATAACTGCACGGCCACCAGCAGCTCGGTGCAGGCCTACCTGCTTTCACTGGCGCCGCTGGGCGTCAAAGCCGCGAATACGACGATTGTGACTACATGGCCTGGAACCACAACAGCCGGTTCGACTTGCTATCTGCTTAACGGTATCAAGGGGCTCGGCTGCTCCGTGAAGGTGAGCGTGACGTATGCCTTTGGACTGTCGCTTCCCCTGGTGCCAAATACAGCAATTCTTATGACCAGCAGTTCAACGATGCCGATTACACAATAAGACTTGGCTTTTAATCCGAGTGAGTCATGCTTATGCCACAAGGGATATGACGCTGTTATGCAGAAATGCATTCACGCAGTCAATATCAAGCGAGTGCGGCGTTTGTGCGATCAGAATCTGGTAGATCTGCTGACCTGTATACTTCCGCCGGAAGGATCGCTCGGCCGCGAGCGCCTCAGCAACATCGGCAACGGCCAGTATGCGCGCAGACAGGCTGAGCTGCTCGCCCGTCAGGTGCTTCGGATAACCGGTGCCATCCAGCCGCTCATGATGTGTAACGGCAAGTTCAGCGATCTCACGAAACTCCGGCACGCGCTCCAGGATTTCCCGGGTGCGCAAAGGATAGTTCCTGATAACCGGTAGATCGTCCTTAGTAAGTGGTCCCTGCTTCTCCAGGATGTGGCGCGGCACGGCAAGCTTTCCAATATCGTGCAGCAACGCGGCACGGCGCAATGTCGTGACCTGGCGTTCGCTCAAGTTCATCACACGCGCGATGCGCACGGCAATATCGGCAACCAGAGAGGAGTGTGTGCTGCTGAAGTTTGACCGGGCGTCGGCCACGGTCGCAAACACCTCGCACACCTTATCGATCGTGTCGCCGTTTGCGGCCAGCATGTGTTCCCGCGGCTCAAGTGAAACGGTGTAGCTCAACAGATCTTTCTGTTCAAGCTGCCACCAGGACGACGGTGATTCAAAGAGTCGTGTTGCAGCGGCCACTAACCCCGGATCGAACCATCCACGGCAGCGGCGATGGATCCCGTGAATGACGGATCGGCTTCCGCCCCGTGCGTGAAACCGCTCCATGGTCTGCGCCAGCTTGACGATTTGGGCCAGGACCGGGATGCAGACGCTGTGCGCGCGGTCCGGTGCGCCGCGCCCATCCCATTGCTCGTCGATGGCGCAGACTGCGGCGCGCGTTTCCGAAGACAAGCCAAGCTTGTCCAGCAGTTCGCCAGCTGCAGCACAGCGGAGGAGCGCCGTTTCGATCCGTAAGTGCTTGCGCTGCCAGAGAAATTCAATCTGTTTGCGAACGCGGCCGGGAAACGATCCGCCGCGATGCAAATCAAAGGTGGCACGGCCACTCTCACGCAAGGACATGCCACCGACACCCTCGCGCAGCATGCGTCGCGCTGTAGCGCCATCCTGGCCTGTTGCAGCCCTATCCCAAGTCTGTGTATAGGGGCCGCCCACATCCTTCAGAAGGAGCGCGTAATAGAGATCGCTCTGCGCGGCCGGAGTAAGCCCGATACGTCGGCCGATCCTCATGCCGATGATGCATGTCCGCAACGAATGAAATTCGCCATTTCCCTCTGCCAGATCAATCGCCGTCGTCAGAGACGCAATGATCTCGGCAAAGCTGCCAAGTTCCATGCCCGCGTTGTGAGCACTTGCGTCCATGCGAGTTGAAGTTATAACTCGGGCCATATGATCGTCCAGTCGTCAGGGTCAGAAACGCGTCTCCCCAGCATGCAGCAAAGGATGCATACCTGAGTAATGCAATTGTCACGCGGGTTAAATTAAATCGCAATTGGATATCACCCTTGATATCAGTCGTCCTCAGAGTCTTTACAGCGTGCCAGCGGGAAAGCGATAGTTCGCTTATGCAGAGCCGAAGAACGCCGGTGATCGCATGATCTGAAGAGCATCTCGAGTGACTCATGGACGACGAAATTCGCAATGATCCTCCGGGCAAGCCGATCGCAATTGATGCACCGGTCAGCAGAAACAAGACACTTCGGGTCAAGCTCGCAACCTCGCTTCGGAGACAGGCGGAGCTGGTCGCGCGAGGTCAGGGCGTGTCACTCAGCTACCTGGTGAATAAGGCAATCGAAGAGAAGATTGCACGGTTTAAGAGCATGAAGGAGAATCAACCCGGCGGTCGGGACAGCGTCCATCTGGTTGAAAAGATCCGTAAGTCAGGTTAGTGCCAGATATTGCATATTTAAAGTAATTTACTTCACATGTTTAGAGCATTCAGAAGCCTGATCAAGAAATAGTTATGCGTATCATTTTTTGATTATTCGCATCATGGAAATCCGGAGTGTCGAATGCGCGCCCAGATCCCGTGAGCCGCCTCATTCGGGTAGCTGGCCGCGTAGGGAAGCGTTACTTTGGTCGGGTTACCCCTGGCGCTTCGCTACCATCCAAGCTGCAGATGAATCGGCTCATTGCAGCATCCCTCTCAATCGTTCTTGTCTCTTGCATCGGTGGCTGCAAGAACAGTCAGCAGCAGATCGAGCCTTCGCAGACCAGCAGTCGTGACCCAGGTGCTTCCAGAGAGCAGCGCTCGCCAGGTGATGAGGACTACAACGGAAAATACCAAGCCGAATCCCACCATCGCCACCATCACGGCAGGCGTGGCGAAACACCGGATGACAACTGGGGCACTTACGACCGCACCGATGACGGCGACGCCCCGGCAAGCAGGGCAGAGGTGGCAGGTGGAAGTTCGCAGACCCGCTTCAGTCGCCATCACAACAGCCGTGCGCTGACTGCTGCACCGGGCAAGTTCGACTTCTATGTGCTCAATCTTTCATGGTCACCCGAGTTCTGCCATGGCCACCCATCTGCCGCAGAGTGCTCGCAGCATCGCGCCTTCACGCTGCACGGCCTGTGGCCGCAGAACAACGACGGCACCTATCCCGAGGACTGCAGCGATGCGCCTGGTCCTGCGAATCCGTCGCAATATGCCGACATCTATCCCGATGCGTCCCTGCTGCAGCACGAATGGCAGACGCACGGCACCTGCTCCGGCCTTGCGCCTGACCAGTTCCTGACGCTCGACCGCCGTGCCGAGCACTCGATCACGATTCCGACGGCACTCGCCCATCTGAAGCAGCAGGCCAGCATGACGCCAGCGCAGATCGTAACGCTGTTCACGCAGAGCAACGCCGGATTGCCGGCGAGCAGTCTCGCCATTACGTGCGGCAATAACTTCCTCACGGCCGTCGAGGTGTGCATGGATAAGAACCTGAAGCCGGAGAGCTGTTCCGCCGTGAAGACCTGCGGAGCGAATCAGATTCGCATTCCTGCTCCGCAGTGACGGCGCTCAAACGAACAAAAGGCACGGCCAGAAGCCGTGCCTTTTCTTCGTTCTGATCTGCCTGATCGCTTACTGTTCCGTGACCTCGTGCAGCTTCATGAAGTTGGTACCGCCGATGCGGCTGGCCGTGCCGCCCACGATACCGAGAACCTCGCGCGGCTTGACGAATCCCAGGTTCCGCAACGTTGCCTCTGCCATGGCGACCTGCAGATCACCCGCACCGAACCGGTCCACCGGCAGAGCGTGGACGCCCCAGAGCATCATCGTCTTGCCGATAACCTCTTCATCGTTCGACAGCGCAAAGATGCGGACGTTGGGACGGTACATCGAGATGAGTCGGGCAGAAGTGCCGGTCTCTGTGAAGATGGCGATTGCACTCAGATCGAGATCCTCGGCTGAGTGCGCCATGCTCTCACAGATGGTTTCCGCAACGCTGAGCTTGGCGCCGCGTGCGTGGTGCAGAGACCGTGGTCCGGTCGCGCGATCCAGCTTCATCTGCGCCTCCGATTCCACGATGATCTTCGCCATCATGGCAACAGCCTGCACCGGATACTTGCCGGCGGCCGACTCGGCCGACAGCATGACAGCATCGGTGCCGTCATAGACCGCATTGGCAACGTCGCTGACTTCGGCGCGCGTGGGACGCGGATTGTCGATCATGCTTTCCAGCATCTGCGTGGCCGTGATCACGGGCTTGCGATACGCAAGCGCGCGGCGAATGATGTGCTTCTGAATAGCGGGAACCTTCTCCGGCGGAACTTCTACGCCAAGGTCGCCACGCGCAACCATCAGCGCGTCCGTTTCTTCCAGAATCTCTTCCAGGTTCTCGATCGCCTGGGGCTTTTCCAGCTTGGCAACGACCCATGCGGTGCAGTTCAACTGCTTCATGCGGCGTCGCGCGTAGCGGATATCTTCTGCGGTGCGAACGAACGACAATGCCAGCGCATGCACGCCCTGGGTGGCGATGAAGGCCAGGTCTTCTTCGTCCTTCTCGGTAAGTGCAGGAACATTGACCGCGATACCCGGCAGGTTGATGCCCTTCTTTTCGCCCAGCAGACCGCCGTTGATGATGTCGCACACCACATCGGTGCCCTGGATCTCCGCGACCGTCAGTTCGATCAAGCCGTCCGAGAGGAGGATCGTGTCACCGGGCGAGAGATTTTCTGCCAGCGTGGTGAAGACAGTGCTGACTTTCTCGGCAGTGCCTTCCATCTCATGCGGTGTGATGATGAGCTGTTTGCCCGCTTCCAGCAGCACGGGCTTGCCGCCAACCAGTTTGCCCGTGCGGATTTTGGGACCCTGCAGGTCGGCGAGGATGCAGATGGGCTTGCCCTCTTCCTCGCTCACCTTGCGCACCATCTTGATGAGTTCGGCCTTCTGCTCGTGCGATCCGTGAGAGAAGTTCAACCGGGCTACGTCCAGGCCGGCGCGCACCAGGCTGCGAAAAACCTCTTCGGTGGAACATGCGGGGCCAAGTGTTGCCACAATCTTTGCACTGCGCCCGTTGCCCAGAAATCCGCTGCTGTCGCTCATTGCTCTCCAAAACGTTCGCCCGTCTGGCGCTCGCTGATGTCCATTCTAGACGTTTGTTCGATACGGAACAGTGTCGTGTGGTCGGACCAATAGGCATTATCGATAAGGAAACGTGAAACGGCAATTCGGCCGGAGATTAGGAGCCCCGGTATTTGCGGGGCAGACGGTTGGCTCATCGTGCGGCCCGCGGCCCATTCTCCGGATCCTTTCGGTCACACGCTCCCGAATGATTCGCGCTCATTCCGATCAACCACCCTTTCGCGATGGAGCCGCGAAAGGATGCACCTGGAGTGTCGCGGTGCTGAACACCTTCGATTGCTGGGAATCCGCGAACCTTACTGCGGTACGGATGCAGAAGCGGCAGTTGCGGCCACCGGTCGAACGACGAGGTTCGCATCGCGTGCCAGTTCAGCATTCAGCTCTGCGCCGCACAGTACCGTCAGCGCCGTCAGGAAGAGCCAGACCAGCAGAACGATGCCGGTACCCAGCGATCCATAGACACGCGAGTAATTGGCGAAACGCGTGACGTAAAAGCCAAAGGCCAGCGTCGACACGAACCATGTGGCCGTCGCGAAAGCCGCTCCCGGCACAACGTCCCGCCATGCTGGACGGACAGGCACGGCGAAGCGATAGATGAACGCCAGCACCGCGGCAGTTGCGCTCAACGATCCAACCCAGCGCACGGCATTCGCCGTCCAGTACAGGCCCGTATCCCATCCCGAGGGGGAGAAATGCATCAGGCCCACCAGCATCAGGTGCCCAAAGACGACCAGCACGCTGGCGATCGTCAGGGGGACCAGCGCGATGGGGACCAGCAGGAATGACTGCACTTGCTTACGAACCACGCCGAGAATCCCGGGCCCCCAGCACTCCTCCGTCAGGACGTACGCGCGCCGAAAGCCTTCCATCAGTGTTCCCAGTACGCCGGCCGCACCCACCACGCTGACCACGGCTGCTCCCAGCAAGACGCCGGTGCTCTGGCGGGAGCTATGCGCGGTAATCAGGTACTGCTCAAACAGCGGCGCGACGCTGGCCGGCAACACGCGGTTCAGGAAGATTGCGATCTGCGAACGGACCGGTCCCGAGTAGGGAAGCAGTGTGACCATCGCCGCGAAAAATCCAAGCGCGGGGAAGATGGCGAAGATGGCCGAGTACGCTGTTGCCTTCGCGGTCGTCAGGCAATCGTGTTGGAATGCGTTCCAATAGGCCAGGCGAACCTTGTCGCTGAAGCGCAGGCTCTCATGACCCCAGTCGTGCCCGAGAGTGCGGGCCGTCTTCGCATGCTGCAGGAGCGCCCGGCGAAGCTCGCGCGCGGGCTCCAGCGAGCGCTTCGTGGTGCGATCCAGCTGCGGGGGCATCGCTGCTTCCTGCGCAGCCTGCGCCGGTGTCACTTCGGACTGTGGCTGGCCTACGCCTTCCACTTGTTCAGAAACTCCGTAACGGAGGACTCCTGCATGTACCGCATGGATTCGAACTCGCCGCCAGCCTGTGCGTACAGCGCCTTGCCATTCGCATCCAGCACAGCCAGAGCGGGCACGCCCTTGCTCAACGCAACGCCGTAGCGCTCGCCGATCTCGAGATTCTTGTCGATGTGACCCACGGAGATGTGCACAACGACAAAGTTATTGTTCAACAGATCCCAATTAGGCTGGCGGTGCATGTAGATATCCAGCACCTGGCAATCGCCGCACCAGTCGCCACCAAAGTCCAGGATCACGCGCTTGTGTTCCTTCTTCGCCTGCTTCAGACCAGCGGCGATCAGCTTGTTGGGATCGGCATCATCGTCGTAGAGATGGGCCTTTACGGCCGGCGGAGTGGTCACAACGGGTGGCTTGACCTTTGCCGGTGTCGCGGGCGTGGTCGATACCGTGGGTGTCGCCTCAGGCGCCTGCTGCTTGCAGCCCGTAACGGAGAAGGCCACCGCAGCCGTGAAGACCGCAGTGAGCGCTGATTGCTTGACGAATGAAACACCCGGAAAACGCATAGGTATAAAGATGCGCTCGCGTCGGCGCGAGGTGCAAGCCGTATTCGACGCATGCGCAGAAAGCGCGCAGGAACGGGGGCGTCGCTTCTTTACAGGCAAAGACCGGGGGCGGCCACCACGAAGGGCACCCCGCACACGCGCTGCCGGTGTGCGGTTTCTGCACACCCGGAACCACACTCCGCACTCGCAAATGCAGCTTCAAGGTGTTTCGCTGAAGGCAGACATGCTCAACCGCCGAAACTTCCTTGCACTCTCTACCCTCGCGCTGCCACGGTTTTCTTTCGCGGGGAGCCGGTACACAACCCTCCCAGCCGCGATCGCTGCAATGGAGAAGAAGCAGGGAGGCCGCATCGGCGTCAGCGTCCTCGACACCGCAACCAGAGAGCGCGCAGCGTATCGGGCAGACGAGCGCTTTCCCATGTGCAGCACTTTCAAGTTCCTGCTGGCCGCCGCTGTTCTGCACCGCGTCGACACACTCACGGATGACCTTCGACGCCAGGTTGACGTGCCGCCGAAGCCCCTACTCGGCAACTCGCCGCTCACCGAGGAACATGCCGGCACATCCATGACCCTCGGCGCTCTCTGCTCCGCTATTCTCACGCGCAGCGACAACACTGCCGCGAATGTTCTGCTGGAAACGATCGGTGGTCCCAACGCGATTACGACCTACGCGAAAGTCATCGGCGACAGTGTCACGCGCCTCGACCGGACGGAAACGTCACTGAACGAATCTTTGAAAGGTGATCCGCGCGACACCACCTCGCCCAATGCGATGGTGCATAATCTCCAATCGCTGCTACTGGGTGACGCGCTCGAGCCAGACTCCCGCACGCAACTGACTGACTGGATGCAGAGCAGCACCACCGGCCTCATACGCCTGCGAGCGAAGCTGCCAAAGGATTGGCGCGCGGCAGACAGGACCGGCTCCAACGGAGAGCACACCACGAACAACATTGCCGTCCTATGGCCGGCTGGCGGACGTGCGCCAATCCTCGTCGCCGCATACATCACCCAGTGTCCCGGCCCGGAAGACAAGCGGAACGCCATGCTCGCGGAGATCGGCAGACTGGTCGCGATCGCGTAAATGTCCTGCCGATTCTCATCAAGACTTGTCATCCTGAGCGGAACGCAGCGTTAGCGGAGTGCAGGCGAAGGACCTGCGTTGAGCCAGCGGTTGCACAAATGCTCGCATCAAGTCCCCCGCACAGTTTGCCGGCGCGAGCAGAAGGCAGGTCGTTCGACTCCGCTGCGCTTCGCTCAGGATGACAAGTCATTCGGAGCAGGTATCCGCTCAAGCCCGACTCGCCTGCCGAAAAGCTTTCTAAAGAACCTTTCAAAAGGACATGCGCTACGTTAAAGTCCTGTGTATCAGTTGACATTGAGAACGAAACGGCGGGGCGAACAAGTCCTGGCCGCAGGAGACACGGTGAAGCGTACCTCTCAGCAACCTATCTACACGGCGCTGGCCGTGTGCGCTGTGCTCTCTGCTCCGGCGCTGATGTGGTCGCAGGCGGCGCCGCAGCGCGACACTGACGAACTCCACATCCAGCAGGATGCCTTCGCCACACCGCTGCCCTTTGACCGCGGCGCCGCCGGCCTGGCGCAGTCGCTGCGCAAGCTGGGTACGCGCGCCACGCTGCTGCAGATCAATGCGCATCCAGACGACGAAGACGGAGCGACGCTCGCCTACGTCAGCCGAGGCCTTGGCGCGACGGTCTCCCTGCTTGCGCTGAACCGCGGCGAGGGTGGCCAAAATGTGATGACGCCCGAGTTCTGGGATGGCCTCGGCATCCTGCGGACGCAGGAGCACCTGACTGCCAACCACTACTACGGCGTCAATCTGTACTACACGCGCGTCGCCGACTTCGGCTTTTCAAAGACCCGTGAGGAGACGCTGCGGCAGTGGGGCCACGAACGCGTCCTGGGCGATGCCGTCCGCGTCGTGCGCGAGACGAGGCCCATGGTGTTGACCAGCGTCTTTTCCGGCAACTCGTCCGACGGTCACGGCCATCATCAGACCGCCGGCGTCACCGCGCAGGAGGTTTACACCGCCGCGGGCGACCCGAAGATGTTCCCCGAGCAGATCAGGGAAGGCCTGCAGCCCTGGACGCCGCTGAAGGTCTACGCCCGCGCCCCGTTCAGCCGCGTGCAGGGGAAGACTGTCTACGACTACGCCACGGGCAAGACAGAGCCGCTACTCTATCGCAACTATGTCACCGGCGAAACGATGGATTACGTTCCGCCTGCCACCGTCATCGTCCCGGGTGGAACCTACAACGCGCTCTTCGGCGAGAGCTACGCGCAAGTCTCGCGCGAAGGATTAAACCAGCAGAAGTCGCAGAATGGTGGCGTCGCCACACCGCCTCCGGGCCGCGCCGACGCCAGCTATCACCTCTATGCCTCGCGCGTCAGTGGAGCAACACTACCGGAGCATGAAGAGACCTTTTTCACGGGCATCGACACCACGCTCCCAGCGATTGCCGGCTACCTGCCCGCCGCCGCGCAGGCTCCCGTCCGCACTCAGTTGAGCGCAATCGACGCGCAGGTGAGGGAAGCGACCGCCCGCTACGACGCGAACGATCCTTCCAAGTCCGCGACAGCTCTCGCGAAGGGCCTCGACCTGACGCGGGCCCTCATTGCAGACCTGCGCAAGGCAAAGCTGCCGGAAGACGCGCGCTACAACGCCATCTTTGAACTCGAGACCAAGGAGCGGCAGTTCAACGAGGCGCTGGCACAGTCGCTGGGCATGAATATGATCGCCACCGTGGCGAACGGCCTCGCCAGCGCGCAGCCGCAGGGGCCGGGCGGGCCGCCGCAGCCCATCATCTCGCAGACGGTTGTCGCCGGTGAGAACTTCGGCGTGAACATCCACATCGCAGACCAGGGCCTGACACCCGTGACTGTCGACAACATCACGCTGGTGCCGTCCCTGGGCGGTGACTGGAAGGTGCATTCGCCCGTGCCGGAGCCCGCCGCGCAGACACCCGCCGCGCAGACACCCGCCGCGCGCGCTCCCGGTGGCGAGGCTCCGCCACCAACGTCGACCGCTGAGGGCCGTGGCAGCCGTCTGGGCGCGGCTCCAGTCATCCCGCCCGTTGGCCTGCTGCCTGCGGGCGCCGCGACCGACTCGTTTCTGTCGGCCACGGTACCCGCAGACACCCCGCCGACTGGTCCCTACTTTTCGCGGCCCAGCCTGGAGCAGAGCTACTACGACCTGAAAGACCCGCGCTTTCTGACGATGCCGACCGAGCCCTACCCGATCTCGGCACAGGTCAGCTACACCTTCGCCGGAACGCATGCCACGCTGACGGGCGTCGTGCAGACTCCCCATCGCTATAACGGCCTTGGCATCCTGCAGGAACCGCTGCTCGTCGCACCCGCCATCTCGGTGACCGTCTCGCCCGCGAGCGGCATCCTCCCCCTCAGCAATACGGCATTGCCGTTGCAGATCACTGTCCACAGCAGCGTGAAAGGCCCGGCCGCTGGGACGCTGAAACTTGAGCTGCCCAAAGGCTGGACCTCCGAACCCGCCAGCACCACCTTCAAGACCGTGCGCGACAACGAAGATGTCGTTCTGAAGTTCCGCGTTACGACGCCCGGCCTGCAGACGCAGACGTATCGCGTGACCGCCGTCGCCGAGTACAACGGCAAGCAGTACACGCAGGGCTTCACCACCATCGGCTACCCGGGCATCCGGCCCTACCCGCGTTATGCACCCTCTACCAGTCGCGTCACCGGCGTCGATGTCAAGGTGGCGCCGGCGCTGAAGGTTGGCTACGTCATGGGCTCGGGCGACGAAGTGCCGGACAGCCTGCACGAGATCGGCATCGACCCCGTCATGCTGAGCGACACGGATCTGCAGCGCGGCGACCTGAACAGCTACGACGCCATCATCCTCGGCGTACGCACCTACACCGCACGCCCCGCCATCCGCGCGGCAAATAGCCGTCTGCTGGACTACGTGAAGGCGGGCGGCGTCGTCATCAGCCAGTATCAGGACGCCGTCTACGACCACGACTACGCACCGTATCCGCTGTCGGTGCCGGGCGACCAGGGGCATACCGTTGTCGAGGAAGACGCGAAGGTGACGATCCTGCACTACGACGATCCGGTCATGACCTGGCCCAACGTCATCGGCCCGCCCGACTTCGACAACTGGGTCGAAGAACGCGGCCACGGCTTCCCGAAGTCCTTCGGTCCCCAATGGACGGCACTCACCGAGGTCCACGACACCGATCAGGACCCGCAAAAGGGCGGCCTCATCTACTCGCAATTCGGTAAGGGCTACTACGTCTACCTCGCCTACGCCTTCTTCCGCGAGATGCCCGAAGGCGTCCCCGGCAGCTTCCGCATCATGGCTAACCTGCTAAGCCTCGGCAAGAACCCGAAGCCATCCTGCTGGACACCAGCCTGCGCCAACGCCCGATAAGTTGACCAACACAAACGGGAGCCCCACATCTCGATTCTGAGATGTGGGTTTTCTTTGCTGCACGCATCGGATGGATTCTCGAATCCCATCTCTCAAAGGCGAGGCACAAACACTCAGTTTGGTGACGGCTCGCGAAGCGTAAAATCAGCGTTGAGATAATTTTGGAATCTGCGACCAACTCGAACCCCGCTTCGCCTGAGATCCTGCCGGCCGCTGAGACGATTCCTCCGCCAGAGCAGATCTACTCCTGCCCGAACTGCCAGCACTACATCACCGACGGTGTGCTTGCCTGCCCGGACTGCGGCACGCTGGTCTATGCGGCACATCTGAATCGCATTGGTGCTGCTGCGGCCAGTGCGGAATCCGAAGGCAAGTTCGCCGAAGCGCATGAGCTCTGGAAGAGCGCCCTCGAGTGGTTGCCACAGGACGCCGCGCAGGCCGGACAGATTCGCGCGCACATGGCGACACTCACTGGTCGCCAGGCTGCCGCCGAAGATCGCCAGGCCAAGTGGAAGAAGCGTCTTGGCCCCTTGTTTCCGGTCTTTGTCGCCGCTGCGAAGTTCAAGAGTGTCCTCTTCCTCTTGTTCAAGATGAAGTTTCTGCTCGGCTTCCTGGGCTACTTCGGCCTGTACTGGGCGCTGTTTGGATGGAAGTTCGCGTTGGGCTTCACGATCTCGATCCTCATCCACGAGCTGGGGCACTACGTCGCCATTCGCCGACGCGGCCTGAAGGCCGACCTGCCCATGTTCCTGCCGGGTCTTGGCGCGTACGTCCGCTGGTTCCACCAGGGTATGCGGCTGGATCAACTCGCAGCCATTGCGCTGGCTGGCCCGCTGTGGGGATTGGGCGCGGCGGTCGCGTGCCTTGGTCTGTTCTTCTGGACGCACATGCCGCTCTTCCAGGCACTCGCCTACACGGGCGCATGGATCAATCTGCTGAACCTCATCCCGGTCCTCGGGCTCGACGGAGCGCAGGCTACCTATGCCCTCAACAAATTGGGCCGCGGCCTGATTCTGACGTCTTGCCTTGTGCTCTTCGGATTGATGCGTGAAGGTGTCTTCCTCTTCCTGGCTGCAGGCATGGGTTGGCGCATGTTCACCAACGACGCTCCGGAAGAGAACAGCGTGGGCACGCTCGCGGGCTACCTCGCACTACTGATTGCCCTTGGCGCCTTCCTGTACTTCGTGCCAGACCCAGGCCGCATGGCCCGCTAGCCGTGCGTATGCGCGCCATCGGGCACCCGCCGCCGCTTCCGCCGCATCGCAAACTGAGATACCCGTTGTGGTCGCCGCGCACAGACTGGCCTTCGGCTTAAGCTGGCGTTAAGCGTTGCGCGGAACACTGATAAGACGGCAGTTTTCCGCCGGAACAGGAGTCACAGCTTGGCGGATATTTCCAATCTTTCGCGCAGGTCGTTTCTGCGCCAGAGTTTTGCTTTTTCGGCCGTTGCGGCCCTGCGCCCCGGCGCCCTGCTTGCGCAGGCGGGCGGCTTTGTCGCACCGAATCCCGCATCGCAGCACATGTTCATGATCGGCGACTGGGGCACGGACAAATACATTGACCAGCAGCGCGCAGTCTCAGCCTCCATGGCAAGGTGGGGCCAGAACAACCGCACTGCGCCCGGCGCCATGTTCCTGCTGGGAGACAACTGGTACGGCCATATGCATGACGGCGTGAACGATGTCCGCTGGAAGGATCAGTTCGAAGACATGTACCCGGCCAACCTGTTTCCGGGACCCGCCTACGCTGTGCTTGGGAACCACGACTACGAGAAGCACACCTTCGACAAGGCGCAGATTCAGCTTGACTATCCGAAGCAGAAGAAGACGCGCTGGACGATGCCGGATCGGCGCTACACCTTCAAGTATCCCGAGAAGGATCCGATCGTCACCTTCATCTGCCTGGACAGCAACCTGCCCGGAACGAAGGAATGGGATTTCTCGATGGGCAGCTATGTCATGAGCCACAGCGAGGCAGACGCGCAGGATCAATGGTTCGCGAATGAACTTGCAAAGCCTCGCACCACGCCGTTTGTGGCCGTCATCGCGCATCATCCGCTCTTCACCAATGGCGTTCACCGCGACAACCGCACACTCATCCAGCGCTGGGACGGACTGCTTCGCCAGCACAAGGTCGACCTGTACATCACGGGTCATGACCATGATCTGCAACACATCGAGTTTGATGGGCACCCCACGTCGTTTGTCGTCAGCGGCGGTGGCGGTGCAGAGCTTGTGAACTGGTCAATCCCGCCAGAGAAGCGCGGACCCTTCGGCGATCGCGTCATCGGCTTCACGCACCTTGAGATGGCGAAGGACGCCGTCATCGTCCGGCATGTCGGTGAGAAGTCGAACCAGTTACACGCCTTCCGCAAGACGCCCGACGGCAAGATGACCATCCTGACGTCTTAGCGTCGGGGCGCTACTTTCCTTCGCGCAGCCGTTTCGCCAGACGTTCCGGTAGACCGGCCAGCAGGATGCGGCCCTGCGCCAGTTCGATGTCATAAGGCACCCGGTAGAAAGTCACAACCGACGCCTCGGTGTCATACACCGCATAGGCCGCACGAGGATCGACATCGCGTGGCTGGCCCACAGAGCCGGGATTCAGCAGATAGCGGCGGCCCGAATCCAGAGGCATCGACCACGCGCTGGCACTTACCGTGCGCGGGTGCTTCGGCGTCACCTCAAACCACTGGCCGTCCTGCCATCCAAAGCCACCCTGGATATGCGTGTGCCCGAAGAAGGTGCAGCGTTGCTGCATGCTTTGCAGCGGTAGCCACGCGTCGCGAATGTTCTGGATGTAGATGTCTTCATCGATGGGCGAGCCGTGCGCCAGCGCCACGTCCGTCATTGGCGGTACGACCGGTCCAGCAGGCAGCGTGCACAGCCATGCCCTGATGTCTGGCCGCAGCTGTTCGCGCGTCCAAATGGCAGCCTCACGCGCCGAGGGATTAAAGCTTTCGGCCGACTCCACGCCAGCGCAGACCTTGTCGTGGTTGCCACGCACATTGACGGACGCCAATCGGCAGACCAGGTCGGCAACCTCGTTGGGACTGGCGCCGTAACCCACGACGTCGCCCAGGTTCCAGACCGTGTCATAGCTGCCCGCTGCCTCAGCCAGTACAGCTTGCAGAGCTTCCAGATTGCCGTGAATGTCGGAAAGAATTAGCGCGCGCATTTTGGGGGACAGGGGTCAGCGCGTTCGCGCGAACCTACCCATGCTAACTGAAGCAAGCCAGGGAACAGGGAACAACGACAGGAAAGGCGGCGGTCCCTGGAGCTTGATCCTTGTTTCCCTCCCCAATTCCTGCCCTACAACGTAGCCAACGGCCTGGACCGATCCGTAGTCATGGTCGGCACGGCGGCCAGCAAAGCTCGCGTGTAGGCGTCCTGCGGGTGATGAAAGATCTCATCCACTGTGTTGCTCTCAAGGATGTGACCTCGCCGCATCACGGCGACGCGATCCGCCGTCTGCGCCGTGACTGCCAGGTCATGCGAAATGAACAGCATGCTCAGGCCATGCCGCTCGCGCAGATCACGCAGCAGCCGCAGGATCTGCGCCTGGACCGTGACGTCCAGGGCCGTCGTAGGTTCGTCCGCGATGAGCAGACGCGGCTTGTTCACCACGGCCATCGCAATCATGATGCGCTGCCTCTGGCCGCCGCTGAACTGGTGCGGATAGTCGCCGTAACGCCGCGCCGGCTCCGGCATCGCGACGTCATTCAAGGCTTCGATCACGCGCTCGCGCACTTCGGCGCGAGCGATCTCCGGATGGTGCACACGAACCGCTTCGCCAATCTGGTCGCCGATGCGCATCGACGGGTTCAACGCCGTCATGGGCTCCTGAAAAATCATGGCAATCTCGCGACCGCGCCGCGCACGCATCTCGTTCTCAGAGAGTTGCAAAAGATCATGGCCTGCGAACCGGATCGCCCCGCTTACAGCAGAACCCGGGGCCAGCAGCCGCAGAATCGCGAGCGATGTGACGGACTTGCCCGACCCTGACTCGCCGACCAGGCCGAGCACTTCACCCTCGCCAATCTGGAACGAAATGCCATCGACCGCAGCCGGGCCATCCGCGCGAAAGCGGATGGAGAGATTGTCGACTTCAAGCAGGTGAGGCATCGGATCTATTGTTTCATCGGCCTGTAGAATTCCGGTCTGGAAGTTTGCTCGCACTCTGCGGGCGCGACCATCACCGCCCCGAACACGGAGACGCCGATGAGAAAGCTCACCATCATGGAACACATCTCGCTCGATGGTGTGATTCAGCATTCTGCCGATGCCGACAACTTCCCCTACACCGACTGGACGGCGCCCTATCGCACGCAGGCAGGTCGTGAGGCGATCGTCGCCGCGTACGGCAACGACTTCGATCTGCTGCTGGGCCGTCGTACCTACGACATGTGGTCTGGCTTCTGGCCCAAGGCGCCCAGCAGTCCGCTGTCGGACGGCATCAACGCGGCGACGAAATTTATCGTCACGCACCATGCAGACAGCCTCACATGGGGCCCATTCCAGGGTCTCGGGCCGGATCTCATCGAGGACGTTCGCCGCATCAAGTCGCAGGGCGATCGCGAACTCTTTCTCTCGGGCAGTTCTACGCTGACGTCGACGTTAATCGAACACGGTCTCGCCGATGAGATTCTCCTGATCGTCTATCCCGTGTTGCTGGGAACAGGGAAGCGAATCTTCGCTGAGGGCACGCCAGCGCGCTCTTTCGAGCTCGTCAGCTCGAAGGCTTTCCCCTCCGGCATCGTTCTCACGGTGTACAGGCCTGCCGGTCCGCTGAAGACCGCGTAGCGTTCGGCGCGGCGGCTTCAGCAGCTATCCTAGAAAGGTCGCAAGGACTCATCGCGACAGATTTGGGGATGAACCGACTTGAAAGAGCAAGCAACACGACCTGCAAACCTTCCGATCAATCCGCATTTTTCGTCAGGACCATGCGCAAAACGGCCAGGCTGGTCGTTATCTTCTCTGAGCGACGCGCTCGTCGGCCGCTCGCACCGCTCCAAGGGCGGCAAAGCGAAGCTGCAGGAGGTCATCGAGCTGTCCCGTGAGGTCCTCGGGATCCCCTCGGACTACCGCATCGGCATTGTTCCCGGCTCGGACACGGGGGCCATCGAGATGGCTTTGTGGTCGATGCTCGGCGCACGCGGCGTCGACGTCCTTGCATGGGAGAGCTTCGGCAAGGAGTGGGTTACGGACATCACAAAGCAGCTCAAGCTGGACGATGTGAAGGTCTACGAAGCGCCCTACGGCAAGTTACCAGACCTCGCGCAGGTAGACCCGGCCCGCGATATCGTCTTCACCTGGAACGGCACCACCTCAGGCGTTCGTATTCCCAACGGCGACTGGATCTCTGAAACGCGCGAAGGCCTGACCTTCTGCGACGCAACCTCCGCCGTCTTCGCCATGGACGTTCCGTGGAAGCTGCTCGATGTCACCACGTGGTCCTGGCAGAAGGTGCTGGGAGGCGAAGGCGCGCACGGCATGATCGTTCTCAGCCCTCGTGCAGTGGAACGCCTGACCTCGTACAAGGCACCGCGGCCGCTGCCCAAGATCTTTCGCCTTGCCAAGGGGACGGAACTGATCGAAGGCATCTTCAGCGGCGAGACGATTAACACACCGTCGATGCTGGCAGTCGAAGACGCGCTCGACGGTCTGCGCTGGGCAAAGTCCATCGGTGGCCTCAGCGGCTTGATCGCACGCTCGCAGGAGAACCTGAAGGCAATCTCAGAGTGGCAGGCAACAAGCGACTGGGCGGACTTCCTCGCAACCGACCCCGCAACACGCTCGTCCACCTCGATCTGCCTCGTCATTAAGGATGCCGAGGTGGTGCAGTGGGACAGCAAGAAGCAGGCATCGTTCGTGAAGTCCATGACCGGCTTGGTAGAAGATGCAGGTGCAGGCTTCGACATCGCATCCTATCGCGATGCACCGCTGGGCCTCCGCATCTGGGGCGGCGCGACGGTCGAGACGAAGGATATCCAGTGCCTTCTCGAATGGCTCGACTACGCCTTCACCACGACCAAGAGCAAGCTGCAGGCGTAACGGCTGGCATCCCGTCGCTGTACGTCTGGCCGTTTCCATCGATGAATTCTTATCAGTGGAAACGGCCAGCTGGCTTCGCGTCCCGTCATGCATTCAGCGCGTGAGCATGCAATCGAACACACCGGCAATCAGCTTCTTGATCGCCGATTTACTCATCAGTCCCGGGTCGAATTCCGCTTCCAGAAGCAGTGCGGAGAGCATAGGAATCACTGAATGCAAGGCCATCCCCCGGCTCACTGAGCCCTTGCGTTTTCCAGCAGGTCCGAAGATTGCCTCGTAAGCCTCTTCCCGCTCTGCGTTTGCCTGCGGATAAAGCGCTTCAAACGTCTTCTTCGTCTCTGGATGCCGCAGGGTAAACATCTTGAATTCCAGTTGCAGCAGGGCCCACGCACTGTCGTCCGTGAGGCTGACGACGAACCGCCGCATCACCGCGATGTTTTCTTCTGGATCGTCTGTCAGCAACTGCGCAAGGTTCGCCCGGTACTCACAACGGTACTTGACCATCAACGCCAGGAAGATGTCTTCCTTGCTCTTGAAGTGGCCGTAGATCGCGCCCTTCGTCCGACCGGCGAGTTCCGCAATGTCGTTCAGATCCGCGCCTTCATAGCCATCACGAATGAAGATCGTCTTCGCCGCGCTCAGCAGAAGCTCGCGGGTCTCCCGGATGCGGAGCTCCTGCCGGCCAGGCTTAGCCGGCGCCTTCACTTCGGGTTCCAGCAGGGCAGATTTATTCATCGCAGCCTTTCGTCTCTCTTCAAGCCTTCGGAATCTGTGATGCCATCGCCGATTCCGTATCGACTTTTTTGAGTGCCTTTTCGTACTTCTTCACAAGCGTCTTCGCCACATGATCCGCCACGCTGGTGCTCTCTCCCTCACCGCGGACCGTGGTCTTGATCTGCTCCTTAATCTTCACCTTATCGGTTCGGTCGCTCAATTCCGCGTCGAAGACCATTTGGGTCGTTCCAACGAACATGCCCACCGGGCCATACATCGCCCGCTTCACGGAACTACCCTCTTTGAAGCCGCTGATGGAGAGATGCACAGTGTAACGAGGGCAGAGACCTTCCGGCATCTTCTCGCCTTCGCGGTACACCGCATTCAGGCTCTTCGACTTGCGAAAGCGTTCGATCAGGTGCTCGTACAACAGACCCTGATATACGGCAGGCACCTGCGCTCCCCTCCAGTCCGGTTCCGCAACAAAGATGCTGCGGGGTTCCGTCGCTGCATTCTGGCAGTCGAGCGCCATGGATGCGTGCGGCGTCTTCGCCTGGAGCGCGAAATTCTGGAGCGCCGCCGCGGCCAGGTTTGCGCCCATAAAGAACACTGCAGAGTGGTTCCCTCCGCGTGCATCCGTGTAGTCGATGGTCAGCATGTCGATCCGATGATGAGCAACCGCTGCCACCGCGAGGCCGCCATTGTCCGGAATCGCCATGCGCAGGATGCGTCCCGTCATGCCCCACATTTCCACCCGCTGGTTTCCGGAACTGGCAGCGGTAATCCATCCCCTTGGGATAGCCGTGCGCCCGTCCTTGGCCGTGAATGTCAGTTCGTCGGAAGTCAGCGAAAGCGTGCCCTTCTTGTGCGATTTGATGTCGGGCAGGCCGGCGATGTGCTCCACATTGGGCGCGGTCCAGAGGCCCGGTACGGGCGCGGCCACAGCGGTCGGAGCATTCTCGATTGCTTGCGCGGTTTGTGCCTTCAGCGTTCCAGGGATGCAAAGCAAAACAGCGGGCAACAGGGCAAAAAGGCGATTCACAGTCATCAAAGCTCCTCCACTTGCGTGGCAAATATACCGATAGGAATATATCTACCAGTTGGTATATATTTGCACGCAACGCGGCGATTGCCTATACCGTGGCGTCTTTTTTGCAGAAGATTCGCAGAAAGCAGAACGGACCAATCTATGACCAGGTACATCGCGGCCACCGCAATCCTTGCATCACTCGCCATTCCGGCAAACGCCCAGGAGCGATCCATCACCGGGCAGTGGAAGCTCCAGATTGACGTCGCTGGCAACAGCGCAGAGTTCTCCTGCAACATTACCCAGTATGCCGCGACGCTGAAGGGTGTCTGCGCAGAAATCGGTGAATTGCAAGGCTCCGTCAAAGACGGCGTCTACACCTGGGGAACGACTGGTGGTCAGTCCCCGCTCACCTTTACGGGCAAGCTCGACGCGGACAGCAAGCTGGCGGGCAAGGTCGTCGTCGTCTCCTACGGGATCGACGGTGACTTCACTGCCTCACCTGTCAAGTGAGCCCGCAGACGGTTCCAATGCAGCGGCTAAGGTCGTAAGCCGTTCGCGGCAACAGGCGACCAGGCACGAAATCCAGCGGTTGTTACCGAATTTTGCAATGATCATGCGGTCAGGGGCGCTAGGATGGTGCATCTCCACGCAAGCACCTGAGGGGGCAATCGATGGTAAGTCTGACAGGCAAGGCGGCTTTGGTAACAGGTGGCTCCCGAGGGATTGGAGCCGCGATCGTACTGCGGCTGGCGAGTGAGGGGGCCAGCGTGGCATTCACCTACAGCGCATCCAGTGAACAGGCGAATCGTCTCGTCGATCAGGTTGCGAAGGCCGGTGGTAAGGCTGTTGCCATCAAGGCAGACGCGGCGGATCAAGAGGCTGTGCGCGAGGCAGTGCGGCAGACGGCGAAGCACTTCGGCAAGATCGATATCCTGGTCAACAATGCCGGGATCATTGTTCTTGGCTCAATCACGGAGATCCAAGAAGCCGACTTCCAGCGCATCCTGTCCATCAATGTGCACAGTGTCTTCACCGCAACCCAGGAGGCCGTTCACCACATGCCAGACGGTGGGCGCATTCTTCACATCGGCTCCGTGAACAGTGAGCGCATGCCCTTCGTCGGCGGCTCCGTCTACGCACTTACCAAAGGCGCGATCTTCAGTTTCACCAAGGGCCTCGCTCGCGACCTTGGGCCGCGTAACATCACCGTGAATAACATCCAGCCGGGCCCGGTCGACACCGACGCCAACCCCGCAAGCGGCCCGTTCGCAGAGACCATGCTGGGACTGATGGCCCTGAAACGCTACGGGAAAGGCGAAGAAATTGCCGGCCTGGTAAGTTATCTCGCCGGACCCGAGGCGGCCTACATCACCGGCGCGAGCATCCTCATCGACGGCGGCTTCGCGGCATAGTTACCGGTTGACTTTAACAACATCACAGAGCGACCTTCGCCCGCAGCGTCTTCCATTCTGCGCGTACCTCCACAGCGGCCTGTGGCGAGAGGATTCCAGCAATACCGTATTTAGTTACATCAAATCAATTTTCGGCACAATGCGCGACGAGCAATCTTAACCACGCGCAATACCACTTTCGGGTAACATCGCGCTCATGCGCTTGAAGCCCATGCTTTCTCTACTTCCTGCCCTCGGTTTGCCTCTCGCTGCCTCCGCCCAGATTCAGGCCACGACGACCAGCCTCACGCTCTCCTCAGTGAGCAGCGTGCCAGCGGGAACGATGGAGACCATGACAGTTCAGGTCTTCGATTCTCATAACGCAGTCGTGCCGCGGGGAACTGTCGTGTTTTACGACGGCAAGCGCATAGTTGGGCAGTCCAGCATCCTTGAGACCGGCTCCGGTCCGATTGGTTCTGCGGTATTGAAGACCCGACTGGGCATCGGGCCGCACATGCTGCACGCGATGTACTGGGGATTGAGCGGCAGTTATGCACGTAGCACCTCTGCCATCCAGTCGTTGGATGTCACTGGCAAGTTTCCGCTGACGCTCAGCCTGTCCGCGTCGCCGACCGGCAATTCGAATACTCTTTCCGTGACGGCGCAGGCGATCGGCGGTGTCATCCCGGGTGGAACGGTGACCTTCATCGATACGTCCAACGGCAACGCCGTCCTTGGAACGGCGGCACTGAATCCTGGCGGAGCGACCATAGGCTTCACACAGAGTGCCCAGATTAATAGTCCGAATGCGATCGCGGACGTGAACGGCGACGGCTTTGTGGACGTTGTGACGCCGCAGGGAACCTACTACGGAAAAGGAGACGGTACCTTCACACTGGTCAACGTGCCGGTGAACACTTATTCGGCAACGCCGACAGACTTCAACCGCGATGGTCTCGCAGACTTTCTCGCTATTACGTCGCCACCGGCGCCGAAGAACTTGTCTGCGACTGGATCGGTTTACCTGGGCGACGGTACCGGGTCATTTCGGTTGACCGCAACGAACACCCAGAACAGTAGCCTCTATGTGACAGGATATTCAGTTGCGGCGGGCGATCTAAACAATGATGGCATCCCAGACGTACTTGGACTTTTTTCACCAATCCCTTATGAGTTTTTGGGGGAAGCCGACGGGACACTTGCTGCTTCATCTGCTCCAGTACAATCCGCGTACTTCAGTAGTTATGGTGCTCCGATACTGGTGGATTTAAATGGCGACGGGAACCTTGATGTGGTCAACCTGAACACAAACATCAGGCAGATCTCAATTGCGCTTGGAAACGGCGACGGAAGCACGCAGCCGGCAATGGTGTTCCAGCCTGGGAATATACTCACCGGCATCGCCGTTGACGACATGAATCAGGACGGTGTCCCCGATTTGATCGTGGCTGCCTACACGGCCATGCCGACCGGAGGTTTCCGCGGACCCCTTGTTGAGATTGCACTTGGAAAGGGTGACGGCACATTTGGCCCGTTCTCGTTCTCTGCGCCGTATTCCCAGTCAGACAGCCATAACGTAGCCACAGGCGATGTGAACGGCGACGGTTTTCCGGATGTTCTCTTAAACGGCTACCTTCTTTACCCCGGGAAGGGTGACGGCACCGTGGGGCCACCTGTGACCACCTTTAATACGGGCGGCGAAGCCACAAAGCTGGTGGATGTCAATGGAGATGGCCTTGCGGACGTCGTCGCCGGATATGAGGTGGATCTGTCTACGTCCGGCTCCTCTGCGTTCGCCAACCTATCGAACGTGGTGGTTTCCGGGCAGCATCAGGTCGTCGCTGTCTACAGCGGAAGCGGCAATTTCCCGGCCGTTCAATCCGCACCAGTCACCATCAGTGGTGCGGTGACTCCGGGTGGTGGCGGTGTGGACGCTGGTACAGGCTTCTCACCGACCCTTGGGCTGAATCTGAACGGATCCGCGAAGTTGGTCGGGACTGCGCTGCAGCTAACTGATGGTGGCGGGTACGAAGCGGCCTCAGCCTGGAGTGCAGCGCCCGTAAAGACAACCAGTTTTACCTCTGATTTCCATTTCCAGGTAACGGGCGGGGAAGCGGATGGATTTACCTTCGCCATCCAGAACTCCGTTCCTACATCCCTGGGCTCGTTTGGTGGCGAGCTGGGCTACAACTTCGTACCCAACAGCGTCGCGCTGAAGTTCGATCTGTATAGCAACGCTGGCGAGGGAGCGAACACTGTGGGTGTGTATACCGCGGGCAACTCACTGACAGGACCCGGGCTGGTACTGCCTTCGAACGTGTCCCTTCTGGCGGGCCACACCATGCTGGCGCACGTGACGTACGACGGCTATACGTTGAACCTGCTGCTTACCGACACATCGACCGGCGCGAGCGCGACTTATCGGAAAGTGATCGATATCGCAGGAGCAATCGGTTCGAATACTGCCTATGTCGGATTTACGGGAGGTACGGGTGCGCTAAGTTCAACGATCCAGATACTGGACTGGTCTTACAAGCCAGGAACAGTCTCGATTGACTCGGCGGCGCGCTTTGAGAACGTTGGTCTCTCGCTGAATGGAACGGCGAATATTCAAGACGGTACTGTGCTCAACATGACGCAGAACGTGCAAACGGTGCCTACGGCTCAGTACAAGGCAGCATCCGCCTGGACGCCCAGTCCTTTCGATATCACCAGCTTCCACTCGACGTTCACCTTCACCAACAACTCCTTAGGGAATGCGCCTGCGGATGGCTTTACATTTACGCTGCAGCGTTCCGACGCGAGCGCAATTGGTTCCGCCGGTGGTGAGCTTGGATTCAACTTCATTCCGAACAGCGTGGCATTGAAGTTTGATTTCTTTGACAACAATGGGGAAGGTGCAAACACGACCGGACTCTACCCTGCTGGCGTTTCGCTAACGGATCCGACATATTCGGTTCCCACGAGCGTGAACATCCTCAATGCCGTGAATGTGAAGGCAGATATCGCCTACGACGGCACAACCCTCACGCTCGTTCTTACAGACCCACAGAGCGGCGCGACGTCGACCTGGTCCAAGGTGGTCAATCTGCCAGCGATGCTTGGCGGGAGCACAGCCTTTTATGGCTTCACGGCCGGGACCGGCCAACTAACCACCGCGTTGTCCATAGAGAGCTGGAAGCTTGTTGTGGGTAGCGCGCAATAAGCCGGTGTAATAGTTAACGTGGCCCGGTGCGGTAGTAAGCGGTTGTGCTACCGTGCCGGGCAGTCTCATCCACATCCCATCGACCGAATTAGTCGGTCGAGATGTTGCGGCGGGTTCACCTTTTCATTAGCCTTGCCTCGGAAGTTCTATCTGGCTTGGAGGGTCGTAACCTGGCGAAACTCATCTATGCCTTGAATCAGTCGCTGGATGGCTATGTCGACCATGACAGATTTGCACCTCGTCCTGCGCTTTTTCGTCACTTCATCGAGGATGTGCGCGGACTTTCGGGGATGGTATATGGTCGCCGCCTGTATCAGGCCATGCGTTATTGGGATGAAGATCAATCGGATTGGGGCGCGGACGAACGGGAATATGCGGCCGTATGGCGCAGTCAGCCCAAGTGGGTTGTGTCACGATCGCTGGAGTCTGTCGGGCCACATGCGACGCTTGTCACCAGTAACATCGAAGTGCTGATACGAGGACTGAGGTCACAGCTCGTTGGGGACATTGAGGTCGGCGGACCTGACCTGGCTGGGGCCCTTACCGGTCTAGGTCTCATTGATGAATATCGACTCTACCTGCACCCCGTAGTGCTTGGCAGTGGGAAGCCCTTCTTCTCGGGTCCTGTGCCGTCCCTGCGTTTCGTGGCGAAGGAGCAAATTACCGAGGATGTGATTCGCCTGACCTACGCTCCTGCTCCGTAAGCGCCGACGCATCACAACGTGCGGAACAGGTAGGGAGAAACATCCATGGAATGCTCTTCGGCAGGCTTGTGACAACGATCGGCAAGGCTTGCGTCCCTCGCCTTCGGTGAGGGATTTTGTCGCGGTCTTTCAGCCCGCCAGGTCGCGCGCACCCAAAAAACCAGGGCTGCGCCCCGGGCTGGAAAGTCGCGGACTTTCAGTCCGCTGAAGGCAGACCACGCGAACGACTATTGCCCATCCATCTGGCGATGCAGCCTGTCGGGCGGTCGAGACGGTCTCTGTGATTGCGGTCTGGCGGTTGCCGGGCGTCCAAGCGGGCTAGACGGTCGTCGGTACGGTTGTCAGCGCAGACCTAGGTGGTTTTCGATTCGGCCAGTGCCGCCAGCGTCTTCTCGAGGCTTGCGGCGTCTTCCACGTTCAGCATCGTCTGTGCGCGGTCGATCTGGCGCATCAGGCCGCTCAGGACCTTACCCGGGCCGACTTCGACGAAGGTGGTTGCGCCCGCTTCTTTCAGCAGGGCAATGCACTCGACCCAGCGCACGGCGCCGGTTACCTGACGGATCAGGCAGTCGCGGACCTCGGTGCTGCGCGAGACGAAGCGTGCGTCGACGTTGCTGGCAACGGGCATCGTCGGATCGTTAAAGATCACGCGCTCCAGTTCGCTGGCGAGCTTGTCTGCGGCGGGCTCCATCAGCTTGCAGTGGAAGGGAGCGGAGACGGCGAGTGTCACGGCGCGCTTGGCACCGGCCTCCTTGCACAGCTCGCTGGCGCGCGCGACTGCGACGGCGTCGCCGCTGATGACGGTCTGCTCCGGCGCGTTCAGGTTGGCGGGTGCGACGATGCAGTTCATCTCGTCGCTGGCCTGCTGGCACAGTTCGCCGATGCGTGCGGCGTCCAGCCCGAGGATGGCGGCCATGCCCCCTTTGCCCTCAGGCACGGCGTCCTGCATGAACTGGCCACGCGAGCGGACGGTCCGGACTGCATCGGCGAATGAGAAGGTGCCGGCAGCAACGTGCGCGCTGTACTCACCCAGGGAGTGGCCTGCGGCGAAGGAGGCTGTGATGCCGTGTTCGGCCAGCACGCGTGCGGCGGCGACCGAGACGGTCAGGATCGCGGGCTGGGTGTACTCCGTCTGCTTCAGCTGCTCTTCCGGACCGTCGAAGCAAAGCGCTGACAGGCTGTAGCCGAGGGCGTCATCGGCTTCCTCGAAAACTGCCTTGGCGACGGGGAACTTTTCTGCAAGGTCACGGCCCATGCCGACGGTCTGCGAACCCTGTCCGGGGAAGAGGAATGCGATGTTGCTCATGCTTAAAAGTCCTTTTTCATGGGGCTGTTGCGAATGTCTTTGCGGGCGAAGAAAACCCCACCTTGGCGGTGCGAAGGTGGGGTGCCTTGATCCATGGCGTGCGGGCCGTTAGATGCCGACGCCGAACTCGAGATCGGGTGTCTGGTCGCCCGCGTGCGCGTAATAGTCGTACGGCGTGCGGCGCTTGAACTTGTAGCGGACGCGCAGCTCACGACCGGCCAGCAACCCCAGCGTCACAACGCCCAGGCCCCCGGCAACCCATGCGACCGTCACGGCCAACTTGCTGTACCGTTTCCCGGGTATGGCAGCCTCAACGGCAGCGGGAATCTGGGCAATGCTCTCCTGCAACCTGGCTTCCAGGTCGTGCAGCGTGGCGCGTCGTCGGCGAAGCAGCTTCATGCGCATCATCATAGCGCAAGGCGACGGCAGTTGACAGTGACCCAACGGTGACGGCGTGGTGTCTGCTGCTGTCGCGCGCTGGGGATTCCTGTGTCGTGAATCAGCGCTTGCCACACCGCGACCATTGCCCGGATTCTGTGTCCAACCACACATGCGGATCGCTCGTCCTGCCTCGTCTCGCTTCGGTACTGCCCTCGCCGCTGCATTGTTCGTTGCATCCGGTGTGGCGACGGCACGCGCCCAGATGCTGGGACAGCCGCAAGGTCAGCCCGCGCCCCCGCAGATCCAGTCCGGACCTCCCCAGAACGGCAATGTTTATAACGGCAACGACGGCAGCTCCTACGGATCCATGCAGCAGGCAGCGCCCTTGCCGCCACCGCCGGGTCCACCACCGCCTGCGGGCTGGGTACCCACGTTCGATTCGGTGCTGACCAGCGCCGCCTCGCAGACAGCCTTTACGTTTGATCGGAACCTGCTGGGATTGACCGACAGCTTCTTCGCGGGCACGGATGCGGAGACGCGCCGGGTTGTGGCCGGCCTCAACAGCATCTCGGTTCGCACCTTCCACGCACACGACTACGCGCGCTACGACCCGGGTGCGCTGGCTATGATCGACGGGCAATATCGCGCTGCCGGATGGAAGCACCTGGTCAACGCAAATGCGAAGGGCGCGACAACCATCACGGACCTGTGGCTGCACTTTACCGGTGCCAACATCAACGGGGTGACGGTGCTGAATCGCGGCGATCGAAACATGACGGTCATCAACGTGGACTGCACGCTGCGGCCGCTCGATCTGTTGCATCTGGGAGGCCACTTCGGGATTCCGAAGGTGGACGAGAACGCCGTCATGGTGCCGGCTCACTGAGGCGGTTCTCAAAGGTGGAATGGGATTCCGAATTAGGCGGGTGCCGGACATGGATCAGGCCGCGGGAGAGGGGAGTGGAAGTACTTCCCGGGTCTCGCGGCCTGATGGACCCTGGAACGGGTCTAGGTGTGACTTAAGGCTACGCCGGTTCTGCCGCATGGCAAGTGGAAAAGCGCGCTCCGGCGCGGTATGACGCCGACCGGAAGTCCCGGGCCCAAACTGAATCGATTCAAACCGTGACGCGTATCGACTAAAGCAGCTCTTCTATGGCATTTACCGCGATTTTTGTGCCTTCTTCCGCTCGAATCGCTTCGCCGAAGGCGTTTGCCCTGCCCCGCAGTCCCTCATCGCGCAGGAGCCGATGGATGGCGTAGTACGCGTGCCGCCGGGTGTACTTCCGGCGAGGCAATGCAACCGCCACACCCAGCCGCTGCGCGCGGGCAGCATTGTCCGGCTGGTCGAAGTTGAAGGGGACGATCAGCGAAGGGACACCGGCGCGCAGCGCCTCGGCCGTTGTGCCAATGCCGCCCTGGTGAACCACTGCCGACGCAAAGGGAAACAGCGTGCGATAGTCCGCATACGGCACTGTCAGGATGCGGGCACTCTCCAACGCACGCAGGTCGGCGCTGCCGGTAATCATCACGGCACGCAGGTTCAAACGATGCACGGCACCCGCGCTGACATGGAAGAAGTCACCCGCGGCATGCACGGCCGCAGAGCCAAGTGTGAACACCAACGGCATCGGGCCGGCGTTAAGGAACTCGCGCAGACGCTCTGCCGTGCGTTCGCTCGCAAGCGTGTCTGCCGCTGCCGCATCATGTGCCAGCGGCTCATCCACAACAGGAAGATGCTTCCCGTTCTCATGATCGGGAGCACTTGCAGCATGGTGCGCGGTGGTCTGTTCGAAGTAAGCGAAGCCCGTCTGCACCGTGCCTGCGGGCCAGTCTGGCTGTGCCTTCGCGAACCTTGCGGAGAACGTTGCAAGCACGCGATCGGCATGCAGCTTGCCTTCAAAGAGAGCGTTCGCCTTGAAGGGCAGACCCAGCGCTTTCCGCTGCGCGTGCACAGGTCCGGACCATCGACGGAAGGTCATCTTCGCCATTCCCATCAAAGCGCTCTGCGCGAAGCGTGGCAGGAAGTGCAGTGTTCCAAGTCGCGTGAGTGGCGGCAGCACCGAGGGATCGAAGGACGACAGGAACGAGATGGGTGACAGCAATACGGACACCCACTTCAGCCCCGTCTTCTCCGCAACCATTGGCGCTGCAAAGACTACCTCGCCGGCAACCAGCAGATCGGCGCCCTCGCAGATGCGTTCGAGCGCGGTATACATCTCCGGCAGGTGCGGCAGGAACAACGTGCGAAAGAGATAATCCGGCCCGCGAGCCGTATGGAATAACCGCTGAATGATCACCGGATCGACTGGCGAGACATCCAGACCGAACGGTGCGAATTCAAAGCCCAGCGCAGCAATTCGATCCGCGTAGTGCGGCGCGGTAGCGATCACGACTGCATGGCCGCGAGCACGCAACTCCACCGCCAGCGCAAGAAATGGGTGCAGATCGCCAAGCGAGCCGAAGCTGGCGATGACGATGCGCTTGGGCGCGTGCGTTACAGGTTCCTGGGGTCGGGCGGCATCGTCAATCACAGAACCAGTGTGACATCTGCCCGGAATCCTGCGGAAAACGCGGCAAATACATAGAAATTCAATCCGTGTAAAGCCCTGCGAAACAGCGCGTTTCGTTGACCGCACCAGCCGGGATTGGTATAACAAGAGGGTTGCCTGTGTCCCTTTCGCTCCGCCTGTACGCCCCTTCCCCGGGCGTCGTAAAAGGCCTGGAGTTCCTCGGACGAGGCCCACGGTCCATCATGCAAGAGATTCTGAAAACAATTGGCGACCTTGTGCTCGGCTCCGTGCCGACCGTTATCGCCTTCCTGATCCTCCTGGCCGCTTACCAGATCCTGGTTCGCAAGCCGCTGGAAAAGACGCTGGCAGACCGTCATGGTCGCACCGGCGGCGCTATGGATGAAGCTAAGGCTGCCATCGCGTCCGCAGAAGCGAAGACGGCAGAGTATGAGTCAAAGCTGCGCGCAGCCCGCTCGCAGATCTTCGAGTCTCGTACTGCCCGCGCAAAGGCTGCAACCGCGGCACGCGACAAGGCAATTGCCGATGCTCGCGAAGCTGCTCAGCACCGCATCACGGTGGCACGCGAATCGGTCGAGCGCTCCGGCGCAGAAGCGAAGGCGCAGCTGGAAGCTGGTGCAGCATCGCTTTCGCAGAGTGTGTTGGCAGCAATCCTGCCGCATCGCTCAGGAATGGGAGCGGTCTAAGCGCATGAAGATTGCCCTCAAGATGAAGTTTGTGTCCGCTGTACTGCTGGCTTTTGCGCTGGCAACCACCACGCCGAAGGTTCGCGCCCAGGCTCAGCCTGCATCGGACCGTCAGGCCGCGTCGACGTCGACTGCTTCCGGGCAAACGTCCGAGCCAGAGGCTAACGACAAGGATTCGAAGAAGGAAGCTGAGGGAGGCGAAGAGGCCTTCCGTAAGTCGCCTTCGGTGATCAAGCTCGGCGGCATGCTTGGCATGAATCCCGGGACCGCTTCGGCTGTCTTCGAGTGGTTTAACGCACTCGTACTGTTTGCTGCCGTGGGTTACGGTCTGGCGAAGATGCTGCCCAAGGCCTTCCGCGCGCGCACCGAGGGCATCCAGAAGAACATCGTGGAAGCTCGCGTTGCGACCGAAGAAGCGCGTGCGCGTCTGTCCGCTGTCGAGGCTCGCCTTGGCAAGCTGGATGGCGAAATCGCCGCTCTGCGCTCTGAGAATGATAAGGCCGCTGCGGAAGAAGAAGCTCACATCCACGCCACCATCGAAGAAGAGAAGCAGCGTATCCTCCAGGCGGCCGAGCAGGAAATCGCCGCGGCTTCCGCAGCCGCACAGCGTGATCTGCGTGCGTATGCCGCGGGGATCGCAGTGGATCGTGCAGCCGCACAGTTGAACATTACGCCTGAAGATGACCGCGTCCTGATCGCGAACTTCGCGGGCAAGCTCACGGAAGGGAGCCGTAACTAATGGCCGCCTTTGAGCTTCGCTACGCACGCGCCTTCCAGCAGGTCACCGCTGCGCAAGGCATGAACCTTGACGCGGTACGCTCGCAGCTCGAGGATTTTGCTGCGACCTTCGATGCGAGCCACAATCTTCGCGAGTTTCTTCTGAATCCGGCATTGCCGCAGGCAGACAAGCTGAAGGTGCTGGATGCCGTTGCGGCACGCGTTGGCCTGGATAAGACAGTTCGCAACTTCATCGCGGTCCTGATGGACCACGGCCGCATGCACTTTCTGCGGGAGATTGCCGCGGAGTACAGCGCGCTCGCCGATGAGGCAAATAGCATCGCTGAAGTCGAGATCACCAGCGCCAAGCCGCTGCAGAGCGATGAGCGCAACCTGCTTGAGAGCAAGGCATCCGAACTGGCTGGCGGCAAAGTGCGCGTCACCTGGGCTGAGGATGCGGCGCTCCTGGGTGGCGCAGTGATTCGCCTTGGTTCGAGCGTCTACGACGGATCGGTGCGAGGACAATTGCAGGGCTTGAAAGCGCACCTGGCCGGCGTATAACGCGCAGCCCGGATAAGTTTGCAGTAACGAAAATTTGGCAAGGCGCTGCGGTTGCGGCGCATACAGACGGAAAAGGGACACATGGCACAGCTCAAGGCAGACGAGATCACAGAACTGCTTCGTCAGCAGATCGAGAATTACGAGACCAAGATTGCAGTCGACGAGGTTGGCACCATCATCTCGCTCGGCGACGGTATCGCACGTATCCACGGCCTGGACAAGGTCATGGCCGGCGAACTGATCGAGTTCCCCCAGGGGATCAGCGGCCTCGCCATGAACCTGGATGAAGATCAGGTCGGCGCCGTTCTGCTGGGCGACTACACCCAGATCAGCGAAGGCGACACCGTCAAGCGCACCGGCAAGATCATGTCCGTGCCCGTCGGTCCCGCGATGATCGGTCGCGTGGTCAACGCCCTCGGTCAGCCCATCGACGACAAGGGACCCATCGTTACCGAGTTCTCCTCGCCCGTTGAGCGTCTCGCTCCCGGCGTCATCGACCGTAAGTCGGTCACGGAGCCCATGGCGACTGGCATCAAGGCCATCGACACCATGATCCCGATCGGCCGTGGACAGCGTGAACTGCTGATCGGCGATCGTCAGACCGGTAAGACCGCCATCGCGCTCGACACCATCATCAACTCAGCGAAGAACGACCTGATCTGCATCTACTGCGCAGTCGGTCAGAAGCGCTCGTCCGTTGCACAGATCGTGCAGACGCTGGAGCAGTACGGCGCCATGGCGTACACCATTGTCGTTGCCGCGACAGCATCGGAGCCGGCTCCGATGTCGTACATCGCTCCCTACGCAGCAACCGCGATGGGCGAGTACTTCCGTGACAACGGCAAGCACGCACTGATCATCTATGACGATCTGTCGAAGCACGCTGCGGCATACCGTGAAATCTCGCTGCTGCTCCGCCGTCCCCCGGGTCGTGAGGCGTACCCCGGCGATGTGTTCTATCTCCACTCGCGTCTGCTCGAGCGCTCCTCGAAGGTCTCCGATAAGCTTGGTGGCGGTTCGCTCACGGCTCTGCCCATCATCGAGACGCAGGCTGGCGACGTTTCCGCATACATTCCGACCAACGTGATCTCCATCACGGACGGCCAGATCTTCGTGGAAACCGATCTCTTCAACTCGGGCATCCGCCCTGCCGTAAACGTCGGCCTGTCGGTTTCGCGTGTAGGCTTCGCAGCCGCCATGAAGGCGACCAAGCAGGTGGGTGCAACACTGAAGCTGGATCTCGCACAGTACCGCGAACTCGCAGCCTTCGCACAGTTCGGTTCGGACCTGGATCCCGCCACGCAGAAGCAACTCAACCGCGGTTCGCGTCTGGTTGAGATCCTGAAGCAGCCACAGTTCCAGCCGCTGACCGCAGCACAGCAGGTGTCCATCGTCTTCGCCGGTACCAAGGGCCTGCTCGACGACATCGATGTGAAGCAGGTACAGGCGTTCGAGACTGGCTTCCACCAGTACATGGGCACGACCGGCAAGCAGATTCTGGATGACATCATGAGCAAGAAGGCGCTCGACGATGACATCACCAAGCGCCTGACGGATGCCATCAACGATTACAAGTCCAGCTTCAAGGCTGGTCTGAACGAGAAGCAGCCGGCTTTGGCAACGGCGTAGGGTTCCATGGCAAACGTACTGGATCTCAAGCGGCGCATTCGCTCCGTTAAAAATACGCGGCAGATCACGAAGGCCATGAAGATGGTGTCGGCGGCGAAGCTGCGTCGTGCGCAGGAGCGCGCGATGCAGGCTCGGCCGTACGCCCAGATGCTGGCCAATGTTCTGCAGTCCCTCGTTCGCCGCGCCGACCTTTACGGCGAGGACGGCGCCGATGTGATGCATCCGCTGCTCGTCGAGCGTGAAGAGAAGAACGTACTCGTTCTTGTCATCGCTGGCGACAAGGGCTTCGCGGGCGCGTTCAACTCCAATATTGGCAAGGCTGCGCAGAAGTTCATCGACTACCGCCGCGCACCGAAGACGCCGACCGAAGACAGCCCTATGCCGGGCGAACAGAATATCGACGTCGAAACGGTTGGCCGAAAGTCGCGTGACATGTTCAAGCGTCGTTACCCCGACGCTACCTGGAAGCATGTGGATGAGGAGTACGACAACGGCCTGTCGCACCACGTGGAAGATATCCGCGAGCGCAAGCAGCCCATCGAGTTGACGCATGACCTGTCCGCTCTGCTCGGCAAGCTCAGCTTCGTCGATGTCGATAAGGCTGCACACTCGATCATCGATCGCTACGAACGCGGCGAGATCGATTCGGTCTATATCGTCTACAACGAGTTCAAGAGCGTCATCGCGCAGCGTGTCGTGGTCGAAAAGCTGCTGCCGATCCGCAAGCTTGGATCGCCGGAGATCACGGTTTCGGAAGAGATGACGGAAGAGCAGAAGGAAGCGGCGGCCCATGCCGCAGCGACCGCCGGTGTTTCCATCAATACTCCGGAAGAGTCCGAGATGGAGCAGGAAGCAAAGAAGTTCGGTACGGCTGATGTGGACTACCTGTACGACCAGGATCCGAGCCGCCTCTTCCGCCACCTGCTGCCGCGCTATGTCACCACGCAGATCTATCACGCGCTGCTGGAGTCGGTTGCATCGGAGCACGCCAGCCGTATGACCGCCATGGACGCTGCAAGCAGCAACGCCAGCGACATGATCGACAAGCTGACGCTGACCATGAACCGCGTGCGCCAGGCAGCCATCACCACGGAAATTATCGAGATCGTTTCAGGAGCCGCGGCGCTTTAATCGCGCGCTGGCAAGAGAGAACTTATGGCAGAGAACATCGGTAAAGTAATTCAGATCAGCGGCCCGGCCGTTGACATTCAGTTCGACGAGAAGCACATGCCGCCGATCTATTCGGCGCTGCGCATCACGTCGGAAGGCTTCGACATTCCGAACCCCTTGTCCGTCATCGTTGAGGTGCAGCAGCACCTTGGCGAAGGCCGCGTCCGCACCGTCGCGATGGAAGCGACGGAGGGCATGGTCCGCGGCATGAAGGTCGTCGATACCGGCGCACCGATCATGGTTCCCGTGGGTCGCGAGACGCTGGGCCGTGTGCTCAACGTTATCGGCGAGCCTGTCGACAACCTGGGACCCGTTCAGACCGACAAGCGCATGCCCATCCACCGGCAGGCTCCCGCGTTTGACGAGCAGTCGACCAGCGAAGAGATGTTCGAGACCGGCATCAAGGTCGTCGACCTCATCCAGCCCTTCCTTAAGGGCGGCAAGATCGGTTTGTTCGGCGGCGCCGGCGTGGGCAAGACGGTTCTGATCCAGGAATTGATCAACAACGTCGCCATGCAGCACGGTGGTTACTCGGTGTTCGCCGGCGTCGGTGAGCGCACCCGTGAAGGAAACGATCTCTGGGTCGAGTTCCAGGAGTCGGGCGTTATTGACCCGAATGACTGGCGCAAGTCCAAGGCCGCGCTGATCTACGGCCAGATGACCGAGCCGCCAGGAGCGCGTCTGCGCGTGGCGCTGACCGGCCTCACCATCGCGGAGCACTTCCGTGATGAAGAGGGCGCCGATACGCTGCTGTTCATCGACAACATCTTCCGCTTCACGCAGGCGGGTTCTGAGGTCTCCACGCTGCTTGGCCGTATGCCTTCCGCCGTGGGATACCAGCCCAACCTTGCTTCGGAAATGGGTCAGCTGCAGGAGCGCATTACGTCCACGAAGAAGGGCTCTGTCACCTCGGTACAGGCCATCTACGTCCCGGCCGACGATCTTACCGATCCCGCCCCGGCAACGACGTTTGCCCACCTGGACGCAACCACCGTTCTGAACCGCGCACTGACGGAAATCGGTATCTACCCCGCTGTCGATCCGCTGGCATCCACGTCGCGCATCCTTTCGCCCCGCATTGTGGGTGAGGAGCACTACAACGTCGCCCAGCAGGTGAAGGGAATTCTGCAGCGCTACAAGGATCTGCAGGACATCATCGCCATCCTCGGTATCGACGAGCTTTCGGAAGAGGACAAGCTCACCGTCAGCCGCGCCCGTAAGGTGCAGCGCTTCCTGTCGCAGCCCTTCCACGTCGCGGAAGTCTTCACCGGCAACCCCGGCAAGTACGTCAAGGTTGCGGACACGGTGCGCTCCTTCAAGGAGATCATCGAAGGCAAGCACGACGATATCCCGGAGCAGGCCTTCTACATGAAGGGTGGCATCGAGGAAGTTCTGGAAGCTGCCGCGAAGATGAAGGCAAACGCGTAAAGCCGTTCTTCACGTTCCTCTCGTTGTGCGTTGCTCCTGAACAAGGGAGTCGGCAATGGGAGGAACGCGAGCAACGAGGTAACGAGAACAACGAGACACCATGGCAGACGAAACAAGCACACACGGCCAGCTCGCAGTCCGCATCGTCACGCCGGACCGCGTCCTGGTGGATACCACGGCTGACGCGATTGAACTGCCGGCGATCTCCGGTTACATGGAGGCGCTGTACGGCGCCGCACCTCTGCTGGCCGAACTGGGCGCAGGTGAGGTCAAGCTGCACGGCGGCAAGTCTGGCGATGCGAAGTTCTTCGTCGCATGGGGCTTTGTTGAAGTCCTGCCGGAGCGCGTGACCGTCCTCGCTGAGACAGCGCTGAAGCCCACCGAGATTGATCCGTCGCAGGCGCAGCATGAGCTGGAAGCGGCCAACAAGGACTGGAACGAAGCCGGCGACGACGCAGAGAAGTACGACTACGCCCGCGCTGAAATCCGCGTGGCCGAAGAGAAGATCCAGGCTTCAAAGGATCGATAACGGGAATCATCAGTACAAAAGGGGTGCCCATGATGGGCACCCCTTTTGCTGCTCGTTATAGCTTGGATGCAAATGCTCTCCTACCCTTTTGGGGTGTGAGCGCATTTGTCTTGCTGGTTGCCTGTTAGAAGGTGACCTTGAGACCACCCTGCATCACGCGGGGTCGGATCGGGCCAGTTGCGGTGATGCGGCCATAGTTGCCGCTCGAAGGATTGTTATCGGGAACGGCATAGTTGGTGTGATTGAAGACGTTGAACAGCTCCCAACGGAATTGCACATGGAAGCGGTCAGCGGCTGTCCAATTCTTCATCACTGCTGCGTCGCTGTAGTTAATGCCAGGGCCCTGCAGGATATTGCGACCGGAGTTACCGAAGGTTCCCACGGCGTTGGGATTGAATGCGGCTGTCGTGAAGTAGTTGTTCAGCCACTGCTGCTTGCTGCCCTGATGTGTTTGCAGGACGACGCTGTTGAAGCGGTCGGCGCGATCGCCGTAGATAAGCGCGCCGGAGTTGTTATTGCCATTGCCGCCGGCAATGCTGAAGGGACGGCCTGACTGCAGGGTGTAGATGGCACTGATCTCCCACTCGCCTAACGTACCGCGGACAAGGGCATTGCGATGCCGAAGTGCGGGGGTGGTGTACACGGCGTTCGTGACGGATACCAGCGGGAAGTTCAGGTCAGAGTTGCCACGGTTAAATCGCAGATCGTACGGGTTCGCAATGCCGTTGCCGGTGAAGGAAGCATTGCCGCTGGCGGAGATGTCGATGTTCTTCGACCAGGTAAAGCTGGACTGCACCTGGAAGCCATGGGAGAAGCGCTTCTCGAACTGCGCCTGCAGGGAGTTGTAGCTGGCAGTGCCGTTGCTGTTGATCGTCAGGATCTGGCCGAAGTTCGTCAGGGCGCGTGTGCCCCGAACCGCAGTGGCAATCTGTCCAGGGTTGGCATCGATGATCAATGTCTGGTGGTAGCTCTGGCTGCCTACATAGGCCAGGTGGAAGACGATGTCGTTGCTGAGTTGCTGTTCCAGGGAGACATTCCAGCTCTGCGTCATGCCGAGTTTAAAGCCCGGCCGGAAGGCTGCGGGAACAGTAGTCTGCGCGGGAAAGGTGGAGTTTGCTGCGGGTGCGATGCCGGAATATGCAAACGGCGGAAACGGACTGACTCCGCCTGTTGAGGCAAAACCTGCCCAGGGATTTGAGAAGTTGATCGGACTGCTGGCGCTACCATTGAGCGTGTACGTGGGGCTGAACGGGGTCACGTCTGCCACATGGTTGTAAGCCGAGTAGGGCAGCGGCGCCGTGAACATGCCGAAACCTGCGCGGAACGCCGTCCTGGAAGACGCCTGGTACGCGATGGCCACGCGCGGTTCAAAGTAGCCGTAGCTGTTCGTCGCAAGACTGTTCGGGACGCCACTATCGCCGGGAAATACCAGGCCAATGGGTGCATTGGGAAATGTCGTGCTCTTCTGACCGGGGTTCCAAACCGCACCCCGACCGTCCTTGGAAGCCGGAGCAAGATTCGGATCCCAACGCAGACCGGCTGTCACCGTGACATTGGGCCGGAGCTTGAACTGATCCTGCGCATAGACGCCCAGCAGGTTGCCGCTGACGTCTGCAATCTCGCCCGCACCCTGCGTGTAGGTGCTTACGTCGCCCAACAGGAAGTCGGCCAGTCCAAAGCCAGTGTAGGAGCCGTTGAAGCTGACAATGGGAGCAGCAGGGTAGAACGTCTCCTCACGTGCGCGCTGGTGCCATAGGTCCGCACCGAAGGAGACCGTGTGATTTCCCAGGATCTTGGTCACAGAATCCGAGAAGCCCCACGAACGGCGCATCTCACCGGTGTATTCCGAGTAGGGCGTGCTGAAACCAGCATTCGCATTCAGTCCCTCGGAGTAGCAGGCTCCGGTGGGATCGACGACATTGATGTACTTCGACAGGCAGAAGGCATTTCCATTGCTGTCAAGCTGCGTGCCGGCGTTGTAGACATGCTGCTGGTTCCAGAAAATCGACAGCGCATTCACAAGGGAGGAGCTGATCGTCCAGGTGTGGTTCAGTACTTCATTGAAGTACTTGCCCTGCTTGCCCGGCGTGATTGCCAGGATGTTACCAGGCAGCGCGGCCTCTCCGCGGTTGTAGTACAGGATGAAGCTGCGCAGTGTCAGGCGGTTCTTGTCATTGGGCGTGAAGTCAATGCGGCCGGTGCCTTCGTCATACTTCTCGACTGACTTCGGAATCGTGTAATACACAAGGCCGCTGGCAGGGTCCTGGCCCAACGGCAGGGCAGTGCGCGCAATGCGGACCGCAGCCGCGTTGAAGAGTGCTGGATTCACCCGGTTATTCACGAATGGACCGCCGAGAGCCTTGGGATATGCAGAGAAATCACCACTGAGCATCGCTGCAGTCGGGGTGCTTGTGCTGTTCGCGGTGGAGGTGGTGGACTGACGCGTGCCCTGATAGTTGCCGAAGAAGAAGAGGCGATCCTTCTTCACGGGGCCACCGAGGAATCCGCCAAACTGATTACGCTTCAGGGGATCGACCGCATGCGAAAAGTAGTCTGCGGAGTTCAGTGCGCTGTTGCGAAGGAACTCGAAAGCGCCGCCGTGGAATGCATTGCTACCGCTCTTCGTCTGAATGGAGACCACCGCACCGGGGGAGAAGCCATAATGTGCGTCGAAGTTATTGGAGATGACACGGAACTCGCCTGTCGCGTCTGCATTCGGTGACGGTGCAGCCAGTGCCATGTACGTGTCCATGTTGGGCACACCATCCAGCAGGTACAGCGTGCTGCCCTGGCGACCGCCGCCGGCGCTGGCGCCGCTCTCGTTCGGGAAGGTGGTTTCGCCCTGCAGGGTGCCAGCGCCAGTGTTAATCACGTTGATGGTGCCGGGCGATAGGAGAACCAGGCTGGAGGGATCGCGTCCGTTCAGCGGGAGTTCGCGAATCGCCTGCTCGCCCACGGTGTTGCTCACTTCGGCATTGGTCGTGTTGAGGAGTGCGGCGCCTGCTGTTACGTTCACCGTCTCATTCGAGCTGCCGATCTGCAGCGTGATGTTCAGTGTGGCCTGCTGGCTTACGGTCAGCAGAATGCCGGTCTGCTGGAATTTCTGGAAGCCCTCAACCTGCGCGCTTACGGTGTAGCGACCGGGAGGCACACTGGGGAAACTGTAGGTGCCGGAGCCGCTGGTGACAGCATTCAGCGACAGGTTGGTATCGAGGTTGGTGGCGACGACGTGCGCGTTTGGAACGCCGGCGCCGCTTGGATCGGCAATCGTGCCGTTCAGGACGGCGCTGCCTCCCTGCGCGTACAGGCTCAGCGCAAACAGTGGAACGAGCAACATGCAAACGAGTAGTCGCAGGAGTCCGGGGGATTTCGTCATGGGGCCTCGTGAATGGTCGGTGCCGGTTCGGTCTTGCTGCGCGCGCTCTCGGCACACGTCAGACCGTTCATGGTGAGCAGGCGCTTCTCGCTGGTAACTTCCTGAGCGCGTGCAAGTAATGTGCCGGAAAGCCTAACGAGGCATGACGTTCACTGTCGAGCGACGTCTCCCGCCACGGACGTCCTCGCCCCAACTCTGCAACGGCCCGGGCACTGCTGTACATTACGGCGGTATGGGTACGCTTTCACGACGCCACTTTCTTTCACTCGCTGCTGCCGCAGGTGCGGCCACGGCCGTGCCTCCTGCATCCTTGCTCGCGCAGCGTTCTTCGCAGGACTTCACCTTTCTGCACATTACCGACACGCATCTGCAGCCAGAGCTGCATGGCGTGGAAGGCTGCGCTATGGCCTTCAAGAAAGCGCGGACACTCCACGCAGACTTCGCGATTCAGGGTGGCGACCACATCTTCGACGCCCTCGCCGTCCCCGCCTCTCGCTCCACCGAGCTGTATCGCCTGTACGCAGAGACGGAGCAGCAGTTGAGCCTGAAGACCTATCACGCCATCGGCAACCATGATGTCGTGGGTCTTAACCCAAAGAGCGGCATGAGCCCAAAAGACGCGGGCTATGGCAAGGGATATTTTCAGGATCACATTGGCCCGCTCTATCAAAGCTTCGACCACAAGGGCGTGCACATCCTTGTGCTGGACTCCATCGGCATCACCCCGGACCGCAACTATTACGGCTTCATCGACGATGCGCAGATGGCCTGGTTGAAAGCCGACCTGGCAAAGCAATCGGCTTCCACGCCGATCATCATCACCACGCACATGCCTTTGGTCACATCCTTCGTGCAATACCTCGAGATGTCCTCACCGTTGGCTCCCCGCAACAGCCTGCAGGTATCTAACGCGCACCAGATCTTCCCTCTCCTGGAGGGTAGGAATGTTATCGGCGTGCTGCAGGGCCACACCCACGTGAACGAGCGCGTGGAGTGGAAGGGTGTGCAGTACCTGACCAGCGGGGCGGTCTGTGGCAACTGGTGGGAAGGGCAGCGACTGGGAATCCCAGAGGGCTTCACCGTCTGCACCGTGCGCAACGGGAAGCTGACGACACGGTATGAGACCTACGGCTTTCACGCAGAGCATCAGGGTGCGGAGCACGGCACCAAGCCCTCCGCGTAAACACCAACTGGCATGGGTCGCGGCAGATCTCCGCGCCCCATGCCAGTTCCATCTCAACCAGTGCCAATCGATCGATGGCCCTCTACGTGCGGCCCGCCTTCGAAGCTCTAAAACTGTGGCTTCAGCAGATGCATAACGGCGGTAGGTCGACCCGAAGTCAGGCGACTTCGGCCTTTGCTTCCTGGTAGTGCTCAATATGTTCGTAGATCTCGTTCGGGAACTTGAGGTTTCGATACAGATTGCCGCTGTCAGGATCAGCCGCATCGATGAACTGGAACTCCTGCTCGGCCTGCCACTGAATGAGTCGTTCGCGCTTGGGCGGTGTGTAGTCACGACCCTCCACCTGTTGCAGCATGGCCCGAGCCTGCGCCTCGGTGAAGTCCGGATCCTTCGTTAACCACGCGAGCACTTCGTCATGCGGCAGAAAGTGTCGAGCCACCATGGCGAAGACCAGACGACCGTAGTGACCCACATCGTTGCCTTCGACAAGCGCGTCCAGCAGCGTCGCCATCATGGGATCCTTGCGCAATTCGTGCTCGCCACCCTCATCCGCGGAGCCGCGCTCCAGCGGAGCCTCAGCAAGCGCGTCGCTGTTGCGAGCGGTGCTGGGCGATGGTGGCTGCTTCAGGTCCATCTCCGCAACGGAGTGCTGTGCCGTGTGCTGTGAAGCACGTAATTTTGCAAGCTCGGCCTCTGCCCGCTCCGCACGTTCGGTTGCGGCGCGCAGTGCCTGCTGGCTCTCGTCCTGAATCACCGGTTCTTCGAATTCGATTGTGCGTTCCTGCATGGCAGTCTCCCGTATTCGCTTTCTGTTCGCTCAAGTTGAGACGCGGGGGGTGGGCAAGATGTTGTCTTGCTATGCGGGAAGCGCCTCATCTGTACCGCCCCGGGATGGCCGAATAACGAACGTCGATACCGTAAATCGAACACGGAACGCTCCCCATGCGATAACGCGAAGGTCTATCCTTATTGACACGAGGAAGCATGGCGAACAGGGCGAAGTCAAACGGCAAGGCAACAGCAGCGGCGCAGACAGCAGCGCCAGCGATGGAAGAAACCGTGAGCAACCCGCAGTTACGAACCGAAGTCTTTGAAATCTTTCGGCGCTGGGGATACCTGCAGGCGACACTCGATCCGCTGAAGCAGTACCTTCCTGCAGAACCATTCCCCATCGAATTGCCCGAAGGATCGGACGCGATTGCCGAGGAAGCGCGCCGTTACTACTGCGGAAATATCGCGCTCGAGTTCTCTCACATTGCCTCGCCTGAAAAGCGCGAGTGGCTCCAGCAGAAGATGGAGCAGTTGCCGGTCGAGACACCGAAGCAGCAGGCTCACACGCTGACCGGCCTGATCAAGGCAGACATCTTTGAGCAGACTATTCAGCAGCGATACCTGGGCACCAAGCGCTTCTCGCTTGAGGGCCTGACGGCACTGATTCCTTACCTCGATCGTACGTTTGAAGTCAGTTCCGCACTTGGCGTTGAAGTCTGCCACTTTGCTATGAATCATCGTGGCCGTCTGAATGTGATGGTCAACACCGTCGGCCGTTCCGCAGCAGATATCTTTACCAAGTTTGAAGATGTCGATCCGCGCAGCCACCTCGGCGGCGGCGACGTGAAGTACCACCAGGGTGCGACGGGTACGTACACCGCTCCTGACGGCAAGACGGTCAAGCTTCACCTCGCTTCAAACCCATCGCATCTTGAAGCAGTGGATCCGGTCATCATGGGCCGCGCCCGTGCGCGGCAGGTCCGTCTGGGTGCCGATGGTCCGAAGAAGGTGTTGCCGATCATCATCCACGGCGACGCAGCGTTCGCCGGTCAGGGCATCTGGGCTGAGACGCTGGTGCTTGCGACCATCAATGGCTACACCGTTGGCGGCACCATCCAGATTGTCGTAAACAACCTGCTCGGCTTCACTGCAGAGCCGCTGGAATCGAATTCCTCACGCTTTGCGACGGACATGGCGAAGCGCCTGCCGATTCCTATCTTCCATGTGAACGCAGAGGATCCGGACGCAGTCGTTCGCGTGGCCGCAATCGCTGCGGAGTATCGCGCAACCTTCGCGTCCGATGTCGTTGTTGACCTCATCGGTTATCGCCGTCACGGCCACTCTGAAGTGGATGACCCAACGGTGACGCAGCCGCGCCGCTACGCGAAGATCAAGGAAACGGAACTGCTCTACAAGAGCTACGCCAAGCGCATCGGCGTGGATGCAGCACCGGAGATCAAGGCCACCAGCGACAAGTTCCTCGCGGACCAGGCGCTTGGCAAAGAAGCCCTGCATCCGCCCACACTGGCGGAACTGCCGGACTACTGGGATAAGTACAAGGGCGGCTATCTGCCCGCGATTGATCCGGCAGTCACTGGCCTGCCGGTGGATGAGATCAAGCGCCTTACGTCGCTGATTGTAAAGACGCCCGAGGGCTTCAACGTCCATCCCAAGGTCAAGGCTCTCCTGAAGCAGCGCGAAGAGATGGGCGCAGGCACGAAGCCATTCGACTTCGGTACGGCCGAGCTCGTTGCGTACGCCGCGTTGCTGGAAAAGGGTACCCCCGTACGTCTCTCCGGACAGGATTCGCAGCGCGGCACCTTCAACCAGCGCCATAGTTTCTTCACAGACGTTGAGACGGAAAAGCGCTGGTCACCGCTACAAAACATCAGCCCCAACCAGGGTCAGTTCGAAGCCTACAACTCCATGCTGAGCGAAGCGGGCGTACTCGGGTTCGAGTACGGCTACTCGCGCGACTTCCCGGAGACGTTGACGCTGTGGGAGGCGCAGTTCGGCGACTTCGCCAACGGCGCGCAGATCATCATCGACCAGTTCATCGCAGCCGGCGAAGCGAAGTGGCACTTGTACTCCGGCGTTGTAATGCTGCTGCCGCACGGCTACGAAGGCCAGGGGCCAGAACACTCCTCCGCGCGTATGGAGCGCTTCCTGCAGCTCTGCGCGACAGATAATATGTACGTCACGCAGCCCTCGAACGCTGCGCAATACTTCCACCTGCTGCGCCGTCAGGCACTCAGCGAATACCGCAAACCGCTCGTCGTTTTCACACCGAAGAGCATGCTGCGTCATCCGGATGCAGTCTCACCCATCGCAGACTTCGGTGCCGAGCACTTCCAGACCGTACTACCCGACATGGAAGCGAAAGACCCGAAACGCATCCTCGTCTGCAGCGGAAAGATCGGTCACAACCTGCGCGTGGAGCGTGCGAAGCGCGGCGATTACTCCAACGCAATCGTCTTCGTCGAGCAGCTCTACCCATGGCCGGAGGAAGCGCTTTCAAAGGCTCTCGCAATGTATCCGTCTGCGGAAGAAGTCGTCTTCGTGCAGGAGGAGCCGGCGAACATGGGCCCGCTCAGCTACGCGTATCCCTTGCTGAAGCGCACGGCAGGCAACCGCCGTGTGTTGCGTGTGTCGCGGTCCGCAGCAGCCAGTCCTGCGACGGGATCGGCAAAGGCGCACGAGCTCGAAGAGAAGATGCTGCTCGAACTCGCACTCGGCAAGAAGTAAGTCCAAGTCAGAAACGCAGACAGGCCGGGCGAAAGCCCGGCCTGTCTGCGTCTTCAACGAATTATCGCCTTACGTGCGATCGAACCAGACGGTCTGTGCGTTTGTGAATTCGCGCACACCGAAGTGCGACAGCTCGCGACCGTAGCCGCTGTGCTTCACGCCGCCAATCGGCACGCGTGGGTCGGACACGGGGATTGAGTTGAGGAAGAGGCCGCCTGCCTGCAACTGCCGCGCGAACTGCTTTGCAGCAGTGCGATCTTCCGTCCACAAAGAGGCGCACAGACCGAACTCGCTATCATTCGCCAGCGCCAGTGCCTCCGAGGCATCGCGCACGCTGATCAACGAAGCTACGGGGCCGAAGACCTCCTCGCGGAAGCACGTCATCGAGCGCGTTACATCCGCAAGGATGGTGGGAGCGTAAAAGTTACCTCGACCTTCCACGATGCCGCCGGCCAGCAGCGTTTTCGCTCCCTCTGCCTGTGATTGCCGTACCTGCTCTGCCATCGCGTCGCGCAGATCGAAGCGTGCCATGGGGCCAAGGTAGGTCTCATCTCGTGTCGGATCACCCATCACCAGCGCCTTGGTCTTTGTGACGAATCGATCCAGGAATTCGTCGGCGATGCTGGCGTGCAAAAGGATGCGTTTTGCCGCGATGCAAACCTGCCCGGTGTTCTGAAAGCGACCGGTGATTGCGGCGTCTGCAGCACGTTCGATATCGGCATCCGCAAGAACGATGAGAGGATCGGATCCGCCCATCTCTAACACTGACTTCTTGAGAGCACCACCCGCTTGCGCCGCAATGGCCGATCCCGCTCGCACGCTGCCCGTCACCATAACGCCTGCAATGCGTCGGTCGGCGATCGCGCGTGAGATACCCTCGTTGTCCGCGTGCAGCAAAGTAAAAGCCCCGTCGGGCAGCCCGGCCACGCGCCATGCATCTGCCAATAGATGCGCGCATAACATCACGTTCGGCGCGTGTTTCAGCACGTAGGCATTTCCGCTCAACAGCACGCCAACGGCGGACCGCATCACCTGCCAGTAAGGGAAGTTCCACGGCATCACGCCCAGCACGGAACCGAGCGGCAGATACGACACGTAGGCATTCGTGCCGATGCTGGTGGGTTCATCGGCCAACATCGCCTCGCCGTTTTGTGCGTACCAGTCGCACAGCGAAGCGCACTTTTCCACCTCTGCGCGAGCCTGCACGATAGGCTTGCCCATCTCCTGCGTGACGGTCTGCGCCATCGGTTCCAGGCGTGACCTGAGGACGGTTGCCATGCTCTGCAAAACGCCAAGACGCTGTGCAATCGGCATTGCAGACCAGACGACGAAGCCTGACTGGGATGCCTGCAGCAAGTGGTCGATGGCATCGCCTCTCAGGTAGGCGTGTCGCGCGATCTCCTCGCCGGTTGCAGGATTGATAGAGAAGGATGCGTCTGCGGCGGTGTAGGTGACGGAAGGTCGCATGCGCACCAGTCTAGAGCAGCAGCTCCGGTGTGGCGTGGCGGTGCGGCACGCGAAGGATGTTCGTGACGCCGTATGGCAGTGGAAGATGAATGGGATCCGACACAGCAGCGATCGCGGCTCCGTTTAGACTCAGTGCATGAAGGCTGTTGGCTACAAGGCACCCCTGCCCATCGACGATCCCGACGCTCTCCTCGACATCGAACTGGCCGAGCCGGTTGCGCGCGACCGCGACCTGCTGGTTGAGGTCAAAGCGATCTCGGTCAATCCAGTCGACACCAAGCAGCGCAAGAGCGCGAAGCCGGACGAGGGCCAGGAGTACAAGGTGCTCGGCTGGGACTGCGCTGGCGTTGTCGTCGGTGTGGGTAAGCTCACGTCCCTCTTCAAAAAGGGCGACGAGGTCTTCTATGCAGGCTGCATCGCTCGTCAGGGTGCGAACGCCCAGTTCCACACGGTGGATGAGCGCATCGTCGCGCACAAGCCAAAGAAGTTCAGCTTCGCCGAGGCGGCAGCGCTGCCGTTAACCTCTCTAACGGCATGGGAGATCCTCTTCGACCGCTTTGGTGTCGAGCAGCGTCGCATCAGCTACAACGCCACGCGTAAGGGATCGATCCTCATCATCGGCGCGGCGGGTGGCGTCGGTTCCATGCTCATGCAGATCGCTTCGCACCTGACTCCGCTGACCGTCGTCGCCACCGCATCCCGGCCGGAGACGACCGACTGGTGCCGCAGCATGGGCGCGCATTACGTCATCGATCATCACCGCGATATCCGTACGCAGATGCAGGAACTCGGTCTGGGCGAAGTCGAATACATCGCGCTTCTGTCAGCCACCGACACGCACTACCCGGGCATTGCAGAGTTGCTGGCGCCACAGGGCAAGATCGCAATCATCGACGATCCGCAGAAGCCGGTGGATGCACGTCCGCTGAAGCGCAAGAGCGGCTCCATTTGTTGGGAGTTCATGTTCACGCGGTCCTATTACGAGACGCCCGACATCCTGCGTCAGCATGACTCGCTGACTGAGGTGGCCAAGCTCATGGACCTCGGTTCCCTGAAGACGACACTCACCCAGAACTACGGAGCCATCAACGCGCAAAACCTGAAGATGGCGCACGCGTGGATCGAGAGCGGCCGCTCCATTGGCAAGATCGTCCTCGAAGGCTGGGAGTAGTTCCGGGCATTGACCTCGCCGGGCTACTCAGCCGCTTCGGGTGCGATCTCCTTCGCGTATACCTGGTGCGTCACGCGCGGTAGCTCGTCCGCTTTGTGCAGATCGCGCACTGCCTGCAGCAGTTCGAAGTCGGCCGTTGTCATGCGTTCGCGACTGCGAAGATAGTCCAGCCAGCTTTCCATCACGAAGGTCTCTTCCAATCGCTCGGCATCATTGCCGTCTCGGAACACACCCCATCGAATCGCGCCGGCGCGCAGACGGACATCGCGCAGCTTGTGCACCTTCATGACAAATTCGTTGTAATGCTCCACCGGCACAACGTAATCCACCAGGATACGTACCGGCCCATCCTGCGGCGCCGGTTCGATTTCCAGGTGCGGTACGGGGCGCTTCCATTGGTAGGGCGATAGGTCGGGCAGCGTGCCGCGCAACACGTGGAGGCGTAACGTCAGCGGCAGGCAGACGGCCATCATGCAGGCGCTGCTGGCCAGTGCGACAGTCACGCTGGTGTGTTCCGCAACTGCTCCCCATGCGATAGAGCCCAGCGCCAGGCCTCCCTGGAAGACCATCTGATACATGCCCAGCGCACGCGCCTGCACCCAGCCGGGTGAAGAGAGCTGCACACTGACATTCAATGTGGACATGGTGCTGGTCCAGGCGAATCCACCGGCGATCAGGAACAGGATGTCGAGCCACACAAAGTGCACATACGCCAGTACCAGCATGGTCGCGATGTACTGCAGGCTGGCGACTGCGAGGATACGATCCGCGCTGAAGCGCGCGCGAACCCGGGCCAGCATGACTGCCGCCACGACAGCGCCCAATCCCATGGATCCGTTCAGGATGCCGTAGCCCAGCGCACCGGAGATGCGTCCATGCTCGAACTCGCGTCGTGCGACAACCGACAGCAGCGACCAGACTGCTGCGACCGAGAAGGTGAAGAGAAACGACCGAAGGTAAACGGCCTGCAGCGCGGGCGCGTAGCGCAGATAGCGCAGGCCCGTTTCGACGGAGCCCATGATGCGCTCGGCCGGCAGTGCGGACTTGAAGAGCGGCTTCCGCTTCCAGACATACAACACCCAGATGACGGCAGCGAATGACCCCGCGTTCAGAGCAAAGACCCATCCAGCGCCCGTGCTCGCTTTCACGAAGGCTGCAACCATCAGGCCGCCCAGCGCAGGCCCTACGGCGCGAGCCAGGTTGTTGCTGGCGGCGGCGAGGGATACGGCATTCGGCAGCTGATCGCGTGGTACCAGCTCCGGCACAATCGCTTGCCATGCCGGGCTGTTCATCGCCGAACCGACGTTCATCAGGAAGGTCAGCGCTAACAGCATGACCGGGCTGATGACACCGAAGAGCGCCAGCACCGCCATCAGGGCGACAGCTGCCATCTGCCACGTCTGCCAGAAGATCAAGAGTCTGCGGCGCTCGAAGATATCGGCGGTCGCGCCTGCGAACAGGCCGAGCAACAGGACTGGCATGCTGGCTGCCGTCTGCATCAGCGCGATCAGCAGTGGCGACCCGGTCAGTGCGGTCATCAGCCAGGTTGCAGCAGTGTCCTGCATCCACGTACCCACACCAGAGACGGTGGAGGCGATCCAGCGGTCGCGGAAGAGTGGAATGGCAAGCGGTGCGAAGCCGTTGCTCTTACCGCCCGGCACTTCAGGCGGCTCGGGTACGTGCGCGGGTGTGCCTGCTGCGGTGACGGGAGCGGCAGCTACGGCCACAGCAGGCTTTACCACCGGCATGGGTGCTTCGTCGGTGTTGTCTTGGCCTGCTTCGGGATTCATGCTCTTATGCTACCCGGCACGCTAGACCAGGCTGCCGAGCAGGATGTTCACGACGGCGACGACCAGCGCGCAGAGAAAGGCCGCTGTAAAGTTCTTCACGGCAAAGCCACGCAGTACGCGGGAAACAATCCAGATCATGATCGCGTCGCAGATCAGGTACATCAGACCGGGCAAGAGCCATGTCAAAGGGAAGGCCAGTATGCGAATCAGGAAACCCAGTGTGGCGTTGAGCAAGCCGATCAACACGGCCGCAATCATGGCGATCCCAAAGCTCTCGATCTCGACGGTGGGCAGCAGGTAAGCCGCAATCACCAGCGAAAGCGCGCTGAGAATCCAGATAAGAAGAAGATGCAACATAAGCGGTTGGAGGGGGAGACGTCCGGACGGGTTGCGCGGAAGGCTTTTGTATCGGTCGGTACGTCTCAGGCAATCAGTCGTCTTAGGAGACTAGGCGTGGACTCATACAGGCAACCAGGGCGCTTACCTGTTCCTGCAGCCGTTCCGGCTGGGGCAGGCCGTCATTTTCCAGTGTCAACTCGATGGCGCGAGCATGGTCCGTGGCGTCGGAGAAGCCAAACATGCCGAGCGAGCCAGCCAGCTTGTGCGCAATGTCAAGCGCCTCTGCGCGCTGCTCCGGATCAAGCGTTCGAGAGGTTGCAAGATCATCCGCAGCCTGTTGCAACAGAGCCAGCCGCGCTCTGCACTGCGGAATGGACTTTTGCCAGATTGCGGCAATGGCGGCTTGGAGTTCGTCGGGCACACATCGAAAGATGGGGGACTGAGCCGCCGGGTTGCAGTGTCCGTAATTTATACCGCTACGGTATCCCAGTGAAGCACTTCCGCAATCTGCTGTGCCAGCGTCATCGGATCGAATGGCTTGAATAGAACGGCGGCCACGCCCAGGTCGGCGAAGCGGCGCTGGTCTACACCCTGTACCTTCGCCGTCAGAAGGATCACGGGGATGTGGGCGATCAACGGGTTCTTCTGCATCTCGCGGAAGGTCGTGGGGCCGTCCATCTCGGGCATCATCACGTCCATCAGGATCGCCTCTGGCTGCTCCGCGATTGCCGCGCGAATGCCGCTTGCACCCGAGCTGGCGGTGATGACCTCCCAACCTGCAGTTGCTTCCAGGGTTAGCGAGGCAACCTCGCGGATATCATCTTCATCGTCGATCAGCAAAATGCGGTGCATACAGGTCTCATCTTAGGACTTACCATCCATCGGCAGCGTACCGCTTCCGTGGGATGGCTTCTTCCATTTGGACCGATGGCCGATGTTACTAAAGTTTCACGCCAAAAAGGTGAAACGCCGGCAGGCCCTGCGGCCTGCCGGCATTCTTCTCCATGAGAGAAGGATCTGGTGAATCTTTATGCGGTAACGGGCTCCAGCAGCTGCGAGAAGTGCTTGCCGGTACGGGCGGCCTGGGCCTTCTTGTGGAAGGCATAGCCGGCAATCAGCGGCAGGGCAATCGTCGCCTCGCTGAACACCATCTGCTCCCACGTCAGGTCGACCTTGCCCCAGCTCGAAGCTTCCTTCAGCGTCGATCCGGAGAGGGCGCCGTCGCGAGCGTCGGCCACCGTGATCTGGATGGCGTACTTGTGCATGCTGGCTTCAACGCCCAGGATATCCGCAGCCACCACGATGTCCTGCGCAAAGTTCTTCGGAACACCGCCGCCAATCATCAGCAGGCCGGTCGTCGGGTTTTCCAGCTTCAACTGCGTCAGCTCGTAGAAGTCCTTGCCCGAGTCGATGGAGCACATGGGCTTGCCCTGGCGCGCATGCTGATGCGCCACGATGCCGAAGCCAAAGGAGCAATCCGAAAATGCCGGGCAGAAGATCGGCACGTCCAGCTCATAGCAGGCCAGCACGATGGAGTCGGCGTTGCCATTCTTCGGCGTACGGCCGTTGTCCGCCAGGTACTTGCCCATCTCGCGGATGTACTCACGCGACGAATAGACGCCGGGCTTCATGCCGTTGATGATCTGGTGCGTCGTCTCATCACAGACGCGCAGCTCTTCCTCATCGATGAAGGTGTCATAGATGCGATCGATCATCAGCTCGCGCAGCTCGGCATCACCCGCGCCGTACTTGTACTCTTCGCCGGCAACATAGTGGCGGTAGCCAAGGGCTTCAAAGAAATCCTGGTCGACGATGTTCGCGCCAGTGGAGACAATCGCGTCCACCATGTTGTTGCGCACCAGGTCGACAATGACCTTCTGCAGGCCCGCAGAGATCAGCGATCCGGCCAGGCAAAGGATCACGCCGCACTCGGTATCGCGCAGCATCATGTCGTAGATGGTCGCGGCACGAGCAAGGTCACGCGAAGAGTAGGCCATGGAGGCCATGGCATCGACCAGCGGCACGACATTGTGCTCGGTGATGTCGATGTGCTTGATGGGGGTCTGGAGGAGTTCCTGTTTCGTCGGCATATCAGTCCCGATTTTATCGCGTCCGCGCCTTTAACAACGCGGGTTTTGTGAAGATTCGGTGACCGGAGAACGAGCGGCCGGAATCAACGCGCTATAGCGAATTCTTCACAATCACGTTCTTATAAAACTCACTGCTTAACTTCGGCGTGCGCTTCTGTGTCTTAAAGTCCACATACGTGATCCCGAAGCGCTTGTCGTAGCCGTCGGCCCACTCGTAGTTATCCAGCAGACTCCAAAGGAAGTAGCCCTTTACGGGGACACCCTCGCTTGTCGCTCGCTGCAGATGCGTGAGGTAGTTGCGCAGGTACATGACGCGATCGGTGTCATAGATGTGGCCGTCACCCGCAACCGCATCCGCGGCGGAGCAGCCATTCTCCGTGATGTAGATCTCTTTCAAATTCCAGCACTCATTCGCCAGCCGCGGCGCCCAGTACAGCGCATCCGGGCCGATGGTCAGCCACGGGCTTTCCATGTGCGGATACGACGACGGATTCCCGACGATGTCGTACCCCTTCGCATTGTTGACGGCGCGCGCATAGGTGGCCGTGTAGATGTTCAGTCCCTGAAAGTCGAGCGGCGACCCGATCGCCTTCATCTCCTCCGGCGTGAACTTCGGAGCATCGGCACCCAGCGTTCGCAGGTACTGGTCGGTGTATTTTCCGGTACGCATTACGGTCAGGTAGCCGGCGTTCTCTTCGACGGTAGCCTTCTTCGCTGCCGCCACGTGTTCCGGCGAATCGAAGACCGGCACGATCGCCTGCAGGTTTTCCGCCGAACCCACCTTCGCGTGCGGAGCTGCTGCACGGATCGCCTGCACTGCAAGGCCGTGTCCCAGCACGGCATGGTGCCGCACCTGTGCCAGCTTGCCCCGGCCCAGCTTCAGGCCGGGCGCATGGATGCCGTTGCCATACCCCAGGTCAACGAACGTGCTGATCTCGTTCATGGTCATGAAGTGGGAACAGACATCCGCCAGCTTCCCCGCGGTGTAGCTCGCATAGTCAGCGAAGAGCTTCGCGGTGTCATGGTCCTGCCAACCGCCCTTGTCTTCCAGTGTCTGGGGCAGGTCCCAGTGGTACAGCGTGCACCAGGGTTCAATCCCGGCGGCATGCAGGGCCTGGCAGAAGGCCCGGTAGTGGTCGATGCCCTTCTGATTCGGCTGTCCCGCGCCATCGGGGAAGATGCGAGACCATGCCACCGAGAACCGGCAGGTCTTCAGGCCAAGATCCTTCATGAGCGCGATGTCTTCGGCGTAGCGGTGATAGCTGTCCGTTGCAACATCGCCGGTGTCGCCGTTATGCGTCTTGCCTGCGGTGTGGCTGAAGGTGTCCCAGATCGTCTTTCCGCGGCCGTCCTCGCCAACCGCCCCCTCCACCTGGTACGAGGCCGTAGCCGATCCCCAGAGGAAGCCGGCAGGAAAGCGGCGATCGCTCGTCGCGGAGGCTTTCGCGGTCGAAGGCGGTGCCCCGAACATTCGGAACGGCAGTGCGGCTGCGGCGCCAAAGGAGGAAGCGATCTGGACGAAGGTCCTGCGGGAGAAGCGAGACGGCATGAGGCATTTCCTCTACTGCTGATGGTAGCCTCAGGCGGCCGGATTTTTCGCGATGGGGATCTCAGTCCTGACCTCCCCTTGATACGCTCTTAGGAAGAGCATGATCATCAATTTCTCCGAGCGCGCGCATAACCATAACTGGGATCTGGATCCCATCGTGCGATCGCTGCTCGATACCGACTTCTACAAACTGCTGATGCTGCAGTTCATCTGGAAGCACTTTCGCAACACCCGCGTCACCTTCGGCCTGCGCAATCGCACGGCACGTTTCCGTCTCGGCGAAATGGTCCCCCGCGAAGCCGTCCTCGCACAGTTCGAACACGTACGCCGCCTGCGCTATCGCAAATCCGAGATGATCTGGCTGGCGGGCAACACCTTCTACGGCACCCGCGGCATCTTCGAACCGGCGTTCCTGGAATGGCTTGAGCGCGACTTCCGTCTCTCCGACTTCCACCTGTCCGAGCGTGATGGGCAGTTTGAGCTTGTCTTCGAAGGCACATGGGTCGAGGTCACCATGTGGGAGATTTACGCTCTCTCCATCCTGAACGAACTGAAGACCCGCGCCGCGTTGAAGGGCATGAGCGAGTTCGAACTCGACATTCTGTACGCACATGCGAAGACACGCCTCTGGGGCAAGATCGAAAGCCTCCGCGGAGTGCCGGGGCTGGCCGTTGCAGACTTCGGCACACGTCGTCGCCACTCCTTCCTGTGGCAGGAATTCGTCGTCGAGGCCATGCACAGTGAGTTGAAGGGCACTTTCACCGGCACGAGCAATACCTTCCTTGCCTACAAGCACGACATGGAGGCCATCGGCACCAACGCGCATGAACTGCCGATGGCGATGGCCGCGATGTCCACGAACGATGCACACCTGAAGACCGCTCAATACCGCATGCTGGAGCTCTGGCAGCAGACCTACGGCGGCTCGTTGCAGGTCATGTTGCCGGACACCTACGGCACCACGCAGTTCCTCGAAGGTGCGCCCGACTGGGTCGCCGACTGGACCGGTCAGCGTGTCGATTCCAAGGATCCATTCGTCGCCGGCGACGAGTACATCGCGTGGCTGGAGTCGCGCGGCAGAGACCCGAAGAGCAAGCTGCTGATTGCCAGTGACGGTCTCGATGTCAACGAAATTCTCAGCCTGCACGCCTACTTCTCCGGCATCGTGCAGCCCGGTGTCAGCGTTCGCGACTTCCGCAGTGCTCAGGATTTTCAGGACAGCCGCAAGTGGCGCCAGGAGCGTCGCATCCGCTTCTCCTCCGGCTGGGGCACGCTGCTTACCAACGACTTTCGCGGCTGCCATCCGCGCAATGAAGACGCGCTTGAGCCGATCTCGCTCGTCTGCAAACTCACCTCGGCCGATGGCAATCCCGCAGTCAAACTCTCGGACAACTACGAAAAGGCAAGCGGCCCGCCGAAGCTTGTCGAGCACTATCGCAAGGTTTTTGGCCTGGCAGGCGTTGCAAGAATCCCCGTGCTTGTCTGAAGCAGCCCGTGACGGGTGTGCCGCTGTCTTCGAAAGCCGTCACTTCCCGAAGCGATGAGAGCTCGTGGCCGTCGACCGGCGGGTGACCCGTTCATAACAGCCCTATCGTCATGAGTGGGGTCGCAGATATCTACCGCACAGCCATCCGGGGATGCCGCATCGCCCGCTCCAGCATGTGTCCGAGCAACATCGCCAGTGCCGGCATCAGCACGACCGCGAATCCAAGCCACACCACCAGCGCATGCCACTCCCACATCCACAGGGACCGCAACAGTTGCAGCGGATGCTCATGAATCAGCCGGAGCAAGTCGGCCTTCTCAAGCGGTAGTGCGCTGGTGCCGAAGAGCACCGTACCCGCATGGAGAAACGGCAGCAGTAAAAGGAGTTGGAAAGGGTATGCTCCGTGCACACCAATCTGCGACGCGGCATGCTTCAGCTTGAACAGGTGCGTCACTGCGACTGTGACTGCGGTCGTTGAACCAATGATCGGATTCATGCCAATCACAAAGCCCGCAGCAAGGCTCCACGCCAGCCGCTGCGGCGACGCGCCGAGCCGCAGCATACGCACCACCGGCGACACCAGATTCCGTCGGACCCACGTGTGGCGCTGATCTTCAAGCTTTGTGATCATCCTCGAACAGCCTACAGCGTGCGGCACCGTGGCAGTTGTCACGACATTGCAACCATCCTGTACACGCACTTTTACGGTGTGTTCGCAGTCTCGTTGCGAAGCCAGCGCAAACTCGGCAGCAGAAGCCATCCCCAACGCGCGTCTCAACCCGCGCAACGCCTGGAGCCGAAGCTATGCTGAACAGCGTTCTCACGCCGTCGCACCATTCGATACCGGTCACATTGGTCATGCCTCCCGCCGCACCTGCTGTCATCGCAGAGTGCGGGCACTATCAGGCAAGGCTGGCAGCCACGGAAGCGGAGCGGCTTGCGGCGTATCGACTGCGCTTTCTCGTCTTCAACCTGGAACTCGAAGAGGGCTTGGACTCGGCCTATGAGACCGGCTTCGATACGGACCACTTCGATGAGGTCTGCGATCACCTCATCGTGGAAGACAAGCGTACCGGCGCCATCGTCGGCACCTACCGCATGCAGTCTGGCGATACGGCAGCGCGTCACTTCGGTTATTACTCCGAGCAGGAGTTCGACTTCACACCATACGAGTCCATGCGCTCGCGCATCGTAGAACTGGGCCGCGCCTGTGTGCATCGCGATCACCGTACATCCGACGTGCTGAACCTATTGTGGAAGGGCATCATGCGGTACGCCGTGGCGCGCGGCAGCCGCTACCTGATGGGTTGCTGCTCGCTCACGTCCCAGTGCCCGCGGCAGGGCAGCGCAGTCTACGAATCGCTGCTCGCCTATCGCATCGAGTCATCCCTGATGACGGAACCAACCGCCATGTATGCGATGGAGTGCGTGCCGGATGCAGTGCTGGAGGAGGCCGAGGCGCCACGGTTGCTGCGTGCGTACCTCGCCGTCGGCGCGCGCATCTGCTCTACCCCGGCCATCGACCGATCCTTCAAGACCATCGACTTCCTAACCATGATCGATCTGGAGACGATGAACCCGCGCATCGCACGCCGGTACCTGTAACGCAGCTCACGAAAGATCAGGCAGGCAGGAACATCTTCATGACACTTGTACGTCTTGTCCGGATGCTGATCACCATGATCGCGGCGTGGGTGCATGGCTGCATCGCGCGGCCGCGCACCCTCGTCGAACGCGGCGCGTGGCGTGGCATGTGGGCCGGTCGCGTGTTGCGGTCGATGGGAATCTCGATGGTCATCGAGGGTTGCCCACCCGCCTCTGGCCTGGTCGTCTCCAATCACACGAGCTACGTAGATGTCCTCACACTGGGCTCGGTGCTGCCGGCGATCTTTGTCTCAAAGTCTGAGGTCCGGGGCTGGCCTTTGGTAGGGCCGCTCATCACACGGGGCGGCACCATCTTTCTGGAGCGAGGCCGGGCACGTGCTGCCGCCGAGGCCAATCGCGCTGTGGCGCAGACACTCGCGGAACGTGTCCCCGTGGTCATCTTCCCGGAAGGCACGACCACCGCAGGCGATCATGTGCTGCCGTTCCACGGTGCACTCTTCGAATCGGCGATGCGGCAGCACGCTCCGGTGTGGGCTGCCTCTGTCTCGTACAGCTTCGCGGACGGCAAGAGCGCTGCACGCACCGTCGCATACATTGATGACGACACGCTGCTGCCACATCTCTTCCGGCTGGCCGGCAGGAAGGGTCTCGTCGCTTCGGTGCGGTTTGCACCGCAGCCGATTCTTGCGCAGGACCGCGCCACGGCTGCGCAGGTGGCACGCACAGAAGTGCTCTCGCTCCTGCATCTTGCGGTCGCTGGCAGCGGGGAACTAGATCGCGCCGTCACTCAGCAGCAGACCGCGGCTGCGTAGGGACGCGATGACCAGTTCAATCGACCAGTCGAGTGCCTCGGTGCCTGCAACGGTGACATCGGCGGCCTCGCGCCCGGGCAGCACATACTGCTCTGCCATGGGCCGCGCATAGGTATTGAACTGCTCGATGACGCTCTCCTCCGTACGACCGCGCTCGCGGACATCCCGATGGATGCGACGCAGCAGGCACACGTCATGCGGCGCATCGACGTAGACGGTGAAGTCGTAAAGTGGCTGCAGGTCATCGTAGTGCAGCGCAAGGATGCCCTCAACGATGAGGAAGCGTGTCGCCGTGATGTGTTCCAGTACACCCGGCACGCGCGAATGCGTGTTGAAGTCATAGGTCGGACGGTCGATCGAGCCACCTTCGCGGAGCGTCTGCACATGCCGCACGATCATGTCGTGTTCCAGCGAGTCGGGATGATCAAAGTTGTAGTGATCGCGCTCGGCACGCGACAGGTGCGTGAGTTCCCGGTAGTAGAAGTCGAGCGGGAAGAGAACGGCATTCAACTGGTCCGCGAGTTCGCGTGCCAGTGTCGTCTTACCACTGCCGGAGCAGCCGCCCACGGCCAGCACCACCGGCCGGATTACGCCACTCAACGTAAGTTGTTCCGCCATGCCTAGGCAGCACCCTGCGATGCAGTCTGTGACCCAATCTGCGGGATCAATGCCTTCAACAGAGCACCAAAACGCTCCGCGGCACGCGCGCCGATCTCCATTACCTCAAGATGGTTGATGTTCTCGTTCGTCACGCCTGCTGCAGGATTCGTGACCAGTGACAGGCCGAGCACCTGCATGCCCATGTGACGGGCAACAATCACCTCATGCACCGTGCTCATGCCCACCAGGTCGGCGCCGAGTACGCGGAAGGCGCGGATCTCTGCCGGTGTCTCGTAGCTTGGTCCAAGCACGGCCAGGTAGACGCCCGTCTGCATTGACCAACCCTGCGTCGCGGCTTCCTTCTTCGCCAGCTCCAGCAGTGCTGGTGTGTAGGCGGTTGTCATATCGAAGAAGCGCAGACCGCTGCCTTCCGTAACGCTAAAGCGCGGCTCATTGGTGCCCAGTGCGGCGTTGGTGCCGGTCAGGTTGATGTGGTCGCTGATGCCGACAATAGACCCCGGGGCAAAGTCTGGCCGGATGCCGCCCGCGGCATTGGTCACGATCAAGGACGTCACGCCCAGCAGCCCCAGCACACGCGCCGGGAACGTGACCTCGTCCATGCGATAGCCCTCATAGGCGTGGACGCGGCCCTGCATCACGGCCACGGGCACCCCTGCGATGGTGCCCAGCACCATGCGTCCGCTGTGGCCCTCTACGGTGCTCTGCGGGAAGTGCGGAATCTGCGCATAAGGCACAGCAACGGCATCCTCGACACGGTCGGCGAAGTCGCCAAGGCCAGAGCCCAGGATGATGCCCAGACGTGGCCGGTGCGAGGTCTGCGCAGCGAGATAATCGGCAGCGGCACGTGCGCGCGTGTAAAGGTCGGTCATGGTCGCTACCCTCCGCGGGGAAGGGCTTTCCCCCTCGCAACAGTGAAACATAACGCGGCCGCGCCTTAACCGTATCTGCACGTTCCATCTGGCCGGATACCGGCTTCCTGCAACTCTAGTCGATGGAGCGTTTGGTAGACTTCGGTTCTTGCGTGCGGGGCGCTTTGCGTTACGGTGAACGTTGCGGACGCTTGTGATCTGCCCGCGCATCCGGCTCTTGCCGAATCCAGCTTGCACAGGAGTGCTACCCATGACCGATGAACTCTACTTCGAAGACTTTAAGATCGGCCACAAGTTCGCCTCTATGAGCAGCACCAAGGTCAGCGCGCAGGAGATCACGGAATTCGCGGAGAAATATGATCCGCAGCCCTTTCATCTGGACGAAGCCGCCGGCAAGAGCACCTTTTTCAAGGGACTGGCCGCCTCCGGTTGGCTCACGGCTGCCATCGTCATGCGCATGCGGGTCGAGAACATCAAGGTCCACGGCGGCATGATCGGAGCGGGCGTGGAAGAGATTCGCTGGACGGAGCCCGTCCGCCCCGGCGACACGCTCCGCACGGAGAGTGAAGTCATCGCCCTGCGAGTCTCGCGCAACCGCCCCGAGTATGGCCTGGTCACTATCTTCACGAACACCTTCAACCAGCGGGACGAAGTTGTGATGAAGAGCACGGTCAAATTCCTGGCGCCCAAGCGCGGCACGGTCGCTGGCGAACCAGCATAGTTACTACCTCGTAATCCACGTTAGCAATCGGTAAACTAGCACCCATGATGCGGATGACGGTTCTCGCCTCGGGGTCCAAAGGCAACAGCGCCGTGATCGCGTCGTCGAAGACACGCATTCTTGTGGACGCGGGCCTGTCCTGCCGGGAACTGATGCGGCGCATGGCCGCCGTGGGCGAAGACGCCCGGGCTCTGGACGCCATCCTGATCACGCATGAGCACGCCGACCATGTCAGCGGACTGCCCGTGATGGCTCGAAAGCTTGGCATTCCCGTCTATTTCACTGAAGCGACGCACCGCGCCTGGGTCCGGCAGATGACGCCTCGCACCACCATGAGCTACAAGCAGTGGATGGAGAAGGTCGCTCGCGAGAAGCAGGAGCGTCTGGAAGCGCAGGCCCTGGCTCACCAGATCGCCGCCACCATGCGGGATGAGGACGATCAGCCACTCGAAAACTTTCTGGCCACGGACGTCGACGTCGATGCTGCGGCGGCACACTTTGACGCGGATGTGGACGCCACCACCGATCCAGATGGTGCTCTTCGGGCCGCGGCAGAGGACGATCTTTGCGACGATCTGCCGGCTGAGACGAAGAAGGGCATCCGCGACGATCCATCCTTCCTGCCCGCAGTGGAGTACTTCCGCGCCGGCAGTCACCTTGCCATCGGCGACATCGATATCCTGCCCTTCACCATTCCGCATGACGCGGCCGATCCCTGCGGCTTCGTCTTCTCGGCCGAAGGGCTGCGTTTCGGGTACGCCACCGATCTTGGCTATGTTCCTGAAAACGTGAAGCTTGCGCTCAAAAACTGCGATGTCCTGCTGATCGAGTCAAACCATGATCTCGAGATGCTTCGCGACGGTCCGTATCCGTGGAGTGTCAAGCAGCGGGTGCTCTCCCGCGTCGGTCACCTTTCGAATACGGCTGCCGCGGAGTTCCTCACGCGCGATTACGATGGCGGCGCGCGTTACGTTGTCCTGGCGCATCTGTCGGAGAGCAACAATATGCCGGAACTGGCCCGCCTGGCTGCCGAGCAGGCCCTGGGCAACCGGTTGAGCCTGCTGGGGAACCGCGTGCTGCTTGCGCCACAATCTGCTCCCATGGAAAGCCTTTGTCTGTAAGGCGACGTTAACGCGTCGAGTTGTGCAGGTGATTGAATCGGCACTGGCTTCCGAGCATCGAACCTAATAAGATGGAAGTTGAACAGATGATGAATCAAGAGCCCACAGGATACGTGCACGACCTCCGCGCACACGGCTTTGCCGGGTCGCTGCTTGGCAGCGAAACGGGATGCTGTGACCAGGTCGTCGGCGACATCCTCTCCGGCTGGCGGTATGACGTCTCCTCGGTTTCGACCGAGGTACGCGGCGTCTATGAGACGCACCTTGCGGAGTGCTGGCACTGCCGCGCACGCCAGCGTCTTCACCGCACCATTGACGTGGTCCTGCTGTCGCTCTTCACGCTCTCGGCCTTTGCCTTCCTGCTGGCAACCATGATCGTCCACCGCGGCCCCTGGGCGCAGTTGACCTTTGCCGAACTGCACATGCGCCACCTGTCCATGGCCCTGACGCTCCAGACCATTTCGATTTCGGGTCTGATCGTTTCTGTCCTCATGTGGATTCTTGTCGCCATCGCCACGCCCGCGCCCGGCCTGATCTCGCACACCGTCCAGCAGCGCCGCCTTTCGCACGGCCGCGAGAGCGACCTGTAGCCGCGGCCGCACCGCGCGCTTTGCATGAACGCCAACGGCACGGAACACCCCTTCAATCCATTCCCTGAGGCACCCGCGGACGACGTGCGCCGGGAAGACGCTGCACTGCAGCAGTCTGCCCAGCCCGTCCGGCACCGCGGTGGCGGACGGATGCGAAGCTTCGCGCAGGCGCCCGCGACGTACATTCTGCTTGGCATCAACATCGCGGTCTACCTGTGGATGGTGCTGTCGGGTATCGATGCGCTCACACCCACGCCGGACGACCTGATGCGCGTCGGCGCCAACAATGCCGAGGCCGTCCTCGCCGGCCACCAGTGGTTTCGCATCCTCTCCGCCATGTTCGTTCACGTGGGCATCGTCCACCTTGGCCTGAACATGTGGTGCCTGTGGAATCTGGGCGTCATCGGCGAGCCGCTGCTGGGTGTGCTGGGCATGTTCTGCGTTTACCTGCTCACTGGCGCCGCAGGAAACCTGCTTTCGGTCGCGGTCAACTTTTACACCGGTGCCGCCGGCGAGGTCGGCGCAGGGGCCTCAGGAGCCGTCTTCGGCATCGCGGGTGTCCTGATCGTCCTCTTCAGCAACAAGCGCCTGGCAGAGCCGCGTCCGGGCTTCCGCGGCATCCCTCTGGAAGACCTTCGCGCCATCCGCCGGTCGGTGATCCAGTTCGCCGTGCTGAACCTGGTCATCGGCCTCAGCACCAACGTGGGTCCGCTGATGCGCGGCATCCACATGGCCGACGTGCACATCGACAACATGGCCCACATCGGGGGCTTCACCAGCGGCCTGGCCATGGCGATACCGCTGGTGCCACGCATGACCAGCGGGCGGGAACGCTACCTGGGACGTCAAAAAGTTACGTTCGCAGGAGCAGCGCTGGCGATGGCTCTCTTTGGCTACTTCCTTTCGCATCTGCAGTAGGGCAGGGAGTAGGGCAAGACAGGGAGTAGGGAACAGAAGGACAGCAGCTCCCCGAGATGCAACGAAGAAGGCTCGCACCAGGCGAGCCTTTCTCTTCGCAAATATGTTTCCTAATCCCTGATCCCTAATCCCTTGTCCCTGCTCTTAGGTCAGCGTGGTCTGTGCGAATTTCCGCACCATCGCAAGCAGCAGCTTGCGGTCGCTGTCGGACAGGTGGGCGCTGTAGCGCTGGATTTGCGTCAGGAAACGGATCTCGTCTTCAGAGAGTGCAATGGCGGCGACGTCACGACTCACCGGATCGTCCGCGAAGAACTGGCTCAGCGGCAGGTCGAGTGCACCGGCAATCTTCTGCAGCGTGTCCAGCGACGGCACTGTGTGGCCGTTCTCAACGCGCGAAAGGTAGCAGCGCAGCAGACCTGTGCGCTTCTCGATATCACCTTGCGACATGCCCTTTTGCAGGCGGTAGCCGCGAATCGTCGTCCCGATGTTCATCGCCGCGGGTCCCGTTGCTCTTGCCGTTGGCAGTGCCACCGGCATCATCATGTGCATGTCAGCCATTGACCACAAAGTAACGAGGGCCGAAATCGCTGACAAGGACAAACTTCACCTGGAGCGGAATGCGCGAACCACCGTGGATTCGTGACGAGAGAGAGACGGAGTCGCGCAGTCGATACCTTTGCCGCCCACGCCCAGCATAGCAACACTGCGCGTTGGGTTGCCACGCCACACGGACCCATCCTGTAGCGGAGGGCGTGCATCTGCACGCGTTGCAACGAACTTTATTCTCTACGCGTTAGCGTTCAACCGCAAACTCGCGCGGAGCTCTAAAAAGCCGAGCGAGACACGTTGGCGAAACTTCCAGGAGGAATATGCAACGACATGAAGAGCAGGTCTTCCACCGGATTGTCGTTGTGTCGGGAGGTCTCAACGAATCCCAGCGAGCGATACAGTCTTACGGCATCCGGCATGGCCTTCGGCACGGTATCCAGTAAGACCGTGTCGGCTCCGTGCTGAAAAGACCATGCGATGGCAGCTGTGGCCAGAGCGCGGCCCAGACCCTTGCCCCGTGCGATCGGCTCCGTCCAAAGGCGCTTCAACTCGGTAGCGCCAGGTCGGTCCGCACGCTGCTTGATGGCGACACAACCGGCCGGATCCGCACCGACAAAGGCAAGCAGCAAGGCCGCATGGGGTTCGACATAGCGCTGGGCCAGCAGCTCCAATTCCTTGTCGTAGTCCACCAGGCAAATGTTCACAGCACCCGCTGGATTGCCGATAAGAAACGCAGCATAGTCCCGGAGCAGGGCTCTTGCGACGTCCTGGTCCTCAGGCCAAATGGCGGCGCGGATTGTCACGGCAGACGCAGGCATGGCTTCAGGCTAGGTGTCGGTGAAACACCTGTCCAATCGTTTCGTTGACGGCAATCAATAAGTTCAACTTATCGATTGCGGCGGAAGAGTCGCAATCCAACTGAACCTATGGAAAGTCTTACGGAGCATACGGAAGAGGGCGCCCTCTCACCCCATGTAAAGGCCACCGTTCACATCCAGCGTGTGACCGGTGATGTAGCTCGATTCTTCGCCTGCGAGGAAGCGGACTGCGGCAGCAATGTCGGCTACGGTGCCAGCGCGACCCAGGGGAACGGCGCCCAGCATGGCCTTCTTCTGGTCTTCCGTCAGCACATGCGTCATGTCCGTTTCGATGAAGCCCGGCGCGACAGCATTGACGGTGATGTTTCGGCTCGCGAATTCGCGAGCGAGAGACTTCGTCAGGCCGATCAGGCCGGCCTTCGAAGCGGCGTAGTTCGCCTGACCCGGCGCGCCCAGCTCTCCGTTAACACTGGAGATGTTGATGATGCGGCCCCAGCGAGCCTTCATCATGGGCTGCAGCAAGGCCTGCGTCAGCAGGAAGGCGCCCTTCAGGTTCGTCGTCAGAACGTCGTCCCAATCGGAGGACTTCATGCGCAGCACAAGGCCATCGCGGGTCACGCCCGCGTTGTTCACCAGAATGTGAACTGCGCCCAGCCTGGCGAGGATGTCCTTCGCTGCGGCCTTGATGGCTTCCTCATTTGAGACATCCAGGGCGAGAGTCTCCGCCTTACCGCCAGCCGCCTCAATCTCGGCCTTCACCTCGGCCAGCTTGCCTTCATTGCGAGCCGCGAGCGCGACGGTAGCACCAGCCTTTGCCAGTTCCAGGGCGATGGCTTTGCCGATCCCCTGCGATGCTCCGGTGACGAGTGCGACGCGACCTTCAAGACCTGCTGCCATGCTTGCTAGACCCTCAACTTTCATGGGCGATTATACGAATCTGAGCGCTAGGATGCGGGGCCTGTTTTCGGAGGGGCACGGCTTCAGCCACGCCGTTTTTCGTTTCGAACAAATGAGGGCTTCAATCCCTGAGGGAACTGGCCTCAGCGGCTGAGGCCGGATTTCAGATCTATGGAAATGGCGTGGCTGAAGCCACGCCCCTCCGAAAGCAAAGAAGTGTCATTCGTCGCACACTCCTACCGCGCGTCGCTCTTCTTCCGCGCCGCCGCGAACTCATCACCATCCACCCACTCCACACGCTTGGGCTGGTTCATCACCAGCCAGCCGAGCTCGAAGCCAAAGCGTGCGATGCGGGCGTTGCCGGTGAAGTCCATGCTGTCGCTGTAGATGTCTGCGGGCGTGTGGTACTTGCTCTCGTTGAAGTCCTTCTCCTGCGCGCGAGCCCAGGCCTCATCATGGCCGACAAATTTGTTTCCCTGGCCAACGGAGAATGCGGGGATACCGACGCGTGCCAGGCTGAAGTGGTCCGACCGGTAGTAGCCGCCGCCCGCGTCCACGCCGCCCTTGCGCAGTTCCAGGCCGTCTTGTTTCGAAAGCTCCTCCATCAGCGGATAGACCGTGGTGCGCTGCGCTCCACCAGCGCTCACACTGGCGACATCGCCCAGGGGCAGTAGCTCGTCATAGTTCAGATCGAGCGAGACCTCGCGTGCCGGCACCGGCAGATGCTTGCCCAGGAACTCCGATCCCAGCAGCCCCTGCTCCTCGCCCGTCACAGCGGCGAAAATCACCGTCGACGGGGCCTGAACCTTGGCCGTCGCGTAGGCACGTGCCATCTCCATCACAATGGCTGTGCCGGTCGCATTATCCGCGGCACCGTGGAAGACGGGGTCGCCCGTGCGCGTGTGGTCAACGCCGAAGTGGTCGTAGTGTGCCGTGTACAGAACATCGCGGCCGGGCTTCGCACCGGTGATCTTCGCGATCACGTTTGCCGACTCGTAGTTATGGATCTCGCTGGCCACGTGAGCCTTCAGCCGCACCGGCAGATCACGCCCGGTGAAGCCTCGCTTGTCGCTGGCGGTGATGGCTTCGTCTGCCGTCATGCCGATGCTGGCAAGCAACTTGTCCGCGACGGAGTGCTGAATCCAGCTCGCAGCTTTCAGGCGCGCATCCGGATCGTTGCGCAGGTAGCTGTGTTCGCCGCTCCAGGAGTTCTGCACCACCTGCCAGCCGTAGCTCGCGAGGTCCGTGCGATGGATGATCAGCACACCCACCGCGCCGTGGCGGCCTGCCTCCTCGAACTTGTACGTCCAGCGACCGTAGTAGGTCAGCGACTTGCCGTTGAAGAACTTCGGATCCTCGCTCGCGGGCTCATTCACTACCACCAGCGCGACCTTGCCCTTCACATCGATACCCTTGTAATCGTCCCAGTCATACTCGGGCGCAACGATGCCGTGACCGACAAAGACGATGGGTGCGTCAATGTCCGCACTCTCCGTATGAACCTGGTTGTTTGTCACGTAGTCCGTGCCAAAGGTCAGGTCCATCGGCGCTCCCTTCTCGGGGACCAGCGCAAACTTCGTCTCCGCCGCGCGCGTCTTTACACCAACCAGCGGTACCTTCTGGAAGTACGTCCCGTTGTCCCCTGCAGGCTGCAGGCCAGCCGCTTTAAAAGCATTCGCGATGTACTGTGCGGCCTTCTCGCCACCGGGCTGGCCCGGCGCACGGCCTTCAAAAGCATCGCTGGAAAGTGTCTTCACATGTTCCCGCAGGCGCTGTGCATCGATGCCCTTTGCCGCAGCCTGTGCCGCAGTTGGGAGTGTGAGTTCGGTCTGGGCAGAAAGCGTGGTGGCAAGCAGGAAAGCGGAAAACAAGAGGGCAGATCGCAAAGGCATCATGTAAGAAACGGCTCCGGTTCAAGGGCACAGTGTATCTGTTTTGCGGAATACATTGCCTGATTCGAGGATCGTGCGAAGGAAACGAGGTCGCTTGGCTTGATCCGATCGTACGCATCAATGGGCCTCAACGACGCATGCTACGCTTGACGCAAACAAGGAAACTGCATGACACTTCCAGCCGCTGAGGCAAGACCATCCGGTCCGCTTCGCCATATTCCAGAGCTAGATGGGATGCGCGGAATTGCTGCTCTTGCAGTCTATTTTCACCATGTATGTTATTCAACGGTGAGGGACTATTTACCCGTGGAGCAGCAGTCTCACTCCATCAGATTTCTGTACTCGTTATTTGCTTACGGCAATTCGGGCGTTGATCTTTTTTTTGTTCTTTCCGGATTCCTTATCACGTCGGTCTTGATTGAAGCGCGTGGCAGCGATCGGTATTACCGAGACTTCTATTGGAAGCGAGTGCTTCGGATACTGCCGCTCTATCTGCTTTGCCTGATCGTGGTAGCTATCACCTTGCATCAGATGGGTTATGCCCTACTTTCTCTTGTCTTTCTTGCAAATTTTGCAGCCCCTTTACATGTTGTCGGTTACGGTCCCTTCTGGACACTCGCGATTGAAGAGCAGTTCTATCTAGTCTGGCCGACAGTTGTGAAGCGCTGCAATACGACCCTTCTACTTGGCGGGGCGGTAGGGATCGGCATCGCCTCTGTTCTCCTGCGCTTCCTGTTCGCCTTCAAGAGCCACTACAACTACCAACTGACGCCTTTGGTTGCCGACTCCTTGGCCTTTGGAGCAGGCCTTGCCTGTCTGCGCCGGAGTGGAACTCTCCGTGGAGTACACGCTCTCTGGGGACTTTGGATCGCCGTGCTGAGCGGGTTGGCGCTTGAGGTTCTCATCCTGCCGAATGCAGTGCTCACAGTACCCGTGGCTGCGGCGACTCATAAGACCGCAGTGACGCTTCTGGCTGGTGGCGTGATCGGACTTTGCATCGCACGCAGCGGTAGTCAGTGGCTTGCTATCTTTCGATCGCGCTTCCTCCGTTTCTTCGGTCTCATTAGCTACGCCTTCTACATGGTTCACCTGTACGTATTACTCGCGTGGGACAAATACATTTGGCGCGATTCGATCGCGTCGGGCCAAGTTGGCGACACAAGCGGCTACTGGGAGCGGTTAGTGGCGTGCCTCGTCGCGTCCATCGGTATTGCTGTTGTGACCCGTTACATGATCGAGTTACCCGCCCTGAACCTGCGCCGTTATGTGCTATCGCCAACAGGCAAACGAGAAGTGGCGCAACACAGCTAGCGCGCCCCCAACCTTCTCAGTGTCCATGCCTGCATCTGGATTTCGTGAGAGTAGTGCAGCACCGGCGGACGGTCTGGCAGCGTGAAACCGAAGCTCTGCGGCAGCGTGTTGGTGGCGATCTCGGCTTCCGCGTCTGCTAATTGCCAGGGCTCGTGATGAATGTGGCCGACCTGCACCGCACCGAAGCGCCGCACGAACAGCGCATAGCGTTCCGTGAGAAAGCGACGAAGATCGTCGTCGGCACTGGGAGTGCCAAGCGAACGGTACTGCGCGGAGAAGCTTGCCGGCACACGGCTTCCGCCGAAGCGACGCTCGGAGCGGTAATGGATGGTGCCATTCGCAGCGACCTCTTCCGCCATACGAGCCCAGAAGTAAGGAAGACCGAAGCCGATGCGCGCTCCGATGACGGCGAGCAGACTGCCTGCATCAAGCGAGAAGAAATACACGCCGCTTCGACCATCGAGCGTGCGGACGTAGGTGCGCAGGTTTAATTCGGGAAAGGCGTGCGCGGTAGGGACGCCGAAGGTGCGCTCACCCACGCTGCGGAATCGTACGCGGTCCATGGTGAAGGGCACGACGCCAAGCCAGGCCGTGCCGTCGAAGGTGTCGGCGACAAGGCCTGCGGGCAGCTTCGCCTGCACCTCGGCAGCGGGGATCGGCCAGTGTGCGAACAGCAGTCGGGACCATCGTTGCCGCATGCGCCAGATACGTTTCGGGGCAGGCGGGCGGTCACCGGGTGAATCAGGCATGCCTCATCTTAGGCGTGTTGCATCGAAGCGAACCGGCTCGCGTATCCTTCTGTTGATCCCATGAGCGACGTTCAGAAAACCTCCCCGGCTAACGAAACCGATGTCTACGCAATCCACGGCGCTGACCCTGAGGTACTGGCGTACGCGATGGCAAAGTATTCGCGAAGTGCTCTGACCCTGCGCGAATCGCTGGCTGAGATCAGCGCGCAGAAGGCCGAGCAGTTCCTCAACACCTTTTATTTCGCCTACGGTCACCGCTCCATCGCAGACCTGGCGCACGTCGCCTTCGCCATCGAACGCCTGTCGCTGCTGGCTGCAATCTCTCTGGTGGATGAGCCGCGATGGGACGGTCAGGAGCGATCGACCCGTTATCAGAATTTTCGCAAATCCGGATACTATCAACCGAAATTTGAATCGTCTCAACAATCGGCGTTTTTCTCGCAAGTTGTTGATTCCATGTTTGATGGATATACCGATATTGGCGAGGGCATGCTCGCCGAATTAAAGGCGCATACGCCACGGCCAGAGGGTACCGACGAGGCCAGTTACACCCGGACGCTGAAGGCGCGTGCCTATGACATGGCCCGCTACCTGCTTCCGCTGGCGACGAACACATCGCTGGGCCAGATCACCAATGCCCGGACGCTCGAAGGCCAGATCGCGCGGCTGCTGGGCAGTGAGTACGCAGAGATCCGTGACCTCGGTGAGAAGCTGCGCGCTGCTGCTGCTGGACCCGCATGGAACGTGCAGCACGGCGCCGCTGCAGAGATCCTCGAAGACATCCGCACGATGGACGCTGACCTGGCTGCACGCGCCGGCGAGCATCTGCTGCGTGAGGTCCGGACCAGCCCCACGCTGGTGAAGTACACCTCACCCAGCGACTTCGAAGCAAAGAGCAAACCTGCGCTGCGACAGGCTGTGCGCGAGCTGCTGGCCGGAGCCGCCATCGAGCCGATGCCTGCCGACTCGCCAAACGTCGAGCTCATTCTGCCTGCCGCGAGCGACGGCATGTCGCTTGAGATCGACCTCGCAGCGTCGCTGCTCTATCCACACACACACTACCGGTTCCGCCAGGTGCGGGATGCCGTCGCTGCGCTGGGTGAAGCGCGCATCGCGGAACTGATCGAGCTTGGCCTGGAGCACCGCGGACGGCATGATGAACTACCGCGTGCCTTCGCCGCTGCCAACGGCCTGCGCTTCGACATCCTCATGGACATCGGCGGCTTCCGCGACATGCATCGTCATCGCCGCTGCACGCAGCTGCTGCAGGCATACACGACCGTGCATGGCTACGAGGTGCCGGACTTCCCGGGCCAGCCGCAGGTGTCCACCTCGCCAGTCTTCGCGCGGTACACGGAGCTGGTAGAGCGCGCCTTCGCCTTCCACAGCAGCGTGACCGGAACGGGCGCATCGGTATTGCCCGTAGCGACCACGCCAAAGTTGGCGGCACATTCCGTCGCGCCAGTTCCGGTGCCGCAGTTCGGTGAGAGCGGCGTGCGCATGCAGTGGGGCGCTCCAGCGGCGGGGCTGGCAGCCACTGCGGCGTCGGCAGTAGCGAGCGCGAGTGCCGCGGACTACGCGCTTCCGCTTGCCACGCGCTGCCGTTCACTCTTCACAATGGATTTTGCCGAGGCCGTTTACATCAGCGAACTCCGGTCGACGCCCGCAGGGCACTGGAGCTACCGGAACGTGGCATGGCAGATGTACAGCGAGGTGGCTCGAGCGTATCCATCGCTGGCGAAGCATTTCCGCATCCGCGATCCGCACGAGCCCATAGACTTGCTTCAGCGATAAGCGACACGTTCGCTTTTTGTTTGCCTCGCGCTTGGTTCGAATGCTAGGATGACTCGACGAACAAGGAGAACCACCCAGTGGCAGATGAACGCGGCAGAGCCATAGAACTCGCCCTCGCAGGCATTGAGAAGCAGTTTGGCAAGGGCTCCATCATGCGCCTGGGCGCCAAGGATGCCATCGTACCGATCTCCGTCATCTCGACGGGTTCCATCTCGTTTGACCTGGCGCTTGGCGTAGGCGGTGTGCCGCGTGGACGCGTGATTGAGATCTTCGGACCAGAGTCTTCGGGTAAGACGACGATCACGCTGCAGATCATTGCCGAGGCCCAGCGTATGGGCGGCCTGGCAGCGTTTGTGGATGCCGAGCATGCACTGGATCCTGTCTATGCGCGCAAGCTTGGCGTGGATACGGATAACCTTCTGATCTCGCAGCCGGACTACGGCGAGCAGGCACTTGAGATCACCGAGGCGCTGGTGCGCTCCGGAGCGATCGACGTTCTGGTGGTCGACTCCGTGGCCGCGCTCGTCCCGAAGGCGGAACTCGACGGTGAGATGGGCGATTCTCACGTTGGCCTGCATGCACGGCTGATGAGCCAGGCGTTGCGGAAGCTGACGGGTACCGTATCGAAGAGCCGGACAAGTCTGATCTTCATCAACCAGATCCGCGAAAAGATCGGCGTCATGTTCGGCAGCCCGGAGACCACGACCGGCGGCCGCGCGCTCAAGTTTTATTCGTCCGTCCGCATCGACATCCGCCGCATCGGCGCGGTGAAGGAAGGCGATGTCGTCGTGGGATCGCGCACCAAGACCAAGATCGTTAAGAACAAGGTTGCGGCGCCCTTCCGTGAGGCGGAGTTCGACATTCTGTACGGCGAAGGTATCTCGCGTGAGGGCGATGTGCTGGACCTGGCGGTCGTCCATAACATCGTGGAAAAGAGCGGCGCCTGGTACAGCTACTCCGGCGAGCGCATCGGCCAGGGCCGAGAGAATGTGCGTAATTTCCTGAAGAGCAACCCACCCATCTTCGAGAAGATGGACAAGGAGCTTCGCGCCAAGCTGGCCATCGGCGTCGCGGCGACGGCTCCCGTCCCGCCTGCGCCGGAAGACGGCGAAGTCAAGGCACAGGAAGCGGTCAAGACCGCCCGCCGGTAAACTAGGAAGACTGTACGGACGAAGAGGGCCGCTTCTGCGGCCCTCTTCTTTTGCGTACCGAGATTCCGGCAGGTCCGGTAGAGGTCACCCCACTTGGCAGCACCAGTAAACCCGGAACTGACGCTCCAACAGCAATTCGGCCAGATCGATATCTACGTCTTTGATCAGATCCTGCGAGGCAACATCGCGCCGGGCATGCGTGTGCTGGACGCGGGCTGTGGTTTCGGTAGGAACCTTGTGTACCTGTTGCGTTCGGGCTTCGAGGTCTTCGCCTGCGACGCCAGCATCGAAGCAGTCGCGCATACGCGAGCGCTTTCAGCCGCTGTCGGGGCTACATTGCCTGCCGATAACTTTCGCGTGGCGGCCATCGAGAAGATGCCGTTCCCGGACGATTTCGCGGATGTGGTGATCTGCAACTCTGTCCTGCACTTCGCGCAGGACGACGATCAATTCCACGCGATGCTCGCCGAACTATGGCGCACCCTGCGGCCGGGCGGCTTGCTCTTCTGCCGGCTCGGATCGCGCATCGGTATGGACTTCGAGCAATTGCGGAACGGGCTATTCCTCATCCCTGATGGGTCGGAGTGGTATCTCGTCGACGAGGAAACCCTGCTGCACCTGACGGAAGAACTCGATGCAGTGCTGGTGGATCCGCTCAAGACCACCATGGTGCAGGATTATCGCTGCATGACGACCTGGGTCCTTCGCAAGCGGCATCAGGTTGTAGTTGCGTGCTGAACGCCCGCGCCAGCCATTTCTGTTGTTCATTCAAGCCGTGCCGGAGAGCTCGACTTTTCGCGTTGCGTGCCGACATCTCAACCCCGGTTCGCGTCGGCGCGGTATGCTCACAGGTGCATGCCGACTGTCCGCGCGATCTACCCCGGAACCTTCGATCCGCCCACCAATGGGCATCTTGACCTGGTCAGCCGCGGGTCGACCATCTTCGATCACCTGGTGGTAGCGGTTCTGCGCAACTCCAGTAAGGGAGCGCCGCTCTTCACCACGGCAGAGCGGGTGGACATGTTGCGTGAGGCGACGCACGCTTTTGGCAACGTCACGGTGGAAACCTTCGACGGTCTGCTGGTGGATTTCGCGCGACAGCAAGGTGCGAAGGCCGTCCTGCGCGGTATCCGTGCCATCTCGGACTACGAGTACGAGTTCCAGATGGCCATGATGAATCGCAAACTCGACAAGACGCTGGAGACCGTCTTCATGATGCCCGCGGAGAAGTACACCTATGTTTCGTCGCGGCTGATCAAGGGCGTCTATCAGCTCAACGGAGACATCAGCGAACTGGTGCCCCCTCTGGTCCTCGAGCGTCTGCAGCAGAAGCGCGGGGCTCACGTTGCGCCGCTGGGCGGCGAGGTTCCCGGCGAAGTTTAGGCTTACGGTCGACATTCTGAAGCGCGTGTCGGTTGGTAGAATCGACTCCATGAGCGCAGCTGCCGCCGAAATCCTTACCGGAACCAAGATTTTCTCCGATCGCATTAACCGCATTGAAGTTTCCGCGACCATGGCCATTACGGCCGAGGCCCTGCGCCTGAAGGCGACCGGTATCGATCTCGCCGACTTCGGCGCGGGCGAGCCGCACTTTGGCACGCCGGATCACATCAAGCGCGCCGCCATCGAAGCCATTGAGAAGAACCTGACCAAGTACACGGCGGTCGCCGGCATTCCAGAGGTCCGCAAGGCCATCTGCGCGCGCCATGCCGCGGACTTCGGCACTGACTACAAAATCGACGAGTGCTGCTTCGCAACGGGCGGCAAGCAGGCGCTGTTCAACGCAATTGAAGTGCTCGTCGATCATGGCGATGAAGTCATCGTCCCGGTGCCGTACTGGGTCTCGTACAAGGACATCATCCAGTTCGCCGGTGGCAAGCCCGTCTTTGTCCGTACGGACGAAGCGCAGGACTTCCGTCTGACCGCCGCCATGGTGGAAGCCGCGATTACCGATCGTACGCGCTGCATCATCCTGAATTCGCCGACGAATCCAGCAGGTTCGATCATCCTGCCGGAAGACATGGAGAGCATCATCCGCCTGGCACACCGCCGCGGGATCCTGGTGCTGTTGGATGAGTGCTACAACTACCTGAACTTCGAAGGTGACGGCAAGCCGACCTCCGGCGCGTCCGTGACGGACTGCCGCGACTCCATCGTGATTTGCGGGACGCTCTCGAAGACCTATGCCATGACGGGCTGGCGCGCTGGCTTTGCGCTGGGACCGAAGTCGATCATCGCCGCAATCAGCAAGCTGCAGTCGCAGAGCACCAGCAACGCCTCCACGCCCGTACAGTACGCGGCCATTGCGGCGCTGAACGGACCGCAGGATTGCGTCGACGAGATGCGCAAGGGCTACATTGAGCTGCGCGACCGTATCCTGGCCGGCTTCAAGACGATCCCCGGTATCACCTGCACCGTTCCCCAGGGCGCGTTCTATGTGTACCCGAACGTGAGCGCTTTCTTCGACAAGAAGGACGCCTCGACGGCATCGGAGATTGCCTCCAGGTTGCTGTCGGAGGCTCACGTGGTCTGCGTGCCGGGTGAGGCGTTTGGCACGGAAGAGCATCTGCGCTTCTCCTACGCCACGTCCGCTGATGTGATCGACAAGGGCATTGAGCGCATGCGCACCTTCTTCGCGGGGCTTGTCTAACGCATGCCAAACCTGACCGATCCAAAGGCACCATCGCTGGTTCCGGTAGTGCTTGCAGGCGGCAGTGGCACGCGTTTCTGGCCGCGCTCTCGTAAGTCGCGCGCCAAACAGGTGTTGCCGCTCTCCGGCAGTGGCGACACCATGATCCAGGAGACCGTCGCGCGTCTGCGACCGCTGGCGCCCATCGAAGACTTCCTGGTCATCACGAACGATCTGCTCGCAGCGACCATCGAAGCGCAGCTGCCCGAAGTTCCGAAGAACCGTCTTCTGCGAGAGCCTTTCGCGCGCAACACCGCGCCCGCGTGCGCATTGGCAGCGATGATCGTAGAGCGTACGTCTCCGGAGACCATACTCGGCGTCTTCCCGTCGGACCACGTCGTCACAGACGACGCGCGCTTCGCGGAGGTGATTCGCGCCGGTATGCAGATTGCAGCCGCAGGCGAAAACATCATCGTGCTGGGCGCGCCGCCCACGCGGCCCGAGACGGGTTATGGCTATATCAAGGAGGGCGCTCCCGCGGAGTTTGGCGGGGTGGGTATCCCTTCCCGGTCGGTGGAGCGATTTACCGAGAAGCCGCAGATCGACCGTGCGATTGAGTTCGTCGCGGATGGTAACTACTCATGGAACGCGGGTATCTTCCTTTGGTCGGCACGGACACTCGCGAACGCCATCCGCGAGCATCGGCCCGCGATGGCTGCTCCGCTCGAGCGCATCGCCGCAGCGTTCGGCACGCCCCAATTTGAAGCGGTCTTCGCTGCAGAATTTGAAACGATTGAGAACATCAGCATCGACTACGCCGTCCTGGAACCGCGATCTGCAAAGGGTGCTGCGGGCCATATCTATTGCCTGCCCGCAGACTTCGGATGGAACGATCTGGGATCGTGGAACGCACTGCATGAGCACGCCATGTCAAAGGGCGGCAGTAAGGGCCACGCCAATGTTGTGGAAAGCCAGAGCATGTTGCACATGGACGCTTTCGGCAACTACGTGTTTGCGCCCGGCATGACGGTTGCGCTGCTCGGTGTCAGCGACCTGGTGGTCGTACAAACGGACGACGCTTTGTTGATCACCACGCGCGCCCACTCGCAGGAGGTTGGCCGCATCGTCAGCGAGCTCAATAAGTCGGGCCGTAAGGACCTGGTGTAGGACTCTTCGCTTCCGCCGGACGTCTTGCAGAGGACTCGGTAGCGGCCGGTTTCGATGCAAATGGCGGAATGGGATAATCGAGGGATTCCGATGAGCGACACAACAATGACGTCCACATTCACAAGCGCTGTCAAATTCGGTACCGACGGCTGGCGCGGCATCATTGCCGATGACTTTACCTATGCCAACGTACGTATCGCCGTCGCTGCAATTGCGAACTACGTGATCGCGCACGAAGACGCCTCGAAGGGTGTTTGCATTGGTTACGACACGCGCTTCGGGTCGCCGCAGTTTGCGCGGCTGGCGGCGGAGGTTCTCAGCGAAGCAGGCATTCCCGTGATGCTGGCGAAGGACATCACGGCAACGCCGGCTTTGAGCTACGGCGTGCGTAACTTAGGTGCGGCGGGCGGCATCATGATCACGTCGTCGCATAACCCGGCGCAGTGGAATGGCGTGAAGTACAAGGCCAGCTATGGCGGGTCCGGATCGCCGGGCATTATCAAGCAGATTGAGGGCTATCTGGGAGTTGCTCTGCCTGCGGCGAAGAGGCCTGGGGCGATTACGGAAGTCGACTTTCTGCCGGATTACATCGCGGCGGTCGAAGCGTTTGCGGATCTGCCGCTGATTGCCAAGAGCGGCCAGCGATTCCTCATCGACAGCATGTTCGGTGCGGGCGCGGGCGTTCTGAAGGGCATTTTCGAGCGCGCGGGTGTCCCCTGCGTCGAGATTCGTGCAGAGCACAATCCGCTTTTTCCCGGCATCAATCCCGAGCCGATTCTGCCGCACATCGCGCTGACGCAGAAGAAGGTCGTAGAAGAGAAGTGCGCGGCTGGCCTGATCACAGACGGCGATGCGGACCGCATTGGTTCCGTCGATGAGAACGGCAATGTCGTGGATGCGCACAAGATCTTCTCGATCCTGGTGTGGTGGCTGCTGGATCGCAAGCAGTGGCCCGGCGACGTGACGCGCGCCTTCAATACGACGAAGATGCTGGACCGCATTGCAGCGAAGTATGGCCGCAAGCTGTATGAGCATGGGATTGGCTTCAAGTACGTCTGCGACTTGATGCTCGATGAAAACAAGGACATCCTCATTGGCGGCGAGGAGTCGGGCGGCGTCGGCATCAAGAAGCACTTGCCCGAGCGCGACGGCATCCTGAATGCGCTGCTGATTGCGAACGTGATGGCGGAAGAAAGGAAGACGCTCGGCGAGTTGGTCGCCATGCTGCAGGCGGAGTTCGGCGAGCACCAGTATGGCCGCATCGACATGCACATCAACGACACGTTGAAGCAGTCGGCGATCAAGCGTGCGTCGAGCGGCCTCACGGATATCGCCGGGTACAAGGTCCTGAAGTCCGAGGACATGGACGGTATCAAGTTCTATCTTGAGAATCCCGAATCCTTTGGTTTGAAGAACGCCGCTGAAACCTGGCTGCTGCTGCGTGCTTCTGGCACAGAGCCGCTGCTCCGCGTGTACTGTGAGTCCACCTCGCAGACTGCGGTCACGAAGATATTGAAGGCTGCTGAACAGTTTGTACTGGAGGGTTAGTTGGCTGCTGTAACGACCGGGGCGAAGGCCTTCCTGTTTGACCTGGATGGTGTGCTGATTAGCTCCATCGCAAGTGCCACCCGCTGCTGGCGGCGCTGGGCCATCATGCACGACGTCCCGAACGCTGAGAATTTTGTGTTGCCGCACGGCGTCCCCGCCCGCGACATCGTTCAGATGTTACGACCGGATCTCGATGCCGATGCTGGTCTTCGGATCATTGAAGACATGGAGATCGAGGACGTGGGCGATATCCAGGTGCTGCCCGGCGTGATGGATCTGCTGACCAAGCTGCCGCAGGAGCGCTGGGCGATTGTGACCAGCTGCACGGAGCGCCTGCTGAGGGGCCGGCTGTCTGCCGCGGGCCTGCCGTGGCCGAAGAACCTGGTCACTGCCGACATGGTCACCAAAGGCAAGCCTGACCCGGAACCGTATCGTCGCGGTGCGGAAATGCTCGGGTTCGCTCCGGAGGAGTGCATCGTTGCAGAGGATGCTGTGGTCGGCGTGAAGGCCGGCCTGGCCGCGGGTTGCCGGGTGCTTGCGGTGCTCAGCTCCACGCCTCGTGCGGAGTTGAAAGCTGCAACCTGGACCGCGCGGTCACTGGCCGTGGTGAAGGTTAAGGTTCAGGACGAGGGTCTGCAGGTTACGATCCCTTTGGCTCGGAAGATCTCCGGTGCAGTTCCAGCCGCCTCCTAAGAACCATTCAAGATATTTGTCATCCTAAGCGGAGCGTAGCGGAGTCGAAGGACCTGCACTCTGCCTGCTGCCGCACGAAGGTGCGCGACGGCCCCACCACATTTGCAATCGCATAAACAGAATGCAGATCCTTCGACTGCACTCCGCTACGCTTCGTTTCGCTCAGGATGACAAATCTTTGGGGGCGGGATGAGCGGGTTTGGCTCGGGATGATAAATCCGTGGGGCAACGGTCTCAACGCCCGAAGCGCTCCCGCAGCAGCGCCTCCACCCGCGGAATATCCGCTTCGGTATCCACGCCGACGGTGTCGAAATCAACTGCTTCCACGTACAACGCCAGGCCGTTTTCCAGCAGGCGCAGCTGTTCCAGGCGCTCCGTCTGCTCGAGTGGGCTGGCCTCGAGCGTTCCAAACCGCAACAGGGCGGGGCGGCGGTAGGCGTAGAGGCCGAGGTGTTTCCAGTAGGTGGCCTTGCCGTTGGCGAGGTCCCCGGCGATATGGGCGTCGCGGTCGTAGGGGATGGTGGCGCGGCTGAAATAGAGCGCCCGACCGTCGGTGGCATTGACGACCTTTACGGCGTTGGGATTGGTGATGTTTTCCGGCGAGCAGGCGGTTTTTACGGTCGTGCACTCGACCTGCGGGCCGCGGGCGAAGGGACGGAGCAGGGCGTCGATGTGTTCGGGCTTCAGGAGTGGCTCATCGCCCTGGATGTTCACGTAGATCTCAGCCTCGCGCTGCAGGGCAACGGCGCGCATCCGGTCGGTGCCGCTGGGCAGGTCGGGATCAGTCATCTGGCAGAGCCAGCCGTTGTTCTCGCACAGTTTGGCAACCTGCTCGTTATCGGTGGCGACGATGACTTCGTCCAGTTGCGGACAACGCATCGCGGCCTCGACTACCCACTGCAGCATGGGTCGGCCAAGCAGCGGCCGCAGCACTTTGCCGGGCAGGCGGGTGGAGGCGAGACGGGCGGGGATGACTCCAAGGGTGGTGGGCATGCGTTTTTCCTGGCCAGCGGTTTGGTCTCCGGGCCGACTTCCAGTAAACTACATGGAGTGCCTTGCGGCTCCCTGCCGCAGACAGAGGTCACTTCCCCAACACCATGGCGGTGTAGCTCAGCTGGTTAGAGCGGCGGACTCATAACCCGCAGGTCACTGGTTCGAGCCCAGTCACCGCCACCACACGTTTCGTCCCGACTACCGAATTCCTGGTCCCGAGCAGCACCAGTCCCCATATGCTTAAGCAGGGCAGGAGCGACAGGCGTATGCTATCTCGACCGGGGTGCGTCTAACCCGGAGAAGCAAAAGTCCGTCACCCGGGGTATGTTCTGCCGATGCCGAAATCGCTCAAAATCTCCACGCTTGCCGTCTCTGCTGTTTTGCTGCTGACCATGTTCCTGGGCGCCAACGCTCGCCGTGTGCGTGCAGCAGGCCAGCCACAGGAGGGTGCGTACCGGCAGATGCAGGTGTACAGCGAGGTGTTGCGGCACATCCAGGGCGACTATGTTGTCGACCCGAATATGGGAAAGGTAACGGACGCGGCGCTGCGCGGCCTGCTGGAGTCCCTGGATTCCGATTCAAGCTACCTGACGCCGGAAGAGTACAAGGCTTACAAGACTCGCGGGGAGAAGCCGAAAGCGCAGATTGGTTTGAACGTCGCCAAGCGATTTGGCTATGCGACCGTCGTCTCTGTTGTGCCGGGAGGCCCTGCCGACAAGGCGAACCTGAACGATGGCGACATGATCGAGTCGATTGGCGACAAGAGCACGCGCGACCTTTCGCTGGCGTCCGTCCAGATGATGCTTGAGGGCGAAAAGGGAACGACTGTGAACCTGTCGGTCATTCGTCCACGCAAATCGGTTCCGGAAAAGCTGACGATCACCCGTGCGGAGGTCACCCCTTCCGCTACTGGCGAGGTCTTCTATGAAAGCGGCAGCATCCTCTACATCAAGCCGGTCACGCTTGATAAGGAGCACGTTCAACAGGTTGAGTCGAAGCTGAAGAATATGGGCAAGACCAACACGAAGAAGATCCTGCTCGACCTGCGCGACGTCTCCACCGGCGACAACGTGGAAGCCCTGCGCATGGCGAACCTCTTCATTAAGACCGGCACGCTGGCCATGCTGGAAGGCCAGAAGGTTTCCAAGCAGACCTTCACCGCTGATGCGGGCAAGAGCGTCAATGCAACAGCCCCCATGGTGACGCTTGTGAACCACGGCACGGCTGGAGCGGCTGAACTGGTCGCTGGGGCTCTGCTGGATTCCAAGCGCAGCGAACTGGTGGGCGAAAAGACATTTGGCGATGGATCGCAGCAGCGGACCTTTGAGCTGCCGGACGGCGCTGCACTGATCCTTTCTGTGGCGAAGTACGAGACGCCCAGCGGCAAGAAGTTTCAGGATGACGGTCTGACGCCGCCGGTAGCAGTGGCCTCGGCTGCTGAGGTTGCCACCGCGGATGAGGACGACGAAGACACAGGCGACGGCGCAGCAAGCACCGCCACGGTGAACTCTTCGAAACCTGCCGTGCCAGTCGCAAAGCCGAGCGCGCAAATTGATGAGCAACTGAATAAGGCTCTGGATTTGCTCAAGGCCAAAGCCACGTAGCTTTTGAAGATCTGATGACGAGAGGCGTCGCGCATGCGGCGCCTTTCTCTTGCAGTGAACTGTCGTCCTGAACACTCTGCTTTGCCGTTCCACTAGGGATGACAGTTCGAAAAGTTCTGATCGGGCAAGATTGTCGTCCCGATGACAACTCGACTCCCCCGGCGCCACTCACAACCCTTAGCCCACCGTGCTACCGTAAAAAACTGTGCCATCCCTCTTCACTCGCGACGATGAAACGGCGCGGCAGCGCAAGCCGCCGTTCGTCGAACGCCGTGTGCCGTATTCCCGCACCTGGTGGGCTCGGTATTTTCCGACGCGTGCCAAGGCTCGGCAGGGGATCTTCTACGGCCTGCTGATCTGCTCGGCGATCTTCGGCAGTCTGGTGGGCCTCACGCTGGTCAACACGGCCGACCTGCCGCAGATGGAAGATCTGGAGCACTACCACCCGGCCACCACGACGGAACTGCTGGACATCCACGGTCGCAGCTTCGGTTCGTTCGCGCTCGAGCGGCGCGTGGTCGTACCGTACAGCGAATTCCCGAAGGTCTTGCATGACGCAATCATCTCGATCGAAGACAAGAGCTTCGAGAAGAATGCCGGGATCAACCCCTTCCGTGTGGTGGGTGCAGCGTACGTCGATCTGCGGTCGAAGGGCCGCCGCCAGGGCGCTTCGACGCTGACCATGCAGTTGGCGCGCAACCTTTTCCTGTCGATGGAACAGACGTACTCCCGCAAGATCCAGGAGATTCTGCTTTCCATCCAGATTGAACGCCACTTCACCAAGCCGCAGATTTTCGCGCTGTATGCGAATCAGATCTACCTGGGCAGCGGCGTGTACGGATTCGAGGCAGGCAGCGAGTACTACTTCTCGAAGAAAGTGCATGATCTGACGCTCCCAGAGGCAGCTCTACTGGCAGCATTGCCGAAGGGGCCAACGCCCTATTCGCCGACACGCCACCCGGAGCGTGCGCTAAAGCGCCGCAACCTTGTTCTGAGCGAAATGTTCAGCGACGGTGTCATCACGCGGTCACAGTATGACGAGGCGAAGGCAGCTCCGCTGGGCCTGCACATCGAGCCCGCCAGCAACACGGTAGCGCCATACTTCGTGGAAGAGGTTCGTCGCCAGCTGGAGCAGGAGTATGGTGCGGACGCGGTGCATGGCGCCGGCATGAAGATCTACACCACCATGGATCTTGACCTGCAGATCACCGCGAACAAGGCCGTGATGGACGGCGCTGCGGCGTACGAACGCCGTCATGGCTGGAAGGCAAAGCTGTCCAACGTTGCTGCGACTGGCGCGGACCTTGAGACCTACGCGCATCCGGATTGGTCGACGCAGACGATTGAGAACGGCGCGTATTTCCATGCGCTGGTCACGGAAGCGACGTCGCGCCGTGTCATCGTCCGCATTGGCAAGCGTTACGCAGAGATGACGCCTGCAGACTGGGCTTGGACGACCATGGGCAACGGCGACAAGCTGTTGCAGCGTGGTGACATCGCCTACGTGCGCATTGAAGATGCGACGTCCGGCGAGAAGACCATGCATGCGTCGCTGCAGCAGGATACCGGTGCCCAGGCGGCCATGATGGCCGTGGATAACAACAACGGTGAAGTGCTGGCGATGGTGGGCGGTCGTGACTTTGCGGTGTCGCAGTTCAACCGCGCCACGCAGGCGGAACGGCAGACCGGATCCAGCTTCAAGCCGTATGTGTACACCGCCGCCATTGAGAATCTGCATACGAAGCCGACGGACATCATCGTCGACGGGCCCACCAGCTTTTACACGCCGAACGGCCCCTACACGCCGCATAACTATGAGGCGGACTACAAGGGCGCGATGACGATCATCAATGCCTTTGCCGAATCACGGAACATCCCGGCGCTGAAGCTTGCGAATCAGGTTGGCATTCGAAAGGTGATCGAGGTTGCGCATCGCTTCGGTGTCACGTCGAACCTACCCGCGTTCCTGCCGGTAGCCATCGGATCGGCTGGTATCAGCTTGCAGGAGCAGGTTGGTGCCTACTCGGTCTTCCCGAACGACGGCATCCTGATCAAGCCGCATGTCATCCGCCGCATTGTGCAGGCGGACGGTCTGCCGTTGAAGCAGACGACGCCGCAGGTGAAGGAAGTGATCTCCGTCGACACCGCGCGAACCATGATGAAGCTGTTGGAGGCTGTTCCGCAGTTCGGTACGGCTGCCGCCGCCGGGGCAATTTTGAAACATCCGCTCGGCGGCAAGACAGGCACCACGAACAGCTATACCGACGCTTGGTTCATCGGCTTTTCGCCAAGCGTCACAACGGGGACCTGGATCGGCTTCGACGATCGTAAGACACTTGGCGACAAGGAGACGGGTGCAAAGGCTGCGCTGCCCATGTGGATCGATTTCATGAAGGTGGCGATTGCTCGCACACCGGTGGAAAGCTTCCCGACTGCGGCGAAGAAGACACTGGAAGTCAGCGAGTCCAGCGCAGACACACCCGTGGTGAAAAAGCAGCCTGCGGCCACGAATGACGACTCGGACGAGGATGATGATCCGGATAACAAGCCGGCGGCGAAGGCTCCCGCACCCATCGTGCGCGAAACGCCGGAGGCGGCGCCCGATGCGATGCCGGACGACTCGGCTGCCGGACCCGCGAAGCCAGCACCTGCGGCAGCACCCGTGAAGCCAGCGGCTAAGGGTTATGTGCCCTCTCCGTTGGGACCGTACCGGCCATACACGGGAACGGCACCTGTGACGGCACCCAGGACGACGACCGAACCATCCCGGACACCCGCCCCGCGATAGGCGGAACGTCCCTCGACGTAGGCACTCGTCAAGCACGGACAGCTTTCAAAGATCTTCGTCGATCGAACAGATCTCGCGCTGGCGCGCGATGCTCACCTTAGCTACGCGAAGGTGGGGCGCCCGGGTTTTTAGCTAACTTCCGGCGGAGGTGAAACCAGCGTTCGGCGCGGGCTACGTCCTTGCCGATCTGGACCTTCAGGGCTTCGGGCGAAGGCCATTTCCTCTCTTCGCGCAAACGCTTGTAGAAGGTCATTCGCAGCGGAGTGGCTTCGTCCAATGCAATCGGATGGAAGCGCAGAAGATACGTCTCCACCGCGAAGGAATCTTCTCCAAACGTCGGGCGATTGCCGATGTTCGTGACTCCTTCGAAGGTCACAGCGGATGCGCCGGTACCGACTCTCAGGTCGGTCACGTAGACACCATTCGCCGGTAGCAGGTCGGCATAAGGCGCCAGGTTGATGGTTGGCACGGCGTACTGCGTGCCATAGCCGCGACCGCGCGCAGGTGTGCTATCCACCGAAAACGGCCGGCCCAGCATGTGGCGTGCCGCGCTCATATCGCCCGCGGCGATGACCGCGCGAATGCGGCTGGAGGAGACAGTCTGCCTGCCTAATGTGAGCGGCGCAAACGTGTGGGCGGTGAAGCAGCATTCAGCGCCCAGTGATTCCAGCGAGTGCATGTCGGCCTCGGCGCCGTAGCCGAAGCGGAAGTTTTCCCCTTCATGCACCTCGGTCGCGTGCAGAGCGTCCCGAAGTACCGTCTCGCAGAACGCTCGCGGCGAGGTGCGCGAGAACTCCTGCGTGAATGGCAGCAGCAGCACGGCATCCAGACCTGTGCTCTTCAGCAGTTCCAGCTTCACGGGAAGCGGGGTGATCAGTCGCAGCGGAGATTCCGGCCGCAATACGCGTGCAGGATGCGGGTCGAGTGTAACCAGCACGGCCTTTGCGCCCTTGGCGCGGGCCCGCGCGACGACCTCAGAGATCACGGTACGGTGGCCGCAATGCACACCATCGAAATTGCCGATGGTCACGATAGTCAGCCCGAAATCTGCCGGTACTTCAGCCAGGCTGCGGAAGACGATCATGCCATCTCTCCAGCCGCAGTGTCGAAGTTCAATTGCAGACCGTCGTAAGCCATGTGGATGCCGTCGGGCAATCCAGCCTCGGTAGCGGCATGCTCCAGGTCATGCGAGATATGCGTGAAGTATGTCTGCTTCGCGCCGATGCGCTGCGCGATGGCGATGCTCTTGTCCAGGTGCGAATGGCTGGGATGCGGCTCGCGTCGAAGGGCATCCAGCACCACGATGTCGAGGTCGCGCAGGCGGTCGTAGCTGGCCTCCGGCAGGTCGCTCATATCGGTCAGGTAGGCCGCGTTGCCGAAGCGATACCCGGCGATGATGTGATGACCATGCATTACGGGGATCCGCTCGAAGGTCGATCCGAAGAGATCGAACGTCGTAGCCGGTTCTGAGCTCAGGCGGTGCAGATCTACGCGGGCGCTGGTGGGATATCGATTCACCTTGCGAAACGTGTACGCGAAGACGTGCTCCAGGATATCGGCCGTGGGATCATCCGCATAGATCGGAAGATTGGCGGCGTGACCGAAGGTCAACGGTCGCAGGTCATCGAAGCCCAGAATGTGGTCGGCGTGGCCATGCGTATACAGCACGGCATCCAGGTGGTCTATAGCGAAGCGAAGAGCCTGCATGCGGAATTCCTGACCGGTGTCGATCAGGACAGTGCGCTGTACATCATGCACAGCGTCGTGAAAGCGCAGGGCAATGGACGACCGCATGCGGTTGTTGTGTGGGTCGGACGAGCGGCAGACGGCGCACTTGCACCCCAGCGTGGGCACGCCCATAGACGTGCCCGTACCGAGGAAGAGGAGTTCTGCACTGCTTGTGTTGCTAGCGGACAATCCGTGGACCGCCGCCGGTGAATCCGCCACCGCCGAAACCAGCGCCGCCGGCGCCTGAGGGACCCGCTGCTGGTGCGCCTTGCTTGGCCTGCGCCTGGCGTGCGAGCAGTTGCGTGATCTCGAGGAAGCCCATTCGCAGTTCGAACAGGGCTGCGTCGATCAGCCGACGCTCCACATCGGTCAGGTTACTGCCGGTCTTTTCCGCGATGATGCCGAGCATGTCGATGGTGCTCTTGGCGCCCAGAATATCCACGCGCGCCTGCTGACCCTGCTGCGTACCGGCGCCAAGCTGCATCATGGCCGACATGTAGAGCGACTGAACAAACTGGGTGAAGTCCATCGCCGGCGGATGCTCGGCACCCAGGTTCTGCGAGCGGATCATGGTCTCCAAACGTTCGGAGGTCGTCTCATAGGCCAGTCGCACCTGCTGAATCTCCTCCTCGGTCGGAGGGGGTGGCAGCTCTGACTCACCGGGCGCTGCGTCTGCGGCGACGGTCTGTTCTTCTTCAGCAGGGTCAGGCACCGGTGTCACGGAGTGTGCGCTGTTGAAGGGAATCGGCTCATTGTGATGCTTCGGTGCTGCAGTCTCCTCAGAAGTTGACGGGGCAGGCGCAGGCATCTCGGTGACGACTGCGACCGGCTCGGGTTCAGGCGTCTCGGCGATGGTTTCGCGCGGCTCGCCATCCATACGGAACTTGCGGCGGTCGTTGATGACGAAGGGTTTGTTTTGCTCCTGCTCTGACATGCTCTCTCTCGGACTCTCTTTTGGCCTTTAGGATGCGGCTGTGACGGAATGGGGTGCGGCGGTGCCGCCTTCATACGTCAGGGGTAGTGCGCGGTCGATGGCTTCGCGGCGAACGAAGCCAAGCGCGAGCAGCTGACCGTCAATGGATTCGGCGGCAACACTGGTCAGTTCGCCCACAGGTTTGCCCTCTGCCATTAGTGGCGCACCAGGGGCCGGTACCCCGCCCGTCAGCACGAAGGTAGTGAGGGTGCGGTGGACGTTGCCGCGCGAGCGGATGCGCTCGACGATTTCCTGGCCGAGATAGCAGCCTTTGTTAAAGTGCAGAGCGCGTGTCTGGGCTGTCTCCTGCGGCAGATCGCGGTCGCGAATGTCGGTTCCGAAGCGCGGCGTGCCCTCGGCGATACGGAGTAGCTCAAGGCCATCTGCGGAGCATTCGGTGACGCCCGCGCCTGCGAGCGCGCTCTGAACCTTTTCAAGGGCGGCTGAGTCGCGCGACCAGATTTCGAAGCGCGGCACCGCTGGGCTGTAGGCGCACAAGACCTGCAGCTCTGTGCCGTCATATGGGACGGAGAATTTCTTCAACAATCTGGAAGTGCGCACGGGAACGCCTGCGGCGTTCAATTTTTCGGCAGCGAGCGGTCCTGCCACCAGCAGGCCGGTCCAGAGCGAGCTTTCGTCCGCGAGTTCCACGTCATCCATGATGATGAACCGATCCAGCAGGGTCATCAGAGGGGCCACCTGTGACGGGTCGGTCTGCATCAACAGCATGTCAGGCTTGGCCCACACGGTCGCGTCGCCCTGGATACGGCCCTGGGCGCTCAGCAGGAAGCTGTAAGAACCCTCACCCGGCGTCAACGCCTGGATGGAGTTGGTCACCATTCCATTCAGCCAGCGAACGCGGTCCTCGCCGGTGACTGCGATCCATCCGCCGGAAAGTGGTGCCATGCCCGCGCTGGTGCGCAGTGCGGCTAGCTGGTCGGTAGGACTGACGTAAGTGAGCATTAAGTCTGCCATGGTGCGTTCCAAGAGGGCCCGATGCGGCTCGAAAGCCCCGCTTACCCGTACACTGGATTATAGGTTCCGCGACGGTCCGCCGCCCGCGCGCCGCTCGCGTCCCACCGGAGTTGCTACTGTCTTGAAGCGCGCCTGCCGTCTCCAACTGCCAATCTTTGCTGCCGCCGTCCTGGTCGCTGCTGTCGCGATTCCTGCGCAGACGGTTCAGCCGCCGCCCGCCGCCCCCGTCAACCCGCCGCCTGCGACTGCTACAACAGACAGCAAGTCGGGCCTGAGCGAATCCAATACGCCCATGACCAAAGACCAGGCGGCAGAGCTCTTCCGCTCAGTCGACGAAATCCTGGCATTTGTTGCGAAGGATTCGCACCTGAAGGCCTCCCGTCCGGTGAAGCGGAAGCTGCTGACGCGCGACCAGGTGCAGCGCGAACTGCGGTCGAAGATGAACGACGATGAGGGAGCCAAGCGCCTGGAGCGCAGCGAACTGGTACTGAAGAAGTTCGGCTTGCTGGAACCAGACTTTGCCTTGAAGCCTTTTCTCCTAAGCCTGCTGACGGAGCAGGTGGCCGCGTATTACGAGCCGAAGACACGCACCGTGAACATGCTGGACTGGGTCAAGCCCGATGAGCAGAAGTCCGTGCTAGCACATGAACTGACGCATGCCGTGCAGGACGACCGCGTACACCTCGACAAGTGGGGCTCGCCCGGTCCGACCGACATCAGCAAAAATGCTGGCGATGACAACCGGCACATTCAACTGGATGAGGCAGCGACCGCCCGTGAGAGTGTGACGGAAGGCCAGGCGATGGCCGTCTTCGTCGACTACGAGTTGAAAGACACTGGCAGGACGTTGATCGATTCGCCGGAGGTTGGGGACCGCATGCGCGAAATGGCGAGCGATACTGCAAGCTCGCCGATCCTCGCGCGCGCCCCTTTGCTGTTGCAGGAATCCTTGCTGTTTCCCTATGGTGCGGGTCTTGGCTTTGAGCAGCAGTTGCTTCAGGCACGAGGTGTCGATGTCGCCTTCGCCGGTGCGCTCGACCGTCCGCCCGCTTCGTCCCACGAGGTGATGCATCCGCAGGATTACCTTGCGAAGAAGCCCGTGCCGGTGCTGACCATGCCGGACATTCATGGCTTGCTGGACAAGGACTGGGAGCCGTACGACGTGGGTGTGATGGGCGAGCTGGATGTTCGCATCATCACCGAGCTGTTCGGCGGCCAGAACATGGCAGGACCGCTGGCGGAGGCATGGAGCGGCGGTATCTATTACGCAGCGCAGCGGCGCAATGCTTCGCCCGCAGCGAAGCAGACGCGTGCTTCCATCGGAACTATCTATTTTTCGCAATGGCAAAACCGCGATTCCGCGCGAAGTTTCCTGAAGGTGTATGCAGGACAGTTGCCGCGAAAATACAGCTCGTTGAAGAAGGTTGACCTGCCCAACGGCGACGATGACCACATGCTCTTCAACACCTCTGAAGGCGATGTGTGGCTGTCGCTGGACGATACCGGCGTCTTTATCAGTGAAGGCTACGAGCGCGGTATCGCAACGCAGTTGGAGACGAAGTATCGCGAGGCGCAGGGGCGGGGGCCGCTTATGCAGGCGGGCCTATCGAAGGTGCCGCAACATGAGCTGACGATGGGCCTGCGATCGCTGCTGCCGGGCATTGGTATTCCCCGCGCAGTCCTCGAAGCAAAACACCAGATCGCACAATAAGAACGCAACGAATAACATCAAGGAGAACGTACGTGGCACAGGCAGAGATCGGCATCATTGGCGGCAGCGGTTTGTACAACATGCCGGGACTGACAGACACCAGTGAGGTCAAGGTGGAGACGCCGTTTGGTGATCCTTCCGAGACCATCGTGCTCGGCACCCTGGAAGGTCGGAAGGTCGCCTTTCTGGCGCGTCACGGCCGCGGTCATCGCATCCTGCCCACAGAGCTCAACTTCCGCGCAAACATCTACGCGATGAAGAAGCTGGGCGTGTCGTTCATCCTCTCGATCTCGGCGGTTGGTTCCCTGAAGGCCGAGCACAAGCCCACCGACTTTGTGATCCCCGACCAGTTCATCGACCGCACGTTCGCTCGCAACGCAACCTTCTTCGGCGAAGGCATCGTGGGTCACGTTGCCTTTGGCGACCCTGTCTGCGCCGTTGCAGCGAAGGCGTTTGAGCAGGGCTGCAAGGAGGCTGGCGTCGTCGGCAAGCTGGGTGGCACGTACGTCAACATGGAAGGACCTCAGTTCAGCACCCGCGCAGAATCCAACCTGTACCGCAGCTGGGGTGCGGACGTCATCGGCATGACCAACCTGCAGGAAGCAAAGCTGGCCCGCGAAGCCGAGATCAGCTACGCGACGCTGGCCATGGTCACCGACTACGACTGCTGGTACGAAGGTCATGACGACGTGACCGTTGAGCAGGTCATCAAGGTCGTCCATGAGAACTCCGCAAATGCACAGCGTGTGCTGACTGGTGCGGTAAAGGCCTTGCCGAAAGACAACAGTGGCACGCCGGTCGCAACTGCGTTGCAGTGGGCGATTATGACCGACAAGTCGATGATCCCGGCTGCGACACGGGAGAGGTTGGCGATTTTTCTGGATAAGTACGACAAGTAGATCGTTGCTCTCGTTGTTCGTTGCTCTCGTTTCTCTCGGGGTAGGGTGACATGGCGCAGTCAATTCGTGATTTGGAAGTCTGGCAGCGCGGGATGGACTTGACCGTGGATGTATATCGGTTCTCGAAGAGCTTCCACGACCCGAAATCTACGAGTTCACATCCCAGATGCGACGGTATTCGGTCTCTATCCCGAGTAACATTGCTGAGGGTTCGGCGCGTGCATCGAGACGTAATTTCGCGCATTTCATCACCATTGCGAGGGGTTCGTCAGCAGAGTTACAAACTCAGTTGATCCTCCCTCTCAGGCTTGGCTATCTCAGCCAGGAAGACTACGACGGCATAGAGTCACTTTGTTTGAGTGGCGCGTATGCGCAGCAAACTCTCCGAATCAATGCGTGCTGATCCGCGATCATAAGCGGTCCGAACGAGAACAACGAGAGCAACGAGGTAAGGATTTGTCCATTCTTGTAGTTGGCTCTGTAGCATTTGATACTTTGACCACGCCAAGCGGTCAGAAGAACAAGATTCTTGGCGGCGCTGCGACTCACTTTTCGCTTGCTGCGAGCTTCTTCACGGATGTCCGCGTTGTTGGCGTTGTCGGTAAGGACTTCCTGCCTGAGCATGAGGCCGTGATGACGAAGAAGGGCATCGACACCAGCGGCATCGAGCATGCAGATGGTTTGTCCTTCCACTGGACTGGCAGCTATGAAGGCACGATGGGCGAGGCGAAGACGCTGGGAACGGATCTGAATGTCTTCGGCTCGTTCGATCCGAAGATCCCGGGCAGTTATAAGGATTCGGACTATCTCTTCCTCGCGAACATCGATCCGGTGTTGCAGCTTCGTGTGCGGCAGGCTCTGCCGGATGTGAAGATGGTTGCGGGCGACACCATGAACTACTGGATCGCGGACCATCGCGCGAGCCTGGACAGGGTGCTCGCCGAAGAAGACATCCTGATCATCAATGACGGTGAGGCACGCCTGTTGACGGGTGAGCATAACCTCGTCACCGCGGCGAAGAAGGTCATGGCGATGGGGCCGAAGTCGCTCGTCATCAAGCATGGCGAGTATGGCGCGACAGCTTTCTTCAGCGATCGTTCGTTCGAAGACGGTGAGTCGAGCCTGGTGCCTTTCCGCGCGCCGGCGCTGCCGATTGAGACGGTCGTCGATCCCACGGGCGCGGGCGATTCATTTGCTGGCGGCTTCTATGGCTACATCGCATCGCAGCCGAAGCTGACACCGCGGGTCTTCCGCACGGCACTGTTTTATGGCGGTGTGATGGGATCCTTTGCCGTCGAGCGATTCGGTACGGAACGCCTCGAAAATACAACACGTGAAGAGATCGATGAGCGTTTCGGCCTCTTCCGCCAGATCTCGCATTTGGATCTCGATGCCGCGTAAGACTCTTTCCGGTCAGCCGTTGCCCACACCGCGCACAGTGGCGCGCAGGCCCATGCCGAAGCGGGTACAGCACGATCCGAACACGGTCTATCCAGCAACCCGGCAGGAGATTATGCCGATCGCGCTGGCTTCGGTGATTCTCGCCTTCCTCGCGCTGCTGGTTTCGGCATCGCGTGGATGGATGTTGCTCTATGGCGACGCGGTTGCGCACCTGGGAATTGCACGTCGCATTCTCGATGCGCGCTATCCGGGCCTTGCCCAACTGGGAGGCGTGTGGCTCCCGCTGCCGCACCTGCTGATACTGCCGTTTGTGCAACGCATGGATTGGTGGCAGAACGGCATTGCGGGCGCGTGGCCTTCGCTGGCCGCTTATGTGATGGGTAACGCTGGGTGTTACGCCCTGGCGCGCAAATTGGTCACGCCGACGTGGGCGTTCGCGGCGACGGCGTTCTTTGCGCTGAATCCGAACCTGCTGTACCTGTCGTCCACGGCGATGACAGAGCCGCTGTTTCTCGCACTCTTGCTATGGTCCATCGTCGTTGCCTATGAGGCAATCGAAGCGCTTGGTGCGAACAGGATAGGGACCGCGAAGACACGCATGTTGCTGAGTGGCCTGCTGACCATGGCGATGGTCTTCACGCGCTATGACGGCTGGGTTCTGGGCGCCGCCATCTGGCTCGCACTGACGCTGGCGTGGTGGCGTTCCAGCGATGCGACGAAGCAGGCGACCAGAACGAGCTTGCTGGTGATGACCGTGCTCTCGGCGCTGGGACCCGCGTTGTGGTTCACATACAACGCCATCTATCAGCATGACTGGCTCGACTTCATGCGTGGGCCGTACTCCGCGAAGGCGATTGAAGAAAAGACGACGCCCGCAGGCTCGGCACCGCGACGCGGCATGCATCATCCTGGCTGGGCGCTGATTTATTTCACGCGTGCCGCGCAGGTCGACGCAGTGGCCTATGAACTGGGCTTTGGTGTCATGTTTGCCGCACTGGTGGGTGCGTGGATGGCGTGGAAGCAACGGCTCTCGCGCGTTGTGCTGCTGCTGTGGCTGCCGCTGCCGTTCTACGTGTACTCCATCGCATGGGGTCACGTTCCCATGTTCATTCCGCAGCTCTACCCCGGCTCGTACTACAACTCTCGTTACGGAATGGAGTTGTTGCCCGCACTGACGATCTTCACAGTAGTGCTACTGGCTGCTGTCGAACGCTGGCTTCGCGCGCGCAGCAAGAAGCAGGCGGATCTCTTCTTCTTCGTGGTGCTGGTCTGCATTGTCGTCAACGTGATCGCGATGATGGGGACGTTTGGCACGATGCTGCAACGCATTCGTGGTGAGAACGCAAAAATCCCGAAGTGGCTAACCGCAACGCCGCTGGTCTTTGAGGAAGGCGTGATGAACTCGATTACACGCATCCCGTTTGAGACCACACTGGCAAAGGAGATGCGCGACGCCGGTCCGGGCGCGACCATCATGTTCAACACCAACGATCACATGGGCGCCGTGCAGGACGCAGGCATTCCGCTTCGCCGTCTGGTGAGTCCGCTGGACTCCCAGAGCTTCGACCTGGCAAGCCAGCAGCCCGCACGGTATGCGCAGCTGGTAATCGCAATTGACGGCGATCCGGTGGCCAAGGCTGTTGCTGCGCATCCGGAAGGTCTCTCGGAGCTTGAAGTGATCTGTAACAGCGGACAGGGCTGCGCCCGGGTGTATCGCAGCACCATGTTCGGAGGAACGCGATGATTCCGTTTGTGAAGGCGCATGCGTGCGGCAATGATTTTCTAGTGGTCGAAGAGACACTGGCAAACAACAATCATGCTGCGATGGCGCGGCTGCTCTGCTCGCGCAACTACAGCGTGGGCGCGGACGGCGTGGAGTTCCTCGCTCGTAAAGAGGATGGGACTTTCTTCCTGCGACTCTTCAACGCAGACGGCTCGGAAGCAGAGTTGTCCGGCAATGGCACGCGTTGTGTCGCAGCATGGCTTGCGTATAGCGAGGGTCTGCGTGACACAACCATGAGGACTCCTGGCGGCACAAAGCAGTGCCGAGTGGTCGAGTGCGGCGATGGCGAGCATGAGGAGCATTTCCTCATCCAGACCTCGATGGGCATTCCCAAGGTGTACGAGCAGACCGTGATCGTCGAGGGCGTTGGCGAGGTTGCCGGTGCTGTGGTCGATGTG